>JBMOLL010000045.1:0-14085 GCA_049325415.1 Bacteroidota bacterium | reverse complement strand
GGTTCTGGATCCGTCCCTCGGTCAGATTTTTAAATTCATATCTCAGGGAGAACCATGTGGATGCAGTAATTACAACAGGTCCGCCCCACAGCATGCACCTGATCGGCCTGGGGCTGAAGAAACGAAGGAATATTTTCTGGGTGGCTGATTTCCGGGATCCCTGGACCGGCATTGATTTCTATCACCGGTTAAAACTTTCAAAATGGGCGGATCAAAAGCACCATCGACTTGAAAATATGGTCCTGCGTCATGCGGATCAGGTGGTTGCCGTGGGACAACTGATGGCCGAAGAGCTGAGATTCCTCGGTGCCAGAAGCTGCGTAACGATCCCTAACGGCTATGATCCGGAGGATTTCAGCGAAGTGCAAAAAATTGAACCGGAAAAACGCTTTTCCATCCTGCACCTCGGCGCAATCAACAAAGACAGGAACCACGAAGTCTTCTACCGAGTGCTTTCCCAGCTTATTGAAGATTCTCCGGACTTCAGGAAGGGGCTTCATCTCAAGTTCATTGGTAAGAACGATCATGCCGTACAGGAAGCTATTGAGAAATGGGGATTAAGTGATAATACCGAATTTGTAAGCTATATCCCTCATTCGGATATTCAGGAAGCCCTGTCCTGTTCACAGATTCTATACCTCCCGCTCAATAACACACCGAATGCGAAAAGTATCCTGACAGGTAAGATCTTCGAATACCTGGCATCCGGGAAACCGATCCTGGGTATCGGACCAGAAGACGGAGAAGCCGCCCGGATCATTCAGGAAACGGGCTCAGGTCATATGGTCGGATTTGACAATGATCTGGCGCTCAGAGAAATTATTACAGGATGGTTTGATCAATACAGACAGGGAATATTGAAATCGGATCAGCACGGAGTGGAAAAATACAGCAGAAGAGCGCTGACGTCGGAATTAGCTGCAATTATGAAAAGATAAAGGTAAATTCCAGCCTTTTCCCGGATCTATATCAGCCTCTTCCTATCTTTGTATCCGGAACTAAATAATTCTGATATGGGAACAACAGGAATCATCGTTCAGGCAAGATCAGGAGCCAGTCGCCTTCCGGATAAAATGCTGCTTGATTTCTATAACGGGAAAGGCATTCTGGAAATAATCCTTGACCGACTGAGGGAAAAATGTTCCCTTCCCCTGGTGCTGGCTACTACAACCTCTGCTTCTGATGACAGGATTTTCAACCTTGCCGGACGAAAAGGCATTGACTGTTTCAGGGGATCAGAAGATAATGTACTTGACCGCTTCATTCAGACAGCCACTCGTTTTGGTTTTGAAAGAATCATCAGGGTTTGCGCAGATAACCCATTTCTGGATGCAGAAGCAATCGGCCCGCTGATGACATTGCTGAATTCTGAAAATTGTGATTATGCTTCCTACCAGTTACCCGATGGAACACCTTCCATTCTGACTCACTTCGGCTTCTGGGCTGAAGCAACAACATTGAATGCTTTACAGAGAATCTCGGCCCTTACTGATGAAAAAAGCTACCTGGAACACGTTACCGGTTTTATGTACAGAAATCCGGACTTATTTAACTGCCGTTTTCTTCCTGTCCCCCAACATCTTGCCGTCAGGAAAGACCTGAGATTTACACTTGACACTCCGGATGATTTCAGGATTTTATCGCGGATTTATGCAGAAATGCTTACTCTGCAACTCCCCCTTTCTCCCGGACAGATTGTATCTTTTGTGGAGAATCATCCGGAATACCTATCTTTGATGAAGCAACAGATTGAATTAAATAAAAAATGACCGGATCCAGCTATCTTATCGGTGAAATTGGTCAGAATCATAATGGTTCTGTTGATATCGCAAAACTAATCGTCGAGGTCGTGGCCCGACCTGTTATCGATAAATTGTTCGGGACCCGCCTTAAAGGCATGGATGCGGTTAAACTGACGAAAAGGGATCTGAGCGAAGAACTTTCTGTATCCCAGATGAACCGGCCATATGATAATCCAAATTCCTTCGGAAAAACCTATGGTGAACACCGGGCTTTCCTTGAATTAAGCGACGAAGAACATTTCGAGGTTTACAAACACGCCAAAAAATACGGTCTGGAATTTGTTGAAACCCTTTGTGCAAAAGGCGCCCTGTCTCTGCTGAAACATTTTACCCCCGACAGGCTGAAAGTCGCATCCCGTGACCTGACGAATCTTCCCCTTCTTGCCGCAATGGCAGAGACCCGGATTCCGATCATTCTTTCCACGGGAATGGCAGGGAAAAAAGAACTGGATGAGGCCCTGGATGTGGTTTCTTCCTACCATTCGGATATATCCATATTACATTGCGTTTCGGAATATCCTACTCAATATGAAAACGTCAACCTGAATACCATCCGCTTCCTGCAAAACAATTACGGAAAATATACCATCGGCTATTCCGACCATACGATCGGAATTTCGACCCCGGTGGCTGCCATTGCCATGGGTGCCAGGATCATTGAAAAGCACATCACCCTCGACCGGGAAATGAAAGGTACGGATCATGCAGGCTCCCTGGGAATTGACGGGATTCAAAGGATGGTTAGGGATATCCGGAACCTCGAAAAGTCATTTGGCATTGAGGACATCTTTATCTGTGACGCTGTAAGCGGAAGCCGGGAAAAACTGGAAAGATCCCTCGCCACCGTCAGGAACATGAAAAAAGGCGAAGTCATCAACGAAAAACACCTGCATATGCTTAGTCCGGGGGATGGTTTTAAATGGAGCGACAGACAACTCGTTATCGGAAAGGAGCTTCTTACAGATCTCCCGGCAAATGAAATTATTTACCCAAAACATCTCCGGTAATATGCTTCCGAAACTGGTACTGACCGATGTAGATGGGGTGCTTACCGATGGCGGTATGTACTACCATGAAGATGCTGATGAATTGAAAAAATTCAATACTTCCGACAGCGCCGGAGTGCTGTTCCTTCACCTCCTGAATATCCCAGTCGGGATCATTACCGGGGAAAGAACCGAAATTGTAAGACGACGGGCTGAAAAGCTGAAAATTGACCATCTTTTCATGGGCATCACTGATAAGAGGGGAACGGTAGAAAAGCTGGCCGGCAAACTTGGCATTGCTATGGAAGATATCGCTTATATCGGAGATGATATCAACGACATACAACTTCTGGCGGCCTGCGGTTTTTCGGCTGTCCCGGCCTCCAGTCCCGATTATGTGGCCAGGCATGCGGATATTAGACTCTCCAGGAAGGGAGGGGACGGAGTATTCCGTGAGTTTGTGGAACGGATTCTAACCGATAATAATCTGCTCGATAAAGCACTGGATCTTTATCTCGGATCGGTCTGAGCTCCGGTTGCCAGGATAGCATTCAGGACCCGCCTGTTCACATTCCCGTCGATCAGATAGGCATTTTCCCTGACATAGGCCTCTCCTGCCTTCACGTTGGTTTCAACAATCCCCGACTGCATTGCGGTCAGCAGTTTCTCAAGTTCTCCGGCTCCGGTAACCCTTGTCCCGACGCCTTTGGCGATATAACCCTGAATATCCTGTTCCAAAGGATCATAAACGATCAGGGGCTTATCAAAAAAGAGGGTCTCAGCACCAACTGTCGAGAAACTGGTGATCACGGCAGAAGCAGAGTGAATGGCAAGGTACAGATCCTGCTCTCTTTCAATCTTTAGCCCGGAGAGTCCTGCCTTCATTGCAAGGGAGGGGTAATAACTTTCAAAATCAAACTCTCCCGGATGAGGCCTGAGCACCAATTCGATACCGGTATATGCCGCTGCGGTAAAGATATCCATAGCGGTCTTTTTCCTTAAAATGGGATCTCGCTGAGGCTGACTGGCAAATAAAAGGGTAAAGGGACCGTGGTCGGGAACGGGAAGCTGACGGATCGCCGGTATGGCATCCGTTCTGGGATGCCCTGTTACCACAACGGATGAGGCTTCATATCCGCCGTCCCGGATCAGGATCTGCCGCCAGTATTCTCCCCATACCAGCGTCACATCAGGTAACAAGCCTGCTTCAGTCTCTTTCCTGCTGTGCATGTATGCCGGATGTAACCGGTGAATGGCCCCGTGCTGGACTCCGATCACCCTGATCCCGAAAGTCTTTGCCGCATCGGTTATGACCTTGACATCCGGACTGTTTTCATTGATCCCGGTAATGGTCTTCGCAGCACTCTTCCTGAAAAGCCGTTTGTAAAGTACGTACTGAAGGTATAGCATCCAGTGTGTGGTCCGCAGGGATCCAATCAGATAAAGATACAGGCGGATAAAGGGATCCGTCTCCTGTCGGAAGGCCCTTTCCACCTGATCGTTGATCCGGGCGAATGATTTCCTTACTCCCCGGTAATGAAGGAACAGAAAAGGCAGGCCCCTGTAAATGCTTTCGGCATTCAGGTATTTTATCCTTGTATTCTTTGCAGAATCCGCCTCCCTGTAGAAACCCTCAATATCAACACCTTTTGACGGAAAGCCTGCATTCTTGAGCACCCTGAAATTTCCAGGAACCGAACCGAAAAGGTAATCGAGAATATAATTGCCTTTTTTAACCTTCAGGGTCTCCAGATCAAGTATTCTGCCGGTCAGGGTTGTATCAAGCAGGATATGCTCCGCCTTTCGGAAAGAACGCATAGAACTACCGGAGAACAGGCTCCTTTTAGCGAGTTTCGCAGCGATTCTCAGTTTCTCACCCGTCGAATATGGCCGTTGAATTCCGCCTCCCGTCCTTATCTCTACATGGTCAGGAAGAAATGGTCGCAGGACCTCCTCTCCAAGCAGGGTGTAATAGGTGATCCTCTTGTATTCCTCTGTAATTTTGCTGATAAGCTCCGTCAGGTAAAACAGGTTTCTCAGGAGAAAATAAATCCTGAATTTACTGTAAAACCAGAGGTTAAAATGCGCTTCTGAAAAAAGCGTATTCAGACTTTGACCCTGCACTTCACTCTCCCCTGCCGCAATGCACTTCTCCATTAAGGCATAGTTGATCCTGTGTTTGTCCCTTTCATCAAGGGAAAGATCCCTTATCTTGAAATCCAGGCCTTTCGGAAGGTACCTGTCGTCCGAGAAATAAACTGCCTGTTTCAGTTCAGCCAGTGCTTCCGCTTCACCCGGCGTCAATGGCCGGTCTACAATATGAATAGCCTGCTCTTCCATAATTCGGTTTTACTTCTTTCGAAGAAGAGAGATTCGCTCCCTGACCTGTCGATAGATCCGGTTATACTCATCGGATAATCCCAGGCTGAGGATAATGCCAAAATAGAGCAGGGTGACCACCGTGCTTCGTATCAGGAGATCGGGAATAAAATGGATACCCGGGAAAAGACCGGAAATGAAATAAAGGCCGGCAATAAGCAAGGTCACAACAACAAACCTGCTGTTATAGGGTTGAAATCCAAAAAGTTTCCAGACAATGATAAAGCGCATGATACAGATGATCAGCGTAGAAAGCATAGAAGCAAATGCTGCACCGGATACTCCGTAACGGGGAATAAAGGCAATATTGGTAAGTACGACAAGAACAATCAGGCTTATCATGAGCCAGTTCTGCCATTTGTAGGCAGAAGATGTTGAGATGATATGCACACTCATCCCCGATAGCATATTCAGGAGATTAGACAGGCTTATCAGAATGATCACCCATTTGCCCGCAGCATAATCAGGAGGAAGGATCTGGAAAATATTTCCAAGATTTACCACTATTCCCAGGAAAAGCCAACCTCCCATGATATATTGACTCAGGCTGGTGGATTTATAAAACTCCCGGATAGATTCCCGGTCATCTGTTTTCCACAATTCAGCCAGAACGGTGGTGGAGATTTTGGACATGGCCCTGTTGGGTATCTGGATCAGCGTACCAAAATAAAATGCAATAGAATAGACCCCGGCAGCACTCAGCCCAAGGTATTCATTGACCATGTACTTGTCGATATTTATCAGAGCAATTCCACTGAAACCGGCTATAATACCATAAACAGAAACCGTGATCACCTCTTTTCTGAATCCGGGTGTCATTACTGACCAGTCAGGTCGCAGAGTCACTTCCCTGCGTATGATCCACAGTAACATAATGAAAAGCGGGGGCAGACCCAGAATTGCGACATAGGCATAAACGAAGGTCTGGAACGAGATCTGGTTAAAACTGAAGAGAAGGATGATGACAAGATTCGCTACCCTGACGACAATTTCCTTCATGAAGGTACCGAAAGTCGCATTGTAGATAACCCTGTTGTAGGTATCAAACAGTGTATGGGCAAGGGTTACCAGGATCAGCGGAACAATAAGGTCGATATACCTTGAAAGCAGGGCTGATTTTTCAAGATTGCTTTCCACAAAATAGCCCCGTAATAAAAAGAAGATGGCAACAGAGATGACGAATCCGGCAAAACCCACAAGCATCATCAGGAACGGAAAACCGTTGTGATTTTTATCGCTGCTTCTGAAATAAGGGAACAACCTGATCATGACATTGTTAAAACCAAGGGTTCCCAGCTGTGAAATGATGGTGGCAATGGAAACAAGCACCTGTGTCAGTCCGATCTGATCGGTGGTAAAGAATTTTGGGGAGAGGATGGCTACATTCACAAATCCCAGGATAGCACCCACATAGGAATAGACGGAACCTTTAAAGGTCTGGCGCTGAATAATACCCATCAGATTGCTTAAACTATACTAAAAAATGTATTTTTGTTGACGCACAAAGTTACAAATTCATTTTGATCAACATGCAGAATAAAATTGACCTCAGGCGCTATATCCCTTACCTGACAGCAATCGTATTATTTATTGTCCTTGCCCTGGCTTTTCTCCCCCAGGTCATCGAGGGTAAACAACTGATGCAACACGATCACCAGTCGGCTGAAGGAAACGCCAAAGAAATAAGGGATTACAGGGAAGCCACCGGTAAGGAGGCTCTATGGACCAACAGCCTTTTTGGAGGAATGCCGGCTTACCTGATCAGCACGAGGTTTCCTTCAAATCTTATCTCCGCAGTGGATAATCTCCTCAAAGTGGGTCCCGGACCGGTAGGCATGCTCTTCATTCTGATGCTGGGTTTCTACATTCTGCTTGTTGTCCTGAAAGTGAATCCCTGGCTGAGTATCCCCGGCGCCTTTGCCTTTGCCTTTGCCTCCTTCAACATAATCATTATCATGGTTGGCCACAATTCACAGGCTGTGGCCATTGCCTATATGGCTCCAACCCTGGCCGGGATCTTACTGGCTTTCCGGGGAAAAAAATGGCTGGGAGGAGCTCTTACAGCCCTTTTCCTTTCTCTCGAAATTCTTGCCGGCCATCCTCAGATTTCCTATTATCTTCTTCTTATCGTTCTTATCCTTGGGATTTCGGAATTCATCTTTGCCATTAAAAGTAAATCCGTTCCCGAATTTCTTAAAACCGTTGGTATTCTGAGCATCGCTGCCATACTGGCGGTCGCCAGCAATTTCGGACGTCTGTATACAACCTACGAATACGGTAACTATTCCATGCGCGCCAAATCAGAACTTACCGGTGACCAGAATGATCAGACCTCCGGTTTACCCCGTAGTTACATCACCGGCTGGAGTTATGGCAAAAAAGAAACGCTGACCCTGCTTATTCCCGGCTTCAGGGGTGGCAGCAACAATGAACCGGTTTCGGAAAATTCAGCGACATATAAGCTCTTTGCACAGAACAATCCTGCCCAGGCAAAGGAGATCAGCAAAAGCGGACTGCCGCTTTACTGGGGCGATCAGCCGGGAACCTCAGGCCCGGTTTATCTGGGGGCCATGGTGATCTTCCTCTTTCTTCTGGGCATGTTCATCGTGGATAACCGTTACCGCTGGTGGATCCTCGCGGCTACCGTACTGGGGATCTTTCTTTCATGGGGCAAGTATTTCCCGTTCCTGACCAATTTCTTTGTAGATCATGTGCCCGGATATAATAAATTCCGGACCGTAAGCATGGCCCTGGTTATTGCCGGACTTACGATGCCTCTCCTTGCATTTTTAGCCTTGAAAGAAAGTCTCTATGGCAACGTACCGGAAAAGAAATTCAATAATGCACTGAAGTGGTCGTTCGGCATCACCGCTGGTATTGCTTTATTGTTTACCATTGCCCCTGGCCTGGCAGGATCTTTCATCGCACCATCAGACAGCCATTATCAGCAGATCCTGACCGACGCATTCAGGGAAGACCGAAGGAGCCTTCTGCGTGCCGATGCATTCAGATCATTTCTCTTCATTACCCTGTCGGCAGGAGTGATTCTGATTGCGCGGATGAAAAAGCTGAAACTTGATTTTGCATTGATCATTCTTGGCTTATTATTCCTGATTGATCTTTGGCCGGTTGACAAACGCTATCTGAATGAAACAAAGTTCGTAAGCAAAAGGAATGCCGGACAGTTTTTCACCCCAACTACCGCCGATAAAATGATCTTAACGGATAAGTCATTGGATTACAGGGTGGCAAACTTAACAGTTAGCACCTTTAGCGATGCAAGTACTTCGTATTTTCATAAATCAATCGGGGGCTATCATGGGGCTAAGATGAGGCGATATCAGGATCTGATTGACAATGAACTGACTGCCAACCTGATGACGCTTGTCAACTTCCTGCAGAATCCCTCAGGTTTCAATCCGGACAGTATGTTCCAGAGCCTGAATGTGTTAAATATGCTGAACACCAAATATATCATTTTAAATCCGCAGGGAGCCCCCCTGCAGAATAATATGGCTGCAGGAAATGCCTGGTTTGTCGGAGAATTGATAGAAGCAGAAAATGCGGATGAAGAAATGGCTCTTCTTAAAACCCTGGATATCAAGCACCAGGCCTCTGTTGATGTGAAATTCAGGGATTATTATACGGAACTGAGCTATCCCGTAGATTCCTCTGCAAAAATCAAGCTTATTTCATACAGCCCGAATGAACTGAAATACACCTCCAGTACCAACGCCGGACAACTGGCTGTCTTCTCAGAGATTTATTATGAAAAAGGATGGAAAGCCTATATCGATGATCAACCGGCACCTCATTTCAGGGTAGATTATCTGCTCAGAGCGATGAATATACCCGCCGGTGAACATGAAATCGTCTTCAGGTTTCATCCTGAATCCTATTTCATGGGAGAGAAAGTATCTCTCGCCGGTTCGCTAATGATAATCCTGCTGCTGCTGGGCGTGGTTGTGTTTGAACTGAAAGGGAAAAAAGAAAAGGATCAGTAACGGTTCAGCCACCTGTATCTCCTGGCATTTGTTCCGAACTTAATGGACAGGGATAATTCATGGGATCCGTAATTAAACTTTCGGATCTCCGACAGGGCATAATCAAAGGCATATCCTATATATACCTGATTGGCTTTCATGCCGAAAAGGAGTATCAGACTGCCGTCGGTTCTGCCCGCTAAACCGGCCCAATAGTCTTCATTATAATAGACTTTTATGCCGAAATCTCCCTGTGGAAGAAATTGTTCGCTGGTTTTAAATAGAAAATTCGGCTCAATCTGCAACTCTTCTCCGACTTTGAATTTATATCCCCCCATAAACCAGTAATGCCGGATTGTTTTGAAATTGGGAAGGTCAGTACTTCCGATCTTCAGCGCTGACTGAAATAAATTGCTGGCCGAAGCACCCAGAAAAAAATCACGGCCCCACCAGAATACCCCGATATCAGCATCCGGACAGTATCCAACGGTGCGCAGAGCCCCGTTTATAACGGGATCCCCATCTTCCCCAAATACCAGGTCTTCCTCCTTTATCCTGTACTGGTATGCCTTTGCAGCTATACCGAACGAAAGTTGATTATTATTCATCAGGATATGGTAGGCGTAGGTAAACTGGATACCCGTTTTGGCCACATTCGCATTATCATCATTTATGATATACGCTCCCAGACCAACACGGCCCTTTGTGCTGGGCAATAACATGTTTTCCTTTCTGACCGGGCTCTGAACGATCCTGTATGATTGTCTCAAAAGCCGGGTCTGCCAGGTGGCAGAATAGGTGAGCGGGGCTCCTTCAAAGCCGAGCCATTGCTGGCGCACGGTTGTGTTCAATGAGGTATAGCCATCGTAACCGGCCATAGCAGGGTTCAGAATGAAACCATTCATAACATACTGGCTGAATAGCGGCAACTGCTGACCCTGAAGAACAGTGAATCCTGTCAGTAAGAATATTATACTATATATTAAAATCCTTTTCAATTTGTGCTTGCCGGTCAAAGTTATCTTATCAGCGTTATATTTCCTGTAATTGGCGGCTCCCCATTGTTAAGATCCAGTATATAATGATAGGAATCGATGGGCAACTCTCTTCCCCGGTAGGTTCCGTTCCAGTTATTTTCATATCCGCTCTCTGTATAGAAAACAGTTTCTCCCCATCTGTTGAAGATTCTTAATGAAGCCTCAGGATACAATTCGATATTTCGTATTTCCCAGGTATCATTGAATCCGTCCCCGTTGGGTGTGAATGCATTGGGAATTGTCAGGCAGGATGTATAGATTTTTTCCACAATAATGGTATCCGACAGGGTACAACCATGATCGTCGCTTATCAGAATCGTATAGGTTCCTGCCCTTACTCCTTCTATCTGTTCTCCATCCAGACCATCGCTCCAGTTGATGCTGTAAGGTAAAGTTCCGCCATTGATATCCAGTCCGATAGTACCATCTTCCGTATCCCCGCAATAAGCGGGAGATGTTTCAAAGGACAGGCTAAGTGCTTCGGGCTGGTTTAATATGGATGAAGTATCCAGATAACAATTGTTGAGATCATACACTATAGCCTGGTATGATCCTGCAGGAAGATGTCCGATAATGGAACCACTCATTCCATTATTCCAGTTAACAGAATAGCCCGGTGTTCCGCCATAGATCAACAGACTGATCTGTCCCGTTGAATCACCATAACATGCAGGATCCGTAAGATCCATATCCAGTGCAACCGGATCGGGCTCAATTACCTCAATGCTGTCTTTCTTTTCACAGTTGTATACATCCGATACATCAACAACATACCATCCTGCCGGAAGATTTTCGAGATCTTCCGTACTGCTGCCGTTACTCCAGGAATACTGGTAAGGAGGAGTCCCGCCTGCCACTTCAAAATCAACCGACGCATCGGATCTTCCGTAACAGCTGATATCCCTTCCGTTATAATCAGTAACAACATGAATACCGGTTAACATTTCATCAGCCTCTCCCACAAACACTGAATCCTGCTTTTTACACCCGTTCTGGTCGCTGATTTCAACATAATAGGTTGCACTCAGGACCATGGACAGATCCTGGCTTGTAGCCCCATTGCTCCAGAGATAGCTGTAATCCGGAACACCTCCGAATACCGTCATATCAATACTTGCATTCGGACTTCTGAAACAGGTAGCAGGATCAGTTTCAAATTCGGCATAAACCGAATCAGGCTCTGTCAGTGTAAACGCCCACTCACCGGAACAATTATTTATGTCGGTAATGCTTACCTCATAGGAGCCGGCAGTCAGACCTGTCTGGTCAATTGCCGAAGTTTGCAGACCCGATCCGTCAGTTGTCGTCCAGCTATAGCTGTTGGAGGCAAGTGCTGCTCCTCCTGATGGATTCAGCTGAATGCTCCCACTGGTACTGCCATAACAATCAATCTCATATCCTCCTGAATAAGAGGATATAACCGGATTCACATCAATTGTGTCGGGCTCTGCCAGTATAAATACCGTATCATAAGTGCAGGAAATATCATCTGTGATCTTCAGATGATACTCCCCGGCAATAAGATCATTCTGATCCTGAAGAGCAGGCTCCGGGACAGTGCCATCGGAAGAAGTCCAGAAATAATTATGTGGTTCGACTCCTCCCGAGGAAGAAATTTGAATATTACCGTCATTATTACTGTGACACCGTATATTCCATCCATTATAGTCGCTTACATCATCAATCTGCAACCTGATCTGTGTGGGTTGAGTGAGTGTAAAGGATTTGGTGCCCGTACAATTAAATGCATCCGTTACAAGGACATTGTAGGTACCGTCAGTCAGTCCAACCTGATTACTGTCGGCCGGAACAAGGCCGGATCCATCAGCCGTTGTCCAGAGAAAATCATTATCAAGGTAAGTTGTGTGACCCCCCGTCAACTTAATGGTAATGGCTCCATCCTGCCTGTCATAACAACTGATATCAAATCCTCCCGGATAGGTTCCGTTTACCTTTTGAATGTTAATAACAGCCGGCTGGGCCAGGGTTGTGGTTTGGTCACTGTAACATCCCTGTATATCTGTAACACGCAGGCGGTAGAACCCTGCTGTCAGTGTATACAGATCCTTATTGGTGCTGATCAGGGTATTGCTTGAGTTATACCATTGATAGGTATAACCGGGAGTTCCACCGGTTACCGAAGTTAAAATACTTCCGTCATTCCGTCCGTTACAACTGATATTGTAATTGCCATAGACCTCCCTGTTCAGCGTGATAATGATAGTTTCCGGGGCATTGATAACATAAACTGAATGATAGGTACAGTTATTCTTGTCCTTCAGGGTGAGATCCCAGTCACCGCTATATTCATTGATCAGGTCCTGCGTCACCCGGTGCTGGAAATCAGGTCCCCACCAGTCATATGAATACCCATATATTCCACCGGTACCGCCGGTAACCGTCAGGTCAATACTGCCATCGTTCTTTCCATTACAGCTGACCGGATCAATGTCGGCCGATACGGCGATAACTGCCGGCTGGGTAAGCGTGATGGAATCAAAATAGGAACAGCCGATCAGATCTTCGATCAAATAATAATATTTCCCTGCTGTAAGCCCCGACTGATCCTCATCATAGATATCAAGTCCCGATCCTCCGGCAGTACTCCAGGTAAACTGATAGGGCTTCGGATAATATCCTCCATACGGACTCAGGTCTATTGAACCATTGGAGAAACCATAGCAGGAAATGTTCCACGCTCCGTAGAAAGTATCAGATACGGCTACAGCTGCAAGTGTCGGAACCACCCGTACAACGATCGAACGTGAAATCCCCTTTCCGCATTCCAGCCCGGCTGCAGCATCCTGAATCACCGGTTTAAACGTATAAATAAGCTGTCTGATATAGGTGTCACTGTTGGTAAGTGTATCCCTGAAATCATCAATTCCATAACGTCCGTCAGGATTCTGACCCGTTATAAAAATCAGATCTCCAGTTACCTCAAGGTCATAGACAATCACACCGGTTGTTACCTGATTGTTTATTACTGTAAAATCAATCTCCGACTCGTTGCAATAAATGGTGTCGGGTATGGAAACAAAGATCCTTGGTGTCGGATTCAGATAGATATCAATTATGGTATCGTTAAAATGATTACAGCCAAAATCAGGTTCGTTTTCCCTGAAATTCATGATTACCGGTATAAAGCGGTATCGGATCACCTGCAGGTCAATGGAATTATTTATAAGATAATCAGTGAAATCCTGAAGTGTAAAATATCCGGAGCTATGTACATTCTGAACCGAATCCTGAATATAGGTGGTTTCCACATAGAACATTTTATCACCGATTACATCCCCGTTCCCGGAAACAATATGGAAAGTCAGATAGGTGCTGTCACACAGGGTATCTGCAACTGTAATATACATTAATGGCGTCGGGTTCACGTACACCGTGATCGTCGTATCGATCCCGTGGTCGCAGAACGGTGTGTTACCGCTGCGCGGATCGTTCAGCCGGTACGTGAAGTGATAGCTCACCTCCTGGACCGTGTTCGTTGTATTGATCAGCTGGTTGGTGATGTCCGTACCCATCGCGATATCCGTCCCCGAGGGCTCAACACCCAGCACCGCGCCCGGGGTGTAGGTTGTCTGCAGGTCATACACCTTCGTCCCCTGGACCGCACCCAGGCCGTCCGTCACCTCGAGCGTGATCACCGTGGAGTCGCACACGATCGTGTCCGCGATCGTCACCGTGAACCGAGGCGTCGGGTTCACGTACACCGTGATCGTCGTATCGATCCCGTGGTCGCAGAACGGTGTGTTCCCGCTCCGCGGATCGTTCAGCCGGTACGTGAAGTGATAGCTCACCTCCTGGACCGTGTTCGTTGTATTGATCAGCTGGTTGGTGATGTCCGTACCCATCGCGATATCCGTCCCCGAGGGCTCAACACCCAGCA
>JBMOLL010000044.1:0-14105 GCA_049325415.1 Bacteroidota bacterium | reverse complement strand
AAATAGTGTCTGAGAAGTCCATTTCAGGTATAAAATCAACATATTTCAAATATAACATACATATAATCAATAAAATAAATTATAAATAGTGAAGTAATAGTTTAATAAATTGAGTTTTATGGCCCTGGGTCCGGCCATCCGGGTTTTCCGGGTGACGGTGACGGTTAGATTCCGGGCATAAAGTGCAATAATAAGGATGATTCCGGGAGTATTTTAGTTTCCTGACCAGTGAATTCAAAACCTGAATGAATGAGGAATGAGAATAAGCGGAACAATACGGGATGAATAGAAGTAAAAGCAAGACAGCAGTTGATATTTACACATGTAAACAATAAATATTTACAACTGGAAACAAAATATGATTTACATTTGTAACAACAATTGTTTACAATTATGAAGGATCGTTTAAATCGTTTTCTGGAACATGAAAAGCTTTCGCCAGCGAGATTTGCCGAGCTGATTGACGTGCAGCGCTCGAGTATTTCCCACCTGCTGTCGGGCCGGAACAATCCGTCATTTGACTTTATTCAGCGGATGTTGCGGGTTTTTCCCTATCTGAATGCGGAATGGCTCATTCTGGGAGAAGGAGAGATGATCAGCGGGGAAGGGGTTGCCTATCAGGGCGATTTGTTCGGCGGTGAAACGCTGGATGCACGGTCGGAGAACGTGGAAAGCGGCACAGGGTTGGACGACAATACATTTAGGGATAAAGGCGGTTCACCGGAACGGGTGGAGACAGTTCGTACTGCTGCATTGGCTGCTTCGGCACCGGTGGACAGTGAAAAGGAGATCGAGAAGGTCCTGGTCTTTTTCCGGGATAAAACCTTCCGGGTATATATGCCGGAACTGTAGTTTGCTTATCTTTGGGCAAAAATCGATGTATAAAGTCCTTATCCGTCCTGTTTTATTCCTTTTAAAGCCTGAAGCGATCCATCATTTGCTGCTTTCCTTTCTTAGGATCGCATTCCGCATACCGGGTGTGAAGTACCTGGTCAGCAGGATTTATAGTCTGGAAAACCCTTTGCTGGAAACAGAATTTGCAGGGATCCGTTTCAGGAACCCCGTGGGCCTGGCAGCCGGATTTGATAAGAATGCCACTGCTTTCAGGGATTTTATGGCTTTTGGCTTCGGAAGCATTGAAATTGGTACGGTCACTCCTCTCGGGCAGCCGGGCAATTCACGGCCCAGAAGCTTTCGTCTGCCGGCCGACAGGGCCCTGATCAACCGAATGGGCTTTAATAATGAAGGTCTGGCCGCAGCCGTTGAGCATCTGTCCGGGAAAAGGCCCAAAACGCTTGTTATCGGCGGAAATATCGGCAAAAACACCCTGACCCTTAATGAACATGCTCCGGACGATTATCTGGCCAATTTCAAGGCTTTATACGATGTTGTGGACTATTTCGTGGTGAATGTCAGTTGTCCGAACGTTAGTGACCTTCGAAAACTGGCTGATCAGGAGGCCCTGGAGCAAATTCTTTCGGTTATCGTAGCGGAAAGGGCGCTTCATGCGATCAGAAAACCGGTACTCCTCAAGATATCTCCGGATCTTAATTTCAATCAGATTGATGAGACCCTGGAAATTGTCGAAAAACTCGGTATTGATGGGATTGTGGCCACCAATACCACAGTATCGAGGAGCGGATTGAAAACAGATCCTGAGCGGGTAGGTAAGATCGGGAACGGTGGATTGAGCGGCGCACCTCTTACCAGGAGAAGTCTTGAAATCGTACGTTATATCTCTTCAAAAACAGGAGGGAAGCTACCCATTATTGGTGTAGGCGGGATCATGTCGGCCGGGGATGCGCTGAAAATGACGGAAGCCGGAGCAAGCCTTGTTCAGGTTTACACCGGCTTCATATATGAGGGGCCCGGGATCGTACGGAAGATTAACAAAGCAATTCTTCAGCAGCGAATGGGGAAGTAAATCCGCTATCTCAGCTGCAGACTGCCCGGTTTGAGGGGTAGTTTCAGTGAGTTGATTTCAGACACTTTCTTATCCAGGAAAGGTTCCGGCATGCGGTCGAGCCTGAGGCCTACAGTTGCTGCTTTCTTTGAGGGTGCTACCCCGGTGATCAGTTCCAGGGCTTTGGACAGTTGCGGATCGGACAGGTCTCCAAAGGGAACTGCGGTCAACAGGTCGTCATCTACAACATAGTCGGGGGTAAGTCCGTCTTTAAAGTCGGTATAGCCCACTGCATTGGAATACTTGAAAACGATGGGCTGCATAGCCCAGTTATGCCTCGGGGGATCTTCCGTATCGGGGATGGTAATCGAACCGGTGTACTTGCCATAGGTGCTTTCCCCGATGTGAATCACATTGGTCCAGGGATCAAGGCCCGATATCAGCAGTTCACAGGCTGATGCGGAACGGCCCGTGGTCATAAAATAGACTTTATCAAGCCCCAGGTTATAGGGATTATCGGTAAACCTTACTCTCAGGTAATCTGATTCTTCTCCGTATTCCTGAAGGAAATAGTCGTTATAGAGCTTGTTCCAGTTCAGGTTCATCAGGATTTCGTTATTATTCATCACATCGGCAGGAGCCAGGGCACTGGCAAGCCATTGGGCCACATCGACACTTCCACCCGGATTATAGCGAAGATCAATCACTACCTCATCCACGGATTCGGATTTGAAGGAGAGCAGCACGCTGTTCAGTTCATCCATCCAGACGTCTGCTTCACCGGCGGTAAACTGGGCATAGGCCAGGTAGCCAATGGTTTTACCTTCGTAATTGATCACCTGGCTGTACAGTATGGGATTCTGTTCGATGACGGCAACGGTAAGGGTAAGCTCGGTTCCGTTTGGAACAATGGCACTGCCGGTGAAATCGGCAAAGGAATATACAGCGGTAACACTGTAATAAAGATCGATATAATTATCAATATTCAGATTCTGTCCGTCAATGGCATAAATGATATCACCCCGTTTAACCCCTGCCAGATCGGCTGGCGAGCCTTCGTTCACATAGGCAACGACCATGATCACGTCATCGGATCCTTCCAGGCGGCCGAACTGCGGATAGATTCCGGTGCTCAGTTCAATACCGTTAAAGCTGTTGACAAGGGCTTCATAATCATCCGTAATCCAGCTCCAGCTATCATCGACATACAGCAACTTGTAAAAAAAGGCTTCTGGGTCTGTTTCCTTGTCGGGATTGTACTTCGGAATCTGATCTTCCCAAAGATATACTTCATTCATTCCGTCCCAGATCCAGTTGGTGATGATCTGGGTCTCGGTGGGCTCCTTTTTACAGCCCTGGTTGATCAGTAATCCGGTTACCATTAAGGCAAGGATCAGGTTTCTACGATTAAATATGGCTTTCATATACTTGATTTTGAATAATCATTACGAATGTAACGAATTTGATTGACAATGCAGTATACCGAGGTACAAAAAGCAGATAAGAAACAGGGGAGGGCATGGGTCCGGAAGGGGGATAAAAAAAAGGTGCCAGAGGCACCCTTTTTCCGGTGATTCAGCTGGGGCTCGAACCCAGGACCCCATCCTTAAAAGGGATGTGCTCTACCTACTGAGCTACTGAATCGGCCAATTTTATTAAGCGGTTGCAAAGATAGGAACTAAAATCTATTCTCCAAATCAGATAAGAAGAAAAATTGATTTTTTTATCTCTTTCCCTCCATTCTGTCAATGTAGCTCTTTGCCCTTACTTTTCAATACAAAAATAACCATTTGATAATTAAAATGTTTTAAAAAAAATCAAAAATTATGTAATGAAATGAGTACACATTCGTCTTCCTTCCAAAACATGATTTCAACACTAATCATGTAAAAAAAATGTTCAACTAAATATACAGTTATTATGAAACGTTCGATCTTTTTATTCGTTGCCTTGATGGCCACAGCAGGGCTTTTTGCCCAGAACAGTGTCATCGACAAGGTTTTTGCCAAATATTCCGGAAAAGAAGGAATTACTACGGTAAGCATCAGTCCTGAGCTCTTTAAACTGGCCGCAGCCATGGACGAAGAATCCATGAAGGATGAAGATTTTCCTGTTGAAAAGGTATCTGCGCTTAAAGTGCTGGCAGTGGAAGATCCCGGTGCAGTGCAGGGAGTTGATTTCTTCACCGAGGTGCTGAAGGATCTGAATATGGCAGATTACAAGGAAGTTATGACTGTCCAGGATGGCAGTGACAATGTTAAGATGCTGATGAAGACCGATGGTACCAAAATCTTTGAATTCATCATCCTGACCGGAGGTGAAGAAAGCGCGCTGGTTTATATCAGCGGAGATTTCACCATGGCCGATCTTGAAAATGTTTCACATTCTGCCGGAAACTTCGGTGTACACTGATCAGGAAAACTGTTTTCGGCAGCTTCGTAAAAGTTCTTACCTTTAGTGTATGAAATCCTCCGAATTCAAGAGCATAGTCATGCCCCTCAGTTCCCGTCTGTACAGGCTGGCCTTCCGGCTCCTGAACAGCCGG
This sequence comes from Bacteroidota bacterium, assembly GCA_049325415.1. GTDB lineage: Bacteria > Bacteroidota > Bacteroidia > Bacteroidales > JBMOLL01. The sequence continues at coordinate 9,657 of JBMOLL010000044.1, read as the reverse complement.
GAAGAGGCTGAGGATGCAGTTCAGGAGGTTTTTCTCAAACTCTGGGGAATGCGCAATCAGCTTGGAGCCTACCGAAGTGTTGAAGCTCTGGCGGTAAGTATTACCAGGAACAGGTGTATCGACGTACTCAGGAAACGGAAGAGGGAGTTGGAAGGGAAGGCGGAAGCTGGTGTCCCCGACAGGAATGAAAAGGATGCGTTGGAAGAAATGATCCGTTCAGAGGAGCAGGAAGGCCTCCTGAAGCTAATCGATGCGCTGCCTGAACCACAGCGTACCCTGGTACAGCTCCGTCATATGGAAGGATATCCGTACGAGGACATTGCAAAAATGATGGATATGAATGTGAATGCGATCCGGGTCAGTATTTCCAGGGCCCGGGCACAGTTAAAAGAAATGGTGGTCAATCAGTATATACCATGGAAAGCATAGAAGTTATAAGGAAACTGCTGGCAAAGTTCTATTCCGGGGAAAGTAACCTGGAAGAGGAGGAGCAGCTTGCCGCTTTCTTCAGGGAAGGGCTTGTCCCCGATGACCTGGCTGCTGAGCGGGAAATGTTTCGTTTGTTCAGCGGAGCCGAAAGCCGCATCGAAATACCTTCAGACCTTGACAATCGTCTTGAAGAGGTCATAGACAGGGCGGAAAGAAATGAAGCAAGGACAAGGAAGATCAGCCTTATGTCTCTTTCTGGCCTGGCGGCAGGTCTGATGATCATACTGGCTGTATACCTGGCTTATATCAGGGAAGACCGGAATACGGTCATCACGGCAGCCAATTACAGCGATACCTACGACGATCCGGTTAAGGCCTATGAAGAGACCATGAAGGCTTTGAATTACATCTCTTCCCGGTTTAACGACGGGACGAAAGAGCTGAAGCCCCTGGGACAGGTCAGCCAGGGAGTTCAGCATATACAGCCTTTGTCGCTGATCAACAGGGGACAGAAAGAGCTTCAGATTATAGGGAAATTCGACAAGAATAAGAGCACAAAACAACAATAAATAACCAGGATGCCATGAAACGCCTCATTATTTTACCTGTATTACTCTTTAGCCTTTGCAGTGCTTTTGCTCAGCAAAGTACGCCGGTTGACAAAATCTTCGATAAATATTCGGGGAAGGAAGGAATTACGACCGTTTATATTTCCAGTATGATGTTCAACCTGATGAATAACCTGGAAGTGAATGATCCGGAGTACCAGGATTTCAAAAAGGCCACCCAGGGCATAAAATCCATGCGGATCCTTTCACAGGACCAGGTTAAGCCCGGAGAAAAGGGATTTGCACGTGAACTGCTTGATATACTGCCCAAAGACCAGTATCAGCAACTTATGGTGGTCAAAGAGGAAGGCCAGGATGTCCTTTTTCTGGCCCGCGAAGAAAAGGGGGTCGTTGTCGAATTCCTGCTGCTTGTTTCAGGCAAGGATGAGAATGCACTGATTGATATTCAGGGGGTCATTGATCTTGAAAGCATCGCCAGCCTTTCAAAAGGCATGGGCATGGAAGAACTGGAAAAACTTGATGAACTCGAAAAGAAATAGCCATCAGTAGCGCAAGATCTTTTCCACCTTATTATTTTTCAGCCAGTTACGAAGTATCTGACGAACATCACGATTATCCATTGCAGGCCGCACGGCGTCAATGATCTGTTCCAGCGTCAGGTAGCTTTCATCGGTCCGGATAAAGCCATAGCCGATATAAACTCCGTTTTCGATCCGGATCACACTTCGCTCAACAGCCTCACGCCCTTCATCAATGATCAGCATTTTGCCTTCTGCAAAACGAAAGGTGTCCAGCATCTGCTCCACTCTCGCATTGTATGTCTTCACCGCTTCCTGTTGAATGCAGGCTCCGTTGCATTGCCTGATGGAGTGATGAAAACAGGCACCGTCGGTCTCATATAAACCGGATAACTTCTGGCAGAGCCAGTATTTTTCCACCAGCCGGGTAAGTGACTCCCGGGCTTCCGTCTTATTATTAAAACAGGTGACCGGTGCAGAGTTCTTTTCTGCCGTATGGGCAATTTCCAGCGTGATATAGCCGTATTCATCTTTCCCGCTGTATAGTCCCCAGCTGAACACGGTCTGACGCTGGGAGCGGTTATACAGCGGACGGTTCCTTTTAATCTCGTCGGATTCCTTGAGCAGGGCAATCAGTTCACTACCTGTGAGTTCATAGGAGATGGAACTGATCCGTTCTTTCATCTCCAGAGCTTTCCGGGTGCTTGTATTGCCCAGGTGGGTGAGCACACGCTGCCTGATATTCTTGCTTTTCCCAATGTAAATCAGCTGGCCGTGTTCATTGTAAAAGTAATAGGTTCCGGTTTTTTCGGGGAGACTATCGATGTCCCTGACGGTAAGATGGGCATTGAGGTTCTTGATACGCCCTCCTGTCTTCCCCAGCGCCGAAAAGCCTGCCTCTCCGGTCTGTTCACGAAGATATTCAAATAACCTTACCGTGGCCAGAGCGTCACCCGCTGCCCGGTGCCGGTCGTTGATTTCTATCCCAAGGTCATTGCAGATCTTCCCAAGGCTGTAGGATTTGTGTCCGGGAAGGATCTTTCTACCCATACGGACGGTACAGAGCGTAGGGCGATCGTAATCATATCCAAGCTGTTTGAACTCACTCTTGATAAAAGCATAGTCGAAACTCACGTTATGACCAACAATGGTGCATCCTTCCGTCATTTTTACAAGTTCTCCCGCGATCTCGTAAAACCGTGGTGCATCAGCCACCATTTCATTGGTTATGCCTGTAAGTCCGGTAATAAAGTAGGGGATATTTCTTTCAGGATTGATCAATGAAGCCCATTCACCCGTAATGCGGGTGCCATCATGAAAGAAAATGGCAATTTCCGTAATCTTTTCAGTCTTTGGACTACCTCCGGTGGTCTCAATATCAAGAATGGCATACATGCTCGCAGGACGTAGTCATAAGATTGATGGATCGGATTAACCGGCTTTGGCAGTTCTGCCTTTTTTCGGTTTTTCTGCTTTCTGCACAGTAATCTTAGGGGATGAGGATTTACCGGGCCTTCTTTTTCCGTATGACCCGTTGAAAAGTTTTCCCCTCCTGGTTTTAATATCTCCTTTTCCCATAGGTATACTTTGATTTAATGGATCAAAATTAACAACTATTGGATGGGGAAACAAAAAATGCAGGGAAATTTCGAAGGCTACCGCGTTTCTGCTATTTTTCCGGCTCCTGATCGGGGATAAATAGCAGGGACACGGAGTTTACGCAGTGACGCGTATTCTTTGCCGTGAATCCTTCGCCCTTGAAAACATGGCCCAGATGTGCTCCGCAGGCTGCACAAAGGATCTCTGTCCGCATTCCATCGGCATCGGGTCTGCGCAGCACTGCTCCCTTGATTTCGTCGTCGAAACTGGGCCAGCCACAGTGACTGTCAAATTTATCGGAAGAGCGATAGAGCGGAGCGTGACATCTTTTGCATACATAGGTGCCTTTACCTTTAAAATCGACATATTCACCCGTCCAGGGCCTTTCTGTGCCTTTATTTATTATGACATATTCCTCGAAAGGTGTCAGTTTTGCATATCTGCCGGTATCGCTCATAGCTGTACTGCCTGGTTTTTGTTTTTCCGTACCTGTCTGACATGAAACAGTGTTGATCATAAACATGCCGGTCAGGATCAGCAGTGAAAATCCCGCTTTATTCATTTCTTTACTGCTTTTGTACAGGATAACATCTGCCGGCAGGGAAAGGTTCGTGAGGGTCTATAATTTCCGGATGCATCCTGGCTTTTAACCTGACCGGTTCGTGGATCCGATCTGACTTCAGCGAATATAATCCTTGTATTCAATGAAAAACTCTTCGAGTCGGGACATCTTGTCGAAAAAGAATTTCATGACCAGCGGCCAGGTTTCGCGTTCATAAATGCTTACATCCCGGATCAGGGTAAAAATCCGGCTTACCGATTTGCCATTCTCCCTTACATAGTCGAGTTCCCAGGTCATTTCGGTCTCCATGGCCTGATCAAGCAGTTTTTTCAGTCCTTCCATGCGTTCAAAAAGCTCGATTCTTTTATCCAGGCTCCCTGTTTCAATATCCAGTCCGACCAGAGCAGATTCCGTATCGAAATGAAATTTCAGATTGACAGCCCGGATCCCGGTGGCATCCATCATCCAGTTTCCGGGTTTTCCCTTTCTTCTTCTTCTGGATGAAGAATAGAGCCTGAAAGAATCCCAGAACTCGTTCCTCATTTTTTTTGCCTCTTCTTTCGAATACATAGAGCGCTGCCTTTATTCATGCGTCAGGGTAAAAGTAATCAATTTCCCTGGCTGATGCTGAGCCTGAAGCGGGCAATCTTTTGAAAGATCGGATGAATTTCCGATCTTTGAAGCGAATGCTGAAATAACTACCCTATGAAGAATGTCGGTTTATATCTACTCCTACTGGCAGGTTTGCTTTCAGGAGGATACCTCAGAGGCCAGAACAGTGAGGAAGGGTCTTTCCTGAAAAATCACCTTTATCCCGAATTCATTGCGATCGGCACCGATTACAACGAATTTCCGGTTTCGATCAATTACGAAAGGGTATTCAGCAAAAACCGCAAATGGTCGCTCAGAGTCGGATTCTGGCCCGATTTTGCTTCTAACTTTATCAGTGTCCCGGTGACTTTTGTAAGGATCTCCAGACCCTATGCCAATCATCACCTGGAAACGGCACTGGGCCCGGCAATCCACTTTGATTACTATTATCTGAAAAATGATGATCCCTACGGACCCCGCCGGATGATTTATGAGTATTATCCCGACCTCTATATCGGGTACCGGTACCAGAAACCCGGTGGACGGCTGTCAATCCGGGCAGTCCTTCATGTATTTCCAGGCTGGCCCACGGCGGTCTCTCCGGCTATTAGTGCCGGCTACAGGTTTTAAATTATCGGATTTCCATGTTAATGGCAAAACATCTGTGCATTTTTCCAGATGGAAAGAACTGCAGCTGTTAGATTTGTTAAATCGGAAAGCTAAAGCCTGAGTCAGCATCTTTCCTTACCGACCGTAACCTGAGTTGAAAGGCTGTTATCGTCATTTTTCAGCATTTGACCGGGAAGAACAAATATTTTGTCACACTTTTTACCCGAAATGACTGAAATTCCGATAATTTGCATTAATATTACGCCAAATTTATAAACAACACACAATGAAAGAAGGTAAAGTAAAATTCTTTAATGAAACCAAAGGTTTCGGTTTTATTAAGGATTCGGAATCAGACAATGAATATTTTGTACATGTTTCCGGGCTTATTGACAAAATCAAACAAAATGATGAAGTAACTTTTGAACTGACCCAGGGTAAAAAGGGCATTAACGCTGTCAATGTAAGACTTAAATAAAAGAGTACTTATCAGAATTCTGAGAGGCTGTCCGGGAACGACAGCCTTTTTTTATGTTTTCCGGAGTCCCCGTGTTTCAATAAGGATCTTTTTCTGCCGGTATAACAGTCCGACAGCTTTTTTGAACATCTTCTTACTTTCCTTCAGCCTGGTGCGGATCTCTTCCGGTGAGGAATGATCGCCCAGTTCCAGGAAACCCTCATTTTCCTGCAGGAGCTGAAGGATTTTATCCGCCAGGGTCTGAAGCCTGTTTTCATCACCGGACTGCAGAGTGCAGTCGATCTTCCCGTCGGGCCGAACCAGTTTGACAAAGCCCTGAAGACGTGTTCCGGTTGAAAGTTGCTCAAAGACTTCGTTCCGGTACAGGATACCCCAGAACCTGGATTCCACTGCGACATGGTAGCCGATGTCCGATTCCCTGACCACCACCAGTTCTACCTGTTCACCAACCTCTAGCGCGGGCTGTTCCTTACCCAGGTAGCGGTTCAGTCTGGTGCTGCCCATCAGGCGGCCTGTAACTGGATCAACAAGAATGTAAACAAGATAGCTTTTGCCTTTGACCATTCTTTCCTGCTGTTCTCCGAAAGGTACCAGGAGGTCTTTGGGCAGGCCCCAGTCAAGAAAGGCCCCGGCATTGGCGATCTCCATGACACTGAGCAGGGCCAGCTGACCGGCTTCCGCGGCCGGTGTGTCGGTCACGGCAACCGGTCTGTCTTCCGAGTCGTTATATACAAATACCCTTACCGATGCCCCGGGTTCCATATCTGCTTTCACATATCGCTGAGGCAAAAGGATCTCATTACCTTCCCCGTCGTCGAGAAAGACTCCTGACCTTGAAAACCTGTTAATTTTCAAAGTGTTGTATTTTCCGGTATGAATCATGCAAAAATTTCTGCTAATATAATCATTCCGGTCCAACCCGGGGATAAGTTTATATCTTTGCCGGAGCAAAGAAACTGAGTAAGGATGAATCTGCTTTCCGTTAAAAATCTAAGCAAGTACTATGGTGAGCGCCTTTTATTCGGCGGTGTGACTTTCGGGCTTGACCGGGGCGACAGGCTGGGGCTGATTGCCAATAACGGGGCAGGTAAGAGCACCCTGATGAGAATACTGATGGGAGAAGAAATTCCCGACAGCGGAGAATATGTATTCAGGGAAGGAACGAGCTATCGTTTATTGGCCCAGGAGCCCCGTTTTGCACCGGGGATTACCGTTGGCGACCTGATAAGGGACTCAGGCACTGCAGTAAACCAGGTGATCCGGCGCTATGAAGCTGCGCTGGCAGAGCATGCTGCCGACAATTCTTCGCGTTCACGTCAGCGCCTGGAAGAGGCAGCACAGGCTATGGATCATGTAAATGGCTGGGATTTCGAGAGACGGGTGAAAGAGATACTTACCCGTTTTGGGATCCATTTGCCCGAACAGGATGCTTCGACACTTTCAGGAGGTCAGCAAAAAAGGCTGGCACTTGCCCTGGTGCTGATCGATCAGCCGGATATCCTTTTACTTGATGAACCCACAAACCATCTCGATCTTGAAATGATCGAATGGCTGGAAAAATATCTCTCTACAGCCGGAATCACACTTTTATTGATCACACACGACCGGTACTTCCTTGATAATGTGTGCAATCAGATCCTTGAAATCGCCAATGAGCAACTGTATATTCACCGGGGCAACTATGCTTATTTCCTGGAGAAGCGGGCGATGAGGGAGGAAATCTACAGGGCGGAAACCGAGCGGGCTAAAAAGCTTGCACGGCAGGAACTGGAGTGGATGAGGAGGATGCCAAAAGCCAGGACCCATAAATCAAAATCAAGGATAGAAGCCTTTTATACCACCAGTAAGCGGGCCTCTGAAATCAGGAAAGAAGAGGAGGTGAGGATTGATGCAGGAATGTCGAGGATAGGAAAAAAAACAGCAGAACTCCGGAACTTATCAAAAGCTTTTAATGATCGTGTGGTGATCAGGGACTTTTCCTATATTTTTCAACCCGGGGAGAGGCTCGGGATTATTGGTCCCAACGGAAGCGGCAAATCAACCCTGCTGAAAATCCTGACAGGTAATCTGAAAGCCGATAAGGGTGAGGTTATTTTAGGAGAAACGGTAGTAACCGGGTATTACGCCCAGGAGGGAATCCGTTTCAGGGAAGATCAGCGGGTCATCGACGTGATGAAGGAAATTGCGGAATTTGTCACCATGGGAGACGGCCGGAGTATCAGTGTCTCGCAATTTCTTCAGTTTTTCCTCTTTCCGCCGCCGGTGCAGTATTCCCTCGTCTCATCATTGAGCGGAGGGGAACGGCGAAGATTGTATCTGCTGACCGTTCTGATGAAGAATCCGAATTTTCTGATTCTTGATGAACCGACCAATGATCTGGACCTTTCGACCCTGAACAGGCTGGAGGATTACCTTGAAAGTTTCAGGGGAGTACTGATTATCGTTTCACACGACCGTTATCTGCTTGACCGGCTAACTGATCATTTATTCATTTTTAGTGACGGTGAGATAGAAGACTACTACGGGACCTACACCGAGTATCGTCTTAAGCTGGAGGAAGAGCAAAAGGAGGCACGCCAGGAGCGGAGCAGGGTGGAAAAAGAAAGCGAATCAGGACCTGTGAAAGGGATTCCGGAAGGGAAGAAAAAGCTGAGTTATAAGGAAAAATCAGAATATGAAGCACTTGAAGGCGAAATTGCCCGTATGGAAGTGCGCAGGAAGGAACTGGAGGATCGTCTGAATTCCGGGCAGGCAGACTACAGGGAAATGGAAACCCTTGCCGCCGATCTTAAGGATCTGCTGGAAAAGATCGATACCGACACCCTTCGCTGGCTTGAGCTGGATGAAAGGAACCGGTAAACCGGTCCCATCAGTACATTTTATTGATCAGGACACCCATTTCATCTCTCTTTTTAAGATGAAAGCACAGTTTCCTGCCGTCTTTAAGCACGACGTTCAGTCCGTTGGGATTAAGCAACATGGTTCTGAAAAATATCAGTTCATGAATATCTCCGGGCAGGATTTCCAGTTTGACACTTTTCTCTGAGGTGTCCATGCTATAAAAATATACCCTTTGATTGGTTACGATCATTTTTCCGGGAATTTTCTCCCGTCCGATAATATGATTGCCGCTCCTGGCCTTTATTACCACTTCGTTTTCTTTCAGATTGACTACCATTTTCTTATTTTTTTATCTTTATTTCATAAAGTGTACCACATATTTTAAATATCAGTATATCAACGTAAGACAAATTTTTTACCCTGTATTTCTGCAGGAATTCTGTCCGGAAACGGACAGGCAATGAACGGGTAGGGCTTGGGTGCAATCTCAAAAGAGGGGAGGGGCCGGTAGGGTATATCCCCTCTCACACGGTTACAGAAATGAAGGGAGCCGTATCCGGAGGTTCCCGGGCAGAATGATTAATTTAAATATATGATTATGAAAACACTACGTTTGATTGCAGGAACCTTACTCTTTTCGCTGATCTTTTTCAGCTGTGATTATACCATCAACCGGGAAGAAAACACCGATACAGATGGCATCACCATTGCCGAGGATGAAATTTTCAGTTTGAAATCGGCAGAAGTTACCGAGGAGGAAGCCCAGGTAACAGGATTTTCTGTTGATAAACCGCTGATGGGTCCCGGCTTCGGTATGGGTGGCGGCTGTTTGTGCGGTAAGTTCTTTCCATCCTGCGCGACAGTGACCGTTTCAGGAGATAGTTATCCCAAGGAGATCGTGGTCGAGTTTGGGGAAGATTGCCTTGACAGGTTCGGCAACACACGTACCGGCACCATTATTATCACAATCACGGACACACTTAAAAATGCAGGAGCTGTGCTCACAGTGGAATACGACAGTGTAACATTTCGTGACCGTCTGATTGACAGATTGATGGTTATGGAGAACCTGGGGCAGAACGATGCAGGAAACTGGGTCATAGCCATAGATGACAGTGCGGTTATTCACTACGGTGATTCCATCACCAGTGTAAGGGTATCGAGCTATGAGCAGGAATGGCTCAGTGGTTTCGGTACACCTGATTTCGACGACGACATTTTCTATAAAACCGGTGGTGGCACCATCAGCATCAATGATGAGGCGGTATTTACCAAAACAATTGTCGAGCCACTGCTCATCGACAGGAGTTGCGGATATATCATAAGCGGTATCATCGAAATTGTTAAAATGGACAACGTGATGACCATTGATTTCGGTGACGGCACCTGTGATTCCATTGCCACCGTTACAAAAGACGGTACATCTGAAATTATAGATCTTGACCAGTGCCGGTTCAGGGA
>JBMOLL010000043.1:0-14149 GCA_049325415.1 Bacteroidota bacterium | reverse complement strand
GATATGGATATCTCTCCGACATTAATATTGTAAAACTCTGTTGGAAATGTTCCGGATCCACTAATAGAACAGGCTGAACCGTAAAAATTCAGCGCAGCACCATCGATGGTATAGGTATCCCTGAAGGTACCATCATTGACAATTCCTCCGTCATAGAAAGTAAGATACTTGGTGTTGAGGTCCACAGTCGCTCCGTTGTTGATCGTCAGTGTACCTGTAATTACGAGAGAGTTCTTTGGGTATTTTGTTCCGGTCCCTGATACAATGATATTGGTATATACCTGGTCGGCAATCGGTGCGGCAATCGGCTGATCCCCGTTTCTGTTGAAATGAACGGTGCCGTCAAGGGTCAGTGAAGTAGGAGAAAGAGACGAGGCCCACCATCCGTTCACGGCGTAATATGAGGTGGTAAAAACCCCTGTGGTTCCGAGAATAAATGTTCCGGTAGTAACAACTCCGGAGGTCGTCAGCGCCCCGTTGATTTCCAGGTACGGGAACCGGGTGGATACGTTACCTGTGATCCCGTAGGTGGTGGTCAGCGTACCTCCGTTATCAATTACCAGTTTTGCACCGGTGGTCCCAAGAATATTGGTATTGGCAGATACGGTATTCCCGGACCGGATGGTTACGGTTCTGGAAATATAGTTGGTCGGATAACCATCTTCAACCCAGGTCTCCGGCGAGACGCTTGTACATTTTTCCCAGGTTGATGCCGAGTTCCAGACACCCGATGCCTTGCTCCTGAAATCACCCACGGTCTGTCCTAAAACCGATACCTGAAGGAGAAAAATGATTCCCGCAAAGATTATTGACCTTTTCATTGTAGCTGAATTAGTAATTCATTTAATCTGCAATCATACCCATAATATAACACGATCCGGCCTGAAATAGTTGCACCCGAACCCCGGGTGAAAACCTTGATGAAATGGTCATTATTTACCTGTTTTTTTGCTCGGAATAGCCCGGATACGCCGTTGCAAAGATAACTAGTCCCCCCAATAATTGCAAGAAGATGAGGCATATTGTCAAATTATCCGTTTATACGTTTTGGCGCGGCAAAGGTTACTGAACCCGGGTGGAGTTCTGATACGGGTAATGGTATATAAGCGGAATGCTCCTATTTTTTTGTCACATGACTCATAATCCCGATAGCTTCCCCTGCCTTTCCGTCTTTGAAGGATATCACAATGGAGTACTGTCCGGTTTTTGTGCATCCAAAATTTATCGGGTTGTAGTTTTTTCCGCTTTGCGCGTCGTACGAAGAAATGATCATTTTACTGCTGTCGAAAATCCTTATCACGGCTTCCCCCTGCTGGTTACAAATATTGAAGCGGTAGATATTATCACCCCGGAGTAAGATGGCCTGCCGGAACATTGGAGGGTTCTGATTCGGTTCGGCAGCCGGCAGACTTACCACAAAGTCCTTGAGGTAAATAGTGCCTTCGCCTGCTTTGGAGGCACAATCCTGGATCAGCTGCTGGGTGTCCTGCCGGAGCAAAGCCGGAGTTGCAGATATAATCAGCAATGACAGTAAGGTTAATAGTATTCCTCTCATGGCCTGCAGTATTAATGTTGATCAGTTAACCTCAGATGTCCGTTCCGGATCCTTTCCGTCAGTTCGGTGATCCGTTTCAGGGTTCGTTCATTCATTTCGACAATGGTGGTTTCGTTCTGAATCACCATCAGCATCCCGTCCTGCTCAACGGTTTCCGGTTCTCCCATTTCGTAGGTGATTTTCACCTCTCCGTAAACTTTACGAAGTTCCTCATAATCCTTCAGGATACCGGCAAACCATGGATCATCCCTGTAGGCCTTCAGCACCAGCAAAAGGTCGTTCAGTATCAGTTTCTGTTCCCCGATCATCTTGTCGAGCTTATCGCTTTCCTGTCGGAGGTCTACCTGGGTAGCCAGGTACATTCCTTCGATCCAGATCCCGGCCACCATCAGTGCGCTTAAGTTGCTCCGGCCCGTTGCCCTCAGGTGGTCGTCCATCTGGTTGAAACTGCTGATCGACATAAAGATCAGTGAGTCAAGATCGCTCCTGCTGGTTGCCAGCCGCTTGATGGTAGTAAAATCGAAGAATTGTCCTACCTGGAGGGCATCGGCCAGGCGGTTGATGGTAGCTAGATAGTTGACTGCCGAACCGGTTTTGTCGTACATGTTCAGGTAGCCCAGATCGGCACCCAGGGCCCCCAGTGAATAAGCCATTTCAAAGGCTGTAGCCTGAGTTGAAACCTTATCTGCATCCACGAGATAGGCTGTCGAAAAAGGAATGTTCAGCTCACTCATCAGGGCAGCCACTTCGATGGGGGAGGCAATGTTCTGAACAATTTCGTTCATCGCCTCGTCGGTCAGTACCATCTGGTCCTCCCGGGGCTCATCCACAGTGACATTCAGGTTCTCCCTGTTATTCCTGACACAGGCAATCATTAAGGGGAGCGTTAGGAACAGGACAATGGATCTTAAGTTCATAGCTGCTTTTTTTTCAGCAGGATCGTTCCTGCAGGAAATACCGGCTTAAGTTAATAATTATTCTTTTGGTCCGCAAGAAGCTTGTTAAAACAGAAAAGCAGAGAGCCTTCAGACATTCTCTAACTCCTGCCGACAAAATTTACGGACATTTCCGCGCAGAGGCCCTGCTGGTTCTAAGGGCTCGGGATGGTTTTTCTTCTCAGCCGATCAAGAAACTGCGCTGCATGTTTCAGTCCGTCGAAGTACAAAAGGATGTAATACAGCAGGGACATGAACCAGATGAAGCTCAGGTTGAACCAGTAGGTGTCGAAATAATGACCAAAAAGCATTTTCCTGGGTGCAAAGAAATGTGACCGGATCCCTACAGGGTTTTGAGGAAGGGGGTCGAGATAGATCGGGTCTATCTGTTGCCAGAGCCTTCCGTTTTCCTCCACGATTTTATTTTTTTCGTAGATCTTCTTTACCTGGTCACCGACACTTTCATTGTCGTACCGGTCAAGCATGCTGTAGTATTGCCCGCGCTTTTCTTCCATCACTTTTCGGAGGAAGCGTTCACGTTCCTGGTTGACTTCCGAATACTTTCTGATATAAATCTCCCCGAGTGCTGAGATGGCCATGCCGGCTTTTTCAAGCGCCGCCGCACTGATCCCATCGGGGGTGAGTTCATTGCCATCGGGGATCAGATCTCCGGGCAGGTCCGACCGGGCAGTGAGTTCATTTTTCAGAACTGTCAGGTCCCTGACAGAGCGGCTGATCTTTCCGGTTTCCTCATATTCCTCCCTGCACGCTGTAAGACGATCCTGAAGAGCCGGGATATAGTAGGAGCTCCTGAAGCTGTTATAGCTGATCTCCTTATCAAAATCAAAAAAATATTTCCTGAAACGGTTGTCCTTGAACTGGTGCACCATCAGCGCCTCGTACGACCATTTTGTCGGCATCATTTCGGCGATCAGGGGGACTTTATCGACGCTCGTGATACTTCTGTTCAGTTTCTCAAAACTGAACATGGCGCCGCTCAGCACCATCATCGGGATCATTACCAGGGGAACGGTGATGTAGATGGTGACGGCCGAATTAAAGGTAGAGGAGATGTTCAGCCCGATAAGATTGGCACATACCGCCGTAGTGAAGAGCGCAAACCAGTATATGAAATACATATCACGGATCCCCAGAACGGTATTTGCGATCAGGACAAAGGTAAGCGCCTGCAAGCCGGAGATCAGGGTAAGGATGGAAATTTTTGCAAAGAGATAGGCGGAACGGCTCAGGTGGAGGAACTGTTCCCTTTTCAGGATCTTCCTGTCACGGAAGATTTCTTCGGCACTGACGATCAATCCAAGGAAAAGGGCTACTATAAGGGACATAAAGATGTAGACAGGGATGTTTTCGTTTTCCCTGAAAATATAGGTTTTGCTGGAGGGATCCGCAATGTAGCGGATAATATACGACAGGATCAGGCCCAGTATGGGTGCTTCCAGAAGCGTCAGTAAAAGGTATTGCCGGTTCCCGGTTTTTGAACGTAAATCCCGTCTGAAATAATTAAAGAACTGTCCTGCCCATCCAGGGATTTTAAGGTTGGCGACCGGTGTCTTTCGGGCGGTGGTGACTTTGGGAGGCATGACCATCTTCTTGTACAACCGGGCAAAAGTTGCCGGCTTGATCTTGCGCACTCCCGTGTAGTTCCCGAATTCATCGACCTGCTGGGATTCAATGATGTTAAATATGGTTTCAGGATTGATATTTCCGCAGACCGGGCATTCACCGACACCTGCGTTGACCTGATGATCGATCTCCCTGAAATGGCTGACGGCATCGACCGGATTCCCATAGTACACCATTTGTCCGCCTGTATCAAGAATAATCACCCTGTCAAACATTTTATACAGATCGGACGAAGGTTGATGGATCACTACAAAGATCAGTTTTCCGCGGAGGGTAAGTTCACGGAGCAGGTCCATTACATTTTCAGAATCACGGGATGAAAGCCCGGAGGTGGGTTCGTCAAGAAAGAGCACCGAGGGTTCCCGGATCAGCTCCAGGGCAATATTCAGTCTCTTTCTCTGTCCGCCGGAGATCGTTTTGTTCATTACTGAACCGACTTTAAGATCTCTTTTTTCATACAGGCCCAGGCTTGCAAGGGTCCTGTCGACCAGGGAGCGCAGGGAATCCCTGTCTTTGTCTCTGAAGCAGAAACGGGCGTTAAAATACAGATTTTCATAGACCGTCAGTTCCTCTATCAGAAGGTCATCCTGTGGAACAAATCCCGTTACCCCCTTTAAGCGCGGATCGTCAATGGCCATGCCATTTATTGTGAGTTTCCCGGATGCGGGCCTGTAAATCCCTGCAAGGATATTCAGGAGGGTCGTTTTCCCGGATCCGCTTGAACCCATGATCCCAACGAGGTTGCCCTGTTCCGCAGCAAAACTGATTTCAGAGAGACCCTGTTCTCCGCCGGGGAATAAATAGCTGATCTTCCCTGCCTCCAGGGTGATCCTTTCCATATCGCCACCCGACTGGAACAGCGAGGTAATGTCGCTGTAATAGATCGGGGCCCCTTTGGTGAGCCGCAATGAACTCCCGCTGGCAAGGAGATAAATGATCTCCTTTTGCAGACTGAGACCGTTCAGAAACAACTCCTGGAAACCCGTGTAACGGAGGAAGTAGAGTTCTACGGATGGAACCCTGAGGACAAAGACCGGTTTGTCGAGCCCTGAGGCGTGCAAAATGAGGTTGTTCTCCGGTTTCACCTCCTGGTCCCGGATGCTGAGGATTAAGGGATTATTGGGCTCTGCCTCCGGACCGGCAGTTACAAAGTCCAGGATCGAACGGTATTCTTCTGACGAAATACGAAACACTTCGGTCACGGTTTCGATAATACCGAGCCGCTGTTCAGTCATTTCGTTCCCCGTGTTGATCAGTTCGAGCAGACGTACGGCAACCACAACCTTCTGACGTTGATCCAGGGTTTTGTTAATCTGTTTGCAGATCTTCAGAATCCGGACAGAATCGAGTACCGAGGTCAGTTTCCTGCTGCTTCCCTTTGCAGTTTCCTTCTCGTCCTTTGTATATTCAAGGAAATAGTTGAAATATTCACCTGCGGCATCTGAGCCGATCTGGCGCTGGAGAAATTCCAGGACATAATCCTGCTCCTTGCTGGATACACCACCATCCTGTTTGGTGATGATGGCAAACAGCTGCATCAATGCCCTGAGGATCTCTTCGCTCATTTCAGGAACTTAAGGAATATAGGTGTAGTGTTCAAATGGAATACTTACCATCTCTGCATATTCATGACCGGCTTCCTGCATTTCCTCGTCATCCTCAATGCTGTACCATTTAATCAACACCTTTTTACCGGCTTCAGCAAGTTTTTCCAGGGCGATCATCACATCGAGCAATTGCTTTGAGGAAGCGGTATTGAAATATACGAGCCTGAAGACAATTTCAGACTGGGGCGGTGCTTCCGGAGCATAGGCCCTGATCCAGTCGATCACCGGCTGGTAAAATGCCACCACATCTTCCGGAAGTGATTTTCCCGAGATTTCTCCGCGGCCCGTTTTCGGGTCAAGCATAATCTTCGGACTGTCATCTGTTGGTTCAATTCTCAGCGTTTCCATCTCAATCCTTTCTTGAAATTTTTATTGTAAACAGGTAATAGCTTGAATCAGCACCTGCTTTTTCAAAGCGGTATTCCACTTTTTGACCTGTTTTTCTCCTTAGATCGATAAAACCGAGTCCGGCACCCCCTTCCTCGGAAATACGACCATCCTTTAACTGTTTTTTATAGCATTCGGTCAGTTCCTCCTCCGTCATACGGTTCACCCGGTCCATAAGGTCTGTCATTTCTTCCACTCTGCCCGAGTCGACCATGTTCGAGGTCATAACATAATAATAACCCTGATCAAAGCAAAGAATGAAAGCACCCCGGCCGGCAGCGTCTTCCGGTTCATCAGGCAGCCTGCAGGCATGATGATTGATGTTCTGAAGAGATTCCACCATGGCATGGTATACCTTTCGCTGGATATCTTCCGGCTCTTTTTCCCTTGACATAAAATCTTCCGCCAGGGCAGAAAAACTTTTCATTACGGAATGGGTGATCTCTCCCTCATAGAGGATCACAGGATGCTGGTTATTCATCCCGCTGTAAACCTGGAAAAGGTAATCCAGGAATCTGTTCCTGATCGTAGGAGCTGTCATCTTGCCTGTATACGGTGTTAAATGTAAAATGTTCCTTTCAATAACCGGGTTTATTCCCGGACTTTTAATCAGTACTCTATTCCAATCAATAAGAGGTCGTCCAGTTGTTTCTCGCTGCCCATCCACTCATAAAATTCGGATTCAATTTTCTTCCGGTACTGGATCAGGGTAAACCCGGGATTCTCCACGATCAGGTTTCTCAGTCCCTTAGTTCCGAATTTCAGGTTTTGCGGTCCTCCCAGCTGATCTGTCAGACCGTCGGAAAAAATAAACAGTTTATCGCCTCTGTGTAAATTCGCGGTGAAATCGGTAAAGGGCTGGTTGTCTTTTTGCGGGTTACTGTAGCCGCCGATTGCCCTGGAGTCGCCCTTGAATACAGTCAGTTCACCTTCACTCAGGAGGTAAAGTGGCCGGTGTGCACCGGCAAATTCAAGCCGGCCGGCCTCTTTAGAAATTTTGCAGAGGGCAATATCCATTCCGTCCTGGGTGTCCGGTCTTTCGCGATCCTGTTTCAGCGTACGTCTGAGTTCGAGATTCAGGCGGCCACAGATTTCGGCGGGATTCAGCGAACTGTCAGACAGGATAATGTTGTTCAGAAGAAAAAAGCCGACGAAGGAGAGCAGTGCTCCGGGTACACCGTGTCCGGTACAGTCAATTACGGCGATAAAACTGGCATTTTCTGTCTCAAGGAACCATGGGAAATCCCCCGAAATCACATCCCGGGGCCTGTACCAGATGAAACTTTTCGGGAAGGTTTTCATGACCCGGCTCATTTCGGGGAGGATTGACGACTGGATCCTTTCAGCGTAATTGATACTGTCCTTGATGTTCTTGTTTATGATCCGGATCTCCTGTTCGATTTTTTTCGCTTCGGTAATATCGTGTCCGACAAACAAAACGGTTTCCAGCTCATTTTCCTGGAACTCGGGGATGGCATCAAAATTGAGTATCCTTTCCGTTGTTCGATCACCCATCTGAACAGGAAATGTAAACTGTGTGTTTATTTTCGCGGGATGGACGCTGATCCGGTGAAGGGTTTGCTGGAAAAAGGATCGTATTGCATCCGGGAAGCCGGTTTCGGAAAGATTACGGTTAAGCACCCCGGCAGGATGAATAGAGGTATAGTCTTCAACAATGGGGTTTACATAGTAAATGGTTTCATCAAGGCTGATCCGGAGAATGAAATCCAGCGAATTTTCCGACAAAGCCTGCATTCTTGTTTTCAGACGTTGTTCCTTTTCCATCAGGCGCGAGGCCGTGATATCATGACTATTGATAACGAAGCCATTAATAGAGGGGTCTGAAATCAGGTTCCGGCAACTGGCCGTCAGCCAGAGCCTTTCACCATCTTTCCGGATAAAGGAATAAGCGAATTCCTGAGTGGAGTCGGGATAAAGCAGCAGTGAATTAAGGGCAGCATGGAGTCCTGCGGCACCTTCCCTGCTGATCCTCTCGAAATCTTTACCGGCCATCATTTCCTCCGGACTGTAACCGAAGATTGAATTGACCGAGGGGCTGATATAGGATAGCTTTTTGTCTTTATCGTAAATGGAGATGATCTCAGAGGCATTTTCCAGCAACCAGTGCAGCCTGTTTTGCGCATGGTGTGCCTCACTGATCCTTTTTTCCAGCTGTTCATTCGCAAGCCGGAGTTGTTCCTGGGTCCGCCTCATTTCCACCGCACTTTCCTGCAGTTTGATTTCATTGTTCTTCAGCTCTACTGTCAGATTCCGCGATTCATTGAGGAGCTGTTCCGTTCGTACGGTAATCTTCAGGTTAAAAACAGTCCTTGCAATAATTTCACCGAGTTCAAGTAGAAACTGAATGGTCAGTTTGGGTACGCGGTTCTGGAGAAAGGCGAATTCCATTACCCCCTGAAGAGTCTCATTGGTAATCAGGGGTACCAGAACAATACTTTTTGGTTTTTGCTCTCCAAGGATACCGGAGGAAACCGACATGTAATGATCGGGGATCTCGGTGCGGTATATAAAATCCATTTCATAGGCACATTGCCCGACAAGGCCTTCACCGATCCGGTAGCTCCGGCCGGGGTATTTCCTCCTGTTATAGGCATAGGTTGCCCTGTTGATGAGCAGGGCCGAGTCGTTGTCGAAAATATAAATGGCACCCTGAAGGCTACTGATGTAGTTGCTGAGGCTTTTCAGGACCTGGTAGGAAAGTTCGTCAAGGTTGTTATAATTCCGCAGGATTCTGGAGATCACATCTTTCCCCTCGGCAATCCAGTTTTTTTCCGATTCAGTCCTGCGGTTGGTCTTGATATTCAGCTGTATCAGCCGGAGAGCCTGTCCCAGTTCACTTTCAAGCATGTTTTCCGCCACGGAAGGGTCGTCTCCTTCCGATAGCTCCCGTGCAAAGCGGGTTGAATTGATAAGCAGTTTCTCCTTCAGGTCGAGTTTTGCTTGAACCTCACTCATTTCTCTGAGCTGAATCTTCCTGCGGCCATTAAGCAGGATAAAGACCAGCAACGGAAACAGGTCGGGCAGGAAAAGAACAGGATTATCTGCATGAATGGAGACAATGGACCTGAGGGTAAGCGGAAGTTCACCTGTAAAAAGGACAACAAACCACAGCAGGATAATCATCACTGTCATTGTTCCGGTGACGATCCACAAATCGGACCGGCTGCCATGCCAGGTTGTATTTTTCTTCCGCTCACTCATGGGTCTTCGTTTTGTTTTCGGAAGAAAGCTTATCAGACAGGGAGGAGGAGATCAGGAGGAACAGTTGTTCAAGTTCCTTACCAGCGGGGTGAAAACCTGCGCATTCCAGCAGGAATGCAACTTCCTCTCCCTTGATAAATGGAATAAAAGCCAGATAGGTGGGTTCTGCCTCTCCAAGACCGGAATAAACCTGGAGGTAATCTGCAGGGACTTCCCTGATCAGCAGGACCTGCCTGTTCATCACTGCCTGCCCGGGCAGGCCGTCACCGGGACTGAAAGGTGCAGGTTCTCGTGCCGAACTGAAGGCAAAGGTCGATACCGGCATGAAGACTCCGTCAGCGGCCAGGCTATAGTAGATTCCGGTCATTATTTCAAGTTCACCGGAAAGGATCCTTAACAGTTTTCGGCCATTGGATTCAGGGCCGTCTTCCGGGTCAAATTCCCGGGCAATCTTTCTGGCAATTGCTTCAATATTAATATTTTCTCCCCTTGTACTTTGTTTTTCCTTTTTTAGCCCGGGAGACCGGGAGCCATCCGCCACCTGAACATCGTTTACTTCCTGTTCCATACCCGTTATAGCAAACCAGGCATAGCGCGTAATCATAGTCAGGGAACTGAAAAGCATAACACCGGGAATAAACAGGATGGACGGTTCATGCCCTGGAAATCCGGCATTCAGTGCTCCTGCCAGCAGCCAGAGTGCGGAAAGGAGGCTGATGGAATAAAGTATGATCAATATGGTTCCCCGGTGTCTCCTCATGATCAGCTATGTAAATTGCGAATAAAAGTAGTGATTTTAGCTGCATCCATAACATGGTCGGGCCGGAACAGTGAAAGAGCCGACTCCGGCATGGTCTTCACCTCGGCGTCGGAAGGGTCCTGTACGATGGTCATGCCACCGGCCCTGTGTATGGCGGCTATTCCGTCGGCGCCATCGGTATTGGCTCCGGAAAGAAGAACCCCGATAGCATCCGGTCCATAGACATCGGCGGCAGAATCGAAAAGCAGATTGATGGAAGGCCTTGAGAAGATAACCGGTTTGAACTGCGAAAGACTGAAATGCCTGTCGTTTTCAATAAGCAGGTGGTAATTGGCGGGAGCGAGGTAGCAGTTTCCTTTTTTTATTGGTTCCTTGTCGAATGGTTCGCTGAGCGGAAGAGCTGTTTTCAGGGAAAAAGTTTCCAGGAAGCCACTTCTTACATTTCGCAGCCTGTGGATGCAGATAATAACAGGATAGGGGAAGCCCGGGCGCAGGGTTTCAAGTATTCCGGTAATGATCCGGAAACTTCCGGCGGAACCGCCAATCACCAGGATCTTTTCCGTTCTCATTCCTTTAATTTATATATCTGTTCATTCATATATTCATCCGAGGGGAAGAGCGGGGAGTTGCAGTTGGAGAGATTTTCCCTGTAACCCAGGATTAAGAGTCCCCTTTTATCGAGTGCGGAGGCAAGCTGCTGAAGGATTTTTTCCTTGATTTCCTGATTGAACATCAGCAAGCGGTTCCTTATCAGTATGATATGAAATTGCTCATCCGAATTATCCGGGATCATTGGGTGGATGCGGAAAGTAACATCCTGCAGTCCGGGGAGCTTTAACCTGTACTGGCTGTCGGCTTCTGTGAAATAATCGGCAAAGTCGTTCTTTCCTCCGGCTGTTTCATAATTCATCCGGCTGATCTGATATTTCCTGTTACCCAGAACACCACCCATGATCGACTGCTGCCGGATTGTACTTACATTCCCTGAAATAATCTCCATTCTGACCGGTGACGCCATTTCGTGAAAGAGGATCAGGAGGGAATAGAGTTCTTCCCCGGTCGAGTTATAGGGCAGCCAGATTTTAAGCGGATCGAAACGGGAGATCATCCTGGGAAGCAGGGTCTCCTTCATTAACTGCCAGAATTCGGGGTCTCGGAACATTTCCAGGTCCGGCTGTTCCAGGAAACTTACAAGTTCTTCCAGCTGGTCGGGATAATCGAGCAGGCGACTGATAAGGATGTCGGTGTACTGTATGCCCTTTGTCCGGATAAACTGACCCAGAACCAGCCGCAGATTGCTCATGGCAAAGCCACTCAGGTCCACACCGGAATGGTTGCGCACGGCATTGACAATGTATCTTGCTTCGGCAGGGGTGACCTTATCCATATTCTTAATCCGTCGTGAAGGCCGATAAACGCTGTTTCAGTCTCTCTATCTCCTGGTTGGCATCTTCAAGCAACTGGTATTTCAGTTTCTTTTCGGTAATATCAAGAGCCAGGAAGTATATCTTATAAATTTTGCCTTCTTCGTTTCTTACGGGGGAAAAGGTGGCCATCAACCAGATTTCCTCTCCGGTGGGCCGGGTACGCCTGATAACGCCCTGGTAGGTCTTTTCCTTCACAAGTTCCGCCCAGATTCTGTCGAACTGGTCTTTTTCACTTTCTTTCAGGAATAACCTGTAGTTCCTGCCCAGCAGTTCACGGCGGTTATATCCGCTTGATGATATGAAGTTTTCATTCAGATCGGTGATGATGCCATCCGTATCCAGCTCACATTTGATAATAGATGTGTTAACCGCATCATTCAGGCTCGACAGCTCCAGGGTCTGCCTGGTGATCTCGGCCGCCTGTTTTTTAAGGGATTCCTGCTGCTCGACTGCCCGTGTCATGTCAATGGCGATATCCAGGATCTTATATATTTTTCCTTCACTGTCAGGAATGGGGGTGAAAGTTTCCTGAAGCCAGATTTCTCTTCCGTTATAGAGTTTATACTTTCCCTGCATGCTCAGGGTTTCCCCGTTTTTCAGGGAGGACCAGAACTTCCTGTAGTTTTCCGAATATTTGTCGACAACGGCAAATTCACTGTGATGCTTTCCCAGGATTTGTTCGGAAGGGGATTCAAGGAGGAGGAGGAATTTGTCATTCAGGCTCAGGAAACGCCCGTTTACAGCGAACTCGGCGACGAGTGAGGAGTGATTGATGGCAGATAATATCCCGGATATCTCGCTTGCTCTTTTTGTGGATTCATTCTGGGCAAGTTCAAGTTCCTGCATGTTGTTTTTCATCTTCTCCTCCTGTCGCAGCAGTTCCTCGGCCTGTTGCCGTGACTGCCGCAGGAGCATGGCGGTCCTTTCGCTGTTCTTCACGGCAGAAAGAGCCGAGGCTATGCTTTGTGCAAGATTTTCAACAAAAAGGATTTCATGAGGTTCCATAATCCTTGCTGCGGCCAGTTCAATAATCCCCAGAATCTCACCCTCAAGATTCAGCGGTACCAGCAGGACGGACTCAGGTTTTGAATAGCCCAGTCCGGAGGTGATTTCGAAATATTCCACCGGAATCTCCGTGAGGAAGATTTTTTCTTTTTCTCGTGCACAGGTGCCCGGGAGGCCTTCTCCCCAGCCGATTTTTCTGGTAATGAATTTCCTGCGGTCATAGGCATAGGCGGCAATGATCTCCAGGTATTTTTCTTCACTACCATCTTCTTTTCCCGCCAGGAACAGGGTTCCCATCTCAATATGGAGGTAAGATACCAGGTTCCGGATGATACGAAAGGATAATTCCGAGACCTGTTCGCTCTCTGATCTCATGATTTCTCCGAAAAGAGCGTGTCCTTCGGCATTCCAGCTTCTTTTACGCTCTTCATCAGTACGTTTCCTTTCTTCCAGGGCGGAGAGCCGGAGTTTTTCCCCGAGAGCCATCATCGCGGTTCCGAGACGATCTTCCACAGCACTGCTGAAGCCCGGGTTAAGATTTCCTTCCGAAAGCTCGCTTAGATAGTTTATTTTCATTTTCAGTGTTTCACCGTATGCATTCAGGTACTGTGCGATCTGTCCGGATTCGTCCCCTTTGTTTTCAGCCAGTTTTTCAGGGATCTCGCCCCGCGAAAGTTTTTCAACAAAGGCCAGCAGTTGCTTCATGGTTTGATTCAGATCCCGTGAAAAGACAAAAAGCATGGCCAGGAGCAGGAGCAGGGCACCCGAAAACACAAAAGCTGTTCCCCGTTTTGTTTTCTTCAGCAGATTCGCGGCATCCCCGGCGAGGTCGGATTCCAGTTTACTGATCAGGCTGTTATGACGGTCCAGTAAAACGGCGATACGGAATTCACTATCCTGACCGATCCGGGTTGAAGTACCTTCAATGAATGTTTTTTCAATTAAGCTGCTGATCTCGCCGGCATTTCTTGCAAGCGCCGAGCTCATTTCATTCCGGACTGGACTGGTCGTAATCTGTTTCACGTTGCCCAGGAGAGCTGTTGCGGTGGTAAGCTCATCGGCCTGCTTAACGAGTTCATCGGTGAAGCGGGTGGAACTGTCGGCAGAATATCCAGCCCCGGGTTGATGGAGCAGGGTTTTTAAAGCGGATGTTTGTGACCTGCAGGCACCCAGGGCCTCCAGGGCCATCCGTTCTTCCGCGGTTTTCTGAAAAGCATTCAGTACAGCAAGCAGAGTGGTCAGCCAGAAAAGGATGAGCAGTACGGCAAAAAGGAGAAGCCTGTTTTCAATATTCAGTTTCAATACATTCATACATTTTTCCTGAAATAGAAAAAATCCTGCTTTAAAAAGTGACTGGCATAGGGTCCGAGAATCGATTCATGAAGCCCGAGCAGCAATACGCCCTTTTCGTTCATGGACCGGTGAAATAGACTGAATACCCGGTTCTGAAGATCATAATTAAAATAGATAATGACATTCCTGCAGATAATCAGATCGAAATTTACAAAAAAGAGATTGTCGTCACTGACCAGGTCCAGTTTTTTGTAAACGGGTTTGTTTCTCAGAAAATCCTTGAAAAGGATGAGGTCTTTGGCTTCATCGGCCAT
>JBMOLL010000042.1:0-14463 GCA_049325415.1 Bacteroidota bacterium | reverse complement strand
ACTCCTCACTCCTCACTCCTCACCCCTCACTCCTCACTCCCCACTCTTCACTCCCCATTTTTCCCTACCTTTACCTCCATCTAAAACCTCCCCTGAAATGGACAAAAAAATACGGGCCTTCATCCTGGCCGCCCAGAAAACAGAAATTACCGAGCATTTCATCTACATGAGGCTCGCCGAACGATGCAGGAACGAAAACAATGCAGCTGTCCTGCGCCGGATCGGAGAGCAGGAAAAGATGCATGCCGATTACTGGCAAAAGAAATCCGGGGTGGAAATCAGGCCTGACAAGGGCCGGATCCGCCGCACGGTGTTCTTTGCCCGTGTACTCGGGCTGACCTTCGTTTTAAAACAGATGGAAAAGCGTGAAGGAACAGGCTCAAAAAAGTATGCGGAAATGGCCGCTTCCTTTCCCGAGATCATCAGGTTCTCGGAAGAGGAAAGCGAACACGAACAGGCCATCCTCGACATGCTTGATGAAGAGAGCCTCCAGTATGTCGGTTCGATCGTACTCGGCCTTAACGATGCCCTCGTCGAACTTACCGGCGCCCTGGCCGGCTTCACCCTCGCACTTGGTGATACCCGGGTGATCACACTGGCCGGCCTGGTGACGGGGATTTCGGCCGCCCTATCCATGGCCGCTTCCGATTACCTTTCCACCAAAGCCGAAGGTGATGACCGTGCCAAAAAATCAGCCGTTTACACCGGACTGGCCTACCTCTTTACCGTGGCCCTGCTGATCCTGCCATTCCTGCTGCTCAGTGCCAAGTTCCTGGCCCTGACCATCACCCTTGTCACAGCTGTTCTCATCATTTTTGCTTTCAATTACTATATCTCGGTGGCGAAAAATCTCGATTTCAAGAGCCGCTTCACCGAAATGACCCTGATCAGCCTGGGTGTGGCCGCCTTCTCCTTCCTCATCGGCTACCTGCTGAAAAGCCTGCTGGGCGTCGATATGTAAACGGTAAAAAAGGTTTGTTAAAAATCAAACCAGGCGTTCATTCTCACGTATAAAAGCCTATTTTTAGGGATGAAGGTGCCTTCATGAAGACAGAAGAAAAAACGATCCGGGATCTCCGGGAAAAAGTACGGGTTCTTGAAGAACAATTAAAGGCCTATGAACAGAATGAAAGACTGTTCCGGGACCTTGTTGAGACGGCTGTGGGCTCCATCGGAGAAGATTTCTTCGACCAGATCGTTATCCGGCTCTCAGAGTGGCTGAATGCCGAGTGCGTGATTATAGGAAAGATGGCCGGCCCGAACCGGGTGGAAGGCTTTCCCATGTACCTCGATGGAGAATTCGTTCGGGATTTTTCCTATACCCTCGAGAACACCCCCTGTGATCTGACTTCCAGGAAAGGTTATTGTGTCTATGAAGATAATCTGAAAGACCTGTTCCCCCTGTCGAAGGATGTGCAGGACTTGCAGGCTCTTGGATATGTGGGCGCGGCGCTTTACAACGACAGGGGTGAACCCAGCGGGATCCTCTGCGCCATGTCGAGAAAAAAACTGAGCCTGCCTCCCCAGGCTGAAGGGATCATCAAGATTGTTGGAGCCAGGATTTCTTCGGAAATGGAGCGCATCAAAGCCGGCAGGGAACTGGAACAATCCGGAAAAGAGCTCAGGGCTTCGAATGCCGCAAAGGATAAATTCTTTTCCATTATTGCCCATGATCTGAAGGATCCGTTCAATATTATGACCGGCTTCACGGAAGCCATCCTGGAAGAGAACAGCAAGAACAACCGGGAAGCCGTTGACCGCTTTGCCCGGCTGGTCCTGGGTGTGACCAAACAGACGCACACGCTGCTGAACAACCTGCTCGACTGGTCGCTGGTAAAAACCGGCGGGATGGCTTTTAATCCGGAACTTTTCCGGCTGAAGGAACTTAGCTCCGATCAGGTAAGCTTTTTCAGAAATCTCACAGGCCCGAGGAATATAACCCTTTCCGACGGTGTACCTGAAGACCTTGACGTATTCGGGGATAAAAACATGATCGCGACGATCCTCCGCAACCTCCTCACCAATGCCGTTAAATACACACCCGATTTCGGCCTGATTGTTATCTCGGCATCCATGACCGGCAAAGAGGTGGAGGTTACGGTCACCGATAACGGAATAGGTATCGGTGCTCCCCTGTTGGAAAAACTGTTTTCAATGGAGGAGAATATCAGTACCCGCGGGCTGCACAATGAAAAAGGTACGGGACTTGGTCTGCTGCTCTGCAGGGAATTCATTGAAATGCATGGCGGCAGGATCAATGTTGCCAGTGTTCAGGGAGAGGGCAGTCGATTCAGCTTTACCCTGCCCTGCAACTGAGACCGTCCGGGTTCCCATCTTTTTTTCTGTCTACCGGAACATATTCAGGTCTGCTCCGTCTCTTTTTATATCCATCGTGGTAGTGTTTTAAAAGAAACCGGCTTCCAAAGGCGGAATTCAGGGAGCCTTTGAAAACAGATACCCTGCATCATGAAAAAGATGTCACCTTTAAGGATCCTGCAGTACCTCACGCTGGGCTATGGGGTCCTCTACCTGCTTTTTATACTAAGCGGGGATTTCGGGGGAGCGTTTCCCTCGCTGAATGCCGAAGGAATGTTCGTGTATTCGCTATTCCTCCTTTTTCTGGCCGGAGTACTGCTCTCTTTCAGCCACCCCTTGCTCACGGGCCTGACCTTTTTTACCTGGAACGTTCTGATGTGGGTCCTCGAGCTGTTTATTGCCGAAGGTCCGGGCGGATTCGGGATCATCAGCGGGATCCCGCTTTTCGTCCTCGGACTCTTTTTCATCCTCAACAGCCTGGAAAAACGAAGGGGCGTTCCATTAAAAACCGCGGAGAAATGGATCCTCTCCATTAAAATCCTTTCCATACTTTTTTCCCTCCTGTACCTGATCGTGGTGATTGAGCAACTCAGCGGCAAAGGACATTTTGAAGTGCTGAGCCTTCATGGGGTCTACCTGCTTATGCTCATTGCGATTTACGGGATTGGTTTGTACTTTGTCTGGAAAAAGGAACTGATTGCCGGTATCATTTTTATTTTCTGGTATGCCGGTGTGGTCTATATCTTCGCCACCGATCCTGCCGTTGCTTCCGGCGGTCCCTGGGCTATTGCCGGACTAACGATACTGATCCTGGGGCTGATGCTGCTAACCTATCATAAAAGATACCTGGGAAATCAGAATCTTCCGGATAACTGAGAAACGGATATGGAGCCACGCAAATACAATTGACTTTTTGAACAGGATATAATAACTTTCACTTTTGTGAGTTTTCGAAGTATTCCAAACCATTCCGGTACCCCTGCTGAGCCCATTCAG
Organism: Bacteroidota bacterium; assembly: GCA_049325415.1. Taxonomy (GTDB): domain Bacteria; phylum Bacteroidota; class Bacteroidia; order Bacteroidales; genus JBMOLL01. The sequence continues at coordinate 11,151 of JBMOLL010000042.1, read as the reverse complement.
GGGTTTTTCCCTGCGATTATTTTAAGGTATTTATCTGCCTATCCTTGAAAAGCACAATTAATGCCTTAACCATTAGTGGTTTTTTTCTGGCCGCACTGATCTTTATTGCTTCCTGCGACGAAAAAATCAATGGACTCCCTGTCAAAACGTCCTTCGGTAACCTGGTCTGTTATGAACTGGTTTCAGAAATACGGACTACTGAAAACGGCATACTGCCCGGTCAGGGCAAAATCATCTGCCTGCTTACTTTCAGCGGCGATGATACGCTGACATTCAACACCCCGGCCTATGATAGTGATATCCGTAAGGCCTTTCCCTCGATACTGGAATCTGTACGCCTGAAAGCCCCTTTTCTGATAGAAAAAAAGACAGGAATAAGGCACACGCCGTTATTCATCGGCGAAAAAGACAGTTCAGACTATATCATCCGGAAAAACAGCTGGGGGATACAGGCAAGCTTCCACAACAATACCTGGGAAGGGATCCTTATCTCCCCGGGCGAAATAGTTTTGGTCTACCATATTCCGGAGACTCATGGTCAGTTTCTGCTTTCCGACACCAAAGCTGTAATACGCATACATTAAACGAGTTAGATAATACTAAATTTCAAACTGAGGATGAAAACAAAATTAAACCGGGCCGTTTTCCTTCTGGCCCTCTTCGCCATCGCATGCAGTGGGGGTAAGACCCCTTTGCCTGTTGAAACCACAATTGGAAGTCTTAATTCAGTAGAAAAAGTAAAGACAGTTCAGCTGGCCGACAAGAGCGTGCGGCTGAAGGAAAATGAAGAATTCTATGTTCTCTCCTTTACCGGCAAAAACGAATTTATCCTGAACGGCCCCATGGATCAGACAGAGCCCCGCAGGGCACTTGTTGATAAGGACGGCCATGAATACTGGCCGGTTTACTATGGCACACTTTCAGAAGAAGGTATTATTTCAAATGAAGACTGGATGATCTCCGGCGGGCACCTCACCGGCAATGACCAGGGACAACTGGTGTATGTGGAATGCAAAATGACCCTCCCTGAACCAGAGTTCATGCTGATCTACATCCTCCCTCTGAAAAGCAGGGATATCGCCCTGCGCGATGGAGATGTCCTCTATCCCCTTTAATATATAACTACTGAATTTCAATTAAATACACTTTGTTGGCATTTTTAACATGAAAGAAAAAAGTAATGAAAACAAATCCACTTTTAATCCTTTTTATCCTTTTGGCTATGACTGCCTGTAAAAACACACCCGAGATGGCTCCTGATAAAGAAGCTGAAAAAGCATCCATCGACTCCCTTTTTACCGCTTTCTTTTCCGCCCTGGACAAAAGGGACATCCCTGCCCTTTCGACCTTTGTTTCGGAAGATATGCTGGGTATGGGCACCGACCCGTCCGAGAAGTTCACGAAACAGCAGATGGTGGAAATCTGGCAAAGCATGCTGGCCGATTCAACACTTGAAATCAGGCATGCGGGCGACATGGATATCAAGTTCACCGATGAGGGCAACTCAGCGATCGTGGTGGAACAGTATAAAATGCCGCAGTTCACGCCCCATATCCCCTGGCGCACGGTGTATGTCCTGGAGAAAAGAGAGGGAAAATGGATCATTACCTTTTACAGCACGGCTTTCATCCCCAGGAATGAGGATATCCCGAAACTGAACAAGGCACTGGAATAAGGACGCTTGCCTGAAACGTTTCGGATCAGAAACCCGGGAAGGCTTCCGGGGTGCAGGTGTATTACGCGCAGTCCGGGATCAGGGGCGCTTGCTTTTTATCCTCCTGTACCTTATCTTCAACAATTCGAACAGATCCTGACACTCTGCCATGAGAACAGTTGTATTTCTGATCCTGCTTTTTGCACAGTTCATGCCGCTTGCCGCGCAGGACACCCTCGTTGTGGCCCCGGATGGCTCAGGCGATTTCATTACGGTGACAGAAGCTGTTGAATCCTGCCGCGCCTTTATGGAAACTGAAAAAGTGATCCTGATCCGCGAAGGAATCTACAGGGAAAAAGTGGATATCCCTTCCTGGCTGACCCATATAACCCTGATCGGTGAAGGACAGGATAAGACCATCATCAGCTGGGACGATTACGCGTCGCTGAACAATATGGGTACTTTCAGAACCTGGACCATGAAGGTTTCGGGGGATTATATCACGCTGAAGGATCTGTGCGTGGAGAACAGTGCGGGCCCTGTCGGACAGGCAGTGGCCCTGCATGTGGAAGGGGACCGTTTCTGCGCGATGAACTGTAGTATCCGTGGGAACCAGGATACGCTCTTTGCTTCGGGTCTGCACAGCCGTCAGCATTATACCGGCTGCACCATTGAAGGTACAACCGATTTTATTTTTGGTCCGGCCACGGCCCTCTTTGATGACTGTACCATTATCTGCAAAAAAGACAGCTACATTACAGCCGCCAGCACACCCGCCGACAGTCCTTACGGCTTTGTATTCAGGAAGTGCAGGATTATGGCAACAACCGGGGTGACGAAAGTCTATCTCGGTCGCCCATGGCGCGATTATGCCCGGGTGCTGTTCCTGTATTGCGAGCTGGCTGAACAGATCCGCCCCGAAGGCTGGCATAACTGGTCGCAACCCGAACGGGAAAATACCGCATTCTTTGCCGAATACGGGAACAGCGGTCCCGGGGCAGGAAGGGAGAACCGGGTAAACTGGAGCCATGAACTCAGCGACACCGAAGCCGCCGCCTGCACCACGGAAAATATACTGGGAATGAATTACTGTAAACAGGCAAAAGCTGCCCATCCTGCTGAGAAATGATCCCAAGCATGAAAGAACTGACCGTACAATCCTTTACCGGCAATGTCCCGGAGCCGGGTCCGGAATCCGCCGCCAGACTGGCTGAGACCCTGCCCGGCATCGCGCTTGACAACGCCAACTGGGCGGCTTTTCCCTATACTCCGGAAGTCAGCTTCAGGATTGCCTGCAGCCCTGATTATTTCCATCTCAGCTTTACAGTACGTGAAGATGGTCTGAGGGCGGTCTGCGATAAAATAAACGGAGAAGTATATCAGGACAGCTGCGTGGAGTTCTTCCTTGCGCCCGGTGATGAACCGGCCTACTACAACTTTGAATTTTCCTGCATCGGAGTACCTCATGTTGCCTATGGAACTTCAAGGCACGACCGCCAGAGGATAGATCCGGAAGTGCTTTCAGGCATCCGGACCCATTCCACCCTCGGGAATAAGCCGTTCGGCGTTCTGCCCGGACTCCATTCCTGGCAGCTGCAGATCCTGATCCCGCTAAACTGCCTGGTTCACCATCCGGGGATCCGGCTTACAGGACTTACGGCCCGCGCCAATTTTTATAAATGCGGTGACCTGGCCCCGCGACCCCATTTCCTCAGCTGGAATCCCGTATCGACCCCGGAGCCCGATTTCCATCAGCAGCGCTACTTTGGGAAGCTGTATTTTGTATAAGCACTGACAGTTACACGTGCACCTGTAAAAAAAAAACTTCGTTTACGTTTCAGGATCGGTATTTGGTCAGGATATCCTCCCCTTTTATAAAACTCTCCGAAGCCAGGCTGTCAAAACCGGTGTGTTTTAGTCAAATGCTGATTAACTTAGAGTTATGCATTATCCAAACCAACCCTAAAACCTACCCTCATGAAAAGACTTGCTCCTGCGACAATCCTCCTGCTCGCTCTGTTACTTGCCGGCTGTGCCGCCTACAAACCTACGCCGATCGAAAACAATTACTCGGGCACACTCTCTTCTGTCAGTTCAGCAGAAAAGATCCCAGTGCTTTGTTCATATTATTATCTGAAGTCGGTGGATGATATAGAATACAGCAACCTTTCAAGGTTTATGCGTGACCAGGAAATTGCCCGAAATGAAGTGGAGGAGCAATTGAAAACCGTATGCATGGGAAATCCGCAGTGCCCGGACAATTTTCTTCTCACCACCGACATGGCCGACATTACTGCGGATAAGTACATCGATTTCAGGATCTACCAGTTTGTCAACTGGGCCGATGTTTTCCTCCAGATCCTTCCGATCTATTATTCGGTGAACGGATCTTACTATGTTACCGCTGAAGTGGTGGAATTTGGGAATGTTACGAAAAAGGCTGAGGAATGGGGCTATGTAAAGACCTCAGGCTTCTGGATCATCTCCTTCAAAGATCAGCCCAACAGCCTCGAGCTGAGGGCCTACCTGGTTCAGAAGGTTCTCACTGAATTGCTTGCGGAATAGCAAGGTGGCCCATCCCGGAACAAAAAAAATCACCCCACCAGTTTCGCATCGAGGCTGATCTTCGCTGAAGACACCAGCCTCGACACCGGGCATTTTTCCTTGGCAGCTGCAGCAAGTTCAGCGAATTTTTCTTTGGTGAGCCCGCTGCACTTCACCTCGCAAACCAGGTCGATGGCCGAAATAACCGGTCCCACCTCGTCGCGCGTCAGGTGAACGGTAGCCGTAGTGGAAACACTGCCGGGAACGAGGTTCTCCCCGCTGATCAGGGCCGAAAGGAACATGGAATAACAACCGGCGTGCGCGGCACCGATCAGTTCCTCCGGATTGGTACCTTTGCCCTCCTCGAAACGTGAAGCGAAGGTAAACGGTCCGCTGTAATCACTGAAATTCATTTTGCCGGCGCCCTCTTTCAGGGTTCCGTTCCAGACTGCTGTTGCTTTTCTTGCTGACATAGGATACTTTTTGAGGTTAAAGTTAAATAACAGTTTAACTCCTCCGGAAGTTCACCGGATCCGGCAATTTCATGCAAAAGGCCGGTTCATCGACCGGCCTTTTGCAGTATCTTACAGTATTCCCTGACGAAACTCCTTACATCGCGAAGCGAATATTATCCACAAGTACCACCCCGCCCGGGTAATTCCCGTCAGCGTCCATCGGGTTCCAGAGGGCAAAGGGGATGGTGAGCTTATCGAGGTGCAGCCCGAGGCTGACAAAATCGGCCAGCGGGATAGTGTACTCGCTGAAATCACTGTTGATCACGGTCGACGGGTAGTCGAGCAGGTTCAGGGAGGCAAAACCCCCGGTGCTTTCCAGTTTGACTTCAAAATTCGTCACTGTTTCCGGGATCTTCAGATCTACCACAAGGTTACCGTCGGCATAGGCACTCATATCCACCGCCGAGCCGAGCTGGAAATAGATCCCCGACCAGCTTCCGGCCGGGTAAAGGGCGTAAAGGCTTTTATCCCCGTTGGTGGCATCGGTCGAAGTACCGAGCTGAACCACATCACCGCCGTACTGAATGACCGAGATATCCTGAAAAGCCGCAAAACCCTCCTGTACAGCCACGGTTGCATCGATGGAGGGAGAACCCATGGTTTCCTCCTCCAGGATCAGTTCGGGCTCGGCAGGCGGATCCAGGGAGAGATCCCTGTAAACCCGCACATAATCGACCAGCATTTCCTGCGGAAAAACAGAAGTCTCATCGGGGTAACCGGGCCAGTAGCCTCCCACAGCCACATTGAGGATCAGGTAAAAATTCCGGAGATATTCCTTCATATCAACCGTAATCTCCTGCTCGTGAAAGGGCACGCTGTCGATCGACCAGGTCAGCTTTTCTGGCGTCCAGTCGAGGGTATAGATATGATAGTCATCACTGTATTTCCCGGAAACAAGCGTACTGGTCCCGAGGTTCTCCTTATGTTTGTAATCGGCGACATAATGGACATTGGCATGGACCTCCTCCTCGTGTCCGCCCAGCATCTCCATAATATCGATCTCCCCGCATCCGGGCCAGCCGGTGGTGGCATAATTAGTACCAAGCATCCAGAATGCCGGCCAGATCCCCTGGGAATAAGGCAGTCTGATCCGGGCCTCAATCCTCCCGAAGCGGATATCCTTCAGTTCCTTTGTTGTGATCTTCGCCGAGGTATAACTGGTATCCTCCCCCGAAATGGTCTGAATGGCCCTGATCATCAGCACCCTGTTCCCCTCTCCGTCCCTGATCAGGTCGATATTGTCACGACTGTCGGTGTAGATCTGCTGCTCATTGTTTCCCCAGCCGGGCTGGTTTCCATAAAGGGTTCCGTCGCCCAGCTCAAAGTTCCAGATGGAGGGATCCAGGTCCTTCCCGTCGAATTCATCGCTCCAGACAAGCTCCCATCCCTCGTAAACCGTAATCTCCTCCCGGTTGCAGGAAAGGAACGAAAGCAGGCCGGGGATGAGCAGAATGAATGCAATATATTTTCTCATAATATTCAGCTTTATGGTTTTACAGATAAACACACAGGGTGGCAAACTTGTTTGGTCGCTTAATCCTTCACCAGTTTCATGAAGCCCTGGCGCTCGTCCATCTGCATTCTGAGCAGGTAGATACCGGAAGGCAGATCGCCCGTGGGCAGATTGAAGCCGTTTTCCACTGCTTTTTCTTCCCGCAAAAGCTGCCCGGCCGGATTGAAGAGCGAGATCATCGCATTTCCATTAAAACAGTCGGGGTCCCAGCTTACCGTTACCAGGTCGCGGGCGGGATTGGGAAAAAGCCGGATATGCGCCGCCTGCTCCAGTCCGCCGGTCCCGGTGATGGGGTAAAGACTTTCATCCAGTTCGTAAACCCTCACATAGTCCACCAGGAATGAGTCGGGGTACACGGCATCCTTCGGATGGTTCGCCCAGTAGTTATTGATGGCCCAGTCTTCGGTCGACAGTTCCCCGGTAAGCTTGATATAGCCAAGGTACTTGCATACTCCTCCGCCGGTGGATCGCCAGGTCTCGGTTCCATCGATGTAAAAGATATAGATCCCGGGGTACCATTCGAGGGTATATGTATGATATCCCTCCCTGATCCCTGTGACCGTAGTAGCCTTGCTTACACTCTTATGGGCAGAGCCATAGCCGTCCCAGTGAATGGCCTGGTTGATCTTGTTGGTCCAGCCAAAGCCCTCCATGATATCCACCTCCGATCCGTCGATCCCTGCATTCGCCGTCGATGATACATTGCCCTGCATCATCCAGAAGGCCACCCACCATCCGGGCTGGGTGGGAAGCAGGCAGCTGGCTTCGAACTTACCGTATTTCTGTTCGAACAGACCGTGTGAACGGACCATCCCCGTGCTGAAATCGCAGGAATCGCCATCGGCATTCTTATCGTCGATCCTGCGTACGCGGATCACCAGGTGACCCTCTCCGTCGAGGTACGAATCTTCGTTACTCCACCAGCCATCGGGACCGTTGGGATTGTTCCGGCGGTTGTATTCCAGCCGTTCCCAGTTTGCCGGATCGGGAATGCCCGTGCCTTCGAACTCATCGGACCAGATAAGGTCGCCCGGGGTAAAGGCTGTGTTTTCCTGGGCCAGGGATACCATTGCAGTTGATGAAAGAAAAAGCAGAACGGCCACCAGACCTGCCCTGCGTACAGATATGAAATGTATTGGATTCATGAGAAAATTTTTCTGTTTCCGGCAGGAAAGATACTATTTTCTGTGTTGAAAAAGCGCGGACAGGAGGATTTCAGTTTCCGTCCCGTCCCTGCTTTTTCGGGTCCTGACTCAGTTTACGGTGTACCGGTTTAAAATCCGGCTCACGGTACCTGAATTTTCCTTTCGTATCGCCTCCCCCCGATTGATAGATGGCTTCTTCCGGACAGAAATTCACGCAGCGCATGCACTGCTCACAGCTCGCCGACCAGACAGGTCGTCCGCCAACAATCCGGATGCTTCCTGTGGGACAGATCTTTGCACAGAGCGCACAGCCGTTGCAGGAGTCGTAGACTTTGAACATACGCCACAGGTTCTGAATCCCCAGGTACCTGAAGGCGTAAAAATCCCAGTAAAATTTCAGTTTTGTATACGAGGGAGGATAGGTGAATCGATGATATTTTCTGTTCTCCAGTAAGATATCATGAGCCAGTTCCCGGGCCCCGGCCGCCCCTGCCCTGACAATTTCCGCCGCTTCTTCCGGAGGCAGGGGAAAGGGAGGCACGGGCGCCGTTATCCAGTTGGAAGGCATCTCAACCACCGCAGAATAAACTACGTCAAGCTTCTTTTTCTCCAGGATCCGAACGCTTTCCGTAAGGGCAAATCCCGACTCGGAGGCACTGCCGGCGGTAAGCAGGATAAAGGCTTTTTGACCTGCCGTCATCCCTTTCAGCTCCCGGAGAATACGTCGGACGATACGAGGCGCTCCGAAGGCATATACCGGGAAACAGAAACCCAGCAGGTCGCAGGCGGGCAGGGTAGGCTCCTCTCCTGTCAGTTCGGAGATTCGTACCTGATGTCCGGCAGCAGCAAAGACCTCCCTGCAAACGGTGAGAACTTTCAGCGAGTTTCCCGTTCCGGTGAAATAGCGCAGTTCAATTTGCATTATCTTCGTTTTATTAGCTATTCATTTACTCAGACTTTGGATCGTCCCTTTCAGTGAGCGACTGCCATTTCTCCCTGATATGTTCCTCTCCTTCAAAATAGCCGGCTTTCCGTTCTTTGTAAAAGATCTCGAAGGAAGGTGCCATCAGCAGTTTGCCCGAATCGGGATATTCTGCGACATCAAAACCCATATAGGTCCTGATATCCAGGTAAACACAGGGTTCTTCCGTGTGGTTATACAACTGGTGAGCCCCGCTTTCCCCCATTTCGAAGAAAACCAGGTCGCCGGCCCGGAGCTTTTCCAGCCCCTCCGGTGTCCTCAGGGTCACTGATCCGGAAACGATCATGAACAGTTCTTCTGCGTGGCGGTGAAAATGATAGGGTGCCGAGAACCGACCCGGATCCAGCTGCCGGAGATCAAAGTTCAGGTTCACGGGATTGATCCCGCTTTTCGCCCTGGAACTGTCGGTGAACAGCCGGTAAGGATCGATCTTGTTCGGACTTTCGAGGAATTCTCGTTTCGTTGCTTTAAGTACGGTTGCCATAACTTGTATTTTTCTGAAATTTCAGTTCATCAGGTACCGGCAGCTATCCCCGAACTTCGCATCAAAGGTGGAAGAAACGGAAAGCAGACAGTACTCCAGATTTCTCAGAGAATCGACAAACACATCGCCGGTTTTTATGCTCTGCGAACTGGCCAGAACCGGCATGCATAAAAGCATCAGTTTAATCAGGATTTTCATTGCCGAATGGATTTGTCTTTGCCTCCGGCTGCACGCGGAGGAACTGGGCTTAAGTTAAGCATTTTTTCCTGATGAATTCCTTCCTGACGAAGGGTTGGTGACCTTTTCTGAGGCAGGATCCGAAGCATAAAATATACAAAACCCAGCGTCAGAAACCCCACAGGTGCTCCTTCGACTCGTAACTCGGTAAACTCGTTACTTCGCTCTCCGCGTGCCGCCGTAGCTTTCGCCGACGACCGAAGCCTTAGGCGAAGAACTTAGCGGAGGGGGTAGGAACATGTACACAAAATCCACCGTCAGTAATCCGACACGCAATCCTTCGACTCGTAACTCGATAAACTCGTTACTTCGCTCAGGAACCGACGTATTGAGTTAGGGTGGTAAACCTCGACAGGCTCGGTTTACCACCGCTGGATCGAGCCTGTCGAGATCCTGCCCTTGTTTATGATTACGACGGTTCCTGAGCGCAGTGGTGAGCCTGCCGAACCACAAGTCGAGGGACCTCTTCATCCTTTGAGCAGAGCCTCTCACTAAGACGAAAGTGGTGAGCCTGCCGAACCACAAATCGAAGGACCTCTTCATCCTTAGAGCAGAGCCTCTCACTAAGACGAAAGTGGTGAGCCTGCCCAACCACAAATCGAAGGACCGCTTCTTTTGAGCAGAACCTCTCACTTTGATAAACAAAGTATTGCGGATCAGGAACTGACACACAGAATACACGAAATCCAGAGCCAGAAACCCGACAGGCGATCCTTCGACTCGTAACTCGGTAAACTCGTTACTTCGCTCAGGAACCGACGATTAGAGACGAGAGTTATTAAACCTCGACAGGCTCGGTTTAAATCCGTGGATCGAGCAGATGGTGAGCGTAGTCGAACCACTGTCGAGATCCCTCCTCTGATTATTCAAACGCCGGTTCCTGCCCCTCCGCTGAAGCTACGGCGGCACGCGGAGAGCGTAGTGGTGAGCCTGCCGAACCACAAGTCGAAGGACTGAAAGAATCGCTTTAGTAGTTTATTATTTGTTGGATGAATAAAATTATCGACAGTAATTGTATTAAATAATACAAACATATATTGAGAATTAAAAATATAGATCTCGAGTCTGGACAGACCACATTATTGCACTACTATCATTTATCTCCTCTACCGAAGACCCAGTCTATAATATAGTTCCATCAGTCATGATTATTGGGTTATGTCCAGTTTTTTTCTTGACTGGCAGCCTGAAAAGTCACTAACTTTGGTATAATTATCTCACGGCTGGCTAAAACAAAGCAAATGAACGGATCTGAATACTGTTTTTTCAACGGGGAAATGCTCAGGTATGATGAACTTTGCCTGCATGTCTCCGACCTGCTCTTCCAGCGGGGTTACGGGGTGTTCGACTTCTTCCGGACCCGGAACGGTGAACTGACCTGGCTCGACGACTACCTCGACCGATTCTTCAATTCCCTTGAACTGGCGGGTATCGATCCGGGAGTCAGCCGAAGGGAACTCACGGAACAGATCAGGACACTGAAGTCAAAGAACAGTCTTGATAACGGAGCTTTCAAACTCATTGCCACAGGCGGCTATTCCGACAACCTGGAGAGCGTAACCGGACCTGCCAACCTGCTGGTTCTCAACCGCCCCTGGAAGCGTCCACCGGCAGAGACAAGGGAAAAGGGCGTGAGCCTTGTCACCGACCGTTTCGTCAGGCCCAATCCTGAGATCAAGAGCCTCTACTACCTCAATTCGCTCCGGCTGCGAGAAAGGATGGAAGCCCACCGGGCCGTTGATGTTCTTTACCACACCGACCTGATCTCGGAGACCTCACGTGCCAATCTCTTTTTTGTCAGGGGAGACCGGATCTCCACCCCCACCACCCACATCCTTAAGGGCATCACCCGAAAGCACGTCCTGAAGCTATTCCAGGTGATCCATGTGGAGGATATTGCCTTTCAGCGCCTGCATGAATTCGATGAGATTTTCATGACCAGCACCTCCCGCGACGTCACCCCCGTATGCGAGATTGACGGCCGCAAGGTCGGGAAAGGTGTCCCGGGGGAGTTTACAAGGGAGATCATGGCGGCGTTTGCTGAACAGGGATGGTGAGGGGGGGAGGGGTAAGAGGG
>JBMOLL010000041.1:0-14632 GCA_049325415.1 Bacteroidota bacterium | reverse complement strand
CTTATCGGTAATCGATAACACACTCACATGTCCTTTGCCGGGCATAAAACTTTTAATTCTGCGCTGGTGCACATCGGCACTTTCCCCGCTGGCGCAATGCCGGATATAAACCGAAAACTGCATCATGGTAAAACCATCCTTTTCCAGATCCTTCCGGAAGCGTGCGGCATCCTTCTTTTCCTTTTTCGACATGACGGGCAGATCAAAAAATACAAAGAGCCACATGATGTGATAAGCATTTAGTCGAACATGGTTCATTGCAGTAAAGGATATTCAATGCTTCGCTGTTCACCCGAGAAACAGCGGGCCAGGGAAGCAGTGGTCGACGAAAGGCCAACCATCAAAGGCCGGAGGTTCTTGCCGAAGCGGGTGTCGGCACTAAGCACCTCCAGCAACGCGGCTTTGATCTCCGTGGTGAGTTCCCTCTGGCCGGGGTGCTTCAGGTTCAGATCACACACCACCCTGTCGACAAATGGCCGGTAAGGCTCCATGATATCGTCGGCCAGAGCAAAGGCATTGTAGCGGTTATGGTGGTGAATGCCTAGGGTTGCCAGCAGCCCGGAACCCGCCAGGGCCCTGGCCACTGCCGCCCTCAGGATGGTATAGCCATAGTTCAGCATGCTGTTGGGCGGTGCCCCGTAGCGGTCGCGGATAAAGGATTCTCCGATAAGTCTTTTCCAGTACAAACGCGCTGCAGTGCCTTCCTGGTTGCTGCTGTCGCCGCTTTTCACGTTTGCAGCCAGGGTGAGCAGGTCGCGGTATTCCTCTTTCCGGATCCGCAATAAACCCGCCTGATTCCGGATCTTTTGCTCAACCACCTGTTTCCAGAGATTTTTTTTCAGGGGTTCAGAGGCCCCGGTCTGCTTACGAAAGAGTTCTCCCTGTAAATGATGCCCGTCGAGGTTGAGAAGCATCGATGAGGGCAAATGCTGCTGATCGCAGAATACCACGGCCACATTGTTTTCATTGAGTTCGTTCAGCAAGGGCGGGGTAAGGCTTACCTGCTGGTTCTCAATGACCAGAAAACCGAGATCCTCCACAGGCACCTTCCGTACTTCCCCGCTCTCACGGCTTTCGGCCAGCAACTGGTGGTCCTTCACACTCAAATGCTGGGGCTGGGTAATGAAAATGGTTCTTTTTAGCATTATTCACCCTCCCTGATTAAGGTGATCCGGCCCAACGGATCACATAAGAAATCTTTGTTTTCAATCAACCCATTGAATTGTGTGTGCAATAATTTCCTAAATGTATTTCCATACTCAGAATATTTAAATTCCCCTCCAACTAGTTTTAATTCAGTTGTCGGTCTAGCTTCAGCATGAAACCTCAAAATAATAACACCATAAGAATATTTGTTTTGGATTATCATTGAAGACAGTCCAACTATTTTGTATAATCTTGAATGCAAAGCTTTAGGATCAATGCTGTTAATAATGTCAGAATCTTTTTCCTGCAGCAAAACTAAGTCTCCGGTCTTTATTGATCCTGTTAATTTGAGACCCGTTTCTGGATGTATGTATGGAAGAAGGTCCAATGTTCCCCTATCATGTTTAATACGAGAAGCATCCAGATTATTCAATAAAACGAAATCTCTTATCACTTTCTCATATTTATTAACACCTTCATATATCCCCATTATGTAATTCTCATCATTTACCACATAGTAATCCCTTTTATATTCTTTAACTGACGTATCACGATGGGGTTTTAAATGAATGGGACTTGTCACTGATGGTGTAAAATACCGTACTTTCTTTATCGCAATTCCCTTTGCCTCGTTCATCCAGATAGGCTCTGCCATTGCTACTTTAAAACCCTTCTCAGCAATGGCTTTTTCCACTTTAGCCTTAACAACATTATCAACGATATTCTTAACATCCGTTTCTTTCAGTTTATCAACCGAATCACGTATTACAAAAAAGACTTTCTTCTCCTTTTCACCTTTTTTATTGATTACTTCTCTTTCAATAGCTCCATAAAATTTGGCTTGATGTAAAGAACCCCTAACAGTATTACCTTGTTGAATCAATGGAGTGCCTTCATTATTATACCGGATATAACCCCGCTGCCGGATTTTCCTTTTCATTTGCCGGTTTAATCTATCGGGAGTGTAATGCGAAACCAGCACCTCACCGTCCAGCGCAAGTAGATCTTCTGTAAATGTTTTCCAGGGCTTGGGATAGGAAGGCCTGGCCTCGCCCTCATTTTTTTCCCACTGCCTGAGATCATGATAATACCTGGCAAGTCCGTCATACACTTCCCTTGTCATGCAGGCCATCGTAATGGCATCAAGGCAGTGGTGTATATGATTGTTCCTTTCCTTTTTCTCATAGATGCCCTGCAAATCCCAGTTCACCCTCATATCGGCAACCGCGGTTCCTTTAACGGTAAAAACCTTCTCAAAAACAGTCTTCAGGTACATCCTGCCGTATTTGGTCATGATCCGTGTATCAACCAGCTGACTGTTTTTAAATCCTTCTTTAACCTCCTTCATGGTAAAGCGGCGGTATTTATCCCACCAGTAATCCCTTTCCTGCGTCAGATAATGCCTTTTTTGTATGGCACGGTCTTTTGCTTCCTTATCGGTCGCCGATTTTGCCTGGCGTACTGCTGCCTGTATCTGGGCGTCAAGTTCATCCACCTTTTCAAGCCAGGGTTCAATGCGCTGGAAAATGTCGTTGTACTGTGGTAATTGCGAAGGCAGCTGGTTTCGTTTCACGTCCCTGTTATACCTGCTGTTGCATAGCGTCTTGTTTACCTGCGAGTTGTCGTAGGATACGCTTCGGGGTATGGTGTGCTCAATATCATAGTCGGGGCTGCCTCCAAGAAACTGGTGAATACCTATAGTCTCTCCGGTGTATAAACATATATGACCCTGCTCTTCATAAAGCTGGTACTTTAGTATATCGGTTTCAGATGGTTCAAGGGGAGATCCACAGGCTTTATAATGATCACTGATCTTGTCCCGGTACTCCTCCCGCTTCTTTTCTTTATCCCGCTGCCATCGCTGGATCGCTTTCCGCTGGTTGGCATCATTCAGATCCCTGGCCATTTCAATATGGATCACGGTATCTTCATCGATCAGATCCTCCTTCAGCAAGGCATTTATAACCTTCCGTAACTGGTGCAGGGCCCGCATGGCCATCGGGTTTCTGATGGAAGAGATCATCGGGCTGCCTAAATACCTCCTCCCGTCTGCTGCCACAACAGCTTCCTTATATACCTCGATGGCAGAGGGATGATAAAGCATCGCAAGTCGCTTTTCATCTGTATTGAAATTATCTCGCAGAAAATCCTTTATACGTTCATCAGTTCTTCGGATCTTTATAAATTCTCCCCTGCCAAGATTTTTCTGCATCGCCATCTTATACATGCTGAAAATCCTGTTCATCAGATCGCTCCGTTCTGCATCACCCATTTTATTCCACCTGCCCCGGAATGCTTCTTCGCATTTATTACGGATGGTCTGGTGAAGCTCATCGATCACCACAGGATGATCTACCCAGCCTGCATTTTCTTCTTTCGCCGCTTTGATCATTCCGTTTACGAGTTCCGCAAGCTCCTTTTCCTCATTCTGAGAGCTGATCAGGGTACATATCTCCCTTGTAATAAACGCCCTGTCTTCAGGCTTATTCCAGATATCGGCAGGAAGAATTTCGTCGAGTTTTCCCAGGTATACTGCATGGGAATAAATAAGACCCTCTCTTAAAAACGGAAGGATCTTTCGAATGGCCTTCAGACTAAGTGAGGCATAATCCTGTTTCAAACGAATGGCAATTAGCTTCTGAATCTCCTCTTCTGTAAACTGAAAATGCTTAAATAAAAACTGAATCAGTTTCTCTTCGCTGTCAAAGGAGAATAATGCATGCCAGAGCATTCCTACAGTCTCTTCCTCAGATCGCTCTTTGCTTTCAGCTTCGGCCAGGCTGTTCCTGGAATGAAGTTCCTCCTGCCATTCTTCTCCAAAGATATCGATCAGGGCAGCGGTAAAGGGTGAACCAGACACGCTGGTATTCATGGGGTAATTAAATAAAAAATCATTTCCCTTCCTCGCCTGATCCTTATAATAAAAAAAGGCATTCCCCTTAGGGGTCAGCTTTTTGCATATGTCGGAGAAATCAAAATGAGCTTTGCTTTTACGGTAAAACAGAGGCTCTATACGAACTTTCTCTTCCGTCGTCAGACTGCGTAGTTCCTCCTCTGTATTGGTTCTGATCTTGATATTGTTTATAAAGCACCTCATCCGGTATTCTTCAAACAAAGGGTGTGATACCGGGCAGCGTTGCTTGTTTTTTTCGAAGGGGCATTTGCCCACACTTCCCTTTTGAGATTTTAAAGGCCGCTGGTAAAAAATAGCTTTGTACAATCTGTCGTGTAACTCCTGATCCAGACCCTGAAAAGAACAGATCCGGTCAAACTCCGCAACATAATGCCGGATCCGGTGGGTATAGTGTTTCCGGATCTTCATACCTTTTTCATAATAGGAATAGAATAGCTGTCCCAGCGTCCCATCCCCCATAAGCGAATCCAATTCTTCCATCCCTGCTTTTACCGCACCATCGCTCTCTTTAGTACTTTCCAGACGGTTACTTAAAAAACCTCTTCGCTGTGCCAGATGGTAAAATGCCCTTCCAAGTTTGTGCCTGTTGCTTTCAACCGATAGATCCAGTTTACTTTCAACGACCAGTTTTCTGAAATAATAAGGGTTCTTTTTGCTCTCATCATCAGTTCGAAGCCACTCCCTGAATGCTTCGTTTTCGGGATATTTTTTTTCGTATCTCCAGGCTGAAAGTTCCTGTTCTGTTAATTCAGGACAAAAACCTGCTGATGAAAGCACCCTGAGAGTCTGAATTTTCCGCAGTTTTCTCCTGAATTTGATTCTTCGTGCACTCCTGTATGCAGTTCTTTCTGCCGCACGGGATTTTTCCATTCCCTTTTCAATTTTAACACCTTCCTGAAAAATTCTGACGCCCTTTTCAAGCAAATTAAATGTAAGATCATCTTCAGTTCCTACCACAGCCCATCCAAGACTGTTTGTCCCAAGATCAATACCCAATATTTTTTTCATGACAACTATTGATTTGAATAAAAATAAAAGCTATTTTCGTTTCATTCTATCTTATCACAATAAGGCTAAATGCCGAAGGATTTAATCCTTTACCCCTGCTTCGGCAGGGGTTTTTATTTCATCTGTTTTTGTAAAGACCTAAAATCCCGGACTTCTCACCTGTTCATTTTGCTGCTTCCATGCCTTCAAAAGGTAAGATACAAAAAATAACTTTTTAACGGTTTCATATTGATCATGTTTTACAGTCTTTGTCTTACAAAACACCCATGAATACTTAATCCCAACAAAAAAGCCGGAGACTCCGTCCCCGGCTTTAATGTGAAATAACCTTCCTGATTCACCAGCGGTTACTGTAGAGATCGCCGAAACCCTCCAAACACCAGTTGAAAACCGACTATAAGAATCCCAGCTGCGTGGCTTTCCTGATCAATGTTGCTGTATTACGAACCTCAAATTTACTGAGCAGACTGGTGCGGTGGGTGTCGACAGTTGCAGCGCTGATAAAGAGCTTTTCAGCAATATCAGCATTGGTAAGTCCTTCTGCAATTAACTGAAGGACCTCTTTTTCTCTCCGGGTAATAACAGGGACATTTTGGTGCCTGCTTTCATTTAGAAGGGAAACCACTTCCTGACTGAGGTAACTCCTGTTGTTCATCACAGCTTCAATTGCCTCAAGGATCTCATTTTTTCCGGCATTCTTAAGGAGATAACCGGATGCACCGCTATCCAGCATCTTCCGGATAAAACTGAGCTGGTTAAAGGAACTCAGACCGAGAATTTTTACTGCAGGGAATTTTTTCCGGATCTCGGCACAAAGTTCGATCCCGCTTTTATCCGGAAGATGGATATCCAGCAAAAGGACATCCGGTTGTTGCCTGGATATGAAAGCCATACAGGACGAAGCAGTCATCGCGTGCCCCATCCATTCAATCTTTTTCTCCTTTGCAAGCAGTGAGCGGATCCCTTCTATAACCATATAGTGGTCGTCGGTAATGAAAACCTTGTAACTGCCGGTCATCGTTTCAGAGATTAATTATAATCTGTACGGATGTTCCTTCATCAGGTACGGAAGTGATATCGAGTTCGCCCTTCAGAAAATCCACTCTGTTCCGTATATTGTTCCAGCCGATCCCTGCTCCGCCTTCCATCTGATCCATATCCATCCCTTTCCCATTGTCTTCAACTGTCACAATAAGCCGCTTTCCGTCATTAATAAGCTGAACAATAGCCCGGCTTGCTCCGGCATGTTTCAGGATATTATTCACCAGTTCCTGGATAATTCTGTAGATCGTGATATTTGTAGTCTGATCAAAAACCTGCGTTTCCAGTCCCATGGAATGATAGTCAATCATCAATACACCGCTGTTGTTGATATCGCTGCAGAAATCCCTCAGAGCCGTATCCAGTCCGAATTTCATAAGTGCCTCCGGCATCATGTTGTGTGCCACACGGCGGATTTCCACAATAGAACTGTCGAGCATATCCATGGCTCTCTCAAAGCTCTGCATATTCTCAGGTGTCATAATCATATTACTCTTCATAGTCCCAAATGAAAATTTAATCCCGCTTAACAATCCCCCGAGTCCGTCGTGAAGATCCCTGGCCAGTCGGCTTCGTTCCTGCTCCTCACCTTTTAAAACAGCTTCTGTTGCAGCCAGCATTTTTTCAGCTTCCAGTTCTCTGATTTTTTTCTCCTGCAGTTTTTGTTTTTGATTTAATGTCCGGTACACAAGATAAATAATCACAAGAAGCAGAATAAGCCCGGAGACAAGAACGATATTGATTATCCTCTTTCTCTGGAGCATGAGTTCCTTTAGCCTGTTCTCGGAGGTCAGATGTATGATCTTTGCTTTTTGCCTTTCCGTGTCAAATCTCGTCTCAAGTTCTATTGTATTCCTGATGATAGTCTCGTTTATCAGACTATCGCTTATCTCCTTGCTCAGACCGGAATAATGGTCCCCGAGAACGCCGTCATGAGCGGCATACGACAGATTGGCAAGGTGTAAATATATTTCCGCCTTAACTTTCGGGAAATCAAAAGCCTGTGCAACGGCCAGCGCAGAATCCGCATACTTTCCGGATGCCTCGAAATTATTATAATGGGCGTAATAATAGGCAAGGCCCTTCAGCGCGATGGCTTCCGATTCAGTGGATTCCAGTTGCCGGGCCAGTTTCAGGGCTTTTTCAAGGTAGGTACGGATCAGTGCATAATTACCCAGTTTAAAATGCTCATTTACCATATTCAGATACTGAACGGTTTCCATATTCAAATCACCGTTCAGACTGCTGATCTCCATTGCTTCGCTGAAAAGGGCAAGCGCTTTCTCATGCTCACCCTGATTGGAATATACCACACCCAGGTTTGTTAATGAAGAAGCGAGCATAGGTGGATTCTTTAGCTTCCTGAATATAGAGACCGCCTCTTCACCATATTCTATGGCCTTGGTCAGATTCCCCATTTCCGTGTAAAAACCCTGCAGGATATCCAGGATCTGGGCTTTCATTTGCTGGTCGGGATAGCCCAGCAGAAGATCTTTTCCTGTTTCATAGTATAGAACGGCAGAAGTATAATCCCTCATTAAGCGGTACGAGGTCCCGGTATTAAAATTTGCTTTTGCATAGGCGAGCGAATCGTGAATGGATCCGGCTAGTTCAATAGCCCTCAGGTTAAGCTGCAGGGATGAATCATAATATCCCTGAATGTTTAAGACATAGGTATAGTTATTTATATAGGCAATGATCCCTCTGGTAAAATGAAGCTTTTCACTTAGCTCTCCGGCTCTCCTGTAGTAGTATTTTGCTGTCTCGGGTTCACTATTTTCATATTGCTGACCGATATTAATATAAAGCTGAACCTTTGAGCTATCCTCCTTTGCACCAGGCAACAGAGCCAGCAGACTGTCCCTGTTCATCGGTACCTGGGCCGGAAGTGATATAGCTGCCGGGATCAGAAAAAAGAATACAATTATGTGCTTCAATGAAATCATATTGCAAAAAAAGGAAGAAAGCGGCTGTTTCTGTCTCCTGTTTTTCCATGAATTTTTATGAACTATAAAATTCATGTTTTTACCTGAGATAAAATCACTTCCATCAAGCCAAATTTGCATTAAGGATTTAAAGATCCTTTTTGCTGAATATAAAGATCAGCAAATAATCGATTGCTTATGAAACAATTCAGTAAAAAATAATTGAAGGCTATGAAAACACGAATTTTTTCTTTCCCCGGAAAGGAATCATCCATTATTATTCTTATAACCCTGTTTTTGTTGCAGACTGTCCAGGCAGGTGCGCAATGGAGTACAGATCCAAACACCAATACCACTGTTTGTCAGCTTCAGGTTCAGCCATTCAGACCGGAAACCGTCACGGATGGTGAAGGTGGAGTCATTGTAGCCTGGCTCAGTTCAAATTCGGATATTTATGCTCAGAGGCTTGATTCATCGGGAGTCGCCCTCTGGCAAACGAATGGCGTGGTTGTATGTGACGAGCCGAGCTGGCAGGCGCAACTTAAGATGGTACCGGACGGCACCGGCGGTGCTATACTGAGCTGGGTGGATTTCAGAAACACAGTTGACGGTGATCTTTTTGCGCAGCGTATCGATAAAGATGGCCACAGGTTGTGGGCTACCAATGGGGTTGCCGTCGCCGCAGCTTACGGTGATCAGCAGGATGCTGTAATGGCCCCTGATGAGAACGGTGGTGCCATTATTGCCTGGATCGATCGCAGGACAAATACCTACCTTAATAAAAACGTACTTATCTCCCGGATAAGTTCTTCCGGAACACCCTTGTGGGGAGGAAGTGGGGGATATGTGAATGTGAGTGATACCATCAACCCAAAAGAAGACCTGTCGATTTTTTCAGATGGTAGCGGAGGCGCATTTCTTACCTGGAACGACAGGAGAACAACTCCGGCTGTATATGCCCAGCATATTACTTCAGGAGGTGGTGCTGCATGGCACACCAGAGGTGTAAGGGTGTTCTCCGACAATACTTCCTATGTTGAAAACCCGGTATGTACCAGCGACGGTGAGGGAGGACTGATCGTGAGCTGGATAGATAACCGTAATTTTACTAACGGAAGCAATAATTATGATGTTTTTGCCCAGCGTGTATCCTCTGACGGGTCACGCGTATGGAATGTCGCCGGGGTTCCTGTCTGTACGGCAGCAAAAGATCAGTTGAATCCTCTGATTGTACCCGACGGAAAAGGCGGGGCAATAATAGGCTGGAGGGATTACAGGAATTATACCAACTCTTATGTACAACGGATCAGCAAAACGGGCCAGGTGAGATGGCAGGCTAACGGTTTGTCCGTATTAAATAAATGCGGAGCAATTACCATGATGCCAGATAATCAGGGAGGAATAATTCTTGCCACCCAGGATGATGATCTCGTTCAGAATGCCCTCTTCGCGCAGCATGTTGACTCTTCCGGAAATTACCTGTGGACCGCTTATGGATCCCGCTTTTGTTCGAACCAGCGAATGAAAACCGTGCCGTGGATCATCAGTGATCAGCGAAAAGGTTCGATAATAACCTGGGCCGATACCCGCAACAGCGACAACAATTCCACCTACAGTGTTTTTGCCCAGCGCTTACTGAAAAACGGAAACCTTGCGGGTACCAAAGTGCTTGCTAACCAGACGATACTCTTCGATTCGATCCCGGCACAGCGCTATTCAGGCGGGTTCTTCTTTCTTTATGCCACCGCCAGTTCCGGGCTGCCGGTCAGCTATACAAGCTCCGATGAAAGTGTGGTATCTGTTTCAGGAAATATGCTCAGCATAAACAATGTCGGAACCTGCACGATAACTGCGCACCAGGGAGGTGATGCAAACAACAATCCGGCACCGGATGTAAGCAGAACTGTTGTAATTAACAAAGGATTTCAATATATCTCTTTCGATGAGATTGGAGAAAAAGTACTGGGTGATCCTCCTTTTGACGTAAATGCCACTGCCAGCTCATTGTTGCCGGTTCAATACTTTACGAATTCGGAAATAGTAAGCCTGAACGGCGCCACCGTAAGCATGCTTGAAGCCGGATCAGCAATGATTAAGGCTGTGCAGGAAGGAAATGAGCAATATGAGCCTTCTGATACCGCTGTACTAATATTCTGCATCGATCCCAAAAAACCGCAGATCAACAACGAAGCAGGCACCACACTTCTGGTATCAAATAGCCTCACAGGAAATCAGTGGTATACGGACGGCAGCTTAATGGAAGGCGAAACCAACGATTCCCTTTATGTAACTGAACCTGCATCTTACTCGGTAAGGGTCCGGGCCGATAACTGTTACAGTGAGATGTCGGATGCAATCAACCCGTTCTCCACAGCAGTTTTTAACCTGCAAACAGCCAATCGTTTAAAAGTCTATCCAAACCCGGTATTTTCCGAATTGAATATAGAACTTCCGGAAGCAAACGGCCAGATTTTATACCGGATCAATATCAGCGATATGTCGGGAAGGACCGTGATCGATCAGTACATTTCAGGCACAACCACGCTCAACCTTTCGGAACTGAAGCCTTCGGTCTATATCCTTAAAGTAGTTTATGGTAATGAATCATTTGTCGAAAGAATTGTGAAGAAGTAAGCCATGCAAAATCAGGATCTGCCGGATCAGACGGGAAGGCAGATCCTGTACCTTACAGATTTTCAGCATAATAAAATCATTCAAAAGAAACTGCAAATGAAAATTAATTTGTTTATCATACTTCTGTACTCGCTTTTCATCGTAAGAGGTGTTGATGGCCAGAATGTAAAAAGTAAATCCGCAGTACAGGATCCGGCACTAATCCCCGGAACTAAAAATCTTACTGAAAATGCAAACAGTACTGAGGAGAATATGTCCCGCCCGGATTCGGTTTTCAATTTTAAATTCAACACACCCGGAGATTCTGTATTGATCAGGAAAACCTTTTACGACTATGATGGATCAGGAAAAATTTTAAAAGAAGACAGTTATCTGCATGACCCGGATTTTGCACTGTGGTTTGTATCAACCAGCCGCGAATACAGCTACGATGCAAATGGCAATACTATTTCTGAAATATATAGCAGCAAAAACAGATTTAACGATCCGGGATACGGTGAAAAAACTGAAACATCTTACAATGCAGCCGGAAATGAGATTCAGATAAATGAATTTTTATGGGTTCCGGAAACAGTTACCTGGAATAAAGTTCAAACCACCGATTTTGAATATCAAGCTGATGGAAAAAGGAGTTCCACGACAAAACATATCAAAGACAACACTACGCAGGTGTGGTACATCTATTCCAGGACAGAATATAAGTTTGATGCTGCCGGTAACAATACTGTTCTTACCAATTTAAGTGAAGATCAGAGTACGCATGAGCTTATTGCAACAAGCAGGTATTATCATTATTACAATACCCTGAATCAGATTGATTCAACCATTTACCAGAGCCGGGACGGAGCCCTTGCTACCCTGGTCAACGTGCAAAGATCTGATTTTGGTTATGCTACTGATAATCAAAAGAACCTGGATATCGAATATTTATGGGACAGTGATACCAATAAATGGCTACCCTATTTTAAAACCGATAACGTGTATGACGATCATGGTAATCTGGTCCTGAATACGGTTTACACCTGGGATCAGTCTTCCCGTACCTGGGTTGCCCCCAATAAATATGAAGTACAGTACGATCAGGAACAGCGCATTATAAAAACACTTTCAAGTTATTTTGATGACGCTGTAAAAGAATGGATCCCAACCTATAAAACTGAAACAGGATTCGGAACAGATAATACCAACACTACCATTTATTCAACTTACGACCGTAGTATTTCAAACTGGATAAAACAACAAAGGGACATACGGGAGACAAACGGGACGGAAGATCTGAGAATGACCCAGTATATCTGGGATCAGGAGAATCAAACATGGCAACAGGTTTACAAATATGAGTATGCCTATGACGTCAATGATAACCAGATCCTCAACTCATTCTACCAGTGGGATCCCAATTCAGGTATCTGGATCGGAGGCTCTTACACCGAACGGCTCTTTGATCTGGAGAGCAATATACTTCTGTCGGCAGACAAGACCTGGAATTCAACAGATAATACCTGGGATTATAACAATAAAACCTGGTATTACTACAGTACTTCGACACTCGGAGCATTGCCACAACCTGCCTTACCGGAGTTTGCCATACGGGTTTTTCCCAATCCATGCACAGACATACTGTATGTCTCCGGTAATGGTTCGTCGGAAGGAGCTTTCTCTGAAGCGGAAATATATGATCTGAGCGGGAAGAAAGTAGCCGCTATCGAAGCTGGAACCAACACAATCAATATTTCGGATTTAAAGGCAGGCATCTACCTTATAAAACTCAGGTATAATGAACAGGTAAGCACTCAAAAAATCGTTAAAAAGTAAAAAAAACAGAAATGAAAAATACCATTCTATCCATAGTGAAAATTACGCTATTACTGCTTGTGGTTTTTGTAAATCAATCCTGTACCGAAATGAACGGTCCGGATGATACACCATTGATTACGGAAAAAGGGGATGCTGTCGGAACGATGTCATCAGCAGTTATTGGTCCTGCAGGTGGAACTATGAGTTCAGGAGATCAGCTGATAACTGTCACCATCCCGGAAGGAGCTCTTTCAGAAGAAACCGAAATTTCCATCCAACCCATCACCAACAATGCGCCTCTGGGTATTGCAAACGGATTCAGGTTGCTTCCCGAAGGAACTGTTTTCAGCAAACCTGTGACTCTCACCTTCAGTTATACCAATGACATGCTTGACGGGGTGCCTGAAGATTTTCTCTGGATCGTTACCCAGGCTGATGACGGAAGCTGGAACGCCCTGCTTAAAAGTGAAATAAATAAAACAACCCGGACCGTTACGGTTGAAACCAGCCATTTCAGTGACTGGGCGCTGGGTAAGTTCATCGACTTTACACTCGTGCCTTCCTCCTATACCTTGAAAAAGGGGGAATCAATAACCTTACAACTGTCTGGTTTTTCAAGGGATAAACAATTGACCGAAGATGACGATCTGGTTCCCCTGGTACCCATTAACAGTGATGGAGATGATCTTGTACCTCTGACACCCATTCCTGCAACAGAAGAACGGCTTATGGATTTCAGAGTGAAAGGATGGACCCTGAACGGAGCTTCTGCTCCTGTGAACAATTCGGGCGGAAAACTAACAGCCAACGGAGGAATGGCAGTTTATACAGCTCCGGATAAAAGACCGGATATCAATCCTGTAGCAGTTACAGTAAGCCTGGAGGCCAGTGACGAAGCCGGTTCTAAATCATCGTGGATGGTCACCGCAAATATTTCCGTAATTGAGTCGGACTATTATTTACTGGTTACAGTCGACGGAGTTGAATATGAGTACTTTGAATACGGTTTCAACGGCTCTGTTCCGCCGGATCCCGCCAACCTGTCGATCGTTAACTGTGCTGTGACAAACGGCTCCCTTGAAATTGCCGCATCAACTATTAAAAACTCCATTGAGCTGGCCGATGCATTTTCCCTTGATTTTGAAAATGTAACGGAAACCGGTCGCCAACTGACAGGTTTTTATGAAGATGGCGAGGATGATATGACCTTTCAGTTCGGCAGCGGAAATGCGTATTCGCTCAGTTATGCCAGATACAGCTATGACGAAGTTCATGATATCTGCAATACTGAATACCTGAGCGCTGATGTTGTGGTAAACATCATCAGTTATAATACGGAAACATCAGTAGTTCGCGGATACTTTTCCGGAAAACTGTATGACAATGAATCGGCTGACTGGGAACAGTGTAAATCGCCCGAAGAACATACTGTTGACGGGGAGTTTAATCTTTATATGGCTGCTAAATGAAAGGAATGTCCCTGACTATATACTCAGCATTACTTCATTTATAAACTTCACCCCATTCCCTTTACTCATAGATAGGGAATGGGGTAGTCAATTAAAGCAATCCGAATACAATTTATCGATCCATTCCTCAAAATTCCGCTACCAATAACGACTGTACAACGACTTAAGAATTGTCGAGAACTTTGCAGCTTACTTATTATCTGTCAAGTACAAAAAGAGAGTTGACAAGATATTTATCAAGTTAAGCTCATTGAGCTTTGATATAGTCCATCTAATTATATCCTTTTCTACAATATTTATATTCAAAATCTCCATTTATGCTATTTTTCTTGACAATAACAGAAACTTGACCTAACTTACTTTATTCTGTCCTTTTTTGAAGAAAGATTAAGTAATGATGAAATATCATATAGATAACATTAGCATGGATTCAAGTACATTTTTTAACCCTCAATTAGTTTTGGTTCTAGAAAAATATTCAACAAACAGTATTTTATATTTCTTTGACTCTCAAAGAATTAAATTTTACAATTCGTTTTATAAACTTTATTTTAATATTTAATGGATCGCATTACTAAAACATTACTTACAGAGTTTGTGCCTGTTGCACAACTCAAAATTTGTTCATAAGTGTGAAGTTAAGAAATTGCCTTGAATTTTCCTGTTTTGTACCTTGAAAATAAAACCAAATGCTTGGG
>JBMOLL010000040.1:0-86043 GCA_049325415.1 Bacteroidota bacterium | reverse complement strand
CCCAGTCCGTATGGCAGGGTGGAGGGGTTGTTTACCTTTACGGGGAGGCTCCACGGTCCTGCCGGGTCATCGGCCTTTACAAAGTACATGGTGTTGGCCCGGGAAAAGAAATCCCAGTATTTGCCATTGTACAGGACCATATGCCCGCCCCAGCATCCGCCGCCGGGATTCGTTCCGTATAATGACCAGGACGGCTTGACGGGCCGGGCAATGGCTTCCCAGTGCACCAGGTCGGTGGAATGGTAAATGACCGGCGTCGGGTTGAAAGAGGATCCGGTGGTGTAATAATCGTTTCCGATCCGCGTCAGGGTGGCATCGGGATGATCGCCCGGGATGACGGGGTTCATGTAGGTGACAAACGAAGGCGACTGACCGCTGGAGGGTCTGAATAGCAGCAGAGCCGCCAAAAGCAGCCCTGCATATCTGATAGTCTTTCTCATAACGGATTCAGGCCGTTTTTAAAGCAGTGCGATCTTCAGGGTGATCAGTTTGCCGTCTTCCCGGGTGATCCGGATCATATAAAGGCCTGCTGGGCAGCCGGGCTGCAGTTCGAGGACAGTCGTTCCCGCTGCAGCACTGATCGCACATATTTTACCTGACAGGTCAAGCAGTTCAATCCGCTCAGTGCCGCTCAGTCCTGCAATGGTGAATTTTCCTCCGGCGGCCGGATTGGGATAGACCGTTACCCCATCCTGTTCCCAGGACGCCGTAGCGGTGTGATCCTTATATATCCTGATGTCCTTTGTTCCCGTTACTCCCGATTCATCAGAGGCAGAAGCGGTAACGGTTACCAGGCCTTCCTCCAGACCCGTGAGTACGCCGCTGCTGCTGATCTCTGCAAAAGCAGCAGGATCAACACTCCAGGTATATGCGGGATTGGTGACATTGTCCGGCACCACCTGGGCATACATCTGCATCGTGGCACCGGCCAGAAGGGAGTCCTCCCGGGAAGTGACAACAATCGATTCGGTGAGGCGGTTTAGTACCGTGATCACCATCGTCCCGTAAACTCCGGAACCATCTGTGGCAGTGGCAGTAACCGTGACCGGGCCGGCTATTTTTCCTTTCATCAGCCCGGTGGAGTTAATGAAGGCTTTTTCCGCCGGTGCCACCGACCAGGTGATGGTTTTCACCGACGCATCGGAAGGCAATACCGTTGCGCTCATCTGGATGGTTTCGTTTACAAATACAGTGGTCTGATTATTCGCAGAGCTCAGTTGGATCGACTCCACAGGTTTGCTGATAATCACCACTTTCCGGGTTCCGTAAACACCGGAGCCGTCCCATGCTGTGGCTTTAACAAGGACAGTCCCTGCGTTCAGGGCTGTGACCCACCCGTCCTGGTCGACCGATGCCAGGTTTGTGTAGTTGACGCTCCAGAGAACATTGGGAATGGTGGTGTTGTAGGGCTGGATCAGGGCCTCCAGCTGAATTTTCTGACCTACCATCAGCGTGTCTGCATCTCCGGTGTTTTCCCCCAGTACCTCGAGGGACCCCATGAGGGTCAGGGTATCGTTGACATAGGCTTTCAGCCAGCGCATGGCCGGGCGGTCGATATTATTTTCATCGATAATATAGGCCTTTTCATCCTGTCTCCATACCCCGTAACGGTAGCCCCAGAGGGTCACACCTGCCACTCCCGGGTGTTCCCAGAACAGGGGGAATACACGCTGGTATTCCTTGAGCTGGGTGAGGTCGGTCGGGCCGTCGATATCCAGTTCGGTGATGTAAATGGGTATGCCGGTGGCTGCCAGCAGGTCCAGGTTGGTTTTCATCAGTTCACTGGAGGTGCCGTAGGTCGTGAAGGCATGTCCCTGTTCACCGATCCCGTCAATAAGGTTCTCCGCTTTCAGGAGGTTAATGATTTCAATATATTTCTGTGTGGTCGAAGTGCTGTTGATCACACTGTATTCGTTGATAATCAATTTGGCGTTCGGGAAATACTGTCGGGCAAGCCGGAATGAGGTGATGATCCAGTCCCAGCCCGTCTCCCCTGCACCACCAAGTGCACCGGCATAATCGACATTGGGTACCGTGGTTCCCCAGGGGACCATTCCGTTCGGGGCATTATGAATGGGTTCGTTGACGACATCAATCATATCGATATCCGGATAGCGGTTCGCCAGTGCGGCAAACCAGCCTTCGATCTCCTGCCGCTGATGTGCAGAGTCCAGATCGCCGATCCAGGGCGGCTGCTGGGCACCCCAGATCAGGGTATGCTCCTTGAAAAGCATGCTATAGCGCTTGGCCACATTGTAGGTCGAATCCAGAACCGTCCAGTTCATGCTGTTTCGCGTATATTCCACGCTGCCCCATTTCCCGGCGTTACCGGGAGTCGACTGGTTCCATAAACCGGCAAAATAGGGCGCCTGTACATAGTCCCAGGCACTGCCCAGGAATTTTTCCTGTCCGTCGGCAAGAGGGGTTCCCGGGGGAAGGGTGGCCGGATCGACTTTTGTGCCCGCTTCTCCCTTATTCAGGTTGGATACGGTAAAGAACAGACCTTTCCTGCCGAAAATCAGTTTATCAATATAAAAACCGTTTTCCCGGGCTCCGATCTGGAAGGTCTGGGTGAGCGATCCCTCATCAACCCTGAAGGAAACCGGCATGGCATCACCCGTGTACCTCGACATATTCAGCCATTTCCAGACTCCGCTCTGGGTGGATCCTGCCCCGTACACCAGGTCGGTAATAACACTGTATCCGACCCCAGCCAGCCCGTTGGCCCGGATCCAGTCTGCATTTACAGTACTGTTCTTGACCCCGAAACCGTTGCCGTAAAAATAACTGTCGTCATCAAAGGTGTTTTTTCCGGTCAGAATATGAGCGAACAGATGATAGGTTCCGGTATCCGGAAAAGTTACTTCAAAAGTGATTACCCGTTCATCGCTTCCCGGATTATATGAATTCACCACGTTCGAATTCACGGTTACTGCCCTGATCCCCAGGGTGTCCACTACCCTGAATTCGGAGCCGAGTATTCCGTCTTCCGCTTCAATAACAACAGGGAGATCCTGGGCCACAGTGTTTTGAGTATGGATCAGGCATAAGCATAGCAGGGGTACGAATAAAATTTTTTTCATGCAAGTGTGAGTTTTCAGTTAGTTCTGTCCGAAGCAAGTCCTGTCCGTTGTGATCTTCTCCGTCTTAACCCGAGCAGAGGATAAAACGGGCGTCATGGCTTCCCGGCGGGAAAACACCGGCACGTGGCCGGAGTACCATCACAGGATCAGTTATTGTTCCGATCGGCAATATACACAAATATCGTGAAAGAGGGGGTCAGGAGAGTGCCCTAATAATGGTCGCATCAATTTCCCCGATGTCAAAGGGTTTCTTCAGGTATTTGACAATCAGGTTGTTATTGATTGCATCCCGGATCTCTTCGGTAATATCAAAGCCGGTGAGAATGAAGTACTTTTTATCGGTAAACTGTTGTTTTGCACGAACAATGAATTCCAGCCCGTTCATTCCGGGCATTTTCATGTCGCTGATCACAATCTTCGTATCCGGGTTCTTCAGTAACAGTTCAAGCCCCTCATAACCGCTGAATCCGGTCAGTACCTCATATTTCTTCGAAAAGTTGTAAGCAAAAAGCTGAAGATTCAGATCTTCATCATCAATGTACATGATTTTAATCCGCTCACTCATATATTTAGCTTATCGGTAAAAGTATGCGTACCGTAGTTCCTTTTCCCCGTTCGGATTCAATTTCCATGGATCCCCCGTGTTTGTTCACGATGCTGTGGGAGATTGCCAGTCCCAGTCCTGTTCCCTTTCCCGGCGCCCTGGTCGTAAAAAACGGATCTGTAACCCTGTTCAGGTCCTCCTTTCTGATCCCGTGTCCTGAATCCATTACGGAAATAACTATTTTGCTCTCGTAAATATACGTTTTTATTGCAATTACTCCTTTATTCTCAATTGCCTGAATGGCATTTACCAGGATATTGATAAAAACCTGGTGTAATTCACCCACATTCCCTTTAATGACCGGCAGACTTTCGGCATAGTCCTTTTCCAGGGTGATCTGGTTTTTGTACTGGTTATACAGCATCACCAGGCAATTTTCCAGGATGGACCGGATGTCGCAGTCCTCATCGTATTTTTTACTGTCCCTGCTGAACTGATTGAGACCCCTGACAATTTCAGAAGCCTTGTTCAGACCCGTACGCAGACCTTTGAGAAGCAGACTCACGTTTTCCTTATGCTCGGGGATCACGCTGTTAAAGTAATCTTCAAGCCCCACATAAGCTCCCATAATGAAATTCAAGGGATTATTGATTTCGTGTGCCACTCCGGCCGTCAGGATCCCCAGGGAGGCCATTTTTTCCGACTGGATCAGTTGATTCTGCGTCACCGTAAGGTGTTCGAGCGCCGACTTCAGTTCTGCGTTCTGCTCATTGATAATCTGGTTCTTGTCCGATAATTCCTCATTTGCGGTATGAAGTTCCTCAATGGCGGCTTCCAGGTCTTCTGTTTTTGCTTTCACCAGCAACTCGAGGTTATCGCGGTGCATCTTCAGTTGTACATAATGATAGGCTCTTTGGGACAGTTCATTGGCAAACAGGAAAAGGGCATCGGTGACCAGCCGGAACTTTTCCGTCGACATGATCGTAACTTCCTTCAAAGCTTCGGCAAAGGCTTTTTCATCCGCCCCGATCAACCGGGCATAGTCCATCATCTTTTCTTCACTGGTTTCCTCATTTCTTACCTGGCCGATCAGCCAGTTGGCAATATGCCTGTTCCCGACCGTAATACTGGCCCCGCCGTCCCACAGGCCACCGCTGAGACATTTCTGATAAATTGGTCCTTCCGGATTCTGCCTTCCCAGAACTGCATCGGAATGATAGCAGTTTTTTAGCCCTGCATCTGTTTTGCGGATAATGTCGTTACACAAACGGCAGAAATTGCTGGGTCTCGTAATCGGGGTACCGTCAGGCCTGGTGATAATGGAAGCCACTCCCGTGGCGGCAGCAAAGGCATCCTGCAGACGCTGCACATCTTCGAGCTGGAAGAGATCCAGGAAGCCAGGTAACCAGTCGCTGTATAAGTTATCCGTCATCTAACCTGCCGTTTAGAATGAGAATCCCCTCAAAAGAGTAGAATTTGTAAGATAATTAAACTTGCGTTTACTTAAATGCAAAAATTGTAAAAAAATTAATCGGATTTCATTTGTCACTGCAGGATGGTGGTTTTACATTTGTTAGCAGAGCGATACCTGAGGAAGGGAAACGGAGCGGATAGCACGGCCGGAAGGCAAAATTCCTTATCTTTCCCATCCGAAGCAGAAGCAAAGCGAATCATTAAAACCTAAGAAAATGAAAAAAATTGCAAGGTTCTTGTTCCTTACGATCTTCCCTGTTTTCAGCCTTTTGCCTGAAGTCAGGGCCGATGTGGTCCTGCCGGAGATTCTCGGCAGTAATATGGTATTGCAGCGCGATACGGAAGTGAAGATCTGGGGTCGGGCCGATGCCGGTGAAAAGGTGACGGTGCAGTTTAACGGACAGACGAAAAAAACCACTGCAGGGAAGGACGGGAAATGGATGGTAAGCCTGGCACCACTGCCGGCCGGAGGACCTTACGATATGATCATTAAGGGAAAGAACACCATCCACCTGAACAATATTCTCATGGGAGATGTATGGGTATGCTCCGGGCAGTCGAATATGGAATGGCCTTTGAGCCAGGTGAATAATGCAGCGGAGGAAGTGGACGCTGCCCGCTATCCCCGGATCCGTATTATCGGAATCCCCAGGAATATTCAAATGCTGCCGGCCGATGATGTTCCCGATACCGAATGGCGTGAGTGCACACCGGAGTCGGCAGCGGGTTTCTCGGCTGTGGGTTACTTTTTCGGGAGGAAGATCCATACCGAAACCGGTGTGCCCATCGGGCTGATCGGGTCGAACTGGGGTGGTACCGTGGTGGAAACCTGGATCAGCAGGGAAATGTCCTTCACCGATCCGGCGATGAAGCAACAGGTGGAGGAGATGGATAAAATCAGCTTCGAGGAGTATAAAAAGGAAATGAAAGCCCGGATGGATGCCATCCTTGAGGGATATGACAGGGAAGGCAGCGGTAAGGCGGAAGGCCTGATGTTATGGGCCGATGGCGGAGGAAGCCTGAAGGGCTGGGAACATGAGATGGAACTCCCCGGATTGTGGGAAGACCGTGGCCTGCCCTTTATCGACGGGATTGTGTGGTTCAGGAAGGATGTTGAACTTACAAAGGAACAGGCGGAAGGAAAAGCCGGCCTGACGCTCGATATGATCGATGACAGCGATGTGACCTGGGTGAACGGAACGAAGGTGGGAGAAACCTGGAACCAGTATAACCTGGCCAGGGAATATAAAATTCCTGCCGGATTGTTACACGAGGGTGTCAATACAATTATTATCCGTGTGGAAGATACCGGTGGTGGTGGCGGCATCTATGGCGATCTGGAAGGGATGAAGCTGAAAACAGCTGCCGGAGATATCTCTCTGGCCGGGAAATGGAATTACAGGCTCTCCGTGAGCGAGGTATGGTATGAGTCGAACACCATCGGTCCCAACGATCGTCCCACCCTGCTCTTTAATGGTATGATCCGTCCCCTGCTGAACTTTGCGATTAAAGGAGCCATCTGGTACCAGGGTGAATCGAATGCCGGAGAAGCCTACCTGTACCGGAAGCGCTTCAGGATGCTGATCGAGGACTGGAGATCCCGGTGGAACAATCCCAATCTCGCCTTTTATTTCGTTCAGCTCGCCAATTATATGAGAAGCTATGAGCTTCCGACGGAAAGCGCCTGGGCCGAACTGCGGGAAGCCCAGACCATGGCTCTCAGCATGGATCATACCGGCATGGCGGTGACCATTGATATAGGTGATGCCGGCGATATTCATCCGAGAAACAAACAGGATGTGGGCCTGCGACTTGCCCTTGCCGCACTCCACAATGAATACGGGAAGGATATAGTCTGGTCAGGACCCGTGCTGGAATCGAGCCGGGTGGACGGGAACAGGATTATCCTCAGCTTCAGCTCCACAGGCAGTGGTCTTGTTGCCAGGGACCGTTACGGTTATCTGAAAGGTTTTTCTGTTGCAGGAGCCGACAGGAAATTCCATTGGGCCAGGGCCATGATCAGGGGAAATGAGGTGGTGGTATGGTCCGACGAGGTAGCGGAACCGGTGGCAGCACGCTATGCCTGGGCCGATAATCCCGACGATGCCAACCTGTACAACAGGGAAGGTCTTCCGGCTTCTCCATTCAGAACAGATCAGTTTAAGGGAGTGACTGAAAGATAATTGGCCGGATACCGGTAAAAAGAAAGCAGATATGTTGCCGTTTATGGAAATGTTATATTTTTGCAGTTGACGTATTTTGTTTTCACTTAACCGCTAAACTGAACATTACATGAAGAAACTTTTGCCGGTGCTGGCATTGTTGTGCCTTTTCCAGCTTGTTGTTGCACAGGAAATACCAAAATTTAGTTTTTCCAACACACTCAGGGATACCACCATGCATCGTGTCGATTATGACCTTGCAGGTACCCATTTCCTGGGTTCAACCGTGGCACGGAAATTCTACCTTCTGGATGAGGTATATAGTTATATTGAGAAAGGTACACCGACTTCTCCCGGAGATAAGAAGATCATCCGGAAACCCACGGTTTTCTATGCAATAAAAAAAGTCAACAGTCATTATAAAAAGCAGATAAAATCTGGAAGTATAGACGCAAATCTGGCCGCACAGAATATGAAATATATCCTTGATGTAGGATTCTGTATTTTTTCACAGGATACGGGTGAATTTGAGAAAGCACTGAAAACCTATAAAAAACCGGCAGAAATTGAGCAGTTGTTCATGAATGTCGAACTCAGATAATAAAAAAGCCGGCTTAGCCGGCTTTTTTGTTGGAAAAACTTGCACTTATCCGTTGAATCCGGTTTTACGTGTATAACTTTCCTGTGCGTTGATGTAATAGGCCTTGTACTTGATGTAGTGGTTCCCTTTCTTATACTCCCAGTGTACATTCTTGGCCTTGTAGATCTTTCCGATACAGGCTTCAAAAATCATGGTATAGGGTATACCCGTAACAGCCTCGGCTTCAATGATCGACTTGAATTCAACGCTCCTGTCGGCAAAGTGACCGATAACCGGATAATGATATTTTTTCTGGGCTCTTTTTCTTGCAACCCTTTCGTTGACAACGGGCCCTTTTCTAACTTCTCCGTGATGGTGTGACATACTTGTTTCTTTAATGGTTATTAACCTTTTACAGGAATCACCTCTCCAAAAGTAAGAAAAAAAATGATTTAACAAATCCCTTTTGATGAACTTATTCACCATCTGATCCCGGATCTTTGTTCAGAAAGGAGAAAATCGAACAAATATCCGGTGAAGGTGTTTATGCACAGGACTATTCAGGGGGAGGGATAAAACTTGCTGCAACGGAGATTTCCATCCTTTTCATTACCTTCATGCAAGCCTTTTACAGAAATAATGAAAAAAGTACTTATCATACAGGGGCACCCGAACAGGGACAGCCTCAGCAACCGGATTCAGCTCGCCTACGAGGAGGGAGTCAGGGAAGCGGGTGGAGAGGTGCGTACCCTTGTGATCAGGGACCTTGATTTCCAGCCGATCCTTTTCATGGGTTATAAAAGGACCGAAGCCCTGGAAGAGGATATCATTCATGCCCAGCAGGAAGTTTCATGGGCCGATCATCTTGTTTTTATCTATCCGAACTGGTGGGGGACCTATCCGGCAATATTCAAAGGCTTTATCGATAAGGTCCTCTGGCCAGGTTTCGCCTTTGCCTACCGGAGCGGCAGGGGCTGGCCCGAGCAAAAACTGAAAGGCAAAAGTGCCCGCGTATTTGTCACGATGGATTCCTCACGCTGGACCTACTTCATCCGGCAGGGCGCACCGGGTCACCGGGCGATGAAAAATGCCACGCTGAATTTCGTCGGCATACGCCCTGTGAGGTTTAAAACATTCAGCCGGATAAGATTTGCAGAGCATTCGACGATCGAACGTTGGGGCCGGCAGGTAAAAAAGTTGGGACGAGAGATGATTTGATGTACCTTTGGAAGGTTTTATTTTTCCGATGAAGACATTGATCGCCTTTTCCTCCACCATGGGCTGCACGGAACAGTGCGCCAAACGATTA
Source organism: Bacteroidota bacterium (assembly GCA_049325415.1). Classification (GTDB taxonomy): domain Bacteria; phylum Bacteroidota; class Bacteroidia; order Bacteroidales; genus JBMOLL01. Next base: position 76,892 of record JBMOLL010000040.1, on the reverse strand, counting down.
AAAGCAGACCTCGGCAGTGATGTTGATCTGATCAGGATTTCACGCAGGAGGAAATATCATCTTGATCAATATGATACCGTGATCATCGGGGGTTCCATTCACGAAGGACTGATCCAGCTGGCCGTAAGAAGGTTTTGTCAGGCCTATCTCTCTGTATTGCTGAAGAAAAAAGTGGGCATATTCGTTTGTTGCATGGATCCGGGTACCAATGAACAGGAAATGATCAGACGGGCATTCCCGGAGTCTCTGATTGCTCATTCCCTGGCTACCGGTTATTTCGGCGGAGAACTCAATCTGAAGAAGATGAACCTCCTTACGCAGATAATGACCCGTAAGGCAGCGCGGATCGAAGAGGAGATTGAACTGAATGGTAAACGGATCCAGGATTTTGTGGAAAAAATCCGCTAAGGATATTGAATTCTGTGACTTGCGGGAACCGGCAGACTGAAAGGGCTTAGTTGTTGATAGTCAGACCCGTTAAAAAAGGTTAAATCCCGGATGGTTTTAAAATATTTTTTCCGTTTCGATTGTTTAATAGCTGAAATTTGTAAGTGCATTTTACGCTTGCAGTAACGAAATGGAATAACTGATTAAACTTGAAAAATCATGAAAACGAAGAGATTTTTCGGAATGCTTGGACTGGCAATGGCAGGCTCAGCCCTTACACTCTTTATCTATGCAAAATTCTTTCAGCCTGCCACCAGGGTAGTTGAGGTTCCGGTTGGAGGCCATGTCAAATACGCCGGTTTACCGGCCGGAGAACCCCCGCAGGCCGTGGATTTTACCTATGCGGCCGAGAAATCGGTCAATTCCGTGGTCCATGTGAAGACCAAAATGATCCGTACTTACACCGACAATCCTTTTTATGAATTCTTTTTTGGCGACAGGGGAGGGGTACCTCAGGAACCCGTGATGGGCTTCGGCTCCGGAGTGATCGTAGCCGAAAATGGATACATCATTACCAATAACCATGTTATCGAAGGTTCCGATGATATCGAGGTGGTGTTGAACGACCGCCGTTCCTATAAGGCCAAACTGGTTGGGACCGATCCAACCACGGACCTTGCACTGCTCAAGATCGACGAAACCGGATTGCCCTATCTGTCCTATGGCGATTCAGACAAGTTAAGACTGGGAGAATGGGTGCTAGCGATCGGTAATCCCTATAACCTCACCTCTACGGTTACTGCCGGTATTGTAAGTGCCAAGGCCAGAAATATCAATATCCTCAGGGGAGATTTCTCCATCGAATCGTTTATCCAGACCGATGCGGCAGTCAATCCCGGTAACAGCGGAGGAGCACTGGTCAATACCAACGGCGAACTTGTCGGGATCAATACGGCCATTGCATCACGAACGGGTGACTATTCGGGCTATTCCTTTGCCATTCCGGTAAGTATTGTTCATAAAGTGGTTTCCGACCTCATTGAATTCGGCGATGTTCAGCGGGCTATCCTGGGGATCACGATTCAGGATATAACCTCGGATCTGGCTAAAGAACTCAAGATTGAAACCATGGAAGGAGTCTATGTTAACGGTCTTCGTGAAGACGGCGCTGCCATCGAAGCCGGGATAAAGGCTGGCGATGTTGTGACCTCCATAAACGGGATCAAGGTCAAATCGGTGGCCGAACTCCAGGAACAGGTCAGCAAATACCGCCCGAAGGATAAAATTACCGTTGATGTCAACAGGGATGGTAAATTGAAACAATTTGAGGTTGTTTTACGTAACACCAGCGGAAACACGGATATTGTCAGGGCAACCGACACGATTGCCTCACTGGGAGCCACATTTGAACCGGCATCCGAGAGGGAAATAAAGGCACTGGGACTGCGAAACGGTGTGAAAGTGACCTCGGTCAGCTCAGGCAAATTTATGAAAGTTGGCATAAAAGAAGGATTTATTATCACTTCAGTCAACAATCAGCCGGTTAATAGCGTTAATGATATTAAGGAGATCATCAGTAAAGTTGAAGGAGGAGTTTACATCGAAGGTGTCTACGGCGACGGATCCCGTTCCTACTATGCCTTTGGTCTGTAAAACAGGGCTTTTTACCACATAAAATAAGGGTGAAGGAGGCCTTCCTGGTGAAGCTCCTTCACCTGTTTGTTTGAAAATGTTTGTAATTTAAATTGATTACAAATAAATATAGCAATAAATTTGCAGCGTTTTTATTTTATTCTTTTTTAGAGGAGGTATAATGAGACAGTTAAAGATCACAAAATCTATTACCAACAGAGAGAGTGCTTCTTTGGACAAGTATTTACAGGAGATTGGTAAGGAAGAGTTGATCACTGTTGAGGAAGAGGTGGAATTGGCTCAACGGATCAAGAAAGGAGACCGTGCCGCACTTGAAAAGCTCACCAGAGCGAACCTCAGGTTTGTTGTATCAGTTGCAAAGCAGTATCAGAATCAGGGGCTTAGTTTGCCAGACCTCATTAATGAGGGAAATTTAGGACTGATCAAGGCTGCTGAAAAATTCGACGAAACCAGGGGCTTCAAGTTTATTTCCTATGCGGTTTGGTGGATCCGTCAGTCCATTCTTCAGGCACTGGCCGAACAATCAAGAATTGTTCGCCTTCCCCTGAACCAGGTAGGCTCCCTGAACAAAATCAACAAGGCTTTTTCGAAATTTGAGCAGGAGTACGAACGTACCCCGACCCCGGAAGAGCTGGCTGATGCACTGGAGTTGCCCAAGGAGAAGGTTTCCGATACCCTGCGGGTTTCGGGTCGCCATGTATCTGTTGATGCACCTTTTGTCGACGGTGAAGACAACAGTCTGCTCGACGTCCTCGTCAATAATGATTCACCCAATGCCGACAATGTACTCATCAATGAGTCGCTGTCGAAAGAGGTGGACCGGGCACTGGCCACATTGACGGAGCGTGAGAGGGACATCATCAAACTCTTTTTTGGTATTAGTTGTCAGGAGATGACCCTGGAAGAGATCGGCGAGAAGTTCGGTCTGACCCGCGAGCGCGTTCGTCAGATCAAGGAGAAGGCAATCAGAAGGCTGCGCCACACATCCAGGAGCAAATTACTGAAAGGATACCTTGGTTAGAACATAGAAAAGATTGTGATTCGGGGCCGCTGACAGCGGCCCCGTTTGTTTTACAGCGAGCGCAGACGTTCCTGATAGGCGTACATCTCATCCCTGAAACGCGCCGCTTCAATGAAGTCCAGCTCACGGGCTGCCTTCTCCATCGATCTTTTAGCATTCTCAATGGCTTTCTCCAGAGCTTCCCGGCCCATGTACTTCACCACCGGATCAGCAGCAATCTCCGCCCGGGCCTGGCCGGCATATACCCCCGGCCTGTCGAGATCGCTGCGCTGATCGAACAGGGAAACATGCGCCTTTCTGATCTGCTGCGGCGTGATGTTGTTTTCCTCATTGTACTTCAGCTGCTTCTCCCTGCGCCGGTTGGTCTCCTCGATCATCGCTTTCATCGACCGGGTCATGTTATCGGCATACATGATCACCTTACCGTTGATGTTCCTTGCTGCGCGGCCGGCTGTCTGCGTGAGTGAGCGCTCCGAACGCAGGAATCCTTCCTTGTCTGCATCCAGTATGGCCACCAGCGATACCTCGGGCAGATCCAGGCCTTCACGCAGCAGGTTTACCCCCACAAGCACATCAAAGGTTCCTTTACGCAGACCGTCGAGGATCTCAACCCGCTCAAGGGTGTCCACATCGCTGTGTACATAACGGGTCTTGATATTCAGGCGGATCAGATAGGCCGTGAGTTCCTCTGCCATACGCTTCGTCAGGGTCGTTACAAGAACCCTTTCTTTTTCAGCCACACGCCTGTTTATTTCCCCGATGAGATGGTCGATCTGGTTCAGGCTGGGCCTGACATCTATCAGCGGGTCCAGTAGACCGGTCGGACGAATGACCTGTTCCACAACCACCCCGCCGGAACGCTCCAGCTCATAATCGGCCGGTGTGGCACTGACATACAAAACCTGGCCGACCAGTTCCTCAAATTCCTCGAACTGCAGCGGACGGTTGTCGACCGCGGCAGGCAGGCGAAAGCCGTATTCAACGAGGTTCCTTTTACGGCTGTTGTCACCTCCGTACATCCCGCGGATCTGTGGGATGGTCACATGACTTTCATCAATGACGGTCAGGAAATCCTCCGGAAAGTAGTCGAGAAGGCAAAAGGGGCGGGTCCCTGACGGACGGCCGTCGAAATAGCGGGAATAGTTCTCGATCCCCGGACAATGGCCCAGCTCACGGATCATTTCCAGGTCGTAGGTCACCCGCTCTTCAATTCGCTGGGCTTCGATGAAACGACTTTGTGACTTGAAAAACTCCACCTGTTTCATCATATCGTCCTGGATCTCAATCAGAGCCTGTTTGATCCTGTTTTTCGAGGTGATAAAAATATTCGCCGGGAAAATGGTCATTTCTTCCATCTCCTCAATAATATGCCCGGTTAAGGGATCAAAAGACTGCAGCGTCTCCATTTCATCCCCCCAGAAACTGATCCTGTAGCCCAGATCAGTGTAGGCCAGGCTGATATCCACGGTATCTCCCCTGACCCGGAAAGTCCCGGCTTTGAAATCCACTTCATTCCTCGAATACAGACTGTCGACCAGCCTGCGCAACAACACATTCCGGCTCAGTGTTTCTCCCCGCCGAAGCCTGATGGTCGTGGAATGGAAATCATCCGGGTTGCCGATGCCGTAGAGACAGGAAACAGAGGATACCACAATCACATCCTTCCTGCCTGAAAGCAGGGCGCTGGTTGCACTCAGCCTCAGTTTTTCAATCTCTTCATTAATCGAAAGGTCTTTCTCGATATAGGTGTCCGTTACCGGCAGATAGGCCTCCGGCTGGTAATAATCGTAATACGAAACAAAGTATTCCACGGCATTATCGGGGAAGAACTGCTTGAACTCGCTGTATAACTGGGCTGCAAGGGTTTTGTTGTGGCTCAGCACAAGGGTGGGCCGGTTAAGCTCCCTGATGACGTTGGCAACGGTAAAAGTCTTGCCTGATCCGGTCACCCCGAGCAGGGTCATATAAGGTTCACCTGAGCGCAATCCTTCCACCAGTTCACGGATGGCTTCCGGCTGATCACCGGTAGGCGTGTATTCGGAGGTAAGCCTGAAATCCATTATTTGATATTAAAAACCACGTATACCGGCAGGTGGTCACTGACTCCCCCGAGATAACTGCTCCCCCTGTAGACCGGCGAAGGCACCCTGATCCCGTCGCTGTCCATCAGCATCCATTCGGCTTTGAGTATCTTTCCATTGTCGTAGCCCGCCGAGAGCCCGCCCTGCTGGCGAAGGAGGTTGTAGCTTACAATGATCTGGTCGTAATTCTGCCAGGTTCCCCGGTAATTGTAACTTCCTTCCAGGTCGAGGTTGTTCATATCGTACATCAGGTTGTACAGATCGCCGATCCCTGTGTTCTTTCGCTTATTGGCCGCATGCAGAACATCGGTAAGGCTCTTGTTCGTAGGCTCATCGTTGAAATCCCCCATAATGACAACCCGCGGATCGCGCTCCTGGGAATAAAGCTGGTCCACAGCCCTCCGGAGAACAACTGCGGAGAACATGCGCTGGTACTCGGTTTGTTCCGCACCGCCTATCCTGGATTTCCAGTGGTTGACAAAAAAATGGATCATCTTTCCGTCCGGGGCAAGACCCCATACATGAAGAATGTCCCTGTAAACGGCAGAGGTATCCCTGGGGTCGGACACAGCAATGGCTTCATGACCTTTGTACCTGAATACCTCCTTTCTGTAAAGCAGGGCGCAGTCGATGCCTCTCTCATCGCGGGATTCCTCGTGAACAATGGCATAATTTCCAGCCGATAACCCGGCCGATCGGGTGAGGTCCTCCAGAACCTTCTGGTTTTCCACTTCAGCCAGACCGATAATATCGGGAAGTCCGGGGTCGGGAAGGGAATTCATAACTCTTCCTATGTCGTTGATTTTCTTTTCGTAACGATCGGAGGTCCAGTTCTTTCGTCCGGCAGGTGTGAATTCCTCGTCCGAAAAGCCACTGGCATCCAGGGTATCAAAAAGGTTTTCAGCATTGTAGAAAAGTACGGTAAAATTCTTATTGTTCTGGGCTCCTGCCGTTAAGGTCAGGAACAGAAATAAAAGCAGGGGTAATCCGGTTCTTCTCATGGAATTTTAAATAACATTTAGGAGGATAATTGCGTAAAAATATAAAATTGCATAGCGGAAAAAAACTTATATTTATTTTCCTTTAACGTCACTGCAGCACATTTGTTGAGTAAATCAAGCCCATGAACCAGAAACAGGATGAACTGCTGAAGCGTATTTCGCGCCTGGTCAAACAGAACCAGGAGCTTATCGAGACCAATGATAAGCTGCAACGTCAGCTGGAAGAATTGTCGGAAAAGAACGAACGGATCGAAGCCCTGCTCAGGCAGTCCAAATATGATGGAAAGCTGGAACTTACCGGAGAAGAGGAGGTGATCCGGAAGTTCAAAATGGCCACGATCCTTTTTGTCAATATCAGTGGATTCTCGGTGGTGACGGAGGATCAGGACTCAACGCGCATGATGGATCAGCTGGACGAAGTAATGATCTTTTTCGACAGGATCCTGAAAAAATACAAGATCCACAAGATCAAGACCATCGGGGATACTTACATGGCCGCTGGGGGTATCCCGGAAAAAAATATCACCAACCCCATCCAGGTGGTTATGGCTGCTCTGGAGATGAGCGATTATCTGAGGTCGCTGGTCACCGAAAGCGGACGGCAGGTCTGGAACATCAGCCTGGGCATCCATACCGGTCCGGTTACCGCCTCAATAACGGGTAAGCGAAAGATCAGCTATGACCTGAAAGGGGACACGGTAAATATCGCCCACCGGATGCAGAGTATCGGTGACAGCGGGAAGGTACTGATCTCCGTCATGACCTATGAGCTGATCAAGGAGTTCTTTGTGTGCGCCTATTACGGGAAAATGCCGGTAAAATACAAAGGCGACCTTGAAATGTTTGTTGTTCAGGGGATAAGGCCCGAGTTTTCGGTAAACGGAGAGGGAAAGAAACCAAACCCGGGCTTCGATACGAAATTCAAGCTGATCCAGTTCACCGACCTGCAGGAAATCATCCTGGATAAACTGGAAAAGGAATTACCGGCTTACCTGTATTACCACAATGTCAAGCATACCGTTGATGTGACCACCGAAGTTGAGCTGATCGGCTGGGCAGAGGGAGTCAACGATGATGAGATCCTGCTCCTGAAAACAGCCGGGCTGTTTCACGACGCGGGTCATACCGTTGCCTACGACAATCATGAGTATCACGGAACCGTACTCGCCAGAAAGATCCTTCCCGACTTTGCCTATACCGCTGAAGAGATCGACCGGATCTGTGAGATCATTATGGCCACCAAGCTTCCGCCAAGACCCACTAACCTGCTGGAAGAAATCATCTGCGACGCCGACCTCGATTACCTCGGAAGAAGTGATATGATCCCTGTTTCCAACACGCTTTACAAGGAACTGAAGGAACAGAATAAGATTGGAACCCTAAATGACTGGAACAAGCTTCAGATAAAGTTCATTTCGGGCCACCAGTATTTTACACGTACTGCCCAGAGCCTGCGGGAGGTAAATAAGCAGATGCAGATCGACCGGATCCGGAGCCTGCTGGATGATGAATAAAGGCATCTTCCAGGTGAAGATGCAACAGCCTGTTCATAAGCAGGATTGCATGGCAAGTCAGAAAAATGTACATTTGAACAAAGCATTGATGCAACACAGTGTTTAAAAGGGGCCAATACTGCCTGCCGGGTGCGGTGGAAAGGGCTTCTGAGATACGCTGATGAGATGTTCAAACTTGAGTATATACTGATTATTCTGCTTGCGGCTTATATTGTTTACCTGAACATTCAGCTGGCAAGGAAGAATATATTCATTGAATCCATTACCGTCAGGTTATTCGGAACCAGCCGTAAGCTGAAACAATCGGAGATCCTGGAATTACTCCGCAATCTGCAGTTTGTCAACCTCGATCACTTTTTCAGGAAGGACAAGTTCCTCGACGAACGCATACAGGATTTTATTCTGCAGGATCCGGTGGAAACCGTACTTTATGTCCGTTATTTTTCCAGGAAAAGTGAAGTGGAACACACACTCGGCCATGGTTTTCGTTTTGTGGATTCTTTTCATCACGATCTGGAGAACATCGGGAAAGATAAGCTCGACCTCGTCTATAAACACAATATGCGCAAAAACCAGGGCGAGTACCTTGTGATTATCGGCATTGCCAGGGAACTCTTTCACAGATACGATGAAGTACTTGCTCTCCAGAAGATGCGGCATTTCAGCATTGAACACATTCTGTCCTCACCCTGCAACGCTTCGGGCGAACCGGATGATATTTACCTGCTTCCGTTGCAGTTTGTCAAAGGTTATGTGAATTACAACACGGGAGAAGTCTACAGAAATCCACAGTATAACCCGGAATTCTGTCCGGATGATTTTGAAAAGAACATCGACAGGCTTACCGGCCGGACCAGCTCTTAAGTTCCTGTCCCAGCAGAAAGCCTGCTCTTTCTGCCAGTTCCGGAGCATTCATCATACAGCGACCTACGTCGTTTTCCATGTCCCTGAAAAGCAGGATCCGGTTAAACAGATCGGGAGGATTGTCGGCGGTTCCTGCAACAGCGATCACTTTCTTCCCTGCCTGAAGCGCTTTCTGGGCCACAGCCATGGGCGCCTTTAGATGACCGGTCTGGGAATCAATTCTGCCTTCACCAGTGATGACAAGGTCTGCGACCGGAAGCAGTTCATTGAATCCGCTTTCCTTCAGCACCAGCTCCGCACCGCCCGTAAGACGTGCTCCGGCCAGGGCCTCCAGACCGGCAGCACACCCTCCGGCTGCGCCGCACATGGCATGGTCATTCCATCTCCCACGGGTAAACTCCGATAACAGCCTCCTCCATGCAAGCAGGCCCTTTTCGAGGAGGCGTGTTTCCTCGGGCCCCGCGCCTTTTTGAGGTGCATACACCCGGGCTGCACCGTTTTCGCCGCAGAGGGGATTGTCGACGTCACAGGCCACTGTAATGCGGCATCCGGAAAAGGGAGCAAGTGCAGGAGGTTCAATCGTGGTGATCCTTTCCAGATTCCTTCCGCAGCCAGGCAGAATGTTCCCCTGCAGGTCGCGAAAAGTAAAACCCAGCGCCTCCAGACAGCCGCTGCCTCCGTCGACTGTCGCACTTCCCCCGATTCCAAGGATCAGTTCCCGGGCCCCGTTCCGGATGGCTTCAAGGATGAGCTGGCCGGTCCCGAAGGTCGAAGCTTCCAGGGGATTGAGTTCTTTTCCGGAACATAGTTTCATACCCGAGGCATCGGCCAGTTCAACCACAGCGTCTATGCCCGAAAGGTAATAGGGCGCCCTGACCGGCTGCCCAAACGGGCCTCTCACGTCGGCGAACCGGGCGCTTAAACCCATGGCCTTTGCCAGGACCGGCCCGGTATGATCGCCACCGTCGGCAACCGGGCAAAGTATGAGCTCATACGGTCCGCCCGAGCGGCGCAGACCGGAAGCCAGCGCTTCGGCAAAAGCGAGAGCATCAAGGCTGCCTTTCATGCTGTTCGGGGCTATAAGAATGCGCATTTGAACAGATCTGTTAATCCCGTAAGTTAGAAAAGTCCGCGCTGTCCGCAAAAAAATCCCGGTCCGACCTGTCCTGAAACAGTGGTACCGGGATCTGTCTGAAGAAATCAGATTTTAGTCCTGCTCACCGAGGTAACGCTCGGCTTCCAGGGCTGCCATACAGCCGGTTCCGGCTGCTGTAATGGCCTGACGGTAGTGTTTGTCCTGTACATCGCCACAGGCAAAAACACCGGGAACGCTGGTTTTGGTGGTTCCGGGAACCGTGTTGATATATCCGGTCTCGTCGGTTTCAATATAAGGTTTGAAAATGTCCGAGTTGGGCGTATGACCGATCGCCAGGAAATAGCCGTCGATATCGATCGTCACCGTTTCCTCACCGGCTTCACCCTTGTTTTTCCAGAGAACCACACCTTTTACCACCTGGTCGCCGATCAGTTCCTTTGTCTGATGCTTCCAGAGTACTTCCAGGTTCGGCGTGTTCATCACCCTTTTCTGCATAGCCTTGGAGGCTCTGAGTTCGTCCCTTCTGACGATCAGGTAGACCTTTTTGGCGAGCCCGGCAAGGTAGGTTGCCTCTTCAGCAGCCGTATCGCCTCCGCCAACCACGGCCACCACCTTACCGCGGTAGAAAAAGCCGTCGCAGGTGGCACAGGCCGAGACTCCATAACCCTTATATTTCTCTTCCGATTCCAGTCCGAGGTATTTTGCGGTGGCACCCGTGGCAATGATCACGGTATCGGCGGTTACCAGTTTATCCTCATCGATCACGACTTTCTTGACCTTTCCTGAGAAATCAACTTCGGTGGCCATGCCGAAACGGACATCGGTTCCGAAACGCTCGGCCTGGGTTTTCAGGTCTTCCATCATTTCGGGTCCTGTAACACCCTGGGGGTAACCGGGGAAGTTCTCCACTTCGGTGGTGGTCGTCAGCTGACCGCCCATCTGCATACCGGTGTACATCACCGGTTTAAGGTTGGCTCGGGCGGCATAGATGGCTGCGGTGTAGCCTGCCGGGCCGGAACCCAGGATAAGACATTTAAAATGTTCTGAGGGAATAAGTTCTTTTTTTACTTTCTCCTCGGGGGAATTGCTTTGCATAGGTTTGAAAAGATCCATTGTATACTGTTTTTTGTTTGTTTTATTCAGATGTGAGCATCCGGTCAATAATAATACCAAAACAGACAGAACACGGAAAAGTTGGAACGATGCGACAAGTTAGCACTTTTTTTTATCAGATTATTTCAATTTCTGACGGGATGGCAGTGCCGGCCGGAACCAGTCCGGTACGACCCTCCCGACACTCCGTGCCGGGATGCGCTATCCGACTGCAAAAAAAAAGAGGAACAGGTTTCTGCCCGTTCCTCTGATCCGTCGGGGTGATACGACTTGAACGTACGACCCCTTGCACCCCATGCAAGTGCGCTAGCCAACTGCGCCACACCCCGATTGAAAACAACTGCCTTTGTCAGTTGCGGACGCAAATTTAATCATACCTGCGCAAATCACAAAATAATCGGGGCTAAAATGTTCCTGATGGCGGAGGAAGCGGATAAATCACTGGGAAACAAACCCATGGGAGATGCCTGTGGGTGAATGTGCATGCGCTGATCTTACCTGTGGGCTTTTGTTGAGCCATCATCCCTTACTCAAATCCTCCTTTTAACGGTCGTTATTTGTTTCAGGTGCTTATCTTTGGAATGCAAATTGCTGCGTACAACTCCGGATAATTGTTCAATAAACTTCTGATCCATGAGAAACAGGCTGATACTTCTGGCAGGCATGCTTTCCTTCTTCCAACTGTCTTCCGCCCAGTTGTTCCCTTCCGATACCCTTCGTTATTCCCGTTTCGTGAGCGGAGAAAACCGCTACCATGACCTTCCGCTCTCCTATGTCTCTTACCTGGAGAATACCGGCTACCGCGACAGGTATGGCTGGCTTAGCGACGAGTCGCTGCAGCCGGAGCAGGGTACGGACCTGATCCTGGTGGCCATGAACAGCAACAGCCTTCCCGAAGGAGAATGGAGTAAAATTACGGCTTCGGGTTCCTTCATGTTTGCGGCAGCGATACCTTCCGGCACCCGTTCGTTTATGCTGGATACCATGAGGAACCGTCTTCATATGGTCTGCAATTACCTGTCGCGGGGGGAATACGAACCGCTAAGTGAAGCTTCAGGTCTCCTCACCATGACTCAGGGGCCGGGTGGCAGCAGAGTCCTCAGCGGTACGGTAACAATAAAAGGTGAACAGTCTGATTCCCAGCAAAAAATCGTGTTTTCCAAAGCAGCAATCCCGGCCAGTTCCTATGAAGGATTTGTCCGCGCAGAGAAAGAACGGAGAAACAGGGAAAACGAAAGGCAGGAGGCAGTCCTTTCTGTCCTTGAACAGATTGCCGGCATTGAGAAGGCTTTTTACGATTCGCTCTTCAACTCTACGCTTTATCCGGGAAATGACATGAAAGCCAGTCTTCAGGGAGGGAAACTCTTCTCCTTCACCATCGATCGCAGTTATGTCCTGCGTGATGCGGATATCAGTCCCCGGGCTTCACAGAACCTGATGGATCTTCTCTCAGGCTATATTTTTTACCCGGTTTACGGAAAGAAAACACTGCTCTGCTTTCATCATTTCTTTGAGGGGAAGCCGGATGTAATCGACGATGAGACCAACTATTCCGTTCTGATTGCCCTGCCCGAACTGGCTGTTGGAGAATATACCCTGGATATGACAAGCCCGGTAGTTGCAAAACTGGGCTACTGGCACTATGGTCCCATAGGCTATGTTATTGAATCCCAAAGTTATGAAGGTACCATCTCCCTATCCTCTGTCACTGATAAAGTGGTAAAGGGTTCGGTCTACCTGTCATTCTGGTCGACCGATAAAAAACGTTTTAATTTCCACGGCGATTTTGAACTTCCCTTGCTGACAGCCGGGGATATGGCTCCGCTGATGATCAGGATCAATGAGGTTCTTGGTTCCCTTCAGCAAAATAATTAGTCACGTCTGACAAGGTCACAATTCAAATGCAGGGTAGAAAAATGAATGATGACTTTGCGCTTCTTAGCGAAAATCTCTTCGGTTTTTACCGTTTAGTGGCGGAAAAAACAGGAATCCCCTCCGGGGAAGAAGCAGTATTCTGGATAAAAAACAATGCGGGGAAGTGGCCCAGGTGGGTGGTTGGCCAGAACTTTGATCAGCAAAGCTTCGAAGAAGAGGCGATGCAGGTGATCGGGCGCATAAGGACCCATGAACTTCCGCCTTACTGGAATGTTGTTCCCGGTTATGGCCAGGATGCGCTTGGCGACCTGCTGAAGAAAAACCGTTTCAGGGAAGTCTATACATGGACCGGTATGTCGGTTGACACCGGAAAAGGCTGGCCTGAACAAAAAACCGTATCCGGACTTGAACTTTGCGAGGTCAGTTCCGAAGAGGACCTGGAATCGTTTGTAAGCGTGGTGAACGCTACTTTACTGGAAGCCTCGCCGATGGATCTTTCACTGGCCCGCCTGTTGCTGCACGTCGACCGTTTCAGGATGGTGACGGGGCGGATCGGCGGGAAAGCTGTGGCAAGCAGTGCCATCTTCCTGTCGGGCAGGGGAGGAGGGATCTATTTTGTGGCCACGCTTCCCGAATACAGAAACCGTGGTATTGGCAGTGCCGTTACCGCGAAATGCCTTGAAATTGCCCGGCGCGAAGGAGTTGCGACCGTGATACTGCATGCCTCGGCGATGGGTGAAGCGGTTTACCGTAAGCTTGGATTTGAAACAGTGGCGGGCGGACAGTTTCACATCTACTGGCTGGTGGGGAGGGAGTACCGTTAGTGTACGATCATTATTCAGGTACCTTGCCGGACAGGCCTGGTTCAAAGAAAATTATTCTTCACATACAGTTCAAACTTCTCTTTATACTGCTCACCGACAGGGATATATACTTTCCCGAAGATAATCCTGCTGCGTTCAATCGTTTCGATCTTTTCCAGGTTGACAATAAAGGAACGGTGCACCCGCATAAACATTTCCTGCGGAAGCTTTTCCTCCAGCGATTTTATGGTATTCAGCGAAAGTACGGGTTTGTCTTCCTTTGTTGTATAGACCTTAACATAATCCTTCAGACCTTCGATATACAGGATCTCGTCAAAATTGATCCGCCTGATGCGGTATTCCGACTTCAGAAAGAGGAAGCGGTTCCCGACATCGGCCGTGGGGAGGGCCGACTGTTCCAGCTCAACCAGTTTTTTTGCCTTTTGCACAGCAACCAGGAATTCCTCATAGCTGAAGGGTTTCAGCAGGTAGTCCACCACGTTCAGCCGGAAACCCTCGATGGCATATTTATCGTAGGCCGTGGTAAAGATCACCTTCGGGGCCTGTTCGAGGCTGCGTAAGAATTCAATTCCTGTGAGGTCGGGCATGTGAATATCGAGCAGGATCAGATCGGCAGTATGTTCCTGGAGGAAGTCAATGGCGTCGATCGGATTGTCAAAAGCCCCGGTCAGTTCCAGGAAGGGCGTCTTCCGGATATTATCACTCACGAGCTTCAGGGCCGGGGGCTCATCATCGATGGCTATCGTTCTCAGTTTTATCATGCGGTGTGCGTGGTATCAATTTCAATCTCAACACTGAAGCGGTCTTCTTCTTCGCGTATATCCAGCCGGTGTGATCCGGGGAAAAGCAAGGCAACCCTTTTCCTGACATTTTCAAGACCGATACCTGAATGGCCCTCTACTTCGGGCATATTGGCTCTCCGGATACTGTTTTCAACCAGAAACAGCACTTTTTTATCCCTGATGCTCATCCGGATATGGATAAAGGAGGGATCACGGTAACTGATTCCGTGCTTGAAGGCATTTTCAATGACCGGAATGAAAAGCAGCGGCGGGACCTTCAGCTCCGGGATGTTCTCCGGAAAGTCGACCTGCAGGTCCACGCGTGAGCTGATCCTCAGTTTCATCAGGTCCACGTAATTTTTCATAAAGCGGATCTCATCATTGAGATCGGCATTTTCCTGGGCCGTGTCGTAAAGGAGATAGCGCATCAGGCTTGAAAGTTTATGCACCGTTTCTCTGGCCTCCCCGGTATCGGTGTCGATCAGGGAGTAAATGTTGTTGAGGGTGTTAAAGAAAAAGTGCGGACTGACCTGGTTCTTCAGGAAAGCCAGTTCGGAATGGAGTTTTTCCTTCTCCAGATCCTTTCTTTCCTTTTCGTTCTGGCGCAGTTTTTCAAGAACGCCCATCCCCAGGGAGAATCCGACAATCAGGATGGAAGAATAGAAGTAATTGAACAGCCGGAACAATTTCAACGGGGGTGCCGTCCCTTCCTTACCCTTGTTGATCTCCTCCATCACTCTGGCAATCTGCGCTTCCCGTTCCCTGTCGATGAAGAGGAAGTCATTGATCAGCCAGAGCGCGAGGCAGAACAGCAGTACCAGTGTGGCGGAAACGGCGAAATACTTCCATCTTTTTGCGCCGAAATAGAACCGGGGTACGATCCAGAGGTAGGAGAGGTAAAACAGGAAGCCGTAAAAGAGGGTGTTAATGTAAAAATGGATCAGATGGCCGTTATTCCCGTCACCGAATGTTGATGCGACGATGCTTGGTATCAGGAGCACGAGCACCCAGGCCAGGATGTGGAGGGTGACAGTGAGCCTTCTGTTCGACCTTGTATTGAGCTGCATGGGTTCTCGGATTTTGTGGGTAAATTAGTGAAAAATCGCTCATTTTCAGATCGGCTGCTGCATTATTCGTAACGCACGGCATCGATCGGATTCAGCGAGGCGGCCTTACGGGCCGGGTACCAGCCGAAAAAGATGCCGATCGCAGTACAGACCAGGAAGGATACCACCACCGAAGAGGTCATGACCACCACGGGCCAGCTCATAAGAGAACCAACAACTGCTGTAATCAGTATCCCCAGAAGAATACCAATCACACCGCCGGTCACGCTCAGCATTATCGATTCCACCAGGAACTGAAGCATGATGTCTTTTTCCTTTCCTCCTACCGACAGCCGCAGACCGATCTCTCTTGTCCGCTCCGTTACGGAAACAAACATAATATTCATGATCCCGATCCCGCCGACTAGCAGGGAGATCCCCGCAATGGCACCCAGCAGTACCGTAAGGATGTCGCTGATGGAGGTAAAGGTTTGCACCAGTTCCGATTGTGACCTCACCCGGAAATCGTCTTCGCCACCCTCCTTGATACGGTGCGATTTCCGCAATGAAGCCGTAAGCTGGTCGATGGCCTCGTCGTTGAGCTCTTCAGAAGCAGCCGACGCCATGATGGCTGAGATGTGGGTCTGGGAAAGAATCCTTTTCATGACCGTGGTGTAGGGGGCAACGATCAGGTCATCCTGGTCCTGTCCCATCCCGTTCTCTCCCTTATCGGCCAGCACGCCGATCACCTTGAAAGGCACATTGCCGAATCGAATTGTTTGTCCGATGGGATTTTCCCCATTCGGAAACAGATTCTCCACGATTGTCTGGCCTATCAGGCAAACCTTTGCATAGGATCTGATCTCGGCATCGGTAAAGATCCTGCCGGTTTCCAGGGAGTACTTGCGGATCCCGAGGAACGCTGTATTGACGCCTTCCACCGAGGTCGGCCAGTTGCTGTTCCCGTAAATCAGCTGGCCGCTGGCCCTCACTTCGGGGGATACGGCACTGATCGCCGGACAATCCCTTGCGATGGCGTCCACATCGCTGAGCTTCATGTTCTGCGCATCACTGTTACCTACCCGTACGCCTCCTCTTTCCTCCGATCCGGGTACGGCAAAGATCAGGTTGGTGCCCATGCCCGACATCTGATCCTCGATGCTTTGTTTAGAACCCTGTCCGATGGCCAGCATGGCGATGACCGAAGCCACGCCGATGATGATCCCGAGCATGGTAAGAAATGCCCGGAACTTATTCCTTTTCAGGGCATTAAATGCGATTTTTATGGTATTCGAGTAGTTCATTTTCTTACACTTAAATATCCTCATTTTCGGCAGGAAGGCTTTTTAGCACCTCCGCAGCCATTAACCTGTTTTCTACTATTTCCTCCTTAAGGATGTGGCCGTCACGGAAAACTACGTTCCGGGTCATGCATCGGGCAATGTCGGGTTCGTGGGTTACAAAAACAATGGTTTTGCCCCGTGAATTGAGTTCCTGCAAAAGTGCCATAATCTCGTAGGAAGTACGTGTATCCAGGTTCCCCGTTGCCTCGTCGGCCAGGATAACCACCGGGTCGTTCACCAGCGACCGGGCAATGGCCACGCGCTGCTGCTGTCCGCCCGACAGCTGATTGGGCATGTGGTACATCCTGTCCGTCAGGCCAACAGCCTCCAGTGCCGCAATTGCACGCTCCCGCCTTTCCTTAGGCCTGATCCCGGAATTATAGAACAGGGGAAGCTCCACATTCTCAAGGGCCGAGGTGCGGGGGAGAAGGTTGTAGGACTGGAAGATAAAGCCCAGTTTCTGGTTGCGCAGTGCGGCAAGCTGGTTCTTGTTCAACTCGCCGACATCGGTTTTATCCAGCATATAACTTCCTTCAGTTGGTTTGTCAAGGCAACCAAGCACATTGAGCATGGTCGATTTTCCCGATCCGCTCGTGCCCATAATCCCAAGGAACTCTCCTTCCCTGATCTCCAGGTTGATCCCCTTCAGGGCATGCACCGTGATGTCGCCCACATGGAAATCCTTCTTCAGTTCCCTGACTTCTATGATGCTATTCTGCTTCATGATCCTGTTTATTTTTTGTTGCTACCCGGTCTTTGCGGCATAAAGGGACTGCGGGCTTCACTTTCTTTCACCGTGCTGACGGTTTCCGATGAAGAAACTGAGCTGACCAGCAGGTCTCCTTCATTCAGTCCGCTCAGCAATTCATAGTACATTTCATCGGTATCGCCGGTTTTAATTTTTCGGGGGGATATATGATTCCCGTTCACCACCCATACCGTTTTTTCATTTGTCCTGTCTGCTTCAGCATTTTGGAGTGGGGAGGAGGTAAGTTCCTGACTGCTGGCTGGAGGGACTCCCTGGTCCTGTTGTGGTCCGGGATCGACACTCATCTCCGGGTGATTCTTAAGGTAAGCCTCCCATTTGGCCGGCTCCGGGGTGAACCAGATCGCCTGGGCAGGGACGAGCAGGATATTCTTCTTTTCAGTTACGTAAAAGGATACATTGGCCGTCATTCCCGGCATCAGTTTTTTATCGGGATTGGGTGCATCAATAATGACTGTGTAGGTGATGACGTTGGCACTTTCCACCGGCTGAAGCCTGATCTGGGTGACCTCTCCGCCAAAGGAAAGATCGGGGTAAGCATCCACGGTAAACTCAACACGCTGACCCTGCCTGATGGAACCGATATCGGCTTCAGCCACGCTGGCTTCCACCTGCATCTTGGTCAGGTCCTGTACAATAGTGAACAGGGTAGGGGTGCTGAAACTGGCAGCAACGGTCTGCCCCTCATCCACCGCCCGGTCGAGTACAATGCCATCGATGGGTGAATAAATGGTGGCATAGGCCAGGTTGATCTTGTTTTTGTCATAAACCGACTGGGCATTCTTCAGCGAAGCCTCTGCCTTGCGGTAGTTATACTGGGCCAGTTCAAAATCGCTTTCAGCGATCAGGTTTTTTTCTGCCAGGATCCTGATCCTTTCGTAGTTGGCTTTCTGGTAATCGAGTTCGGCCTGTGCATTGTCCACCGTGGCCTTGCTCTGCTCCAGTGAGGCAAGCAACGGGGTCTCATCGAGTTTGGCCAGGATCTGGCCACGCTTCACCTCCGAGTTGAAATCGACATAGATATGATCGATCACCCCGGATACCTGCGTGCCCACTTCAACGGTTTCAATCGCCTCCAGTGTTCCGGTGGCTGTTGTGATGTTGCTGAGGTCGCCACGTCCGATGCTAACGGTTTCCAGTTCGGCAACCGGACGGACTTTACCGGATAGTTTGAAGGCGGTAAAGGCTCCGGCCAGGATCACAACGGATAGAGAAATATAAATGACACTTTTTTTCATAGTCTTGATAATTATAATGATATGGGAATTCCTTTGTAAAAATCGAGGATCTTATAGCTGAAGATCAGCCTGAATTTTGACTGCAACAGACTGCTTTCAGCCGTGATCAGGCTGGTTTTTTCGTAGAGGTAATCAACGGAACTCATCAGGCCCAGGCTAAATTTCTCCAGGGAGACCTGGTTCGACTCCTGAAGAGCCCGGTATTTTTCCAGGCTGGCTTCATATTCCATCTGCGCGGAAAGAACATCGGCTGTTGCCTGTTCAATATCCTTCCTCAGCTGGTTCCGGGTATTGATTTCCTCAAGCTCAGCTTCGGAATAGCTGATCCGGGCCAGTCCGATATCTGTCTTTACCTGTTTCTTCTGAAAGATGGGAACGGAGATCTGCAGACCGACAGATGGGGAGATCTGATTGCCGATCTGGCTCCCATAGGAGACTGTCTCCAGGTTTGAAGCATAGGAAGTGCCGAGCCCGGCATTCAACGTTACGGAAGGATACAGACCAGCACGGGCAATTTTATCCTCCAGTCCGGCACTCTGCTTATTCAATTCGGCTTGCATGATCTGAGGCTTAATTGCCAGGGCCTGTTCATATATCCCGGCTGCATCGGGTTCCCGTTCCTCGTTGAGGATCTGGTCCAGGTCGGGTATCGCAATCCGGAAACTGTCGTCAACCGGCAGTTCCATAAGCTGCATCAGACTTACACGGGCAAGCGAGTACTGACTTTTTGCCTGAGCCAGGGTCAGGTTCTCGCTGGCAAGTTCGGATTTGATCTGCAGATAATCACTCCGGGATATGGCTCCAAGCTTCTGCCGCTCCTCCGCCAGTGCAAGTTGTTCCCTGGTGGCTTCAATCTGTTTTTCTGCATTGGCGACGCTTTCACCGGTATAAACCACCTGCAGGAAGGCACTCAGGATATTCAGCTCGAGTGTTTCCTTCACCGTTTCGGAATAGTACTGACTGCTTTCCAGGTTGAGCTCCGACTGGCTGATCCCGTTCTGCAGGCGATTACCGTTGAAGAGGGTCATGCCCGAACTGATTGAGTAACTGCCGTTGGCGGAACCTTCCATTGAACCGTAGGTGCTGTTTTGCACATCATATGATTTTCCCCAGGAAAAATTCTGACTGAGTCCTGCACTCAGCGAAGGCAGCCGGGCGGCTCTGGCCTGCTCCAGGTAAAGACTGTTCCTGTCGCTTGCCAGTCCGGCCTGCTGAACCGTTATATTCTTGCCCAGTGCATAGCTGATACAGTCATCCAGGCTCCATGCACCGGCTGTTTCCTGTCCAAAACCAGATGAAAGTAAAGTGACCAGGAAAAGACCTGTGATTATGCTTCGTTTTATCATATTGAACATCTTAAAATGAATGTTGGCACAAAACTATTGAAGGCTTGCGCAATCAAAAAGTGTAGTCGACGTACAGTGTGATTCTGTCGATGAACGGGCTGATTTTTCCTCTTCATCCGGTGCAGCGAGAGATCAATTTTGCGCACTCTGAGTTAGGATTCTGAGTTTTTTTCAATTTTCATGAAGAAAAACGGGGACAGCCTATTGATCAACTAAAACTTTAGTTGTACTTTTAACTAAAAATTTAGTTGAAGTATGATAAGGACATGGTGCCTACAGAAGCGTTCGTATCTGGCAAAGGCAATTATTACGGTTTTTATGCTTGGTGCGGTGTCGGTCTACAGTCAGGAGGATAGCCGCCTTTCTGCACTTGTGGATCAATTTGAGTATGAAAGGGCGCTCGCATATATTGACAGTCTGGAGTGTGCAGGGCGAACTGTTGATTATACAGCTTTAAAGGCAAAATTGTACAAAGGCCTGAACCGTTACCCGGAGGCGGCCCGGCAATACAGGATCCTGTTTGATTCTGACACGACAGACATCCAGGTCCTGTCTGAACTGGGATCCTGCTATGGGTCGATGGGAGATCAGGCAGGGGCCCGGGAATATTACCGGCGTGCACTGGAGATAAGTCCGCAAAACGCCTTTTTCCTTCAAAAAATGGCTGATGCATATTTCCAGGACGATCATTTTACGGGAGCGCTGGCCTGTTACAGGCAGGCGCTCAGCCTTGATTCCTCTTACTACCTTTTAAAACAGACCGGCCGCTGCTACGATAACCTGGAACAGACCGATTCGGCCATTTTAATGTACAGGAAGGCGGTGGAGGCTACCCGGATCGATCTGCAGACTTCCTACCGCCTGGCCGTTATGTACAGGGATAAGGAGTTGTACGACAGTGCGCTGGTTGTTACCGGTCATCACCTGGGTCAGGACTCCCTGAATCTGCGGATGCTTAAATTGCACGGTTACCTGTATTTTCTGGGCAATGACTTTGGGAATGCCGTGCAGACCTTTGAAAAATGTCTGGCATTAAATGATATTTCAGAGTTTACAAATAAATATATCGGCTTCAGCTATTTTAAAACGGAAGAATACGACAGCGCCATGAAATACCTTGAAAGGGCCTTTCTCACCGATACAGCCGATGCCGAATTGTCCTATATCCTCGGCCTGGCCTGCGACAAGGCATTTTATCGGGAAAGGGGGATTGGTTACCTGAAGAAATCGATAGCCCTGCTGACCCCGCCACCGGATCTGCTTTCCAGGATCTACCAGGACCTTGCTGCCGCAAATACCGGCTTTTACCGCTACGATGAAGCGCTCGCTGATTATATGAAAGCGATGGAACTCACACCCGGCGACACCCTGCTGCTTTTCCGTATTGCCAGTCATTACGATGTCTGGATCCGCGACCGGGGAAAGGCACTGGACTATTATAACCGTTTCCTGGAGACCCGTCCGAAAGGAGACAATTTTAAACCGGGCAAGGTCTATTCTGAGGGAACCACCATCTCGTATTACGATTATGCGAAGCAGCGGATCGGAGATATCCGGGAAGAGTTGTTCTGGGAGGGAAAGAAGCCGGAAGAAGAGTAGCTGAGAAGGGAGCCGGGCAAATATTTAAGGTTCTTTGGACTTACCCAAATAATAAAGACTGATAGAGCAGGATTATTGGCTGAGTCCCAGGCTGAAGAGATAGATATTTAAACGTACCGGAAAAGTGAGGTGTGTCCAGACTCTGGTTTTTTATACATTGTGACTTTTTTGATGCATAAAATGGGTTTATCCCAAATTATTCACTAAGAGCCGAAGAAATTGCGTTTCCCGATAACTCGGGAAGGCGAACTACTTGAATCAGTTTGGATGGTCTTATCATTCTCAATAGATTTTTGTATCATTTTTTTATAATTCAAGTATATAATTTAATCACCCAACACATTATTAGACTGACGATTGTTTTTCTTCAATCCTTCGGCTTGTGGTTCGGCAAACTCACCATTGTTCGCCCTAATGAAAGGCTATGCTCACAGGATGAAGAGGTCCTTCGACTTGTGGTTCGACAAGCTCACCACGGCGCTCAGGAACCGGTGTTATAAAAATCAGGAAAGGGATCTCGACAGTGGTTCGACTTCGCTCACCAACCAGCTCGATCCAGCGATGGTAAACCGAGCCTGTCGAGGTTTACCACCCCTAACTCTATGCGTCGGTTCCTGAGCGAAGTAACGAGTTTATCGAGTTACGAGTCGAAGGATTGCATGTCGGGTTTCTGACGAAGAATTTTGTGTACAGGTTCCTGCCCCTCCGCTGAAGCTACGGCGGCACGCGGAGAGCGAAGTAACGAGTTTATCGAGTTACGAGTCGAAGGACTGTCTGTCGGGTTTCTGACTATGGATTTCATGTACTTCTATATGATTTATTTCCACGTTTTCATGGTCAGATTCATATACAGTTGTAATTATACAGCTTTGGCTTTCTTTTAGATTTTAATAAAAAGTGGGGTATTTCCAATTAACCCATTTTATGCATTAGAGTTTTTTCGTCTCTTCATTTTCTATTGCATTGCATTAGAAAATTGTCTGATTTGAGATTAATTTTCTGACATGCAGTAGATCAGGATTATTTCATAAATTCGTATACAGTTTTTGTATGTATTTAATTCTTTATCCCTCATCCAATTGAAAAACAATAAGCTCTTTCTTTTTCTGCTTCTGCTGATTATCCTTTCGCCCTTCCTTTCGGCAGTGGCTATGGACAGCAGTATGTGCTATGCCACAAGGCAGGTCCCGGCTGAGGTCCGCTTTGTCAGGACTGCTGAACCCAATGAAAACGCCTTCACATTTCTGAAACCGGTGGGCTGGACGGTCACGGGAGGTATAACCCGGGTTGATCCGGGTGCCGCGGGAGGTGCTGGTAATGCCATTGAGGCAAAACTGTATATGAAGTTAAGTTCCCCGGATAAAAAAGCTGAACTCGGCTGGTTGCCCGACACGCGTTTCTTTGATATTCAGCGCTGCCCGACAAATAATCTTATCGGGGGGATGTACCCCTACGGCAGCAATTACAACGGAATGCTGGTGTGGCCGCTTTCTGCCCCGGAGCAGTTCGTGGCACAGGTGGCTGTTCCTTTTGCCCATCCGGCAGCGCAGAATGTCAGGATTACTTCCGTTTCGCCGATGCCCGGTCTGGCAGAGCGCTACCGCAATCTGTCGGCTCAGATGATCCCGGGTTATGCCTTTGGCTACCAGGTGGCTGTTATTACCCTTGAATATTCGGAAAACGGTATTGCATATCTCGAGAAAATGTACTGTGTGATTGAAGATTACGGACAGCTGGGTAACGGGCTCTGGGGGAATAAGGAGATGTGGTATGTGCGGGCTGAGAAAGGGAGTTTTGAGAAAATGTCGCCGGTTTTTGCCACGATCGGGCAATCCGTAAAGATCAATACCGACTGGCTGGTCAGGGAAATAAAAAGCCAGCAGGTGAACGGGCAGATCGTACTGCAGACCCAGCAGGATATCGCCCGGATCGAAAAGGAGATCAGCGAACACCGGGCGAATACCAATTCAGAGATCAACAACGACATGTATCTCAACCTTACCGGACAGGAGGATTATGTAAATCCCTGGACCGGGGAGACCGAGCGGGGCTCGAATGAATGGGGCTACCGCTGGGAGAACGACAGGGGAGATGTAATTTACACGGATAATCAGTCGTATAATCCAAATCAGGACAGCAAGCTGAACGTGTCGGGATACCGGCGCTCGGAGATCAGGAAACGATAACAGAGCGCTTGCGGAAGCCCTGTACATCCCGTTAAAGGAATTTGTTTTTGATATTCCTTATAAAAGTGCTATTTTGAAGTCCATCTGATTTTCAGATGACTGTTTATCCTCCTGTGAAATTGATTTCAGGAACATTTACCCAGAGCTGTAATCCATGAAAACAACATTCAAAAGCGAATTCCCCTCAACCCGCCTGTGCCATACCGGGTTATGCCTCCTGTTCATCCTTTTATTTCAAACCTCTCCTGGTATTCTTTCTGCCCAGAAGCAGGCAGCTCCCCCGCACCTTGAAGTACGGGGGAATACCCAGCGGCTCATTGTCGGTGGCAAGCCCTTTCTGATGCTGGGCGGTGAGCTGGGGAACTCCAGTTCGTCCTCCACGGAATACATGAAAGAGCTGTGGCCGGTGTTGCGGCAAAACAGGCTGAATACAGTCCTGGCTCCGGTCTATTGGGAACTGATTGAGCCGGAAGAGGGGAGATTCGACTTTAACCTGGTCAGGGATCTGATCGTTGATGCCCGTCAGAACCAGATGAAACTGGTCCTGTTATGGTTCGGTAGCTGGAAGAATAGCATGTCGTGCTATGCTCCGGGCTGGGTAAAAGAGGATTACAGGCGTTTCCCCAGGGCCTGTGACCGTAACGGTAAAGCAGTGGAGATCCTGAGTCCCTTCGAACTCAGAAATCTCGTCGCCGATAAACAGGCCTATACGGCTTTGATGAAGTTTATCAGGGAGTTTGACGGGAACGAACATACGGTGATCATGATGCAGGTTGAAAATGAGATCGGTATGCTGCCCGATGCAAGAGACCACAGCCCGGCAGCCAACAGCGCCTATAACAATGAAGTACCCGGAGAGCTGATCCGTTATATCCAATCTTCGTCGACCCTCTATGCTCCTGAAATCAGGGAAAAATGGAGGGATCACGGCTCCCGGACAAGGGGCTCATGGAAGGAGGTTTTCGGCGACGATCTGGCTACGGAAGAGATCTTCATGGCCTGGTATTTTGGTCGTTATATGGAACAGATCACTGCGGCAGGGAAAGCTGTTTATCCGATCCCGGCCTATGTGAATGCCGCGCTGAACCGTCCTGGCTGGCTTCCCGGGCAATATCCTTCCGCCGGTCCCTTGCCTCACCTGATGGATATATGGAAGGTAGCGGCTCCTTCGGTTGATCTGCTGGCTCCCGATATATATTTTGCCGATTTCCGGCACTGGGCCGGTTTGTACAAGCGCGACGGGAATGCCCTTTTTCTTCCGGAAGTCCGTTACGAACAGATCCCGGGCGGCTATGAAACTGCCTGCGGACCAAAGGCTTTCTTCTCTATCGGGAATTATGATGCCCTGGGTTTCAGCCCTTTTTTCATTGAATCGACTTCCGATCTCGTGAAGGAACCCATGACCAATACTTATTCGGTTCTTTCACAGCTGGCTCCCCTGATCCTTGAAAATCAGGGCAAAGGCACCATGAGAGGTTTCCTGTTCGACAGGGAGCATCCGGCAGATACGATCGTCCTTGGTGGTTTTACCATAATCGCGAAGCACGATTATACCCTCGGATGGGACGCTGGAGCTGCTGAAGAAACCTGGCCAGTTAAAGGAGGCCTGATCATTTGTACCGGGGAGGGAAAATATTTCGTTGCCGGCGATGGGATCGTTCTCACCTTTCCTCCGGATCAGGACGGATACCTTACAGGCATTGAAAAAATTGATGAGGGAACAATGGAAAACGGGATATGGATGCCGGTCCGCCGGTTGAACGGAGACCAGAGCCATCAGGGACGGCACCTGAGGATCCCGGCCGGTGAGACGGGGATACAGTTCCTGAAGTTGTACAGGTACAGGTAGGGGAGTGAGGAGTGAGGAGTGAGGAGTGGCGGGTTACGGGTTACGGGTTACGAGTTGTGCGAAACGCGAGATGGGAGACGGGAGACGCCTGCCTTCGCCAGAGGCTTCGGCGGGTGGAACGAGAGGAGTGATGAGTGATGAGTGAGGAGTGACGGGGGAGTTTACCTTTTATGCGATGTTTAGCGCCTTTGAGTCTTTGAACCTTAGCGTTACACCTTTGTGTCTTTTTTTTTCGAGATGCGAGACGCGAGACGCGGGATGAGTGATGAGTGAGGAGTGAGGAGTGAGAAAAGTGAGAAAGGTGAGAAAGGTGAGAAAGGTGATAGAGGTGAGAGAGGGGAGGCAGGATAAGGGCAGCAGGATGGGCTGAACGGTTTGTTAGGGAAAGAATAGATTTTTAAACTATAAACCTGATATAGATGGAACAACCTCTGTTGAATGACCCTGCTGTTTATCCTTCCGATGAACTTCTGGAAAAAATACTGGGAAAAGCCTATCCGGCATTCCGCGAATTTACCGGGATGCTGACAGACCCTGATTCGGGCATTGAGCCCGAATGGAACTATTATCGCGATGGCCATTCCTGGCTCAGAAAGCACCTTTTTAAAAAGAAAAACCTGTGCTGGTTATCGGTCTGGGACGGCTATGCAACTGTGGCTTTCTATTTTACGGAGAAGACGGCTCCGAAAGTTGAAGAGCTGGATATCCCTGAAACGATTAAAAGCGGGTTCAGGGCGAATGCGCCGGTAGGTAAACTGCTTCCCCTGGTGATCAATCTGCAGGAACCGGAGCAGGTGCCCGTGCTGATGAAAATTGTTGAATGTAAGAAAACACTGAAATAGCCCTGGATATCAGCAGGACCGTTCATTTCAACGGACCAGGACTGAAAAAATAGGTTTGACGAAATGTTAATAAACTGTGACTAAGATGTTGAAAAGTGTGATTAAAATCCCAATCATCCATTAGTCACTTCCGCCTCCGGTCGGCCACATCCATACCGCGTTCAATGCCTTAAAAGGTGCCGTCATCAAAGGCCTGTTCTGTTCTTTCGGAGATAGGAATTTAAGCTTTAATTTCGTTTCTCCGTGTGTTGACAAACTCATGCGGATCTGCGGTTTACATTGAACCGTATGAGCTTACAGAAACAGGATGTTATGACAAACAAGAAAGTCTTTATAGCCTATATCCAGTCGATTTACAAGGTCTCCAGGGAGAAGGCCATGGAGATTTCCTATGGCTTCAAGCCGGTTATCTTTCAGAGTGGCGAATATCTTATTGAGGAACAGCGCCTTGACCGGCACGCCTATTTTCTTGAGGAAGGATATGTCAGGTCGTTTATGAATGACAGCAAGGGCCTTGAACTGACCACAGGGATATACTCGCCGAAATGTTTTCTGAACGATTTCAATACTTTTTTTTCCCAGCAACCTTCTACTGAAACTTTTCAGACACTTACCGAGTGTTCGGGCTGGGTGATTTCCTGGGAGGAAATCGAAAACAGGTACCATAGTTCTGTTGAATTCAGGGAATTCTGCCGTTTGCTGATCCTTGACGGGTATAACAGGATGAAACAAAGATTGATTGGTCTGCTCAGCGATACCGAAGAAGCACGTTACCGGAAACTGCTTTCGGAGCAACCGGATATATTCCGTTATGCCCAGAGCAGTCAGATTGCCTCTTACCTCGGAATTACCACCTCTGTTCTGAATCGTCTGAGGGAGGAAATGATTCTCAGTTAAAAAAATAAACCGGTCATTTTGGCCGGTTTCTCAGAAATTCTGCGGCACTCAGTGCCGCGATGGTTCCTTCTGCCACTGCTGTCGTAACCTGTCTGTAGCGTTTGTTGATACAGTCGCCGGCAGCAAAAACGCCGGGAATATTTGTCTTCATATCGCTGTCCACCACTATCTCATTTCTTTCATTCATCTGAACAATACCCTTGAGACTTTCGGTATTGGGGAGATATCCCACGAAAATAAAAGCACCTCCAACCTTAACTTCCGAGATATTCCCGCTTGGCAGGTGTTCGATAGCAACTTTTTCCAGCTGGCCGTTACCAAAGAAGCCTCTGGGTTCCGACTCCATTATAAAATCAATCTTCGGGTTATTCCTTGCAACCTGAACGGCATGTTCGAAGGCCTGAAAATGGTCGAACTGATGAACAATGGTTACTTTAGAGGCATAGGTGGTGAGGGCATCGGCTTCTTCGAGGGCGGAGTTTCCTCCCCCGATAACAACCAGTTCTTTCCCGGTAAAAAACTCACCGTCGCAGGTGGCGCAGTAGGATATACCGGTTCCTTTGAATTCTTCCTCGCCGGGAATGTTGAGTGAACGGGGGCGGCCACCGGGAGCGAGGATCACCGTTCGGGCTGAAAAACGCCGTCCATCCTCCAGCAAAACTTTTTTCACTTCGCCTTCCAGCTCATAGCCCGTAATTTTGACATTGGTTTTGATCTGGCAGCCAAAGCTTTTTGCCTGGTCTTTCATGATTCCGGCCAGCAGGTAACCTTTGGTGGTTTCAACTCCCGGGTAATTGGCTATTTCATTGGTCAGAACCATCTGTCCGCCAACGGCGCCTTCGTTGAGGATCAGGGTGCTGAGCCGGGCCCTGGAACTGTAGATCCCGGCAGTAAGACCGGCTGCCCCCCCGCCGATGATCATCACATCAAAAATCTCTTCCATTTTTCAGTTTTTTAAAAATCCCGCTCATCCCGCAGGGGCGGGACAAACGGGATCATGGCTGTATTACACTTAGCTCAGGTATTCATCGAGGATGGAGACAATCTGGCTCCTGTTCTGGATGCTGGTTGTGGCCTTTACCATCTCACCGTTTTTGTAATAGACCGTAAAAGGCAGGCCCATGAAACCGCGGCAAAGCGGTGCAGTGCGGATGGCGGCCGATTCGGGAGAATCGAAGGCCATGGAGAAGAAACGGATAGCGGGACGTTCTCCCTCAAGCTCTTCCATAGTGTCGTAAACCGGGATACACATGGGCCCCATGCGGCCACAGCATACCATTACATTTTCATTTTCGTTGATGATCTTCTGCAGCTCGGCAGCAGACTCAATTTCATGAATGGCTGTTCTTAAAAATTTCATGTCTGTTGATATATTAAATAATTAATAATAAGATTAATATGAATTTCATTTGATAATTTCCGAGATGATCCGCTCATCGGATTTCAGTCGTCCGTTCAGGTAATCGTCGATGAGTTTCTCCGGCGTTTCCCGGGGTATCCCCACGAAAAGATTGATTCTGAAAGGTGTAAATAGTGCGATGATGCTTTTATCCACACGATAGGCAATGATATCGGTAATTCCCAGTGCTGATGCCCAGCCGGGAAGCATACTCACTTCCATCTGCGGAGGGATCTCAACCCGTTCGCTGCTTACTTCATCTTCCCCGATCACGAAAATTCTGTAAGCTTCACACTGCCCGAAGTGCTCGCTGAGAAGATTTCCGCTTACCGGTACGGCTATTCGTTTCATCACTTCATTTTTACCCTGCAAAATTACCCGGCTTTTTTGCCCCGTAAAAATGTTCTGACTGTCTGGATTACGTTCCCGGATTGAAATTTTACAGTTTTTTGGCTGTCAGAATGCAGAAAGCAGGATGTTAATCCCTGCCGGTTTAAGTTTAACAGCATGACCGTGGGGAGAAAAGCGCAATTCTGCTTATTTTTGCAGGGTGAATTCAAAAAAAGATCCCGTGACTTCCGAAGACGATTGCTGTCAGGAATGCGGTAAAACCGCCGATTGTTTCCAGGCCCTTCTGCCAGAGGAACAGACCTTTCTCGACAGCAGGAAGACCCATCTGACCTATCTCAGAGGAGAAACCATTTTTAAACAGGGGGCCTTTGCACCGTATATCCTTTATATGGTCAGCGGACTGGCTCGCATCTATCTCCAGGCCGACCGTACCCGTCAGGTGAATATCCGGATCGTGGCAGCGGGAGATTTTATGGCATTTTCTTCCATCTTCGGGGAAAATGTATATAACTGCTCGGCTGTGGCTATTAAGGACGCTACTGTCTGTATGATCGACAAGACAGCGCTGAAACAACTCTTCATGCAGAATGCCTCCTTCGCTATGCGGATCCTGAACCGCAATTGCAGCGGTGAAAACCGTTACCTGGAGCTGATCCATAACCTGTCGGCCAAACAAATGCGAGGTAAACTGGCTTCGGCCCTGCTTTACCTGTCCGATCCCGTATTACTTCAGGAAGAGATCTTTCAGTATCTCAGCCGGCAGGATATAGCTGATTTTGCGTCCATTACGGC
Source organism: Bacteroidota bacterium (assembly GCA_049325415.1). GTDB lineage: Bacteria > Bacteroidota > Bacteroidia > Bacteroidales > JBMOLL01. The sequence continues at coordinate 47,027 of JBMOLL010000040.1, read as the reverse complement.
TGAGAGCGCAACACGCTATATCCGTGAATTTGAAAAGGAAGGCATTCTTGGCCTGAATGGCAAAGATGTACAGATCCTGGACCGCAACAGGCTGGAAGAGATCAACCGGCTGGGCTGAGCCAGCCGGCTGAAGTACTTTTATTCGAGGAGCTTAAAGGATTCCAGAAAGGAAGGATCAGCATAATAATACTGCTGGAGTACACCTACCTGGTAAAGCCTGTTCCCCCTGATAATGACATACATGGTTGCATAAATGTCATAGTCGGTGGCTTTAAAATACACGCCGGGGTAGCCGAGCATGCTGATGTCAATACTGTATTCTTCTTCTAAACCCAGGTTGCTGGTGAAACCCTCTTTGGCTCCCTCCAGGGATTCCTTGTAGAGCGACTGATCAAAAGCATCGGCAGGGTAATCGTTGTAAGAGATCATGTAGGCGGCTTCATCACCTTCTTCATACATGTAAATGTGCATCAGTACCGGCCCGAGATCGGTGTCGATGGTCTGTTCACTGTAGGAATACTCTCCGGGAAAAGTAGCCTTAAATTTGCCCCCTTCCGATACCATCGATACCTGAGAGAAAGCAGCGCCGGCAAGGAAGAATAGTGCCAGCAGGGTAAGGGTTACGTTCTTCATGCTATTTGTGTTTATAGGTTTGGTTCTTTCAAAATTATAATAAAAGTTCTGTAAAATTCTCAATTGCAGGTATTATTATTTCATGAACTTGTTTACCTTTGTTCGGTAAAATACGAACATATGGAGGTCAAGGGCATCATTACCGAAGAACAAAAAAAGGCTGCACGTTATGCAAAGGCACTCGGGCACCCGATCCGGATGTATGTGATCGATCTGCTATCGCGGCAAAGTTGCTGTTACAGCGGTGATCTGTCGGAGGATCTGCCCGTGGTAAAATCGACCCTTTCCCAGCACCTGAAGGAACTGAAGGATGCGGGGCTGATCCAGGGGGAGACCGAAGCTCCGAAAATTAAATACTGTCTCAACCGGGAGAACTGGGAAGAAGCCCAGCGCCTCTTCCGGAAATTCATGCAACTCTGATTTTTTTTAACCGATTCATTCGTAGTTTCACGAAAGACGAACTAACATACAGATATATGGAAATAAAAATTTTAGGAACCGGCTGTGCCCGGTGCAAAACATTGGAAAAAACAGCGATTGAGGCTGTAAAGGAACTGGGAATTGATGCCCGTGTCACCAAGGTGGAGGATATTTCCGACATCATGGCCTACGGTATTATGCGGACCCCCGGGCTGGTCATTGATGAAAAGGTGGTTTTAAGCGGTACGGTTCCCGGCCTGACCGAAGTAAAAAGCATCATCAGCAAAAACCTTTAATGAAGAGAAAATGAAAATGAAGTTGGTACTGGCAGGAATTCTGTTTCTTGCCATCACCCCGGCCTGTCAGTCCGAAGCCGGCAGGGAAGTTAAAGTTTCCGGATCACCGGATCCCGGGAAGGTGGAAGTTTATTATTTCCACCTGACCCGTCGCTGTGCCACCTGTCTGGCTGTGGAAGATGTTACCCGTGAGCTTGTAGAGTCCTATCAGGGCAAAGTGGTTACCTTCACCTCTTATAATATTGAGGAGGAGGAGGGGAAGGCAAAAGCCGCCTCTTTTAATATCAGTGGTCAGACCTTGCTGGTTGTCTGCGGTGATAAGCAGATAAATCTGACCAATGAAGCTTTTCTCTATGCCAGGCAGACTCCGGAAAAGTACAGGGATAAGCTCAGACAGGAGATCGACCGGCTTCTGACTCCGTGATGGTATGGAAGAAATACTTAACGGACTGTTAGCCGGCAGCAGTATGCCGGTCTTTTCAGCTGCATTGCTGGGACTTATGACGGCCATAAGCCCCTGTCCGCTGGCAACCAACATCACAGCTATCGGGTTTATCAGCAGCGGGGAAGAAAACCGCAGGAAGGTTTTCATCAATGGGTTGATATATACCCTGGGGAGAGCCATATCCTATTTTGTACTGGCAGTTCTTCTGCGGTATACGGCCGTTTCAGCCAACCTGTCGTCGTGGCTTCAGATCTATGGTGAGAAAATTCTAGGTCCCCTGTTGATCGTTTTTGGCATTTTTATGCTTGATATCATTCATTGGCGTTCAGGTGGCAACAGAAGGTTTTCGGACTGGATCAACAGGGTTGCCCTGGGCGGCAAACAGGGTCCTTTGTTGCTCGGGATACTTTTTGCACTTGCATTTTGTCCATACAGTGGTGTGATTTTCTTCGGAATGATGATCCCGCTAATAGTTCAGAGCACCTCGGGAGTCTTTCTCTCCCTGGTCTATGCGCTAGCCACCGGTCTGCCGGTTATTCTTTTTGCCTGGCTGCTGGCTTATACGGTAAAGGGCATAGGGAACTGGTACAAAAGGATCCGGACATTCGAGCGCTGGTTCAGAAGGATAGTGGCTGTCGTATTCATCGGTACCGGGATCTGGTTTATTATTGTGAGTTGGAATATTTTTAATTAAATGAAGATCAATATATTATCAAAACTTCGGTTTTCGGGACTCAAACCTGTTCCGTTTTTACTGGCTCTCTGGGTGGTGGCTTTTCTGTACATCGATGAGCTGGCCGACCTGGTGGTGGACCATATCCCGGGACTCAAAGCCGGGGCTCACCTGACAGAGGCTCTCCGCTTTTTTATCTACGAAGTTCCAAAGGTCTTCCTCCTCCTGGTGCTGATCATTTTCCTGGTCGGGATTGTGAGGTCGTTCTTCTCCCCCGAAAAAACAAGAAAAGCACTGGAAGGCAAGCCGCTTTTTATAGGAAATGTAATGGCGGCGCTGCTGGGCATCGTAACACCTTTCTGCTCCTGTTCGGCTATTCCGCTCTTCCTGGGTTTTGTGGAAGCAGGCATTCCCCTGGGAGTGACCTTTTCCTTTCTGATCGCCGCCCCGATGATCAATGAAGTGGCCCTTGTGATGCTGATCGGCCTTTTCGGATGGAAGGTTGCGGTGATTTATGTGGTCACAGGTCTAGTTATTGCTATTCTTGCCGGGTTCGTCCTGGAAAAGCTGCACCTGCAGCGCTTTGTGGCCGACTGGGTGTATTCCGTAAAGGTAGGTAAGATGGATGATGAGCAGGAGAAGCCAGGCTGGTCGAAAAGAGTGGATATGGGTTTCAGCGCAGTGAAAGAGATTGTTTCAAAGATCTGGATCTATATTATTGCCGGTATCGCCATCGGTGCGGGAGCCCACGGCTTTGTACCCGATGATTTTCTGGCCGGAGCGCTCGGGGCAGGGAACTGGTACTCCGTTCCTCTGGCCATCCTGGTGGGTATCCCCCTGTATTCCAATGCGGCAGGGATCATTCCCATCGTGAGTGTACTGATCGAAAAAGGGGTATCCCTCGGAACTGCCCTCGCCTTTATGATGTCGGTGATCGGACTTAGCCTTCCCGAGATCATTATCCTCAAGAAAGTCCTGAAATGGCAGCTGATTGCCGTCTTTGTCGGCGTGGTTGCCGGAGGAATTGTAATTGTCGGATACTTATTTAATGTTTTACTTTAAACAATGGTTATGAAATCAATCGGATTCATCGGTGGAGGCCGGGTTGCCACCATCCTGCTTAAAGGATTTGAAAAGGCCGGTGTTAAAACAGGGCAGATCAGTGTCTACGACACCAGTTTGCCGGTTCTTACCTTACTTGAAAAGGAATTTCCCCGGGTAAGTGTTTCTGCTACCGATCCGGCTGCAGCTGCCGGTTCTGACCTTGTATTGCTGGCTCTTCACCCTCCTGTTCTGTCAGGCAGTCTGGGGGAAATATCCCATTTGATTAAGAAGGATGCCCTGGTCCTGTCACTTGCGCCTAAGATTACCCTTCAGGCACTTTCCGGGGCACTCCCGGGCCATACACGGATCGCCCGCATGATCCCCAATGCCGCTTCATATTCTTGTAAGGGTTTTAACCCGGTGGCCTTTCATCCTGAAGCCGGACAGGCCGTCAAAGAAGACCTGTTGAAGTTATTCAGCCCCCTGGGGGCGATGCCCGAGGTCAGAGAGGACCTGCTCGAGGCATATGCCATGATCAGTGCCATGGGACATACCTATTTCTGGTTCCAGTTCCAGGAACTGCTTGATCTTGCCATTGGCTTCGGTATGAGCAGGGAAGAGGCTTTTACCGCAGTGAAGGAAATGCTGGAAGGTACGATGGAAACCTACTTTAATGCCGGACTTTCCTATGAAAAGCTTACTGATCTGGTACCGGTAAAACCCATGGTACCGGCCGAGGAGGAGATAAGGACCCGGTACAGGGAATTGCTGGGTGGCCTGTACCTTAAGATCCATCCTTAACGGAGGATTAACATTCTTTTGATATACCGCAGATTGTATTATTGTATCTTCGGGAATTCGTCTAAAATTCAGTTATGAAAATATTAATTCTTTGTACGGGAAACAGTTGCCGGAGCCAGATGGCCCATGGTTTCCTGCAGTTTTTTGATTCCGAGATCCTGGTTGCATCCGCCGGTACCGAACCGGCCGAAAGAGTGAACCCGATGGCGATAGAAGTGATGGGAGAGACCGGTATTGATATTTCAGAGCACTGGCCGAACCCGGTGGAGAAATTCCTGGATCAGGAATGGGATTTTGTGGTGACCGTCTGCGACGATGCCAGGGAAAGTTGCCCGGTATTCAACGGGAGGGTGAAGAAAAAACTGCATATCGGCTTCGATGATCCGTCAAAGGCTACCGGGGATGAAGACTTTATCAAAAGCGAGTTCATCAGGGTCAGGGAGGAGATCAGAAGAGCTTTTCTGGATTTTTATTCCAAAGAGATATTACCGCTACTATGAAACCTGAAGAACTGAAGCTCCTGGTAAAGGAAAAGTACAGTATCGTTGCAGAAAGGGGTTCGGATACCGGTTGTTGCAGCACAGTAAATTGCTGCGGTACCTCCGGCTTTTCTATGACCGGAGGATCATATTCCGATTCACCCGGCTATCAGCCGGAGGCCGACTACGGTCTGGGTTGCGGACTACCGGTTGGGTATTCTGCGATTAAAACAGGAGATCATGTGCTGGACCTTGGATGTGGCGCAGGAAATGATTGTTTTGTCGCACGGTCACTGACAGGCGGGAGTGGAACGGTCACCGGGCTCGACTTTACAGAAGCCATGCTTGAAAAGGCCAATGAGAATCTGGAGAAAACAGGGTACGCTAATGTAAATTTTATACTGGGGGATATTGAAAATATGCCCTTCGAACCGCATAGTTTTGATGTGGTGATCAGCAACTGCGTTCTGAATCTTGTACCCGACAAGAGAAGGGCATTCAGTGAGATATACAGGGTACTTAAACCGGGTGGGCAGTTCTGCATTTCCGATGTTGTACTTTCGGGCGGGCTGCCGGCCCGGCTGAAAGAGGTCGCCACCCTGTATGCAGGGTGCGTTTCAGGGGCTCTGGTTAAGACTGAATACATGGAACTTATTTCGGATGTCGGTTTTCAAGGGATAGCCATCCTGGAGGAAAGGGTGATTTCCATCCCGGAAAAGGTGCTCCGGGAGTATCTGACAGACCGGGAACTTACGGATTACACGCGTTCTGCCCATCGAATTATGAGTATAACCCTGACAGGTAGCCGGTAAATATTATTTCTCAGAAATGAGAAAGAAACCTGGGCTGCATTTCAACCTGCCTGTCCATTAACTGTATAAGGTATAATTACTTCCAGACCCTTCCTATGAAAAAAGAAAGCAAAAGGATCGCCTTGTTCGAAAAATATCTGAGCCTCTGGGTTCTTTTATGTATCGGGGCCGGAATTGTTGTCGGGCGTTACGGCGGATCGGCAGTCAGCAGTATGAGCAAAATGGAACTTTTCGGGGTGAACCTGCCCGTTGCGGTGTTGATCTGGCTGATGATTTACCCGATGATGCTCCAGGTTGATTTCACCACCCTGAAAAATGTTGCAAGGAAACCCAGGGGTGTGCTTCTGACCGTCACCGTGAACTGGCTCATCAAACCCTTTTCAATGGCTTTTTTTGCCTGGCTTTTCTTTACAAAAGTCTACCAGGCATGGATCCTGCCTGAACAGGCCGGGGAATACCTCGCCGGAGCGATTCTTCTGGGAGCCGCTCCCTGTACGGCGATGGTCTTTGTCTGGAGTTACCTCAGCGACGGAGATCCAAATTATACCCTTGTACAGGTGTCGGTAAACGATCTGATTCTCCTCATTGCCTTTGTTCCTATTGTCAGCCTTCTCATGGGAATCTCCAATATTCATATACCGGTAGGCACGCTGATTACCAGCGTGGTGACTTTCGTGGTGATACCGCTGACCGCAGGATTCATTACCAGCAGGCTCCTGATCAGGAAAAAAGGGGAGGAGTGGTTCCGTCACCAATTTCTGCCCCTGTTCAGACCTGTCTCCATTGTGGCTCTTCTTCTGACCCTTATTCTTCTTTTTGCCTTCCAGGGGATGAAGATCCTTGAAAGTCCCCTGATCATCCTGCTCGTTGCAGTGCCACTTATTATCCAGACATTTTTTATCTTCCTGCTCACATGGTTTGCAGGAAGGAAACTTGCTCTGCCTTATCCGGTTTGTGCCCCGGCTGCCATGATCGGAGCAAGTAATTTTTTTGAACTGGCTGTTGCGGTGGCTATCTCCCTTTTCGGTCTCCAGTCTCCTGCGGCCCTGGTTACTGTAGTCGGGGTTCTGGTCGAGGTGCCCGTTATGCTTTCTCTGGTGGCTCTGGCAAACCGCTGGCGGTACCAGTAGTCCGGGCAGGTCTTTCGGTTCAATGGTCGCTTCTGACAAAAAAAAGAAGCTGCACTTACAGCGCAGCCTCTTTTTTTTCACCTTAACTAATGGATTACATGCCCATAAGCTTGGCCAGATTGGGGAAACTCTCGGTGTTGTATACACCTTTTTCGAGTTTCTCGCGGCAGGCCTTGAAGGCTTCAATGGTTTTCTTCACGTCATCCAGGGTATGGGTTGCTGTGGGGATCAGGCGAAGGAGGATGTCACCTTTCGGTACCACCGGATAGATCACCATGGAGCAGAATACGCCATAGTTTTCCCTCAGGTCGACGATCAGGTTGGTGGCCTCAACAATACCGCCATGCATATAAACCGGGGTAACCATGGATTCGGTTTTCCCGATATCGAAACCGGCCTCTTTCAGACCTTTCTGCAGGTTGTTCACTACATCCCAGAGTTTGACCCTCAGGTTGGGATCGTTCTGGAGCAGTTCCAGACGTTTCAGTGCTCCGATAACCATGGGCATCGGGAGCGATTTGGCGTAGGTCTGTGACCTCATGTTGTAGCGCAGATAATCGACAACTTCTTTTTCGCTGGCGACAAAACCGCCGATACCGGCCATGGCTTTGGCAAAGGTGCCGAAATAAAGATCGATCTGATCGAGGACACCGTAATGTTCCCCGGTTCCGCGACCGGTCTTGCCCATTGTGCCGAAACCGTGGGCATCATCCACCAGCAGGCGGAAGGAAAATCTGGATTTTAATGCTGCGATGGCTTTGAGGTTGCCAAGGTCGCCGGCCATACCGAATACGCCCTCGGTAATTACAAGTACACCACCATTCTGTTTTTCAGCCAGTTTGCTGGCCCTTTCGAGCTGTTTTTCGAGGTTCTCCATGTTGTTGTGCGGGAACACAAAACGTTTGGCGAACGACATTCTCATACCATCAAGAATACATGCGTGTGATTCGGAGTCGTAAACGATCACATCATTCCTGGAGGTCACGGCGTCGATGATCGAGGCCATTCCCTGGTATCCGTAGTTCAGCAAAAATGCATCTTCTTTGCCTACGAATGCGGCGAGCTTCTGCTCAAGTTCCTCGTGCTTCGATGTCTGTCCCGACATCATACGGGCTCCCATAGGGTAAGCCATTCCATACTTTGCAGCAGCTTCTGCGTCAGCCTTCCTCACTTCGGGATGATTGGCGAGCCCAAGGTAGTTGTTAAGGCTCCAGGTCAGAACCTCTTTACCCCGGAAGGTCATGTGGGCTGCTATTTCTCCTTCCAGCTTGGGAAATGCAAAATATCCATGTCCGTCTTTTTGGTACTGTCCAATCGGACCCCTGTTCTTGGTAATTCTTTCAAAAATGTCCACGGATGTTAAATTTTTAAAGGGTTAATAATGGCGCAAATTTACTCTTTTTTAGATTGCCGCCAAATATTGAAATAATTCGATATGAAACCCCGTTATATCTGGCAGTCCGGCGGCATAAAAAAAATATCCCCGGTTTTTCATTCACCGGACCGAGTGGCACGACTTTTGCCGGCTGTTAAATATTTATTACAGAGCAGTTAGATTTATTTTAAAATATCAATCGTTTATACTATTTTTGCGCGATGTTTGGAAAATTCAAGTGGATCTGGTTTGTTCCTGCCCTCTTCATGCTGGTGGCGGGTTGCGGTGAGTATGAAAAACTACTCAAAAGCAGGGATTATGCCCTGAAATATGAAAAAGCCAAAACCTATTACGATGAAGGGGAGTTTGTAAAGGCCGCCACGCTGTTCGACCAGGTGGTTACCATTTACAGGGGTACCATTAAAGCAGATACCGTTAAGTATTTCCAGGCAAAAAGCTATTACGGCCAGCGCGATTACATGATGGCCGGACACTATTTCACCGAACTCTCCTCCACCTACCCGAGCTCGGTATATGTGGATGAGGCGGATTTCATGTCGGCCTACTGCTATTATAAAATGTCTCCCCGGCCCGAACTCGACCAGGATAATACCTATAAGGCCATTTCAATGCTTCAGATGTTCATGCTGAAACATCCCGGCTCCGATAAGGTGGCCACCTGCAAGGAACTGATTACCGAACTCAGCGACAAGCTGGTGGAAAAATCGTTTATCAGTGCCCGTCTGTATTTTGACCTTGGGTATTACAAATCGGCCATTATTGCCCTGCGTAACAGCCTGGCCGAGTATCCCGACACCAAACACCGGGAAGAGATGATGTTCCTGATCCTGAAATCGAGTTACCTGCTCGCCGACGGGTCCATCCCCAGCAAACGCATGGAGCGCTTCCAGTCGACGGTGGATGAATATTACTCTTTTCAGTCGGAATTTCCGGAAAGCGATTTCCGGAAAGAAGCGCAGAAAATGTATGACGCTTCTATGAAAGTACTTGAAAATCAACAAACCAGTAAAATAGATGGATTATAAGAAAACCAAAGCTTCGGTTACTACCGTAACCCGTAATCTGAATGATCTTGACCGGCAGACGGATAATATTTACGAGTCGGTGATGGTGGTTTCCCGCCGTGCCAACCAGATCAGTGTTGAGCTTAAACAGGAGCTGAACAGGAAGCTTGAAGAGTTTGCCTCGTATACCGATAACCTGGAGGAAGTTTTTGAGAATCCGGAGCAGATCGAGATCTCCCGTTTTTTCGAAAGACTGCCTAAACCGACCCTTATTGCACTCCAGGAACTTGATGAAGAAGAAATCTATTTCAGGATAAACGAAACCCCTGAAATCGAAGAATAAACCTCTGCATCCTGATGGATCTGAGCGGAAAAAAAATACTGCTGGGTGTTACAGGAAGTATTGCTGCCTATAAGGCTGTGCATTTGCTGCGTCTGCTTGTAAAAGAAGGTGCTGATGTACAGGTGATTATGACGCCCACTGCCCTTGAATTCATTACCCCGGTTACCTTTGCCGCTCTTTCGGGAAAGCCTGTGTTGTCAGGTTTTTTTGAAAAAGACAGCGGAGCTTGGAACAGCCATGTCGATATGGGCGTCAGCGCCGATCTGATGCTGGTGGCACCGGTTACGGCTACCACTCTGGGTAAAATGGCCCGGGGAATAGCCGATAACCTGCTGGTAACCACTTATCTGTCGGCGCGTTGCCCGGTGGTGCTTTCGCCGGCTATGGACATGGATATGTATGCCCACCCGGCCACTCAGGAAAACATACGGATACTCAGGTCCTACGGCAATACGGTCATTGAGCCGGAAAGCGGGGAACTGGCCTCCGGGCTGGAAGGGAAGGGGAGAATGCCCGATCCGGAAAAGATACTTGCCTTCCTGAAGGATTTTCCGGGTTCATCCTCAGGCAAAAAAAAAAATTCCTGAATAAAAAAGTCCTTGTTACCGCCGGTCCCACCTACGAACCGATTGATCCAGTGCGCTTTATTGGGAACCATTCGTCGGGAAAAATGGGCTATGCCATTGCTGATGCCTTTGCCGATGAGGGTGCAGAGGTAACCATCATCAGCGGACCGGTTACAATAAAACCCCGTCACCCCGACGTTATTGTGCAAAGGGCCGATACTGCCGAAGCCATGTTTACTGCCTGTTCCGACAGGGTCGGTGAATCCGATATTGTTGTCTTTTGCGCGGCGGTGGCCGATTTCACTCCTGCAGAGCAGGCTGGGGAAAAGGTCAAGCGGGGCAGCGGCGATTGGAATCTCGTGCTGAAGCCAACCCGGGACATCGCCGGAGAAATGGGAAAAAGAAAGAAAGAAGGTCAGGTTTTCATCGGTTTTGCCCTGGAAACCACCGATGAGCTGAACTCTGCCATCGGGAAACTGCAGCGCAAGAACCTGGATTTCATTGTGCTGAACTCTCTCCGGGATGAAGGGGCTGGTTTCGGAACAGATACCAACCGCGTGAAGATGGTGGATAAATCGGGTACAATTGATACCTTTGAATTGAAAACCAAGCAGGAGGTGGCCCTTGATATACTGGAAAAAACTTATAAAATTTCGGGACATGCGTAAATTCATCCTCCTTTCTGCTGTTCTCCTGGCGCTGCTTATTCCGGCCGCTGCACAGGAGCTGAAATGTAACGTACAGATCGTCAGTCAGCAGATCCAGGGCTCCAATAAACAGGTCTTTCAGACCCTTCAGAATGCCATTTACGAGTTTATGAACAACATGGTCTGGACCGATCATGTCTATGCCCCGGAAGAGCGGATCGAATGCAACCTGATGTTCAATATGACCGAACAGCTTTCGGCCGACGAGTTCAGGGGAACCCTGCAGGTACAGTCGAGAAGGCCGGTATTCAACTCCAATTACAATACGGTAATGTTTAATTTTATCGATAACGATATCCAGTTTCGCTATATTGAATTCCAGCCCCTTGAATTCGACCTGAATTCCTTTACCTCCAACCTTACCAGTATTCTTGCCTTCTATGCATATTATATCCTGGGGCTCGATTACGACTCGTTTTCCTTTGAGGGAGGAACGGCATTTTTTCAGAATGCAGAAAAAATTGTGGTCAATGCCCAGAACGGCAATGATAAAGGCTGGAAACCCATCGATGATATCTCCCATAAAAACCGCTACTGGCTGGTTAAGGATATCCTCGACTCCGACTATGCGCCCATCCGCGAGTTCTCGTATCGCTATCACAGGCAGGGACTCGATCTCATGGACAGCAAAGTAGCCGAGGGACGTGCGGAAATTGCCTCCTCACTCGAATTGTTGCAGAAAGTTTTCAGAGGCCGGCCGGATAACTACATGTATCCGCTTCGTATTGTGCTGGATGCAAAGGCTGATGAAATAATCAACATTTTTTCCGAAGGCTTCCCCGAAGAAAAGAGCCGGGTGTACAACCTGCTCAGCGAGATCGACAAGACCAACGCCGGCAAGTACAAGGCCATCATGCAGCAGACCAACGAATAAAGGGATGATCGAACATCTCCATATCCGGAATTATGCATTGATCGAAGAACTGGAGATCAGTTTTTCCGACGGATTCTCCACGATTACCGGGGAAACCGGCGCGGGAAAATCCATCCTGCTGGGGGCACTGTCGCTGATCCTCGGTCAGCGCGCCGATACCACGGTACTCAAACAGCTTGACGAGAAATGTTCAGTCGAGGGTACCTTCAGGCTGGGACAGGCTTTCCGGACATTTTTCGAGGAAAACGACCTCGATTTCCAGCCGGTCACCATCATGCGACGGGAAATCACACCCAACGGCAAGTCGAGGGCCTTTATCAATGATACGCCGGTGAACCTGAACCAGATGAAGGAGCTTGGGACACAACTGGTCGACATCCATTCCCAGCACCAGAACCTCCGCCTGAACGATCATGTCTACCAGATGGAGGTGGTCGATTTTGTGGGGCGCCTCGGGAGCGAACTGGCCGAATACCGTTCCATATACGGGGAATACAGGGTAAAGAGCGCCGAACTGGAGACATTCAGGGCCTCGCTTGAAAGTGCGCGCAAGGAACTGGAGTTCCTGGAGTTCCAGTTTACCGAACTGAAGGACGCCAGGCTCAGGGAAGGCGAGATGGAAGAACTGGAAGAGGAAGCCGAGGTACTCGGACATGCCGGGGAAATCAGCCAGGCACTGGGCGAATCAGCCGCGACGCTGAACGGTGATGAAACCGGTACGGTCAGACAGCTCAAAGACACACATATCCGTCTCCAGAAGATCCTGGCCTATTATCATCCGGCCAGGGCGCTGGCTGAACGACTTGAAGCGGCTATGATCGATATCAAGGATGCCGCCACGGAAATGGAACTCCTGGCCGGAAAGGTGGAGTTCTCGCCCGAAAGGCAGGAGATTGTCCGACAGCGTATCGACCTGTTATACAGGCTGCTGCAAAAACACCGTCTGAAGACGGTGGAAGAGCTGATTGCCCTGAGGGACGAGCTCGACCGCCGCATAAGCGACATCACCCTGTCGGATGAGAAAACAGCACGGCTGGAAAAAGAGATTGCCGGACTGCTATCAGGCATGGGCAGCCTGGCCGCTTCGATGCACAAAAAGCGCACGGAGGCCGGTAAAACGGTTGAAAAGGAGGTGGCGGCCCTGCTCCGTCAGCTGGGCATCCCGAATGCCCGCTTTGAGGTACGGGTGGATCATACCGGTATTTTTGATCCCTATGGCAGCGACCAGGTAAGGTTCTTATTTTCAGCTAATAAGCAGTCGGAACTGGAAGAGATCGGCAATGTTGCCTCCGGCGGTGAAATATCCCGCCTGATGCTTTCACTGAAATCACTGCTCTCCGATTTCACCGGTCTGCCCACCCTGATCCTCGACGAAATCGATACGGGCGTCAGCGGGGAAATTGCCGATAAGGTTGGCCAGATCATGCAGCGCATGGCCGGCGGACGGCAACTTATCGCGATCACCCATCTGCCGCAGGTTGCGGCAAAGGGAGCCGACCATTACCTGGTATTCAAGGAAGACAGCGACAATGCCACTCACACCCGGATCAGGAAACTCAGCGGGGAAGAGAGAGTGGTGGAGATCGCCAAAATGGTTTCGGGGGAGAAGATCACCGATGCCGCACTTTCCAATGCCCGCGAACTGCTGAAAATCAAGCAAAACTGATCTGTGATCCATCTTTATCGCACAAACTCCTGTTTTAATTGTTAATTGCATGAATCAATTATTTATTATTTAATACTGATCTGATGAGCTATAATCTGTTAAAAGGAAAGAAAGGAATTATTTTCGGCGCACTCAATGAGCAGTCGATCGCGTGGAAAGTGGCTGAAAGAGCCTGGGAAGAAGGTGCCGAATTCGTGCTGACCAATGCCCCTGTGGCAGTCAGGATGGGCGAAATCAACGAACTGGCAAAGAAATGCCATTCGCAGGTGATTACCGCCGATGCCACATCTCTGGAAGATCTGGAAAACCTCTTTACCAAATCCATGGAAATTCTGGGCGGAAAGATCGATTTTGTGCTCCATTCCATCGGGATGTCGCCAAATGTCAGAAAAGGCATTTCCTATGATGAACTGAATTACGAATACTATCACAAGACACTTGATATTTCAGCCTTTTCCCTGCATAAAGTGCTGAGCACGGCCCGAAGGCTGGATGCGATCAGCGAATGGGGTTCGGTGGTGGCCCTGTCCTATGTGGCGGCCCAGCGTACCTTTGTGGGTTATAACGATATGGCGGATGCCAAGGCCATTCTTGAATCCATTGCCCGGAGCTTCGGTTATATCTATGGGAGGGAGAAAAGGATCCGCATTAATACCGTTTCCCAGTCACCGACGCTTACCACCGCAGGAAGCGGTATCAAGGGCTTTGATAAGCTGGAAGACTTTTCGGAACGGATGTCGCCACTGGGAAATGCCTCTGCAGCCGACTGTGCCGATTACTGTATCACTCTTTTCTCCGACCTGACCCGCAAGGTGACCATGCAGAATCTCTACCATGACGGAGGATTTTCCAGCATGGGCATGAGCCTGCGCGCTATCCAGCAGTACGAGAAGAGTTTCGAGGAATGCAAGTAAAAGAGTAATTGAGGTTAAGGTTGAGGTTAAGGTTGAGGTTAAGATTGAGGTTGAGTGTATCAACTGCTTAATCAAAGCTTATTAGAGACCCGTGTTACTTCCTCTCCACATTACTATTTACTGATGGCAGGCCCTTCGATCCCGATGGCTATCGGGACAGGGACCGCTCAGGAGATAACCCGTAACCTCCGTCCTCCGAAGCATTCGCCGACGGCCGAAGCCTTTGGCGAAGGACTTAGCGAAGGAGGGCCTTTACAATTTACCGATAGCTGGCCCTTCGACTGGCTCAGGGACCACTCAGGAATCTCACTCATAACCCGCCCCCCGCGTCTCGCGTCTCGCGTCACCCGCGACCCGTCCCGGGTTTCCTAAAGCTGCGCTTTATCAGAAACCCGAGGAACCTCGAAAAACTACCAAATAAAGATTTGTTGTTTTTCGGGATAACCCGCCTCTCTCATCACTCGTCACTCCTCACTTCTCACTTCTCACTTCTCACTCCTCACTTCTCACTTCTCACTCCTCACTCCTCACTTCTCACTTCTCACTTCTCACTTCTCACTTCTCACTCCTCACCCCACACTCCTCACTCTTCCCGCGTTTCGCATCTCGCGTCTCGCGTCTCGTATTTCGCATCTCGCGTCTCCCGTCCCCAATTAAAAATCTTTTTATACTTTAGCAGCAACTAACACCTACCCCTATGACCGTTGCTGTAATTCTCTTCTATTTCCTGTTTCCGGCACTTGTGCTCTTCCTGGGTACCCGTTTTACCGTTGTCAACAGGATCGGTTCGATTGTGATCTGCTATGCCGTGGGTCTGGTTGTCGGGAATATTGATGTTCTTCCCGAAGGACTGGAAAGTCTGCAGGATAATCTTACCAGCGTGACCATTCTTCTTGGTATACCGCTGCTCCTGTTCTCGGAGGATATCCGGAAATGGTTCCGGATGGCATGGCTTACGGCTTTTTCCATGATCCTGGGGCTGGTTTCCGTTTTTGTAATGGTTGTGGCCGGCTTTTATTTATTTAAGGATGTTATCCCGGATGCCTGGAAGGTATCCGGAATGCTCATCGGCGTATATTCCGGCGGAACGCCCAACCTTGCAGCCATCAACAAGGCACTGGGCGTCGACCCCGATATCTATATTCTAACCCATACCATCGACCTGGTGGTCGGTGCCTTCGTTCTCCTCTTTCTTCTGACCATCGGACAGCGTTTTTTCCTCCTTTTTATGAAGCCATACCGCTCTTCGAATACGATGAGCGATGAGGAGATCGATCAGCAGGTCAGGGAATTTGAATCCTACAAGGGCTTTTTCAGAAGGGAGAATTTTTTAAGCATACTGAAAGGTTTTGGTATTGCGTTGGTAATCACCGGAATAGGTATTGGTCTGACGTTTGTAGTCGGACAGGATTACGCCACTGTAGCTGCCATCCTCACCATCACCACGCTGGGTATCCTGGCTTCCCTGGTGCCGAAGATCAACAAACTGAAGATGACATTTCAGACCGGGATGTACTTCATTCTTGTCTTCAGTACGATTGTAGCCTCCATGGCCGATCTGGGCGAAATGTTCGGCAAGGGTTCCTCGGCTGTTGTTGGTGCCATCACCATTTATATACTGATGGCCGTGGTGGGAGCCCTGTTGCTGCATGCGCTCCTGTCGAAGATCTTTAAGATCGATGCCGATCACTTTATCATCACTTCCGTGGCACTTTCCATGTCGCCGCCCTTTGTTCCGGTGGTGGCTGCCGCACTCAAGAACAAGGAGGTGGTAATCTCGGGTCTGATCATCGGTATCATCGGTTATGCCCTGGGAAACTACCTCGGGGTCTTTACTGCCTATCTTCTGAAATAGGGAACGGGAGGGAAGCCTCCAGGCTTTTCTGCTCCCCTTCCTATATTTTATAACATCAGCCTGCTCAACAAATATTTCTATTTTTAGGCCAAAATCATTCTTTATGGAGATCCTGGTTTATAACGGACATCTTTTTACGGCGCTGGAGGGTGAGAACGGTTTTGCAGCGGGCAGCAGGATGTCGGAGCTGAAAGAAACAGAGAAAGGATGGATCCATATCAGCGGGGAGCGGATCCTTGCTACCGGGGAAGGTGTCCCGCCCAACGGACCATTCGACCGGAGGATTGACGCAGAAGGAGGACTCATCCTGCCCGCATTTTGCGACTCTCACACCCACCTGGTTTTTGCCGGCAGCCGGGAGCGCGAGTTTGAAGACAAGATCCGTGGTTTGTCCTATGAGGAAATAGCCAGGAGGGGAGGAGGGATACTCAATTCGGCAAAACTGCTGCACGAGACCGGCGAGGAAGAGCTTTACCGGCAGTCGCTCCGAAGGATGAACGAAATTGCCCTCACCGGGACCGGGGCTGTAGAAATTAAAAGCGGTTACGGTCTGAACCTGGAAGATGAACTTAAAATGCTTCGCGTAATCACTCGCCTGGCAGAGGATACAGCCCTCACCGTACGGCGAACATTCCTGGGCGCCCATGCTGTACCGACAGAATTTAAAAACAACAGGGAGGGCTATGTTGATCAGATCATTCAGGAGATGATCCCGGCAGTTGCCGCAGAGAAACTGGCCGATTATATCGATGTATTCTGCGACAGGGGCTTCTTCACCGTAGCCGATACGGAGCGGATCCTCGAAGCCGGGGCCCGGTACGGATTGCCTCCGAAGATCCATGCCAATGAACTCGATTATTCCGGTGGGATCCAGGCCGGGGTGAAGTACCGCGCCCGGTCGGTCGATCATCTCGAATACACCGGTGAGGAAGAGATCGCCGTGCTGAAGGATTCGGGCACCATGCCCACGGTTTTACCGGGAGCTTCCTTTTTCCTGGGTCTGCCCTATGCCCCGGCGCGGAAAATGATCGATGCCGGTCTGCCCCTTGCCCTGGCCTCCGATTTCAATCCCGGGTCCTCTCCATCGGGAAACATGCCCTTCATGTTTTCCCTGGCCTGTATCAAGCTGAAAATGCTTCCTTCAGAGGTCCTTACGGCATTAACACTGAACGGGGCCTATGCCATGGGTCTTGAACGGGAAACGGGGAGCCTGGAGGCAGGGAAGAAGGCCAATATCCTGATTACCCGTGAACTGAAGGAACTATCCTCCCTGCCTTATTTTTACGGCAGCCGGCAGATTGAAAAAGTCATTTTAAACGGTATTCCTGTTTCTTAATCCATACACTTACAGCAAATGAACAGAATTATTGAATGCGTCCCGAATTTCAGTGAAGGTAGAGATATGTCGGTAATCCGGCAGATCACCGATGTGATCGAACAGGTGGAAGGAATCAGCCTGCTGGATGTGGATCCCGGTAAAGCAACGAACCGCACGGTGGTGACCTTTGTTGGTGAGCCCGACCAGGTGATCGAAGCAGCTTTCAGGGCGGTCAGGAAGGCTGCGGAGGTGATCGACATGACGCGTCATCACGGGGAACATCCGCGTTTCGGTGCCACCGACGTACTTCCGCTGATCCCGGTGTCGGGCATCAGCATGGAAGAAACGGTAGCCTATGCAAGAAAACTGGCTGAGCGCATCGGCAACGAGATCGGTATCCCGGTATATTGCTATGAAAGTGCAGCATTCACCCCGGAAAGGAAAAACCTGGCCACGGTCAGGTCGGGCGAATACGAAGGGCTGTCGGCCAAACTGGCCCGGAAGGAATGGGCCCCCGATTTCGGTCCCGCCACTTTTGTCCCGCGGACAGGTTCCATCGCGGTAGGGGCGAGGGATTTTCTCATCGCATACAATGTCAACCTGAATACCACATCGACAAGGAGGGCCAATGCCATTGCCTTTGATGTCAGGGAAAGGGGAAGGGTATTGCGGGAGGGCGATCCGCTCACGGGAAAGATCGTGAAGGATGAAAAGGGAGCCCAGGTGATGGTTCCCGGTACGCTGAAAGCGGTGAAGGCCATCGGCTGGTATATCGAGGAATACGGGATAGCCCAGATATCCATGAACCTGACCGATATTTCCGTCACCCCGGTTCATATTGCCTTTGATGAGGTATGCCGGAAAGCCGCCGAACGGGGGATCCGGGTGACCGGTTCGGAACTGGTGGGACTGGTTCCCCTGAAGTCGATGCTCGATGCCGGCCGCTATTTTCTGCGGAAACAACAGCGTTCCACCGGTGTCTCCGACAGCGAACTGATCAAAATTGCCGTCAAATCCATGGGCCTTGATGACCTTGCCCCATTTAAGCCGGAGGAGAAGATCATTGAATATAAACTTGCCGGTAAGGCCGGTAAACGGCTGGCCGACATGAGCGTAAAAGCCTTCACCGAAGAAACGGCCTCCGAATCGGCGGCACCCGGGGGCGGGTCGGTGAGTGCCCTGATGGGAGCCCTGGGAGCTGCCCTGGGGACCATGGTGGCCAACCTGTCGTCGCACAAAAGGGGCTGGGACGAACGCTGGGAGGAGTTTTCCGTATGGGCGGAAACAGGTAAGGCTCTGCATGAGCGGCTGCTGGTGCTGGTCGATGAGGACACGAAAGCTTTTAACCGGATCATGGAGGCCTTTGCCTTACCGAAAACCACCGATGAACAAAAAGCCGCACGCAGTCGGGCTATCAGGGAAGCCACGGTGGGAGCTATCCGCATCCCCCTCGAGGTGATGAGAACGGCTGCCGGAGCTTATCCGCTGCTTGAATACATGGTTAAGGAAGGGAATCCGAACAGCCTCTCCGATGCAGGCGTGGGAGCCCTCGCCGTTCATGCCGGTGTTCAGGGTGCTTTCATGAATGTTCTGATCAACATGACCGGAATCGAAGCGGATAAAGAATTGCTGGAACTAAAATCCGAAGCCGAAAAAATCAGGACCGGGTCGGAGCAACGGGCGACGGCCATCAGCAAAGAGGTCATGGAGCGGATAACTGCGGGAAAATAGCCGTTCACCCTTCCGTTTTAGGCGGTACGCACGCCGGAATTGACGTCGTCATACCCCGGTAAGTGTATCAAAAGCGTGCAATTTTTGAAAAAAATTATGTTTTAGAGCGCAAATTTTCGGGTCAGAGCTGTTAAAATGACCCGAGATTTGCGCTTTTTTCAATGATCTAAAACAGATCAGCAGGTATCTTCTGACAGGATTGCACCGAATCCGTATATATTATTCCTGAAATACATATATATTATTATACCTCTTAAAATATAGGGGGTATATGTGTAAAAACTATGAAATATGTTTGCTCATACAGATAAATATTGGGGGTCATAGAGAAAAAATGTATAAAATATCAAACATGATCTGATTTTAAAGTGTTCGTTTTCGTCCACTTTAATTGGTTGATTTATAAATTGAAATCGTTAAAAAGGGTGAAAGGATGGAGGGAAAATCTTCTCTTGTCCCTTTAAAATTGCCTGTTTCAGGCACTGTTAAATTTTGTAAAAAGTAATTTTTTATATAGATTTGAACTTCTTAGAGTCATTTTATTGTGTTCTAATTATAAACCTAAAACTTTAATCTATGAAAAGATTTACTGTTTTACTTGCATTCTTCGTGTTTGTAGGGATGACTTTACAGGCGCAAAGTGTGCAGATAACAGGTACTGTGACCGGGGCAGAAGACGGGTCACCGCTACCTGGTGTTTCTGTTGTAGTCAAAGGGACTACAGTGGGTACGGTTACCAATTTTGACGGTCATTACACAATTGGTGTACCCAGTGGAGCAACTACGCTTGTCTTCTCATTCATCGGGATGCAGACCCAGGAGATTGCCGTTGGTACTTCGACGGTGATTGATGTGGTAATGCAGGCCGACGTCGTCAAGATGGACGAGGTGGTGGTTGTTGGTTATGGTGTTTCGACACGTGAAGCCAACACCGGATCCGTTGCCGTTGTTGATGATGCAGCCATTCAGGACGTTCCCGAGATGAGTTTTGACAAAATGCTGGCCGGTAAGGTTGCCGGTGTGCAGATTACTTCTCAGTCCGGACAGCCCGGTAGTTCCTCTCAGGTACGTATCCGTGGTACAAGTTCACTGAACGCCGGAAACGAACCTCTTTATGTGGTTGATGGTATTCAGATCATGCAGGGAAACCAGAGTTATTTTACCAATACCGGTAATGCACTGGCCATGATCAACCCGAACGACATTGAGTCCATCACCGTGTTGAAAGACGCTTCAGCCGCTGCCATTTATGGTTCACGTGCTGCCAACGGCGTAATCCTGATCACCACCAAATCGGGAAAACAGGGTAAATCCAAAATAAACTTCAGGGCATCCTACGGGGTCTCTTCACTGGCCAATGACAATGATTTCGGGATCCTTACCCCCGAACAGGACGTTGAGTACAAACGTGCTGCTGCCATCAATGCCGGAGCCAATCCGGATGATCCGACCAGTAAGTACTATGCTCCGCTGGCCTATGCTTCCCGTCCGGTGAACAACTGGCTGAGGGAAAGCACCCGCTATGGAAATCTTCAGGAATATGAACTTTCCGTAAACGGCGGTAATGAAAAGACCCGCCACTACACCTCCGCACTTTACAACAAGAGCGATGGTGTATTCTACGGAGTGGATTATGAGAAATATCAGCTGAGGTCCAATATCGACCATGTAGTTTCCGACAAACTGAAAGTCGGGGTTAAAATGAATGCCTTCCACTCGTACTCCAACGACGTGGCCATGCAGTCGCTTTATTTTGTAAACCCGATCTTTGCCGGGATGTTCATCGAACCCTGGACCCCGATCAAGAACGAAGACGGAACCTATAACCTGAATATTCCCGAGTGGAGTAACACCAACCCCCTGGCCACCGCCATGTACGACGACCAGTGGGAAAAACAGAACAGGTTACAGACCAGTGCCTATTTCGAATGGGAACCGGTTCCGGGTCTGAAAATCAAATCGAATAATGCTTACGAACTTACTGACGGTGAAGGCCGCAGGTACTGGTCGGCCGAAGCTGACGCCAACGGCGATGCTACCCTCCAGGTTTCCAACAGCATGTATTCACAGATGACAACCTCGAATACCGTTTCTTATCAGAAATACTTTAATGATCATAGCATCAGTCTGTTAGGCGGTTTTGAAGCCATCGACAATAACTATAACAGTTATTACATCTATTCACCGGGCGTGGATCCTGCTATTCCTTTCCCGAATACCGCCACAGCTGAAACTGATGATGGCGATTACAGCGAATCCCGCTATACCATGGCTTCATTCTTTGGTATTCTGGAGTACAATTTCGCCCGTAAGTATTATATTAAAGGTAGTCTGCGTACCGATGGTAGCTCAAGGTTCGGTGCCAACAACCGCTGGGGTACCTTCTACTCCATCAGCGGTTCATGGAACCTGCACAATGAAGCTTTCCTGGAGAACGTGAATGCCGTTGACGCTTTGAAACTCCGTGTTGGTTACGGTCTGAACGGTAACGACGGGATCGGTGATTATGATGCCTGGGGTATCTATGGTCCTGTTTCCTATAACGCCGTTTCCGGTATGGCTCCTACACAGCCGGCTAACCCCGACCTGACCTGGGAAACCAACAAAGGTTACAACATCGGTCTTGATTTCGGTATCTTCCAGAAGATCACCGGTACTTTCGAATTCTACAACAGGAAGACCACCGACATGCTTCTCAACGTGCCGATCTCCCAGACTTCAGGTTTTGCCAACTTCCGTCAGAACGTTGGTGAGCTGCAGAACACCGGTTTTGAAGGTTTGATCAACATCAACATCCTTGACGGATCAGCCGTTTGGAACGTTGGGTTCAACTTCGCCCACAACAAGAGCGAGATCCTGAACCTGGGCGACCAGGAGCAGATCATCTCGGGCCGTCTGATCTACCAGGTTGGCGAAAGTCTTTACAGCTACTACCTGCGCGATTATGCAGGTGTTAACCCTGTAACCGGCGAAGCTCTCTGGTACAATGCCGACGGATTGCTGACCAACCTTTATGCTGATGCCCGCAGAGTGATCACCGGATCTCCCGAACCGGAACTGCTTGGCGGTTTCAATACCGATTTCAGCTGGAAAGGCATTTCCCTTAACCTGAACTTTGAATACAAGTGGGGAAATGAGGTACTGATCGAAGAACTTCACTACGCTGTTGCCGACGGTTACTGGTGGGGCAAGAACCAGTCCAATGTGGTTCTCGACTACTGGAAACAGCCCGGCGACATTACTATGAACCCCAAACCGATTGCCGACAATACCACCAACTCCAACGGGTATTACAACTCCAGGTGGCAGTATGACGGTTCATACCTCAGGATCAAGAACATTACCGTATCCTATACACTTCCGACCAGCGTGGTCAGCAAGCTGAAAATTGATCAGTTGCGCGTCTATGGTAGTGCAGTGAACGCCTATACCTTCCACGATGTTGACTTCTGGGATCCTGAAAGGGGTGTAGACGGAATGGGCTTCGGTATCTACCCGATGACCAAGAGCTTCGTGGTTGGTCTTGATCTGACTTTTTAACAACCTAAAAAGGATTTAAGATGAAAACACACAACAAAATATTTTTTGGGGTTTTAGCAGTCCTTCTGGTGCTCACTTCCTGCGAGGATTTCCTTTACCAGCAACCCCGCTTAAACCAAACCAATGAGTTGACGCTGTCTACCTATGACGGATTGCTGAAGTCAACCCAGGGTGCCTATTCACCTCTTTACGGTACATCATGGTACGGAAGGGACTTTGTGGTTATTGCCGATCTGAAAGGCGGTAATGCCAAGATCAGCCCGATCACTTCCGGACGTTTTACTACCGAATCCCTCTGGAACAATACCCCGACCGCAACCGCCGGACTCTGGGGAACTGCCTATACCACCATTGCAAGGGTGAATAACGTGATCAATGTGATCGAAGGAGGTTTTGAAGAAGTCGGTGTAACCCAGGATCAGCTGGATGTTCTGACTGCTGAATGCAAATTCCTCCGTGCTCTTGCCTATTTCGACCTGGCAAGAATGTACTGCCAGCCTTATTCCGCAGGCAGAGACCAGCTCGGTGTGCCCGTTGTACTGGTTACCGAGATCGGAACCCCTGCCAGGGCTACCCTTGGTGAAGTTTACGATCAGGTTGTTCTCGACCTCGAAGATGCCATTGCAGGTCTTCCTGTTGCATCACAGAACGGTGGTACCGATCCTACAGGTTGGGCTACCCAGGCTGCTGCCCAGGCTCTGATGGCAAGGGTTAAACTGTACATGGAAGAATGGACCGATGCCGCTGACTATGCAACGGATGTAATCGATGCTTTCGGTGGCGCTGCCGGCCTTTATACACAGGCCGAATATACTACCTGGGATCTGGGTGGCGACTGGGGTACCGATGCAGGTAAAGAAGTGATCTTCGAAGTTTACGGTGCTGAAGGCAACTCCGCTCACGGCAACTGGGATGTGATCTCTTACATCATGAACCCGGGTGGCTATGGCGATATCGGAGCTTCCGACGACGTGATCGATCTTTATGAAGATACCGATGTCAGGAAAAACCTCTTCATCAACGATGCCGAATGGCCCAATGACTACTGGACACTTAAATATCCCGGTAAAGAACCCGATGGTAACCTGCGTGAAGATGACATTCCCGTTCTGCGTCTTTCTGAAATGTTCCTGATCAGGGCCGAAGCTGTTCTGAACGGAGCTACCGGAGATGCCGATGCCGACCTGAATGCCATTCGGACTGCAAGAGGAGCTTCTTCCTTAACCGATGCTACCCTGGATGATGTTTACCTGGAAAGGCGCATGGAACTTTGCTATGAAGGACATGAACTGTTCGACCTGGCAAGGACCGGCAGGGGACTGACCCGTACCGATTACGACGGTGCCATCAACAAGGACATCGCTTTCCCGGATTATCGCTGGGCCATGCCCATTCCGCAGGCTGAGATCGATGCTAACCCGAACGTTGAGCAGAATCCCGGATATTCATCAAACTAAAAATTAAGAAAAGATGAAAAAGAGCTTTAAATTATTATACATTTTGGCAGCTGTCCTTCTACTTGCCGGTTGTGAATCCGAACCCATCCTCTGGGACAGCTCTAAATCGTTCGTTGCTTTTACAAGTACCGGTACCTCGGCAAATGAGCAGAATCCTGCTGCCGTCGGTATCCCGGTTCTCGTAACTGCCGGACTGGATGCACCTGCTGTAACTGTTTCATTTGAATTCGTAACGGAAGGCATTACAAACCCTGCCGTTCCCGGAACAGATTTTACCCTGCTGAACGACGCCCAGACACTTAATATCACCGATGGCTACGGCTACGACACGATCTGGATTGCCCCGGTCGACAATGACGTATTCACCGGTAACAAGACTGTTGCTGTTGTTCTGACCTCCAATTCACAGGATTATCCTTTCGGAGCACTGTCTACCCACATCCTGACCCTTAAGGATAATGAACATCCGCTTGGAAAATGGATCGGAACCTACGACGTGGCTGCTCTCAGCTATGGCGATCCCGGTAACTGGGATGAGGCCTGGACCGTTGTTAACGAACCCGATCCGGATGATGTCAACAACCTCCTTATGACCGGTTTCGGTGGTCCTGCTTACTCCTCACATACCGCTGTTGTTGGAGCAGTGGATATGGATGCCATGACCATCACCCTGCTGGGTGGTTCGGAAATCGGTACCCATGGCCTTTATGGCGGACCTCTGGCTATCTTCTTCGGTGACGAAGCTGGTGGAATTGCTAGTCTGACCGATCCGATGGTTGGTGAACTTTCAGAAGACGGATCCATTCATATTGACCACGTGGCCATCAAATTCGTTGGTGGGATCAACACGGGCTATGTATGGGATTCGTTCGACCTGTATTTTACCAAGCAAGTCAAGAAAAGCGCCGAGGTAAAAGGTTTCGTTCCGGATAGCAAGCATTCTAACTTAAAATAAAATCTGAACGACTATGAAAATGAAAAACAGATATTTCAAGCAGATTGGTGCTTTTATCCTCATGTCTACGCTTGTGTTCTCCTGCGCTGAATTTGAGGAATTCAAGCCAATTACTGTTCCCGATGCGCCCACATTCGACCTGCAGACTTCTGCTGTTGCCGATTCGGCAATCACTGTTGAGGTGACCAGTTCACTCGCCGGTTTTATCGGTGTTGCAGTCTTTGAGGGTACGGGAAATGCCATTCCCGATTCACTCCAGTTACTCCGTGGCAATATCTCAAGTCTTGATTTTGTCAGCGTGGAACTTGAAGCAAACACTCCTGCCCAGATTGTGTTTGGTACTGATATTGTTCAGGATGCTGTCTACGAAATCATGATGGCTGCCAGCAATATCGACGGAGGTGCTGTAAGTTCGGTTAAAGTGATCACCGTGACCACCGCCGACCACTACGGCCCCGGACTTGTTTCAACCACTCCTTCCGTTGGTACTTCAGCAGTTTATGTACCCGGCGGTTCGTTTGTCCTGACATTTGATGAACCCGTTCTGGTTGATGAAAGCATGGATTTCATCTTCTCGACCTACTACCTTGGCTATGCCGATGTAAAAGGGATCGTTGAAAGTGTAGTTGGGAACACCGTAACCATTACTCCGGAAGTTGATCTTCCCAATGGCGACTATGTATTCCTGTCCTATGACGGCGGTACGGTTACCGACCTCTCCGGAAATGCTTGCGACACGGTTGTCAGCGGTGTAATCGGCGGCTACCTGACAGGGCTCTATTACAGGGCTACCTATGCAGCTCAGGAAGCTACGACAGTTGCTCCCGATGTAGCAGCTGCCCAGGCTGCCGGTTTTGACATTGTTCTCACTTTCGATTACAACGTCAGGATTACCGGTTTTACCCAGGGGCTGACCCTTGTTTATGAGACCGCTTTTGGTGATCTGGCCGTTCCCGTAACCCTTGCAGATCTTGCTGCAAGCGGACACGATCTGACCATTCACCAGGCTTATGATGGATCCACCCCGTATACCTCAGTTACCCTTGTAATTGATGAATTCGCCGGTGGCACAGCCGGAATCGTGACCGTTGGTGCACGTAACCCGCTGGCTGAAGCCTCCTATACCTGGAACATGCTATAATCGGCTATGTATATATAAAAAAGGGTGTCCTTCGGGCACCCTTTTTTATTTTCATGCCTTTATTAACATACATTGGCCTTTTTTTTTGAACATTTTGATTATTTTTACGTATAAATGTTTGTCACTGAATATGCGTGTAATGAAAAGGTTTCTGATATCGATTGCCATACTTCTGATCACTGTCTGGTCGTGGGGAAAACCTGTGAACCGAACACAGGCTCTGGAGATTGCCATAAATTTTATGCAGGCCCATGGCTTTGCTGAGAATCATTCTGCCGGTGAGGTAACGGAGTACCGGCTTCCCGGTGGGGAACTGGCGTATTACGTGGTTTCGTTAAAGCCCGCTGGCTGGATCCTTGTTTCCGCCGATGACATACTGAAGCCTGTGATCGGCTATTCGCCCGACAGCCAGTGGCAACCCAGGGAATTATGGCCCGAAAACAAGAAAGACTGGATGAGCGGTTACGAGAAACAGATTGAGAGATCCCTTCAGCTTGCCGACCAGTTACCGGAGAACAGGGAATGGAAAGAACTGGCCACTGGTTCTGCCAGGAAAAGTACCGAGGCCCAGGTAGACCCGATTATAAAAGTCAAATGGGATCAGGGAGGCGGCTGGAACCGCTTCTGCCCCGAAGATCAGGATGGCCCCTCAGGTCATACCTATGTTGGTTGTGTGGCTGTTGCGCAGGCGCAGGCCATGTCGGTCTACCAGTATCCTTCAAAAGGAACGGGAACAGCCAGCTATATACACAATACCTATGGTTCGGTTTCTGTGAATTTCGATATGCAGGAGCCATATGACTGGGATCAGATGAGCCTTTCATCTTCAGATGATTACAATGCAAAGTTGCTGTATCACTGTGCGGTTACCGTGGATATGGATTTTGGTCCCGATGGCTCTGGCGCTCAGACCAGTAAATGCGCGGGTTCACTGAAGACCTATTTTAATTATTCTGCAACTGCCAAAAGTGTTGGGCGCTATGAGAATGAGCAGGAATGGATCGAACTGCTGACAAATGAACTTCTGGCAGGAAGGCCGATTATTTATTCCGGTAATCCGGGAGATGGTACTGCAGGCCATGCGTTCAATATTGACGGGGTGGGAGGTGAGTACTTTCATCTTAACTGGGGCTGGTCGGGTGCATATAACGACTGGTATACCATAAACACCCTTTCACCGGGAAGTTATTCCTTTAATGCAAACCAGGCTGCCATTGTTGGGATCAGGCCACCCGATGCCGGACCATATGACATCGAAATTTCTAATACCAGTATTGATGAAGGCCTTGAACCGGGAGCTTTTATTGGAAAAGTTACGATCCTGGATGAAATGGAAGGTAATGTCTATGATATCGTTTGTAAAGGGCCCTTCAATCTTTTCATCGGAGAAGAAGGAGGCTATGGTCCCTCTGAATTCTATATTGAGAATGATTCCCTCAAGACTTTGACCACTCTTGAATATGACGATGGTACAAACCGCTTCCTCCGTATCGAGGTCAGTGATACCGCCGGAAATTTCTATTTTGAGGAATTTAACATCAGTCTTAATGAAGTAGTACAAAACACGACTGGTCTTTCGCTGCATTCTGCCGGTTTACCGCTGCTGAGTCCGAATCCTGCTTCAGGTATGGTACGCATCGACACCAGGGGCGAAATTCCTTCAGGTTCACTTGAAATATATTCGGTTACGGGTCAGCTTATCCTTCAAAGACCCTTTGCCGATGAACTTGAACTGAACACCGGCGAGCTTCAGGCCGGTAGCTATATTGTACTTGTCAGCGACGGGTTGAACAGGATTTATGATCACCTGCTGGTAGTTCATTAAGCCCGGGCTTTACTACAAATGCCTGCCGTTTTTCGTGCTGTTATTCCTGCACCGGAAAAGGCAGGCGTCTTGTTTTTATATCCAATTAAATCTATGAAATACAGTACGTTAGCCTGTTTATGTCAAGGACGGAGGATCTGGCTCTCTCATACCTCACACAGGGAAATTAAAATCTGCAGTTTCATTCGCGTATTTTATTTTAATCCGCAATAAATTTACCTGATCAGATTACTGTTTTTTGTAAAACAATAAAAATTACTGAAAATATGTAATTCCTGAATTGCTGCTTTGAAGATTTAATCCCTTCGTTTTCAAAGTTATAAACATACTGTTTAGCAACAGCATCCGGATATTTCGCGGCTGATTATTTTTTTCTTTCCGTTTTTTCTTTAGTTTTGGCAATTGTAGAGTCATTTTTTCCTATTACTAAATGTATAAACCTAAAACTTTAATCTATGAAAAGATTTGTTTTCATGTTGTCACTCCTGTTGTTTGTCGGATACAATCTGATGGCACAGGGTGTACAAATTACGGGTAACGTAACCAATTCCGAGGACGGTACCGCCCTGCCCGGTGTATCCGTGGCAGTGAAAGGAACCACGGTCGGTACAGTTACAGACTTCAACGGTGATTACAGCCTTGCGGTCCCTGCCAATGCCACGACGCTGGTCTTCAGCTTTGTTGGTATGACCCCGAAGGAAGAAACCATCGGTGGAAGAACATTAATTAACGTGGAACTTGTTCCTGAAGCAAAAGCCCTGGATGAAGTCGTTGTAACGGCCCTCGGTCTTTCAAGGGAAAAGAAAGCGCTGAGCTATGCCGTACAGGATGTAAGCGGCGATGAGATTTCCCAGGCCAAGGAGACCAACATTATCAACAGTCTCCAGGGTAGGGTAGCCGGTGCACAGATCACAAATACCTCCGGTGCCGTTGGTGCTTCATCAAGGATCATCCTCCGCGGTGTTACCAACCTGGGTGCCAATAACCAGCCGCTGTTTGTGGTCGATGGTATTCCCATCAGCAACGACAACTTCGGTGGAACCGGAAACGAAGGTACCAACAAAGGGAACGGTGCCGGTGACATCAACCCCGACGACATTGC
Organism: Bacteroidota bacterium; assembly: GCA_049325415.1. Lineage (GTDB taxonomy): Bacteria > Bacteroidota > Bacteroidia > Bacteroidales > JBMOLL01. The sequence goes on along the minus strand of JBMOLL010000040.1, from coordinate 17,900 downwards.
TTCGATCACCATCCTGAAAGGGCCCAACGCTGCCGCTCTTTACGGTTCGCGTGCCTCCAACGGGGTCATCGTTATCACGACCAAATCCGGAGCCGACAAAAAGGCACTGGGTGTAACCGTTAACAACACCACTTCCTTCGAAACCCCGCTCCGTCTGCCTGATTTCCAGAACGGCTACGGCCAGGGTTCACAGGGAAAATTCTCCTTTGTCGACGGTGCAGGTGGCGGTACTAATGACGGTACGGACGAGAGCTGGGGACCCCAGTTGGATGCAGGCCTCATGATACCCCAGTATAATTCACCTGTGGATGAATTCGGAAACAGGGAAGCTACTCCCTGGGTTTCTCAGCCCAATAATATCCGTGGCATGTTCCAGACCGGGGTCACCACCTCGACCAACGTGGCCATGATGGGAGGAAATGACAAAGCCAACTTCCGTCTTTCCTACACCCAGCTGAATCAGAAAGGGATGGTTCCCAATACCGATTATAATAAGAAGACCATTTCATGGAATGCCTCTGCCAATCCTTCTTCAAAGCTTACCATCTCGACCTCCGGACAGTTTGTTAACGCCAACAGCGGTAACATGCCGGAATATGGTTACAGCGCTGAGAACATTATGCAGCAGTTCATGTGGTCGGGCCGCCAGGTCGACTATCCCGGTCTGAGGGAATATACCAACCCCGACGGGACCAAGTATAACTGGAACTACAACTACCATAACAACCCCTGGTTCACATTGTATGAGAACCTGAACACCCTCGACAGGGACCGTTTCATCGGGAATGCACAGGTACGTTATCAGATCACCGACTGGTTAAGCGCTTATGTTAGGACCGGTGGTGACTATTACTCCAACCTCAGTACCTACCGCAGGGCTGTGGGCGACATGGACTTCCCCTCCGGTTTCTACAGCGAAAACCTGAGTACCTATTCGGAAACCAACAGCGACTTCCTCTTCATGTTCCAGAAAGCTTTCGGCGAAGATTTCGAGGTTTCTCTGAACGCAGGGGGTAACCGCATGGACCGCAGGACCCAGTTCAACTATGGCGAAGCCTCCGAACTGGCCGTTCCGGGTGTTTACAATGTCAAGAACTCCAAAGTGGCACTGGTTGCCGATAACGGGAAAACCTTGAAGCGGGTGAACAGCCTTTATGCTTTCGGTCAGATTGGATTCAAACGGGCTATCTACCTTGATTTTTCATTGAGGAACGACTGGTCGAGTACTCTTCCTGATGGAAATAACTCTTATCTCTATCCGGCTGTATCTGCCAGTGCTGTGCTGACCGATCTGCTTGATATTCAGTCAAATACCCTCAATTTTGCGAAAGTCCGTATCGGTTATGCTGAAGTTGGTGGTGATACTGATCCTTATTCATTGATACCCACGGTTGCCTTTGGCGATGGCTGGAATGCCAGCACCAAACTGCTGAACCTGGCTGTTCCCAACAATATGCCGAATGCTGAACTGAGACCACAGAAGACAAAATCAACTGAAGCCGGTATCGAGGCAAGGTTGTTTGCTTCCAGGGTACGGGCTAACCTGACCCTTTACAGCTCACAGTCCATTGACCAGATCATCAGCATTCCTGTATCACCTGCCACAGGTTATACTTCCAAGAATGTCAATGCCGGTCGGATCGACAACAAGGGTATTGAACTTGAACTTGGGCTGACGCCAGTTCAAGCCGGTAAATTCAGCTGGGACATCAATATCAACTGGGCCCTGAACCGCAACGAAGTGGTTGAACTGGCCGACGGTATTGATCAGTACCAGTTGGGAAGCTACTGGAGCATGTATATTATGGCCATCCCCGGTGAAAAGTATGGTTCTCTGTATGGTTATGACTTTGCAAGGGATGATAATGGGAATATTATTTATGAAAACGGTCTTCCAACACAGGGCGATCTTAAGATCCTTGGTAGCTACACACCCGACTGGACCGGAGGTATTTCCAACGAATTCCGCTTCGGCAATCTTTACATGAGTGCACTGATCGACATGCGCCAGGGTGGGGATATCTACTCTATGACCACTACCTGGGGCCGTTATGCGGGTGTACTGGAAGAGACCCTGCTCGGACGTGAAGGTGGTATCGTCGGCGACGGTGTAATGGTAGGTCCCGACGGCAGCTATGTTCCCAACGATGTGGTTGTAAGCGCCGAAAATTTCAACAAATCAGCTTATGTTAACGATGTGGCCTGGTCGAGTGTATTCGATGCCAGCTATATCAAACTCCGTGAAATACGGCTTGGATATACCTTCGACATCAAGAACTCACCGGTTAAAGACGTGAATGTTTCATTGGTTGGAAGGAACCTGGCTATCCTGAAGACATCTGTTCCCCATATCGATCCCGAAACCGCCTTTGCTGACGGTAACGTACAGGGGATTGAATTCGGACAGCTGCCTTCTGCAAGAAGTTTGGGTTTCAACGTAAGCTTTAAGTTTTAATACAAAATCATGAAATCAATGAAAACCAGAATAAAAATACTTTCGTTCCTGCTTGTAACTTTGCTGGTTATAGGCTCAGGCTGTACAAAGGATTTTGATACGATCAATACCGATCCGAACAGCCCGTCGATCGACCTTGCTGCACCGGATATGCTGCTCACGAATGCCATTGAAAGCATGACCGACCGCGTGCATGAAATCTTTCTCGGACATGAAATGGGTTCCTGCTGGGCCCAGCATATGGCTAAAGTCCAGTATACGGACGAAGACCGCTATCTCCCCAGGGTGGCTGTTATCAACAATACCTGGAGCAGTTTTTATGCTTCTTCGGGGATGGATATTGCCACACTGATCAGTATTGGTGAATCAACCCTTAATGATAACTACAGGGGCGTTGGACTTGTTCTTCAGGTGTATGTTTCCTCTGTTCTTACCGACCTGTTTGGTGATATTCCTTATACTCAGGCCTGGAAAGGCGGAGCTGCCGAAGCCATCCTCCTTCCTGAATATGACAGCCAGGCTGATATTTATGCCGACATGATCGCTAAACTGGATACCGCCAATGCTATTCTTGATCCCGACGGACTGGAAATCAGTGGTGATATTCTTTTTGGAAATGACATCGTTTTATGGAAGAAGTTTGCCAATTCATTGAAACTCAGACTTCTGCTTCGTGAATCAGGCAAGGTTGATGTGGCTGCAAAAATGACGGAAGTTTTCAACGACCCGGATACCTATCCGATCTTCGAAAGCAATGCCGACAACGCTGCCCTGCAGTACCTCGGATCAGCCCCGAACAACCACCCGATCAATGAAAACCGCAAGACCCGTGACGACCACCGCGTGAGCGCCACCCTGATCAACCTGCTGTATGCCGATGCAGCCAGCCCGGACTACAGGGTTTCCGTATATGCGAACCTGGCCGACGGTGTAGGTGATTATGTTGGTCTGCCCAACGGTATGCTTTCCGCCGATGCCGCTGCATTCAACGGAAACGGACTGGCCAATACCTCTACAATCGGAGACTATTTCACAGAAGCTACTACCCCGGGAATGCTGATGAGCTACGCCGAACTTCAGTTCATCATTGCCGAGGCTGCCGTTAAAGGGTATATCCCCGGCGGACACGCCATTGCCGATTCCTTCTACAAAAAAGGTATTGTTGGCTCATATGAGCAGTACATTTCCGTATTCCCCGATGTTCTTGATGAAGTGTGGAGACCCACCTTCGAAAGCTGGGGGATGACCGACGAGGATATCTTTGAGTATGCACTCCAGGATTTCAAGGACTGGGGAGGCTGGTGGCCGCTGGATACCGACGACGCCGTAGCACTTGAGCAGATTGGAACCCAGCGCTGGGTGGCCACTTTTGATCAGGGACTGCAGTCGTGGTTCGAATGGAGAAGGACCGGTTACCCGGCTCTGACCCCGGCAGTTGACGGTGTTCTGGGTGGGAAAATCCCGGAAAGGGTTTATTATCCTTCCGATGAGTATGCCCGTAACAACGCCAATGTAACGGCTGCTGCCGCTGCACAGGGAAGTTCAACCAGCGATCTGCTCACCCCGGTTTGGTGGGATGTAAATTAATTTATGACCTTAAATTCATAATACCATGAAGAAAAGAATATTTTCAATATCAACCCTTTTGCTGTCGGCCGGTTTTATGCTGATGCTTAACTCCTGCATCGAACCTGTTGACCTCATGACCTCTGATGTTGAGACAGGCGGGCTGATTTCGGCGGATAAGACCTTCCCCTATAAGCTCCTTGCCACGCCTTCATTTGATGTGAATGTTAGCGCCCTGAAGGGACCCGCCATTCAGACCATTGAAGTATATAATTCCTTTACCCATAAAGTAAGCAAGGATACCCTTGATGTTTCCGAAGAAGTGCTTCTGACGACCATCGATATCGCCGGTGCCAATGCCTCTGATAATGTGGCCAAGAGTTTTACTCTTACCTATGCAGATCTTAAGGAAGGCCTGACCTTTGAGAACTATACCCTTCCCGCAGATGAAGGTGAATTGCAGATCGGTGACAACTGGTCGTTGAAGTATGTGAGCGTGATGGCTGACGGAAGGAAAGTAACAAACACGGTTACCACCGTGATTGGTGTGGCTAACTTCTTTGCCGGTGATTACATTTCCAATGTAACCTATAATCACCCGACCTCCGGACTTCTGATCGACCATGTGGATATTCCGAAATCCCTGGTGGCTATCAGTGCTGATGAGTGCGAAACCTTCATGTCGGACTGGACCGATGTTCAGCTGTTCATCCAGATTGATCTCGGAAGCGGTACGGTAACCGTAAGATCCAACGAAGATGAATGGGATGCCCTGCACACCCTGCCTGATGGCACAAACTCCTATGATGAGGAGACCGGTGTCATTCACATCTGGTACGGATATACCCGTGCAAACGGTACCCGTGCATTTGAAGAACTTATGACCCCGGATGTTTAAGTAGTAAACAATAAAAAGGCTGTCCATTCGGACAGCCTTTTTTTTATTTTGAAAGATATGAGATATAAAACCATGTTATCCGGTTTGCTGTTGCTGTCAGCGCTTTTCTGCACCGTAGTTTCTGCGCAAACGCAGGTTCCCGGTACCGAAGCCATGCTCGACAGGATGCGCCAGAATAAACTGAAACAGGTTACTTCGGGCAATAATTATGTGGAGATCAATGGTGTGGGTTACCTATACCCTGAATTCACCGATGGCTACCTCCGCACCCTTGATGGTCAGTTCTTTCGGGGCAAATTCAGGTATGACATGTACGCCGAGATCCCTGAGTTTATTGCCGGCGAATATGTCTATCAGCTCTCTGCACCCATGGTGGTGGATACCGTGGGGATCGGGGAGTATAAATTCATTTATGTCCCGGAAATGGAAGCCGATGTGCCCGGAAAGAGCACTTTTTTTGTCCTTCTTGAAGATGGACCCTTCCAGTTGTTGCGCCGCCCTTCGGTCATCCTGCGCGATCCGGAACCGGCCAAGCTTTACCAGGATGCAAAGCCGGCACAGTTCCTTCCGATTTCGGATAGCTATTACATCCGGGAAAACGGTAAACCTGCCGTGAGGATTAAATCGAAACAGAGCATCCTTGATGCGCTGAAGGATTCGGGAAAAGATATGGGGGCTTTTATAAAGCAAAATAAAATATCCACGAACGATCCGGAAGACCTGCTCCGTGTTGTCGGCTATTGCAACAGTCGCTGAGTTGCATCTTGATTTTTGAATCATTTTATTAACTTTGCGCAGTTTTAAAATGATTCGAATTTAATTGTGTCGTATGAGTGAGTATTCCATTACCCACCTCAGGGAACTTGAAGCTGAAGCCATCTATGTGATCAGGGAGGTCGCTGCCCAGTTTGAAAAACCCACCCTTCTTTTTTCAGGCGGGAAGGATTCTATCGTAATGTATTACCTGGCCCTGAAAGCTTTCTGGCCGGAAAGGGTGCCTTTTCCCTGCCTGCATATAGATACCGGCCATAACTTCCAGGAAACCCTGGATTTCAGGGACCATCTCATGGAATCGACCGGTGGGCGTGTCATCGTTCGTTATGTACAGGACAGTATTGATGCCGGCAAAGCCGTGGAGGAAAAGGGGGTAAATGCCAGCCGGAACGTGCTGCAGACCATTACCCTTCTTGACGCCATCGAGGAATTTAAATTTGATGCGGCACTTGGCGGTGGCCGGCGTGACGAGGAGAAGGCCCGTGCCAAGGAACGCTTCTTTTCCCACAGGGATGAGTTCGGACAGTGGGATCCCAAGAACCAGAGACCGGAGCTTTGGAATATCTTTAACGGTAAAAAGCATATGGGGGAGCATTTCCGGGTGTTCCCGCTCAGTAACTGGACCGAGATGGATGTCTGGCAGTACATTTACCTGGAGAATGTGCCCATTCCCGATCTTTATTTCACCCATAAAAGAGAAGTCTTTTTCCGCGACGGTGTCTGGCTCGCAAGGGCTCCTTTTATGCAACTGAAGGAAGGTGAGAAAACAGAAGTCCTTGATGTCCGCTGCCGGACCATTGGCGATATCACCTGTACCGGTCTGACCTTATCGACCGCCAATACCCTGGAGGATATTATCCAGGAAGTGGCATCCACCCGCACTACGGAACGGGGCGGACGGTATGATGACAAGCGGTCGGAAGCCGCCATGGAAGACCGAAAGAAAGAAGGCTACTTCTGATACCCGAAATCAATCCAGTTTGAACTAACTCCCCGGGAGAAAAAATCGAAGAAAGATGAAAAGTGATCATAATCCGGCACCTGGATACCTTGATATGGAACTGCTGCGTTTCACGACAGCCGGTAGTGTGGATGATGGTAAAAGCACCCTGATCGGGCGCCTGCTGTATGACTCAAAGGCAATTTTTGAAGACCAGATGGAGGCACTCCAGATGGCCAGTACCCGCAGAGGGGAGGAACAGATCAACCTGGCGCTTCTGACCGACGGACTTCGTGCCGAAAGGGAACAGGGGATCACCATTGATGTGGCCTACCGCTATTTTGCCACTCCGAAACGAAAATTTATTATTGCCGATACCCCCGGCCATGTGCAATACACCCGCAACATGGTTACCGGGGCTTCCACGGCCAACCTGGCGCTGATCCTTGTGGATGCCCGGAACGGTGTGCTGGAACAGACTATACGGCATTCTTATATTGCATCATTGCTGGGGATACCCCACGTTCTGATCTGTATCAACAAGATGGATCTGATGAATTACAGTGAAGAGGTGTTTAATTCCATCATCAGTCAGTTCGAGCCCCTGCGCAAGCGATTGAATATTAAAGATGTAAGGTTTATTCCCATCTCTGCCCTCAAGGGAGATAACGTGGTGGATGCCAGTACGAATATGGACTGGTACAAAGGACCCACCCTGCTGGAAATGCTCGAAACTATTGATATTCAGAGCGATCCTGACCTGAATAATCAGCGTTTTCCCGTACAGTATGTGATCCGTCCCCAGACCGATGAGTTTCATGATTACCGGGGCTATGCCGGAAGGATTGCCGGCGGCGTTTTCAAACCGGGCGATCGTGTGACCGTTCTGCCGAACGGACTCGAGACGACCCTCGAAAGCATCGATACCATGTCGGGTTCCCTGGAAAGGGCTTTTCCGCCCCAATCCGTCACTTTCAGGCTTGCAGATGATATTGATATCTCCCGCGGCGATATGGTCGTTTCTTCAGCCAATAAACCGCAAATCGGACAGGATATCGAACTGATGGTTTGCTGGCTGAATGAAAAACCCCTCGTCACAGGTGGAAAATACACCCTGCGTCATACCACCGCCGAATTGCGCTGTATGATCAAAGAGGTTGTTTATAAGGTCGATATTTCCACCCTCGATGAGAAAGAGGGTAACACACAGGTTGGACTGAATGAGATTGCACGTATCAGGATCAGGACCACAAAACCGATATTCTTTGATTCCTATACAGCTAACCGGATCACGGGCAGCCTGACCATCATCGATGAGGGGACGAATAATACGGTGGGTGCCGGGATGATTGTGTAGGTATTCCGGGATCGGTGCTGGATCCGGGACAAGATTTGTGAAGCTTAAAGTTTCAGAAATGGATTAATATACAGGGGATAAGGCTTCCGGATTTTATTCTCTCAGGTTAAAGGAAAAAGCCATCCCCTGCGCGTCAAGCCTCTCGCATTACCCTCTACTGATGGTTGGCCCTTCGACAGGCCCTTCGACAGGCTCAGGGACCGCTCAGGGGACAACTCGTAACCTCCGTCCTCCGAAGCTATAGCGAAGGAGGGCCGTCCTCAGAAGCTTTCGCCGACGGCCGAAGCCTTTGGCGAAGGACTTAGCGAAGGAGGGCCTTTACAATTTATCGCTAGCTGGCCCTTCGACAGGCCCTTCGACAGGCTCAGGGACCGCTCAGGGACCACTCAGGGGACAACTCGTAACCCGTAACCCGTAACTCGTCACTCGTCACTCCTCACTCACTACCATACCCGCTACCCAAGCCTCCGGATCACCCTCAGTTTATGGCTGTATTCCTTTCTGTCGCTGTGAAAGATCCCCTGATGATCGAAGCGGTCGGTTCGCACGGAGCCCGAAGCGTGGAGGATGATCCCCGGAAAAAGCACGACTCCGGTGTGCACAATGACGCCTTCTTCATTATCGAAAAACAGCAGATCTCCGGGCAGGGCCTCGTGGGCAAAATTGATGGTGGTACCGAGCAGTGACTGCAGGCCTGAGTCCCTGGGGATGGCTAAACCGCGAAGCCGGCAGATCAGCTGTGTGAGACCCGAACAATCGAAGCCAAAACCGCATCTCCCGCCCCACAGATAGGGGATGCTGCAGAGCCGGTTTCCGGTATCTTCCAGGGGGAGGACTTCACCGGGCAGCCACAGGTCATCGGCATGGAGTAGCACAAATTCTTCACCGGCAATCTGAAAACTGTTATTTGCCGGTTCCGGGACCACCGCACCTGCCGGAAGATACAGAGGACGGCCTGTTCTCTTGCTGATAACAGTTGTGGAAGGTGCCCTGACAATCTGTGTGTTTTCACCGGCCGGAACTTCAGCAGGACGCAGGGAATGAAGCTCGGTCCAGCCGGTATAGCCGTCGAAAAGGTTTCGGATATGCGCCCATTTATCTGTCGTTTCAAGTACCTCAGCCGTTTCGCCGAACAGAAACTGGCTGACCATTTCTGATCTGTCGGAAGGTTCTCTCCTGACCGGCAGGTAACCTATCGTTGTGGTGACACTTTGCATAGCGGTTATTGTTCTGCCAAGATAATAAATGCTGACTTATCAAACCAAATTATCCGGGGATTGTCTTACCAGTGTCCGGAAAAGTTCACGGTTTTTTTGTAATATTACCCGGCAATTACCATAAACTGAGTACATAATGAAATGGTTAAATCAGATAGGCAGGTTCTGGAAGACCATCCAGATCATACTGATCTATACCGTAGCGGTGGGAGGGGTGTTCCTGATGTATCCGCAGGAGGGAAGGTTTATTTTCGAATATTCGAAGAATAAGCCATGGATGCACGAGGACCTGATTGCCCCTTTCGATTTTCCGATCTACAAGGAGGAAGCTGTGGTTCAGCATGAAAGAGACAGTCTTTTGCATATCAATGAGTTATATTTCACCTTCGATACTGCTGTGGCCAGGGAGAACATGAAGGCCTACGGGCAGGCCCTGACCGTCTACCTCGATGCACTGACTGTGCGGAATGCCTATCCGAATTTTCGCAGCAACGGCAATAAGACACTTACCCGCCTGATGGAGGAGGTGCTGGAAAAAGGGATCATTGAATTGCATCCGGCCTTTGAGAATCCTGCCGGAGATAAGAGCAGCCTGATGATTATCCGCAACCAGTTTGCCGAACCGGCCGATCCTGCTGATTTTTATACCCCCAAAAGTGCCTTTGAATATATTCTCCTCTCATTATCTTCTGTCCAGCGAAACAGCGCTGACATTCTTAAGGATCTGGAGGTGAGCAGCTATCTGCGGCCGGATATCCGTTTTAATTCCGACATGACCGAAAAGGTAAGGAATTCGAGGCTCAACGAACTGATCAGCACCCAGGGAATGGTGCAGGCCGGGCAGATTATTATTTCGCGGGGAGAGCTGGTTTCTCCCGCCAAATTCCAGATTATCGAATCGCTGAGAAAGGAATACGAGACCAATCCCAATGTAAAAAGGAACTACCTGCTTATTTATATCGGTCAGATTCTCCTGATCAGCCTTATTTTCCTCTCCTTGCTGTGGTTCATTACCCATTTCAAGAAGGATATCCGTTCCAGCGGCTCCAAGTCGGTATTTATACTGGCGCTGATCGTGGGTATGGTGGGGCTCACCATGACCACGGTAAAGAGCGACACCATCAGTTATTATGTTATTCCTTTTGTGGTGGTTCCGATCTTTCTGAAAACCTTTTTTGATACGCGTTTTGCCCTGTTCGTTCATTTTCTGACCATCCTTCTTGCGGGCTACTGGGTTCCGAACTCTTACCAGTTCCTGCTGATGAACTTCCTGGCCGGCATTGTGGGAGTCTTCTCTCTCCGGTCATATTACAGGAGGGGTACACTGTTCTATACGGCTATCTTTGTCATTCTCACCTACTCGGTGATCTTTATCCTGCTGCACCTTACCCAGGAGGGTAATCTGAGTGAGATCAACTGGTACGATCTGTTATGGTTTGCCGGGAACGGTCTGCTGATCCTCACGGTCTACCCCCTCGTCTTTTTGTTTGAACGCCTGTTTGGCTTTCTGTCCGATGCCACCCTTTTTGAACTGGCCGATACCAACCAGCCCCTGTTGAGGAAGCTGGCCGAAATTGCTCCCGGAACCTTCCAGCATTCCATGCAGGTGGCCAACCTGGCAGAGGAAGCAGTGATCCGCATAGGGGGCAACCCTTTGCTGGCCAGGACCGGTGCACTTTATCACGATATAGGGAAAATGGACAATCCGGCCTACTTCATCGAGAACCAGCGAAACGGTGAAAATCCGCACCAGAAGATCGACTACAGGAAAAGTGCAAGAATTATCATTGATCATGTGGTCAAAGGGCTCGAGATTGCCCGAAAATACAAACTACCGGAGGGCATTGTCGATTTCATCCGAACCCACCACGGAACGAGCACCGTTCAGTATTTCTATAAGAACTTTATTATGGAAAATCCTGATATGGAGGTAAATGTGGAAGAGTTCACCTATCCCGGTCCTAAACCCTTCTCCAAGGAAACAGCCATTGTTATGATCGCCGATTCTGTCGAGGCGGCTTCAAGAAGTCTGAAGGTGCTGAACCAGCAGACTATACAGGACCTGGTTGAAAAGATTGTAGCCCATCAGACCAGGGAGGAGCAGTTCTCCGATGCCGATCTGACCTTCAGGGATATAACACTGATCAAGGAAATCTTCACCAATAAGCTGACCAATATGTACCATGCCAGGATTGAGTATCCGGCATAACTTTAATCGACCAGTTCGATCAGTTCATAACCCTTGAATTCCTGAGGATTGAAGCGGAACCATGTGTCGGGTTTATCCTGGTCTTTTTTAATGGTCCCCGGTACCATGGTGTAAAGTATGCCTTCCTTATGGCGGATCTGTATGCCGGAAAGATTATTTGTACTGCGATCCATAAAAATCTTTACCATGGCATATGGACCGGAAATATCCACCGGGTTTAGCTGGATTTCCAGTGCTTTTTTGCCTTCAAAAGTGCTTTCACCGGCAACATAGTATTTAAAATTTTCCCTGTAATTCCTGAGCAGGCGCACAGGATCGGAAAAGAGCATTTCCTTATCTTCAGGATCGGGCTGACTCACATACACCTCTTCGGCGTCATTATTCTGCGAATACTGGTATTTTCCGTCAAAGTACAGGACGAAGTTATCCAGGTCAACCCGGTACATCTCCCGTTTAAGAAACAGCGTTCCGTTGCCGGTTACCTGTTCCTGTGTCTGCTGGTCTTCTCTTTTGTAAGCGAATTCCATAACAAGGGTCTTGTCGGTGGTGAACATCTGGGCCACCCTGTCGAGCCAGGGTTCGGCCTCGGGGTCCTGGGCCTTTATCTGGGCCTGGGTCAGACAGACGGAACCAAACAGGAGCAAAGAAAAGAATAAATATTTCATAACAATGATTTTCATGGTGGATGCAGGTCTTACTCCAGTCCTTTCAAAATCTGTTCCAAACTCATTTCATCCTGGATCAGCACCTGGCGGGCCTTGCTGCCCTCAAAGGGACCCAGGATGCCTGCTGCTTCCAGCTGGTCGACAATACGTCCGGCGCGGTTATACCCCAGGGAAAGCTTACGCTGGATGAGCGATGTGGAGCCCTGCTGATACTGTATGACCAGCCTGGCCGCCTCCTCGAATTTCTCATCCCTTTTGCGGAGATCAACCTCGATGGCCTCGCCGCCCTCTTCCTCCACTGGTTTGAGCATCAGGGCAGAAGGATAGCCCCTTTGTCCGCCGATATATTCGGTTATGTCTTCCACTTCCGGGGTGTCGATAAAGGCGCACTGCAGGCGGATGGGCTCGTTCCCGCTGGAGATTAGCATATCACCGCGCCCGATAAGCTGTTCGGCCCCCGAACTGTCGAGGATCGTACGTGAGTCGATAACGGAGGTGACCCTGAAGGCGATCCGGGCAGGGAAGTTGGCTTTGATCACACCGGTGATAATATTCGTTGTCGGTCGCTGGGTGGCAATCACCAGGTGTATCCCGATGGCACGAGCCAGCTGGGCAAGACGGGCGATGGGGTGCTCTATCTCCCTGCCTGCGGTCATGATGAGGTCGGCAAATTCATCGATTATCACGACGATAAAAGGCATAAACCGGTGTCCTTTGTTGGGATTCAGCTTCCTGTTAATGAATTTCTGGTTATACTCGCGGATATTCCTTACCTGGGCTATCTTAAGCAGGTTATAGCGCTCGTCCATTTCAGCACAGAGGGAATTCAGGGTCTGGATCACCTTGTGCGTGTCGGTGATGATCGGCTCCTCGGCATCGGGTAGCATGGCCAGAAAATGACGCTCAATCTTCGCATAGAGCGAGAGTTCCACTTTTTTCGGGTCGATCATGACAAACTTGAGCTGTGCCGGATGTTTCTTATAGAGAAGGGAGGTGATTATAGCATTGAGTCCCACCGATTTCCCCTGTCCTGTTGCACCGGCCACCAGTAGGTGGGGCATCCTGGCAAGGTCGAAGACGAAGGTCTCATTCGAAATCGTTTTGCCTATGGCTATAGCCAGGTCATACTCCGATTCCTGGAATTTTTTCGAGGCCAGGATCGATTTCATCGAAACGGTGCGTGGTTTGAGATTGGGCACCTCAATACCTATCGTTCCTTTACCCGGGATAGGGGCAATGATCCTGATACCCAGGGCCGAAAGGCTCAGGGCAATGTCATCTTCCAGGCTTTTGATCTTGGAGATCCGAATGCCCGGAGCCGGAACAATCTCGTATAGGGTAACAGTAGGACCGATGGTCGCCTTGATCTTGTCGATCTTGATCTTGTAGTTTCCAAGGGTTTCGACAATCTTATTTTTATTCGAGAGGAGTTCTTCGTTGGAAACCGTGGAATCGCCCTGGTCATAATCATTCATGAGACTGAGCGGGGGAAATTTGTACTCCGACAGATCGAGCGTGGGATCATAGTCCACCAGTGCACCTTCATCGGGATTGAAATCCTCGGTCTGGGCAACGGAACCATCATCAACTGTCAGTTCAATGAGGTCGTCTTCATGCGGCAGTTCTTCCTCATGCACCTGCTTTTCGGCTACCGGGGGAGGAGGGGCCTGTTCCCTGAGCGGAACCTCAGGTTCTTTCCTGACGGAGCGGATTACAAAAGCCGTGTCATCGTTCACCATTTCTTCCTCGGCTTCTTTTTCATCAGGAGCTTCCTGTTCAAAACCTTCCGGTACATTTTCATCCGATAGTTCTTTTTCAAAGGCGCGCAGTGGATTGGTCCGGATCCACGAAACAAATGAAGTAGAGAAGAAAAGCAAGGCCGCATAACAGGCCAGGAGAACAAACAGGGAGCCAACAAAGCCCATGCTGGCGATCATCCATCTCGATATAAAATAGCCGTGTCCGCCTCCGGGACCGCTACCCAGGAAACCACCGCCTTCACCAAAGATCAGACCCAGGGTAATGCTGAGAAGGATCATCATGATCAGGCTGTTCCTGACGGTTTTCCAGGTTTTGAAAACACGGAAGCGGTAAAGCGAAAAAGTAAGAACTACAAGGATATAGGGAACAAGGAAACCCGACAGACCAAACCAGCGGTTCATGAAAAGGTCGGACAGCCAGGCCCCGAATTTTCCACCCTGGTTGGCCACTTTAATCTCCGGTCCTGAAAACACATTTTCCCAGCGGAAATCCTGATCGGTCTTCCAGTTGAAAAAGTAGGACACAAAAGAAAGTGTTAGGTATATCGCAATGAATATCAACAGGATGCCAATGGTATAGCGAGCCTTGTCGTCACGAAAAAACAATACCACTGAGCGAAGTGTTCCAACACGCTTATTCTCTTTCTTTTTAGCCATACACAGAAACAGGATTGATAAAATAAAATCCTTCTAATTTAAGGATAACGCCAATACAGGTTCTATTCTTTTGTGAACAGACTGTTAATAATCTCCTCCATCTCCTCGCGCGATACCGTCTTATAGCCCTCGGGGATCACGAAAGCTTCGGCTGACAATAATTCTGTGCGGGTTTCGGAAACGGTGAGCTGCATTTTGAGCTGACTCAGGGTGACCCTGAAATCGGAGAGCGGGTATTCAATCTGACTGTAGGGCGTGGTGATATTCGGTTTTTTTACCGGGATATCGGAGGTGTAATAGATATCGTAGTTTCCCGAAGGGGTACTGACTTCGACACGATAGGACAAAAGGCCTGCGATTCGCAGGGTGTCGCTGGTTTTTGTGAGGGTCATGTGGTCGATGGGCAGCACCGAAGCCGGTAATTCGCCACGTTTGCCCTGGTAGGCTACTTTATTGCCAAAAAAATTCAGCAGGGTGATCACTTCCTTTTTCCTCAGATCGGCGATCTGGGAAAGGGTAAACTGACCGAAAAAACCTTCGATGGTGGTCACTACTTTATCCGGGGAGTAGTAGCAATCCATGTTTTTCGGCAGGATCCTGGTCGGGATATCCCCCGCCATATTTTCCAGATAGCTGATGCGGTACCTGACAAAGGTTGACTCGTTTTCCTTGGGGCCGGAGTTTCTGCATTCCCGGGCAAAGGCAAGCAGGATACAGGCAGTAAGTAACAGCAGGGCCGGTCTGATTCTCACAAATATTCGTATTAATCCGGTAAAAATAAGAAAATTCGGAATAACCTGCACGTTCATACAGATTCATTTCCATAAAAGAAAAATCCCTTATTCCGGCAGTCAGGATGTTGTTTCTAAACAGGTTTGCCCCGGCACCCGTGGAAGGTAAAATTTAATAGATTTGCTCCATAACAAACTGAAAACTATGAGTAAACTGGCAGTTATTGCACTGGGCGGGAATGCCCTTCTGAGGGGTGACCAGGCAGGAACCATTGATGAACAGGAACAAAATACGACGGATACACTGGAAAACCTTGTATTCCTTCTGAAGGAAGGTTATAACCTGGTGATCACTCACGGAAACGGTCCGCAGGTGGGCAATATTCTTCTCCGGAATGATGCGGGTGAGTCGGTGTACCAGATCCCCCAGATGCCTCTTGATATCTGTGTGGCGGATTCACAGGGCGGGATCGGTTACATGATTGAGCGCATGCTCAGGAATGTACTTACACGTCACCACCTGAACCGTGAGGTGCTGACCCTGGTCACCCAGGTACTTGTCGACATTAACGATCCGGCATTTAAAGCGCCGACCAAGCGGGTAGGGAAGATCTATCAGAAAGAGGATGCCGACCGGATCGCAGGGGCTAAGGGCTGGGTTTTCAAGGAGGAGAAAAAGGTGGCGGGAGGATGGAGAAGGGTTGTGCCCTCGCCAAAGCCGCTGGGGATCATGAACGAAAAGGTCATTGAGCAGATGGCACGACAGGGGACCATAATCATTGCGGCAGGTGGCGGGGGAATCCCGGTATACATTGATGAGGAGAACCGTGTCAGGCCAGCTGAAGCCGTGATCGACAAGGATCTGGCCTCTTCGCTGCTGGCTGCCCGGATACATGCCGATGAATTTTATATCCTGACCGATGTTCCCTATGTGTATATTAATTACAAAACCCCGCAGCAGGAGATCCGGGAATTCCTCAATCATGCCGATACGGTCAGTCTGCTGGAGCAGGGAATGTTCGGGGAAGGCGACATGGCCCCAAAGATCAGGGCCTGCCTGCAGTTTATTGAACAGGGCGGCAATAAAAGTGTCATTACCGAAGCATTTAAACTGGAAGATAAACGCTATGGTACAAAAATCACCATGGAATATGAAGATTAAAGCTGTCTTTGAATTAGCTTTGCATACTGTTTAACAAAAAAATGTAACTGATATGGCTTTCAATTTGCGCAACCGTCATTTTCTGAAATTACTTGATTTCACTCCTGAAGAGATCAGATTTCTCCTGGACCTCAGTTTCTCGCTTAAAAAGGCAAAGTACAGCGGTACCGAGACCCAGATGCTCAAAGGCAGGAATATTGCCCTGATTTTTGAAAAAACCTCTACCAGGACCCGTTGCGCTTTTGAAGTAGCAGCTCATGACCAGGGTGCACATGTTACCTATCTCGGTCCTTCCGGATCGCAGATCGGTCATAAAGAGTCGATGAAAGACACTGCCAGGGTGCTCGGCAGGATGTACGACGGTATTGAGTACCGTGGTTACGGCCAGTCGATCGTTGAAGAACTGGCTGCCTATGCCGGTGTACCTGTTTGGAACGGGCTTACCAACGAGTTTCATCCGACCCAGATCCTGGCCGATTTTATGACCATGCTGGAGCATTCCGACAAACCGCTGAATAAAATCTCATTCTGTTACCTGGGCGACGCCAGGAACAATATGGGCAATTCCCTGATGGTGGGTGCCGCCAAGATGGGCATGGATTTCAGGGCTGCGGCTCCTGCCGAATGCCAGCCCGAACAGGAACTTGTTAATAAATGCCGCGAAATTGCCAGGGAGACCGGAGCAAAAATTACCATTACCGACGACATTGACCTTGCGGTTAAGGGTGTTGATTTTCTTTACACGGATGTCTGGGTTTCCATGGGTGAACCCGAAAGTGTATGGGAAGAACGGATTCGGCTGCTGAAGCCTTACCAGATCAATGGTGAACTGGTAAAAAGGACCGGGAATCCATCCGTAAAGTTCCTTCATTGCCTGCCTTCCTATCATAACAGGGAGACGAAAATCGGCCAGGAGATCTATGAAAAATTCGGTCTGGAAGCGCTGGAGGTCACCGATGAGGTGTTTGAATCCGAAAGATCGATCGTTTTTGACGAAGCCGAAAACAGGATGCATACCATCAAAGCCGTAATGGTTGCCACGCTGGGGAGTTGAGTGGGGAGTGAGGAGTATTGAGTAATGTGTTACGGGTTACGGGTTATGGGTTACGGGTTATGAGTGAAATTCCCGAGCGGTCCCTGAGCCTGTCGAAAGGCCAGCTTTCGGTAAATTGTAAAGGGTGACGGGTGACGCCTGCCTTCGCCAGAGGCTAGGGCGGGTGGAACGAGAGGAGTGAGGAGTTACGAGTGATGAGTGACGGGGGAATTTACCTTTTGAGCAATGTTTCGCGCCTTTGAGTCTTAGCGCCTTTGGGTTAAACCTTAGTGCTTTTTTTTGGTTACGGGTTACGACGGGTTACGAGTTGTCCCCTGAGCGGTCCCTGTCCCGATAGCCCCTAAAATCCGCAATTCGGATTTTAGGATTAATAAAATTAGCACATTGGTTAAATTTTTTAAGTTTCGGACTGATTTTTTGGACTTTTTAAAGCAGGGAGCAAACTTTCTGAGGTA
>JBMOLL010000039.1:0-15112 GCA_049325415.1 Bacteroidota bacterium | reverse complement strand
TCGAAAACAAATAGCAACGATCGCTGTTATTTGAAATGCAGGTTCTTTGCCAGGCAAAACCTATCAAAAACGAGGAACTTACATGAATGCGGAGAAGCAGCTAAACGAAAAAGAGCCGGAGAAAACCTACCGGCTTACGCTGGACATCGTTAAGGAATTATGGGCCAGGACCTATAATACCAGCGGGAAACCCGACTGGTCGCATATCCTGCCCTACTACGACGAGGCGATCCGATTCCGGGACACCGTCCAGGAAATCCGGGGAATGGAGGAGTTCCGGGCCATGACCGAACGCCTTACCGCCAGGTCCAACGACCTCCGGATGGATCTCCTGAAAGTGTGCCAGAACGGAAATGACTTTTTCATAGAATGGGAAATGACCATCAGCTACAAAAAGTACCCGGCCTCGGTGCTTTACGGGGCCAGCCGCCTCACCATCAACGAACAGGGAAAAATAACGGACCAGCGGGACTACTATGACCTCTGGGGGGATATTTTCGACAACATCCCCAGGTTCGGTAAGGCCTACAGAAGATTCATGAAAAGAAAGTTCGGCTAAAATATGGGAAAGGACAGAAAAAGGATCGTGAAATATTTCAGGGAATACTCCTGGCCGGAGATCTTTGCCATGATAAAAAACAACCGCAAAGAGCCGGCAAGCTGTAAGGAGGATTTCAGGGGCAAACTGGTTGTCATTACCGGGGCCAGCTCCGGGATCGGTTATGCGACAGCAAGGATGTATGCGTCAAAAGGGGCCGATCTCCTCTGCATCAACCGGAACCGGGAAAAGTCGGAAGCACTGAAGGGAGAAATTGAAAAAGAATTCCAGGTACAGTGCAACTACCTCCTGGCCGATCTTTCCTCCCTTGAGGAAAGTCACCGGGTGGCCGCGCAGCTGCTGGAACTGCAGCGTCCCATCGACGTACTCATTCATAATGCCGGGATTTTCCTTACCCGACGTGAACTGACGCCCGACGGCATCGAAAAGGTATTCATGGTCAACCATCTCTCCTCCTTCATTATAAACTACAGGTTAAAAAACAGGCTGCTAAGCGATAACAGGGCCCGGATCATCCTTGTCTCTTCGGAAGGACATCGCTTTGCCGCGTGGGGGCTGCGGACCGACGATCTGAACTTTTCCAGGCACCGGTATTCCGGCTTAAAAAGCTACGGTTCGGCTAAACTGGCACAGCTCCTGTCCATGCATTATTTTGAAGAATATTTCCGGTCATCGGGCGTGACCATCAACGCCATGCACCCGGGGGCCGTTAAAACGGATACCGGCCGCGATAACGGGCGCATTTACCAGTGGTATAAGAAGAATATCCTCGACCGGACGCTGAAGCCGGTCTCCCTGTCGGCCGAAGCCCTGTATTATCTCGGGGCAGCCAGAGAGCTGGCTTCCGTCAGCGGGAGCTTCTTTAACCTTACCACTCTCGAAGAACCGGCGCCGCCGGCAAAGGACCGTGAGGTGGCAAAGGAACTGTTTGAACTCAGCCTGAAGATGGGTAAACTGGAACCGTATGGAAACGAATAAATACGATACGATCATTGTAGGTGGCGGGATTGCCGGTCTGACCGCAGCCGCCTACCTTGCCCGCGCAGGCAGGAAGATCCTGCTGATTGAGAAAAACAGCGAGTTCGGCGGACTGGTAAGTTCCATCCGCATGGACGGCTTTCTTTTTGAAGCGGGAGTGCGTGCCCTGGAAAGTGCCGGGGTCATTCTGCCGATGCTGGAGGACCTGGATATTAAGCTGGACGTGGTGCGCAGCAAGGTTTCCGTTGGGATTGAAGACCGGATCATCCACATTGAAGACGAAAGCAGTATCGCAGAATACCGTGAGCTGCTGCTCGCCTTTTACCCCGATAACGAAAAAGAAATCGATCACTTCATCCGCACGATGCGGAAGATCATGAAGCACCTGGATGTACTATACGGCATTGAAAACCCGGCGTTCAAAGACCTGAAAAACGACAGGGCTTTCCTCTTTAAAAAACTTCTGCCCTGGCTTCCGAGGTTTCTTTTCACCATCGGCAAAATCAACCGTCTGAATGTCCCGGTTGAGCCCTACCTGGAAACGATCATCAGCTCTCACTCGCTCCGCGACATGATCTCCCAGCATTTCTTCAAGGGAACGCCGGCCTTTTTTGCACTCAGCTATTTCTCGCTCTACCTCGATTATTTCTATCCCGTCGGGGGCGTCGGGAAACTGGCGGAAGCCGTGAAAGACAAGGTGCTGGAATTCAATGGCGAACTCCTGCCGGATACCACGATCACCCGGGTGAATGCTGCACAGAAATTTCTGACCGACAGCAATGAGAATAACTATGCGTATGAGCAGCTTATCTGGGCGGCCGACCTGAAATCCCTCTACAGGATTACAGAAACCGGGGAACTGAAAGGCAGCACGAAGACCCGTTACGATAACACCCGGAGCAGGATCATGGAAAGCAGGGGCTGCGAATCGGTGTTCTCACTTTACCTGGAGGTGGATCTGCCGCTTTCGTATTTTACCGGCATCTCCCACGGGCATTTCTTCTATACCCCGTCGAGGAAGGGTTTGAAGGACATACACCGGGGTGAACTGGGCGAACTGCTGAAGGAATGGAACACGAAAGACAAAAAGGAGATCCTGTCGTGGCTTGACCGTTTCCTGGAATTCAACACCTTTGAGATCTCGGTTCCCGGATTAAAGGACAGCAGCCTGGTACCCGAAAATAAAACAGGCCTGATCATCAGCATCATCGTTGAATATGCCCTGTTTAAAAAAGTGGAGGAAGCGGGCTGGCATGAAGAGTTCCGGAAGGAGATCGAAAAACGGATGATCGCCATTCTGAGTGCATCGGTGTACCCGCAGCTGAAAGACAGGATCCTGAAACAGTTTTCCTTCACCCCGCTGAGCATCCGGAACCGGATCGGAAGCACCGACGGAGCCATCGTGGGATGGTCGCTTGACGGACCCGTACCCGTTGTCGATAACATCATCAGCGTTGCCCGGTCGGTGAACACCGCCATCCCGGGCATCCTCCAGGCCGGACAGTGGGCCTACAGCCCTGCCGGAGTACCCATGTCGATCCTGACGGGGAAGCTTGCAGCCGACAGGGCTTTGAAAGGTTGAGGGGAACTGCGGTGACGGGTATTCCATTGAATTCGGCGGACCGGTGATTGAAGGCATCGGTAACGCCTTTTTTATGTTTCCCAGCTATGACGGAACCACCAAAGGCCCCCTGAGATGCTATACGGATGAGTTTCAAAACACGGCGATCAATCCCTTTTACCCCTGGCAGGACTGGAACCGGCAGGATTGCGAACAGGTCCTTGACCTTTCCAGAAGGGGATTTCCTGAGGAAAGAACGATCGAAGTCTATCCTTCTCCGTTTTTTGATGTCATCCGGTTAAGCAGCGCTCTCCCGCTACCTGCCCGGTACAGGGTCTGCGATCTTAACGGCAGGCTTCTGCATAGTGGCTGGCTCCCGGCAGGTGAAATCAGTATTGATCTGAGCCATCTGCCCGCCGGTTTCTATTTTCTTGAACTGACGAATAAAGAATCTGCCATCGTCAGAAAAATAATTAAGTGCAACTGAACCAGTAACTCGGGTAAAGGTCAGTCCATTACTACCTGACATTGAACAGTACAATTTTTAAGGATTACTGCAGGCTGAGACTCCCCCCCGCCCACCGAAGCCCCCGGCGTAGGTGGGCCCGTTTCACCCGCTCACCACAGAGGCACAGAGAACACGGAGAAAAACAGAGAACCGGTATGCGCAATGCAAATTGTAAAATTCAAAATGCACTCTTCTCATCTGTCTACCGTCCACCGAAGCCCCCGGCGTAGGTGCGCCCGTTTCGCCCCCTCACCACAGAGGCACAGAGAACACGGAGAAACACAGAGAACCGGTATGCGCAATGCAAATTGTAAAATTCAAAATGCACTCTTCTCATCTGTCTACCGTCCACCGAAGCCTCCGGCGTAGGTGGGCCCGTCCACCGAAGCCCCCGGCGTAGGTGGGCCCGTTTCACCCGCTCACCACAGAGGCACAGAGTTCACGGAGGAACACAGAGAAACAGTAAGCACAATGCAAATTGTAAAATGCAAATTGTAAAATGCAAAATGCACTCTTCTCATCAGTCCTCCGTCCGCCGAAGCGTCCGGCGAAGGCAGGCCCGTCCACCGAAGCCCCCGGCGAAGGTGGGCCCGTCTGCCGAAGCCCCCGGCGAAGGCGGGCACTTTACAAAATTCTTCTTAACTTATCTGCTCAAAGCAAACGATCATGAGCAACCTGACCCGCTTTTTAGAGGAATCGCTCGGGCTGAGTCCCCTGCACCAGACCAAGATCCTTTATTCGGTCATCATCCTGGCCGCACTGTGGACGCTCCGTTACCTGATCCTTAAACTGGTATGGCGCTTCACCGAAGAGCCCAAAACCCGCTACACCTGGAAGCGGACGATCTCCTTCGTGATCGGCTTTCTCACCGTGATCCTGATCATGAGTGTATGGATCAAGGCCATCCGCCAGTTCGGCGCCTTCCTTGGCCTCTTCACCGCCGGCCTCGCCATCGCCCTGAAGGACCCGCTCACGAACATGGCCGGCTGGCTGTTCATCCTGCTGCGCAACCCCTTTGCCATCGGCGACCGCATCCAGATCGGCGAACACGCCGGCGATGTGATCGACATCCGCCTCTTCCAGTTCTCCCTGCTCGAGATCGGCAACTGGGTGCATGCCGACCAGAGTACAGGACGGATCATCCACGTCCCGAACGGAAAAGTATTCACCTCTCCCCAGGCTAATTACAGCGCCGGCTTCCAGTTTATCTGGAACGAGATGAAGGTGCTGGTGACCTTCGACAGCAACTGGCAGAAAGCCAAAACGCTGCTGGAACAGATCATCACCCGTAACGCCGAAGCCACCTCCGACATGGCAGAACAGAAGATCCGCGAAGCCAGCAAGAAATACATGATCTTCTACCAGTACCTCACCCCCATCGTCTACACCACCATCGAGGAAAGCGGGGTGCAGCTCACCATGCGCTACATCTGCGAGCCCCGCAAACGACGCACCTCCGCCAACGGGATCTGGGAGGATGTGCTGCAGGAATTCGCGAAGCATCCCGATATCCGGCTGGCCTACCCGACGAGGAAGGTGGTGATGGGGGAAGGGAAAGAGTGACAAGTAACAAGTGACTAGTAAGTTGAGGTTAAGGTTAAGGTTAAGGTTAAGGTTGAGGTTGAGAAACTTTCTGCCTCATCTTTTAATCATCTTTGAATAAAATAAAATTTTATGGTCTTTTGAAACTGTCAGAATATACAGGCCACTTTCCATATCCTGTATGACGTAAGAACAGTATTCATCATAAAGCATTTCTAATCTTAACACTTCGCCGTCAAGAGAATAGATTGTTAACAGTACAGGAAAACCACTTTCCGTTTCCGGGATCTTCAAATGAAGCTTATCCGTAAACGGGTTGGGATACAAAAACACAAACTCCCCGGAAAATGGCTTGTTTATTCCCGTAATATAGTCGCAGTCTTTACTCCCCCATGAATAACTGAAAGCGGCAGATGAATAACACCGGATCGGTCCGCCCGGCTTCCATCCGTCTTGAGGCGGAGTACAGGTGGAAAAAGGAAGCAGATAGCCCAGGCTACCCACACCTTCAATAATCCTGTCTGAATAACTCACCGGAGAATTTTCATACGGACTCGTGTAAATAGCTTTAAGCATGTTACCACCGAGTGAAACGGTTTGGATACTGTCCACGATCACTTTTCCGGCAGAACATTCATCAGGTTCCGTCTGCGCGGCACCGATATCCCATACATCTCCTACCAGTGGATCGAAATCATATAACAGGTGAAACTGACCATCCTGAAAATAGTATACTTTAGATCCCTCCTGCCTGGTAATAACCGGCTCAAGATTAGTAGTCTCATAGACACCCGGTGTCCGGTAGGTACTTTTACGGACATACAATATCCGGCAGGTCTTTTCCTGCACTAAACTGTCTTTTACGCTTTCTATCCGCACATATCCGAATTCATAATCAGTATTCCGGTCATAATACCACACTGCGCCGATGGGTGCCCATTCATTTTGTGCATAAATGCAGGTGGATAATAACACCATTTGTAAACAAAGTATCAGCCTTTTCATAATGAAGCCATTTTACTACTCCGTTAAAATCATTCTTTTAGTATCTATTTCAGTATCATCGACAATCAGAGAATACAGATACATACCAGGTTGCAACTCCGAACTGGAAATAGAAACACAGTCCTGCTTCTTCGTACTTTTCTCTGATGATTCGGCTTTCTTCGAAGAATAATTTAAGAAAAAAAAGTTTAGCAACGATCTGTCAATAAAATATTTGAGCGAATGAAAATTTCTTCCATAAAGTGTCAGAAATAAGCAGATGGAAGAATAACTGAAATAACCCGGGGCGACAATCTGTATTTCGCCAATGGTATTCCGGAATATTCGTTGTGGAGGAAGCCCACATGCAGCAAAGAGGCAACACGGAAGAAAAAATTCCCCGGCCCATTTTTCTCACAATTTCTTAACTTGTACCTGATTAACCATCGAAACAAACCGGTCATGACCCGCATCAACCTATTCCGGACCTCCGTACCCTTTTCCCGGTTCTTTATTATTTTCGGGAGTTTCTTTACCCTCGTCGGGATCCTGCTCCTCATCAAAGCCCTGCTGAATGGTTTTAACACGGCCTTCCCCTCGGGCGACTGGAATTCGGTCCTGTTTACCATTCAGGACCTGCTCTTTATCCTCATGGGCGCCGGCAACCTGAGCGTCAGGAAGTATTACCTGGAATGGGACGACCGGGAACTGCGCATCCTCCTGCCTGACACGAAAAAACCGGAAACCATTGCCCTGGCCGACATTACTTCGGTAAGCGTCCGCCTCTTTGAGATTGACCTTTCTCTCCCCGGCAGTGTACGGACCCTCGACCTCAGCAACCTCCGTTTTGAGGACCTGAAACGGGTCAAGGAAAAATTTGAGGAGCTCCGGCAACAGAAACAGGGTGTTGCCGGTTCGCACACACGCTGACAGGACCTAACATCTGCCTCTCACCTGCTCATCCTGACCAGCTGTGACCAGACTTTTCCGGTCCCCGTTATCCTTAGCAGCAGCAAAGAATCTGTTTGTCCGCTTTGATCAAGTCTGAGAAGGCATTCCCGCTTTCCTCCGCCATCCTGTTCCATCACTTTCCTTCCCCCGAGGGTGAAAAGTTCGATCTTTATAATCAAATCATCAGCATGGAGACGAACCATCAGTTCATCCTTTGCCGGGTTGGGCCAGACCAGCAGGTCATCTGTCACTGAAGGAACCATCCCCTCCGGCTCATCCTCCCCCTTCGCCGTTACCACCAGCGTATCGGGCTGGCTGGCCGACAGGGCATCGCGGACGGTCAGGATCAGGACATAAGCGCCTTCCGCATCGATGGTGAGCTGGGCTTTGTTACGGTCGGCCGCCATGAGGATCCCCTGGCTGCCCGCCGGCGCTTCATCGAGCACCCAACTGTAGGTGATCGGGTCGCCCTCGGGATCGTAACTGGCCGATCCGTCGGCTGTGAAGGTGCCTATCCACACATAAACCGTCGAATCGGGTCCGGCATTGGCCACCGGTGGCGCTGATACGGTGATGGTCCGGTAGGCCGGTTCGCTGCTATAGCCGTTGTCGCTCACCACCAGCTTCAGGGTATAGGTGCCGCCGGCATCGGGGGTGAAAGCAAAGGCTTCCAGGGTGGGATCGGCAATGGATACCGCGCTGGCTTCCGGCTTTGATTCCAGCTCCCAGAGATAACTCAGCGGACCGCTGTAGGGCGTGGTGCTTGCACTGCCGTTCATCTGCACAGTGCTCCCGAGGGCCACGAGGGTGTCGTTCCCGGCCCTTGCCACCGGCAGGGCATACATCGAATGGTACGTGATCTTCCATGCAACGGCCTTCGAGAACAGCGGCACAGTAAAGCTATGCGTACCCTGAGCAACGGGAATGCTGTCTTCCGCGGTTTCCAGACCGGTAAGCGGATAATAATAACGGATGGAATAGTTGGCCGCCGGCATTCCCGTTACGGTGAACTTCGCCCCGCTGATATTGGTGCTGTTGGCCGGATCGTACAGATATCCCCAGAAAGAGGTATCGGACTGCATCCCGTATGCCTTCAGTGCCAGGGTGGCATGCGACGGCACCGGGTTGGCTGTCACCAGGTTCTTCAGCTTTGCAAACTCCTCGCCTTCCATGTACTGCGCCGGACCTTTGAACAGGTTGGCCCAGGCCGGGTCGGTGTAATGGTCCCAGACCCACATGTACCGCGGCACCTGCGTCATGATGCTGCACCAGATGGCGTTGCGTTGCAGGTCGGCCGGCATATCGGCGCTCGATGTGGTTCCGTACTCGCCGTTGATCACGGAGGCGTGCTTCAGCGAGGTTTTGAAACTGTTGTCGAGACTGGCCTGCGACTGAAGGAGGGTCGTCCCGACCTCGTAAATATGGTACTGAAGGTTATCGAGGGAGGGGATGGTGTCGAAGGCGGCCAGCTGGTTCGTGGCGGCACTGGTAGTCTGGAGGTGATCCCAGGGATCGAGCGACTCCAGGTACCGGCTCATCTCCCCGTGCCAGCTTACCACCCCCGGCCACCACTGGGCTGTGGTCTGCTGGTAATAGCCCGTGAACTGCACTTCGTTGAAAAACTCCCAGGCAAAGAGGTTCGGCGAGTACGCGTAACGTGCCGCCAGGTAGCGCAGGAGTTTGCGGGCATGATGCCGGCATTGCTCATCGTAGAAAAATTTCTCGGCTTTGTCGACAAAGCCGCCGTTGACAATATTGTAAGGGTTCGTGTCCCAGTTCGAATCCACATTCTCCGAGAACATCCCGTGCTGGAAGATCACCAGTTGCATGCACATATCCTTCACTGCACACAGATCGAGCAGGGAATCGGTCATGGCTGCCGCGGGCTGACTGTAGTTCCCCAGTCCGTCGTAGAAATAGTTATCGCTCCACTCCAGCGCCTGGCGGTTGAACGCTGCATGCCAGTATCGGAAAATACTGGCTTTTGCCGCCGACAGGTTGTTGATGATCGTGGTGTAGTTCGTCGTGCTGTTCCACCCGATATTGATCCCCAGCGGGTAATAAACCTCCCCGGTCGAATGGCGGTAGTACTGCCGGTTATACGGATCCCTCCTTACGATCCCCTTCCCTTCGCCCTGTTGCACCTCCACCCGGGCCGTGCGGCTCACCAGGGTTCCGTTCGCATCACGGAGGGTCAGTTTTAGGGTATGGGTGCCCGCCTGTTCCGACATGAAACGCAGCATCCACTTCCCTGCTTCCCCGCTCAGCTGCCAGTTGTTATTCACGCACTCCGCCGCCTCGTACCAGAAGCAGGGCACTGTAAGCGCGGATCCGTCGGGGTAGCCGATCTCCGCATCCACCATTACCTCGTCGGGATCGAAAACGTTTGCATAATCCCCCTTTAACCCGAATACCGCCTCTATCTTATTATTGGTTTCGGGGGATAAGGTCCGCAGAACGGGCACGGAGGGCGAACCATCGGCCGGAACAATGAACAGCTCCGATGATGCCGTGGCACTTTTCCCGTCGTTATCGGTTATGGTTAAAAGCGGATGATAAAGGCTGTCGACCGTGTAGACATGGGTACAGCTAAGCCCGGTTCCCGTGTTCCCGTCGCCAAAATCCCAGTCGTAGCTGACGATATCGCCATCGTAGTCGTAGGCTCCGGTAGCATCGAACAGCACCTCGCTGCCGGTTTCCGGTTTAGCGGGTGAAACCACAAACTGAGCAATAGGCGTACCGTCGCCCGCAGCGGGATTGCTGAGCTTCACATCATCGAACCACACTTCGCCCTCGGCTTCATTATCCACGATGGCCGCCAGGTGCAGCTGGGTGAAGGTCTTCCCCTGTGCCGCCGTGAGGTCCATGCTGCACTCGGTCCAGGTATTGGGAGAGGGCTGGAAGTTCCAGTTCGGGCACCAGGCTTCGATCACCACCTCCGAACCGTTGTAGAACTTGGCAAAGATACGGCCCTGGATCGAGGTCCGCAGTTTGAAGGTAAGCAGGTTATTGTAGCGGATGTTCACTCCCCCGGGGAAATCCAGCACCACGAAATGCCAGTTCCCGGCTTCTTTCAGGTAATACCCGACACTGTCGCTGGGGTTGATCCCGCTTTTATCGGGGTTTTCCCTCACGCCCACCGCAGCGCCGGCATAGAGCGGCGGATGGGCCGCCCAGGTCTCAAAATCGGCAATCACCTGTCCGGAAAGGGGCAAAATGCCCAGCAGGGCGCCGAACAGTGCCGCTGTATGTCTGAATCCCTTCATGGTCGTTACGTTTTACCAGCCGAGTGTATGACGGATGAATGCCGTCAGCTCCGCTGCAATTTCCTCATCTTCCTCAATCGTCGGGTGTGCATCGCAGCCGCCCACCCACTGTTTGGAGAAGTTATACGAATAGACCAGCGAATCGCCTTTCTGCAGCGACAGGTCGTTCACCGTTCTCAGGATCATCTTCTGGTAGACCTGCAGCTCCTCATTGGCCATCGGGCTGGAGAGGCAGATAACGGGTACAGCGGGATAATGCTTCCTTACCGTTTCCAGGAAGGCCATATAGCCGTCGACCATCTTTGCCGAATCCTGGATGCCGTCGTTCTGCCCGAGGCAGATCGTGACCAGGTCGGGGATATCCGTATCGAAGGCCCAGGCGGCGCCTCCCGGTTCCAGGGTCACTGTTTCGTAGACCTCGGGCATGATATAGCCCTTGTCGCAGCAGCTGTGGATCATACCGATCCCCGAATTCGACGAGAGCACCCACTGTGCATTCAGTTCCCGGGCAGCAATGGGACCGTAGGAGTACCAGGCATTGTGCTCGTCGAACCATTTGCCGGTATGACAGGGGATGTAGCGCATGTCGTTGCCGAAACCGCTGGTAATGGAATTGCCGATAAACTCGATCAGGCGGGTCTCCTTTACGGTAAAGGGCAGCAGTTCCGCACAGCGTACGCCTTTGAAATCGATGTAGCCGATGAGTGATTCGGTGGCCTTGCAGATCACCACCGTGTGCTCACCTTTCGCCAGTCCGTTCACCACGGTGATGGAGTCGGATTTCCCACGGGTCTGAACCCGGTAGTGGAGGGTATCGTCGACCACGATCTCCAGGTAGTTCTGGTTCTCCCCGAAGCGCTGCTCATCGTCGATGAAGAGGGTACAGGCCGTGTCCTTCATGGCAAAGCTCACAGTGATCCCCGGGGCCCACATACGCGGTGCCTGAGGATCGCTCCAGTCGATACGTCCGGTGTATTTGAAGTAATCAAGGTCGGGTGTGAAAATGCCCCGCTGCTTTGCGGTGCCACAGCCCGACATAAGAAATAAAGCCATGACAAGCGCTGTCAGGCCCGCGATTCTGAATGGTTTTCTCATGATAGTTGTTCTGTTAGTGAGGTAAAGATAGGGAAAATGCACGAAACAGGAATCCCCCTTTATGAAACGGGAGAAATGGCTGGCGCAGCAAAAAGCAGGTAATTATCCCATCCCGGACAGGTAAAAAAACGAAACAAATCGGGGGTAAGTAACCTTTACTTTGGTTCCCCAAAGCTCTTACTTGTATAAGGAAAATGAATGCCGCCCTGAGAAATGTCAACATTCATTATTTCTGCAACTTACAAAACACCAACAATTATGTACAGTGAAAAAGTCCGCGAAGCAGGTGAGATCCGGATCCAAACCGGAAGTTTTATATCGAAGGCCGGATACTCCCTCAAGATCGTCGACCGGCAGGGTCAGACGGTCTTTGAAGCCCCGGTGAGCCAGAAGGAGTGTTGTTTTGATTTCAGGTCAACTCCGGATATCTGCAAATTCCTGCTCCAGGTACTCGATCAGCACGGTAATATCATCTACATGGAAAAGATCCACCGCAAAGACAGCATCTGCATCTGAATCCCCTCATTCCGGCAGTTGCTCAGTGCCTGTTATTTCTTCTGTAGGCGGTGAGCAGCAGTCCGGCAACAATAAGCACCAGCGCAGCAAAGGCTGCCATATTCATGATATTTCCCGGCAAACCGAACATCTGGGTAAAACCCCAGGTGTGCACAATGCTGTTGGGTAGCAGGGCCGCCTGGCTGTTGATCAGTGTCATACGGGCATCGAAGCCGGCTCCGAAAGCGCCCATGCCAAGGGCCACCGCAAGCAACCACCCGCCCACAGCCGGGAACCAGCTTCCCGAATCCCTGATACAACGGGTAAGCCAGGAGATGTGTAAGCCAAGAAGGGCAAAGACCACCCCGAGGAGTATGATCCGGAACAATGAACTGGTCCAGAACCAGAACCCGAAGGCCATCGGACCGCGCCAGGCGCTGATGCCGGCACTGATCACCACCATCAGGATCAGCAGGGCCCAGCTCCGGTTCCAGAGATGGAATTCGCGGTTGGAATTCCGGTAGAACAGCACGGCAAAAAGGGCATAGACGGTGGAAGCGATGATCAGGATCAGGGCCCAGGCCGGGCTCAGGGCATCAAATTTTCCGGCACTGAGCAAAAGCAGCCATAGCAGGGGCGCCATCCACACCGGAACAGTGCGGCTCCGGCGGGAAAAAAGGAACACCACGGTAGCCAGGGCCAGGACCAGGATCAGCCAGCGAAATACCTTACTATGAGCGGCCTTCAGGCTCAGATCCACCTCGCGCAGGGCATCTTCAAAGCTGAAGGGTCGGTGATCGAGCCGTCCTGCATAAATGGCTGTATGCTTCGCCACTGCGGTCTTCAACAGGGCCGCATCCTGAAGATAAGCGGTATAAGCCTCACTGTCGCCTTTGTGTAGATAACGGTTGTGGTGAAGGATCCACTGCTTATGTAACTGCAGGGCATGGAACAGCGACAGTTCAAAGTCCACCCCGGAGCGTACTTCTTCCAGGGCCAGCGAATCCATATCAGTCCGTAGCAGTTCAAGGCGCGTTCGGTAATCGCTTAGTCGTTCCACCGGCATCCGGTTTTGAATCAGCAGGGTATCGTAGTCGCCGGCCCCGGCGTAATAAAGGATGCTGTTTACCGCTGTGCTGGCAAGCACGAGGTCCCAGTAAGTATAGATCCCGGCCGGCACATCAGTGCCCAGGCCCCTGATCCGGTAGCGCACTGCCGTGGGAAAGGCCAGCCCGGAGCGGCTGATATCGTGGGATTCGTTCAGCAGGGCCAGCAATACGGAAGTGGCGGTGTCACCGGCGGTAAAATATTCGTGCAGGTATACTGTGAGCAGGCTGTCGCTGTCGAGCCAGGGGTTCTGTGCCAGGGCTGCCGAGCCGCGGGCATTCATGGCAATCCAGGTGAGGTCGCCGGTGTGCGGGAAAAGCGACATCGGACTGCGCCGTATCGGTCCGCCGTTCAGGGTCCATATCCACACGCCCTGGATATGCGGGTTGGCACTGACGGCCTTCTGCAGGGCATATTGCTCGTAGGGGACGATCCAGAGCGGGTAGCTGGAAAAAGCTTCATACTCGCGCCGGGCCTGCAGTTCGATGATCCGGTTCTGACTGCCGACAGAGAGTGTCGGATTATAGGGAGTGATGGGATAAAAATCGCCCTGGGTCCATTTGGTGGAGATCCAGAGGGCGGAATCGTTCATCCCCCCGAAAACCTTCTCATAAACAGCGGTATCCGTATGCAGGTCGCCCACGCTGCCCATCCCGATGGTCCACGACCTGAAAAACAACTTCCTGTGATATTCGTTGCAGGTTTGCAGCAGGTTGTTGAGCATGCAGCGGACCTCCCCGATGTCGTCCACCCACAGTTCGGAACGGTAGGGCCAGTTCGGACGGTTATAGAAACTGCCCGCCTCCCCGACCCTGATCTGAAAGGCATCGACCATGGGAAAACGTTCAAACAGTTCGGCCAGGCCTGCTTTGTAGGCGGTCCAGAAAGCCGGGTCGGAGGTAGAGAAACCGGCGGACTGTTTTTTCAGCCAGTTTTCCAGTTCGGGGGTCAGCACCACCATGTCGCTGCTCAGGACCAGATCGATCCCCATGCTGTCGACCGCTTCGAACAGGCTCCCGAAAGCTTTCCGGTATGCCCGGTGGCGCTCCCGCATCGGATTATCCTGCGCATATACTTCGAAACCGTTCCCCAGCCTGTCGAAATCAACCAGCTCAAGGAACATCGGGAACTCCAGGGCGGTGGCTCCCATGTCTTTGATTTGTTCAAGATAGGCCACCAGGTCGCGCCGGTAACGCGCCATCACCTGACTGTCGGTATAAACGGGCGCCGGACGGTAGACCGAGGTGAAACGCCGGAGCTCATGATCATAGTCGCTGGCCAGCCATGCCGCCGTATCAGCCTCCACTCCAACAGCCCCCGGATCGAACATGATCCACGGCAGCCCACCGGTTTTTGCACCTTCCGGAGCATTATGAAGCACGGGTGGGTTAGCGGGCATGACCTCACGGGGCTCGACGCTCACTCCCATCGAACGGTTGAACATCACACCGGCCAGGGCACCAAGGGCCAGAAACAGCATTATAAATGACAGCAGGCGAAGGAATTTCATAAGGATCGTTTTAGTCTGAGCTAAAATACGCTTTTAGGTGGAAAAAGTGAAATGAGTGACGAGTGATGAGTAACGAGTAAGGAGTAAGGACTGATGAGTGATGAATAAAGGGGGCAGACCCCACCCTTTTTGAGGTTGTCTCAAAAGTCGTGCTTTATTTATTTTTATTTACAATTTGTAATGATTGATTTACAGACCCCTCTAAATCTCCCCCGCCTCGCCTTCCCGTAGCTATGGCGGAGCAAGGGGGGAGACTTTTTCCTGCTACTACCAGGTCTTTCTTTTTATTCCGGGGTATGAACTATCAAATTGTAAGCACATTTCTTCAGGTTCCTGCTTATGAGACAGCCTCATGGTTGTTCCTGCAACTATCTGGCTATTAATTAAGATGTTGAATTTCTTATCTTGTCGGAGTCGGACCTCACCCTCTTCTCTCTTCTACATTCTCCCTTCTACATTCTCCCTTCTACATTCTCCCTTCTACATTTTGCATTCTACATTTTGCATTCTACATTTTGCATTCTACATTTTACATTCTACATTTTGCATTCTACAT
>JBMOLL010000038.1:0-15144 GCA_049325415.1 Bacteroidota bacterium | reverse complement strand
GCCCAGCCGGAGCAGCAGCAGTGGAAACACTTATAGCACGCCCAGCCGGAGCAGCAGCAGTGGAAGTTCATACAGCACTCCCAGCCGGAGCAGCAGCAGTGGCGGAAGTTCCTACAGTGCTCCCAGCCGTAGCAGCAGCAGTGGTGGTAGTTCCTACAGTGCTCCCAGCCGCTCTTCCTCAAGTTCTTCGGGTGCTTCCCGGGGATCCAGATAAAGTTTAGAATGATGGCAGACCGTTCCAGGTCTGCCATTATTTATCCATTAAATATTTCTCAGCTATGAAAAGGATTGCTATAATAGCCTCAGTCCTGTTGGTGTATTCCTCCTGCCTGCAAGCGCAGGATCAGACAGAGGCACTCAGATACTCAATGTACACGCCCGTTGGAACTGCCCGTTTTATGGGAATGGGAGGTGCCATGGGAGCCATAGGCGGGGATTTTTCCGCTGTATCGTTCAATCCAGCCGGACTGGCTGTGTACAGAAGTTCAGAATTCGAGCTTACACCTTCCCTGTTGCAGGTCAGGTCAGAATCGGATTACCTTGAAAATCACAATACCAGTACCAGTTACGATTTCAATTTTGCAAGTCTGGGGTATGTTGCTGCAACCAGGACCGGTCGTGAGCAAGGCCTGGTAGGGATAAACTTTGGCTTCGGCTATAATACTCTGGCCAATTTTTCGTCGCTGGTCAGTATGAGAGGCATAAATAATAACAACTCCTTTCTTGATGATCTGACCCTTTATGCCAATAATAATCCCGACAATCTCGATCCCTTTTACGAGGGTCTGGGTTTTGAATCCTACCTGATCCCCTATGATACGGACAGGGGTGAATACTGGAATAATATTGCGGAAAGCGGATATGGGGAGCAACAGGTCCGACAGGTGGAAACCTCGGGTTACCTTGGGGAATACTCATTTTCAACGGCGCTGAATTTCAGCGATTTCCTGTATGTCGGTGCAAGCCTCGGATTGCAGTCGGTGCGTTATAATGAAAGTATTGCCCATTACGAGACCGATCTCGATGATCATATTGTGGATTTTCAGAGCTTTCGTTTCAGAGAATTTAATTCTACCAGGGGAAGCGGGGTGAATTTCAAGATCGGAGCAATTATCCGGCCGGTTCAGATGCTTCGGCTGGGGGTATCCCTACACCTGCCAACCTTCTACTCTCTGACCGAACAAAAGGAAACGGATATGGCTTCCTACTGGGATGCCGGTAGCGGGATTGACAATAAGGTCGTTTATTCGCCTTTTGGCGAGGAATTCTATAGACTGAGGACTCCTTTGCGGGCTACGGCCAGTGCCGCAATCATACTGGGGAAAGTGGGTCTCGTCTCCCTTGATTATGAATATGTTGATTACCGGACCGCCTACATGAGAAGCTCCACCTATGCTTACCTGGATGAGAACGATGCCATTGGTTCAGACTACCGGGCTGTTCATAACCTGAAGCTGGGCGGTGAAGTAAGATTCAGCAGCCTTTACCTGAGGGCCGGAGTTCAGAGCTTTATGAGTCCGTACCGGAACCAGGAACTTACCGGGCCTTTCGTAACGCCGGCATTCGGGATCGGTTACCGAAAAAACAATGTCTTTATTGATTTGAGTTACCAGCATAAGACCCGTAATGAAATTTATGGTCTGTATACCAAAGCTCCCGGTGTG
The DNA here is from genome assembly GCA_049325415.1 of Bacteroidota bacterium. GTDB lineage: Bacteria > Bacteroidota > Bacteroidia > Bacteroidales > JBMOLL01. Next base: position 13,480 of record JBMOLL010000038.1, on the reverse strand, counting down.
TATGAGGTAGCACAAAATAAATATACTTCAGGAAACGTACTGATGACGCTGGGGGTCAGATTCTGAAGTCACGGCACATAAATAAAGCCGGGTTTTAAATTCAAAGCCCGGCTTTTGTTTTTTTAATAATTTCGGGGGCATGGGGACCTTCATTAAACAACAGGTCAAGTATTCCGAGGTCAGGAATAAATCCGGTTCTGTCCTGAAAGACCTGGTGGTAAACGAGGGAGTGGAACCAGGGATTATGCGTGGAAATATCTTTTTTCGGACTAATGCATGAACGCAGATCCTCTTCAGAAGCGCCGGGCTGGTACTTCAAACTCCGGACAAGCTCAAGCTCAAACCCGATAAGCTTCAGAACGGTGTTCAGGATGGCTTCGTTCAGGTCGGCCAGATACTTCTTTCTTTTCCGGTAGAAAGGTTCGAAATCATCTCTGTAGTATTCGAAAAAGGGGGAGCCGGCATAGGCTGATTCTATTCCTTTCCAGTGCAGTTTCTGCCAGGGGGTGGAATAGTCAATGCAAACATCCTTCATCAGCTGTTTCTTCCCGCTGATCTTTACAACCGGGATACTCAGAACCAGTGGTCCGTTGGCCCCGAGGATCAGCGTCCTGTTCCGGTAAGTCTGCTTGCTGTAATTCTCGTGAACTTCGAGTTGTGCCCTGCTTTTACCCGACAGAACTGAAAAATAGACCAGCGGCGGCAGGTAAAAACAAGGCAGCAGAGGACATCCGGAATTAACGGTCGGCTCTGACGATCTTAAAGAACCGGTTCCAGCGGATTCCTCCATATTCCTTATCTACACTTAACCAGACAACTTTGGGTTTGCCAATGATATGGTCTTCGGGAACAAAACCCCAGAATCGCGAATCGGCCGAACTGTGGCGGTTGTCGCCCATCATGAAGTAATAGTCCATCTTGAAGGTGTAACTGCCGGCCGGCTCATCGTTGATATAAATGGTACTGTCGGCAACCCTGAGCTTATTCCCTTCGTAGGTGCCGATAATCTTTTTATACAGTGGGAGGTTATCCATTGTAAGTTCAACGGTTTGTCCTCTCGACGGGACCGTAATGGGGCCATAATATTCCATATTCCAGGAATATTGCGGACTGTGCGGGAAGATGTCCCTGTCGTAATAACCCGGGCTGAAAGCCTGAAGGGCTTCCACGCTGAGTACACCCGGCAGGGTCCTCAGGATTTCTGCATTACCTTTGGTGATGGGTATGGTGTAGTTCGGATTATTCCTGACATCGGCCCGGTTCATTTCAATACCCATTTTCTGAAGTGTTTTGGGATTGATAGGGGTACCATTGGTCTTGACCCGGTAAAAGCGCTGAATACCTTCAAACTCCGGTTGAGGCTTTCCGTTAACAATAACATTGTTATCGACGACTTCAAGGACATCCCCCGGAATGGCCACGCACCTTTTAATGTAGTTGTCACGGCGGTCGACAGGACGGGTTTCAATATCATAAAGCTTATGGATCTGTTTCCTTGCGTAGTCTTCATAAACCGCGAAGGGCAGGTTGCGGTTATTCACCTCTTTATCCCTCTCCATCAGGCTGTAGGCTTCATCCTGAACCAGGTCGAAGTAATCAAAGTTACCTTTGGCATAGATCCGGTGGTCCGATTTTTCAAGCGCGACTGTATCGGAATTGGGAAAATTAAAGACGACGATATCATCTCTTTTTACTTTCGAAAAACCCTTTAGCCTTTTATATGGCAGGCTGATCCACTCCAGATAGGTCTTCTTGTTAAACAAAGTGTTGGGTATAAAGGGAATGGCCAGTGGCGTCTCGGGTGTTCTCGGCCCGTAGGCTGTTTTGCTGACATACAGATGGTCTCCTACCAGCAATGTACCCTCCATGGAAGGAGTGGGGATCTTGTAATTCTGGAAAATGAAAATGTTGATCAGGGAAACAGCTACTACGGCAAATATCAGGGCATCAATCCATTCGACAACGGGGTGATTTTTTACTCCACGCTTCTTCCAGAAGGTCCAGTTCACCTTTCGGGTAACGTAGAAGTCGAAAATGATGCCAAGTCCGAACAGGTACCAGTAGTTGCGGAGCCAGATTACAAAAAGGATATAAAGGAAGGCGATTACGCCGAATTTGAAATACTTGTTCTTCAGGAAATCCGTTTTCATTATACTTTATTTTATGAGCTTAAAGATACGTTCTTTTCTTATACCGCCGAAGATTGGCTGTTCGGGATCGGAAGAATACCAGATCAGCACGGCTTTGCCCAGCAGGTGATCTTCCGGTACGAAGCCCCAGTATCGTGAATCGGCGGAATTATGCCGGTTGTCTCCCATGACAAAATAGTAATCCATTTTGAAGGTATATCGTCGTGTCTCCTCTCCGTTGATATAAATCCTGTTCGCGATTACTTCCACGGTGTTATGTTCATAAACTTCTATAGCCCTGCGGTAAACCGGGAGATTGTCAAGATCCAGCTTTACCGTCAGGTCTTTACCGGGCACCCACACCGGGCCGTAATTATCAGCCGTCCAGTGGTACCATTCCACATGGGGAAAAATGTCCATGTTCTGAAAAGACAGCAGAGGTTCAACAAAGCGTTTTATGCTTCTTACACCGGGTCCGCCGGTAATCTTTTCTGCCTGGGCATTGCTCAGATTGATAACGTGGAGGGAGTTTACCGGATTATAAAAAACTTCGGTTTTAGGAATTTTTAACGAATCCAGGTAGTTTTCCGGAAGGGGCTCTCCGTTGGTTGTGATGTAGTATTTGTGTTTCTGGGATGGCAGGTCAGGCACCTCATCATGATTTACATAAACAGTTCCTTCAATAATGCGGACCGAATCACCGGGCAGGGCAATGCAGCGCTTGATATAGTTTTCCCTCCGGTCGACCGGGTGGGTCGAGATCCGAAACTGGGAAAGGATATATTCCCGGCCGTACTGTCTGACATAGGAATAGTAATTCTGACGGGGATAATCGGTGAACATCGTATCTCCTTCAGGGAAATTAAAAACAAGCACATCATTTCTGCCCACGGAGGAGTGCCCCTTGAGTCGTTTATAGGGCATGAGAAGATCTTCGGAATAGCTTTTTTTCCCGGAGGGGAACTGATTGTGAAGGAAGGGCAGCGAAAGCGGTGTGTTGGGCAAACGGGGGCCGTAGGCAAGTTTGCTTACAAAAATATAATCCCCTGTTAAAAGGGTTTCCTCCATGGAGGGTGAGGGGATGATGTAAGCCTCAAAAGCCAGTATTTTTATTGCTGCTGTGATCAGTATCGCTGCTACCAGCATAAGCAGCCAGTCGATGGCCTTTCTGAGGGCCGGAGCTTTGAAAATCAGATTAAACAGCCTGTAGATAAAGCGTGTAAAAAACAGGTCGGCGATCAGCAGGTTCACCAACAGAAACCACCAGGCTTCGGTCCAGAAAATAAAGAGGGTCCAGCTGAGGATGGCCAGGGTCCCGGCAATAAGATTCTTCAGGCTGATCTTCAAGACTTATTGCTTTTCTAAGGTAAGATTCATCAGGTCGTCCATGGTAAATACACCCTTTTTATCGGCCAGGAATTCAGCCGCAAGTACTGCTCCGAGGGCAAAGCCTTTTCTTGATTTGGCATGATGGCCGATATACAGGGTATCGATCGGGGAATCCCAGGTAATAGTATGGTCGCCCGTTACTTCACCTTCGCGTACGGCTTCCACAGGTATGTCGCCAGGTCCCTCTGAACCGGCAATTTTCCATCCCTTCAGCGACCCGGACTTGCCGATGATCTGCTGTGCCAGGGAAATGGCCGTTCCGCTTGGTGCATCCAGTTTTTGCGTGTGGTGTACCTCCCTGATAGAAACCTGGTAATCTCCGAATCCATGCATCAATTCTGCGAGATACCGGTTCACCGCAAACAGGATATTGACGCCGACACTGTAATTGGAGGCATAAAATAGTGCACCCTCTTTTTTCCGGCAGGCTTCAGTCATTTCTTTTTCCAGAGCGTTCCATCCGGTTGTCCCGGTTACTACTGGAACACCTGCATCGAAACAAAGAAGCATGTGGCCGGCAGCCGAGGCAGGATGGGAAAAGTCAACCGCCACATCGGCTTTCCTTAAATTTTCCGGCGTAAGTTCAGCCTGGTTGTCAATATCGATGATCAAAGGAAAAGTATGTCCCCGCTTCAGCCCGGCGGCTTCAATTTCGTGGCCCATCTTCCCATATCCGATGAGGGCAATTTTCATAGTCTGATGATCTGGTTCAATTACAAAAGTAAAGGATAATTCAGATAAAAAACAAAAGAGGCCACCTTAACTGGCAGCCTCTTTTATGCAGTAGTGTTGTGTTATTTTACCTTTTCAACAATTGACTTAAATGTTTCCGGCTCATTCAGGGCGAGATCGGCCAGTACCTTGCGGTTAATGTCGATCCCTGCTTTATGCAGTTTACCCATGAACTCGGAATATGACATGTCATATTTCCTTACTTCAGCATTGATACGCTGGATCCAGACAGCCCTGAAATTGGCTTTCTTTTTCCTTCTGTCGGCATATGCGTATGAGAGTCCTTTCTCATAGGCGTTTTTTGCTACGGTCCAGACGTTTTTCCTTCTTCCGAAATATCCTTTCGTCTGCTTGAGGACCTTTTTCCTTCTCTGACGGGAGGCTACCGTGTTAACTGATCTTGGCATTTTCTTTCATTTTTTGAATGTACGCGTTCTTTTCGAATCTTATTGGCAGCACATTCTGGTTAATACTGTGATTACCTGTTGGATCAAAAGACTATTTAAGAGCAAGAAGCTTCTTGATGTTCTCCTGGTCGGTTTTGTTAACCTCACCAAAATAGGTCAGATTTCTCTTGCGCTTTTTCGACTTCTTGGTCAGGATGTGACTTTTGAAGGCATGTTTCCTTTTGATCTTTCCTGTTCCGGTCAAAGTGAATCTCTTCTTTGCACCGGGATTCGTCTTCATTTTTGGCATTCTTCCAACAATTTATCTTATAACAACACTACTTTTTCTTCAGTTTCGGAGAGATGAACATCGTCATTCTTTTCCCCTCCAGTTTCGGAAGTTGTTCTACCTTGCCAACTTCTTCCAGGTCCTGTGCGAAACGAAGCAGCAGGATCTCACCTTTTTCCTTGTAGAGGATGGTCCTTCCCTTGAAAAACACAAAGGCCTTGACCTTGGCACCCTCTTCGAGGAATTTCTGAGCATGCTTCAATTTGAAGTTGTAATCATGCTCATCTGTATTCGGACCGAACCGGATCTCTTTCAGGATCACCTTGGTGGTTTTGGCTTTGATCTCCTTCTGTTTCTTCTTTTGCTGATAAAGAAACTTCTGATAATCCGTCACCCGACATACGGGGGGATCAGCAGTGGGGGAGATCTCAACCAGATCCAGATCGAGACTGTCTGCTATTTTTAAAGCTTCAGCTAAAGGGTATACACCGGGATTCTCAATGTTTTCACCAACGACCCTGACCATCCTGGCCCTGATCTGCTGATTGATTCTGTAGGATAACTGGTCTTTGTTATCTCCCCGGGGATTACGGTAGTTAACTGGTCCGGCTATGGCTTGGTCCTCCTATATTAGTTAAACATTATTCTCAATGCTCGACAACTGCGCGGCTACTTCGTCACTGAGGTAACGGGCGAATGCTTCCAGTTCCATCGCACCTTTATCCCCTTCACCCTGGCGGCGGACGGAAACAGTCTGGTTTTCCACCTCTTTTTCGCCGATGATCAGAAGGTAGGGAATCCGCTTTAACTCGTTATCCCTTATCTTCTTACCTATCTTTTCGTTGCGGTCGTCAATCAGGGTGCGAATATCGTAATTATTTAGGAATTTTGAAACTTTTTCCGCATAATCATGATATTTTTCGCTAATTGGCAGAATTACAGCCTGATCAGGGGTCAGCCACAGGGGGAATTTGCCGCCTGTATGTTCAATCAGAACCGCCACAAAGCGTTCCATGGATCCAAAAGGAGCCCGGTGGATCATCACCGGCCTGTGTTTCTGGTTATCAGCGCCTATATATTCCAGTTCAAACCTTTCCGGCAGGTTATAATCTACCTGGATAGTTCCCAGCTGCCACTTCCTGCCCAGCGCATCACGTACCATGAAGTCGAGTTTTGGTCCGTAAAAAGCTGCTTCACCGAGTTCAACGATCGTTTCCAGCCCTTTTTCAGCCGCAGCTTCAATAATGGCGCTTTCTGCTTTTTCCCAGTTCTCGTCACTGCCAATGTACTTCTGGCGGTTCTCAGGATCACGAAGGGAGACCTGCGTGATGAAGTCTTTGAAATCCAGTGCTTTGAATATGTACAGGATGATGTCGATCACCTTCAGGAATTCCTCCTTCAGCTGATCGGGCCGACAGAAAATATGGGCATCGTCCTGGGTGAATCCTCTTACCCGTGTAAGGCCATGCAATTCGCCGCTCTGTTCGTAACGGTAAACGGTACCAAACTCGGCCAGGCGGACAGGAAGTTCGCGGTAGGACCGGGGTTTGGAACGGTAAATCTCGCAATGGTGCGGACAGTTCATGGGTTTCAGTAAAAACTCTTCTCCTTCCTGCGGAGTGCGGATCGGCTGGAAACTGTCTTTTCCGTACTTCTCATAATGGCCGCTGGTTACCCAGAGCTCTTTCATGCCAATATGCGGAGTGATCACAGGTTCATAACCATGCTCACGCTGTACCTTTTTCAGGAAGTTTTCCAGCCTTTCCCGAAGCTGTGCTCCCTTGGGAAGCCAGAGTGGCAGTCCGGGACCAACCCGCTGCGAGAAGGTAAATAATTCCAGTTCCTTGCCGACCTTCCGGTGATCGCGTTCCTTTGCTTTCTCGAGAAGCTCAAGATAATCGTCGAGCATTTTCTGCTTCGGAAAAGTGATCCCGTAAATCCTTGTCAACTGCTTTCTTTTTTCATCTCCGCGCCAGTAGGCACCTGCAATGGACAGTAATTTAATTGCCTTGATGGCAGAGGTGTCGGGAAGATGAGGTCCGCGGCAAAGGTCCGTAAACTTTCCCTGTTTATAAAAGGAAATGGTCCCATCCTCCAGGTCACCGATCAGTTCGATCTTGTAGTCATCCCCCTTCTGGGTGAAAAACTGCAGAGCTTCTTTCTTTGATACCTCGCTCCGGTTATAGACTTCTTTCTGCGCAGCCAGTTCCTTCATCTTATTTTCAATGAGAGGAAGGTCAGAATCTTTAATGACAATTCCTTCACCGGGATCCACGTCGTAGTAAAATCCATTCTCAATGGCAGGACCGATCCCGAATTTTGTTCCGGGAAAAAGTGCTTCAATAGCTTCAGCCATAAGGTGAGCCGATGAATGCCAGAAGGCATGCTTGCCTTCCTCATCGTCCCATTTATGAAGTTTTATGCTCGAAGAACTGTAAATGGGTCTGCTCAGATCCCAGACCTGGTCGTTAACTGTAATCGACAGGACTTCGCGGGCAAGACTGTTGCTCAGGCTCTGGGCAATTTCCATTCCTGTTATCCCTTCGTTGTATTGCCGGACGGATTGGTCCGGAAAAGTAATATTGATCATTCTCTCGTGATTTTTTAGCAAAAAAGCAGCCAAAGTTAGTAAAACTAAGGCAATACTGAAAGCACCCCGACGGATATTTCAACGGGGATAACATTCCGGTAATAAACCCTGTTTTCAGGGTTTGGTTCCGGCGTGTGCACTTTTTCCCAGAAGTTTTCCTATTAAGTCGTCCCGGCCAAGACGCCTTAGTTCAATTCTGATCCGGTTTGCAAACTCTTTTTTGTACCAGAAAAAGAACTGCAGTTGTTCCTGTTTCTCTTCCGGTGTGTGAGCGGTAAGAACCGGTTTCAGGGTATAGGGATCCAATCCCGTATAATAAATTTCCGTTGCCAGGGTCATCGGGGTGGGTGTGAAATCCTGAACCTGTTCCAACTTGAAATTCAGTTGTTTTGTTTTAACGGCGAGCTCTGCCATATCCTCCGGCCGGCACCCGGGATGTGCAGAAATGAAATAGGGGATGAGTTGTTGCCTGAGTCCGTGACGGTTGTTGATGCGGTTGAACAGGGCCAGCAGGGAATGAAAGAGGCGGAAATCGGGTTTTCTCATCATCCTCAGAACGCTTTCTTCCGTGTGCTCGGGGGCGACCTTCAGGCGGCCCGAAACGTGGGCCGAGATGAGTTCCTCGGCATACTCGGCAAAATGACTGAGCCGGTTATCCTGTTCAATAAAATCATACCTGACTCCGCTGCCGATGAATACTTTTTTAACACCTTCCACTTCCGCCGCCCTGAGGTAAAGGGAGGTAAGACGGCGATGATCCGTATCCAGGTTATTGCAGATCTTCGGATACAAACAGGACGGGCGCCTGCATTTCCGGCAAAGGGCACTGTCTTTGCCTTTCATACGGTACATATTGGCGGAAGGTCCTCCCAGATCACTGATGTAGCCTCTGAAATCCTCCATGGCAACCACACTCCTTACCTCGTTCAGGATGGATTCTTCAGACCTGCTCTGGACAAATTTTCCCTGGTGGGCCGAAATGGTACAGAAGCTGCATCCCCCGAAACAACCCCTGTGGATCGTGATGGAATGCCGGATCATTTCATAGGCCGGAATGGGCTCTTTTGAGTGGTACCGGGGATGGGGAAGCCTGGTAAAAGGCAGGTCGTAATAACTGTCGAGTTCATTCTCGCTAAGCAGGGGATAGGGTGGATTCACGATCACCAGGCGACCGGAGGAGGGCTGGATCAGTCTTGCAGGCGACATCCGGTTCGACTCTTCCTCGATTATCCGGAAGTTTGTGGCGTAGGTCTTTTTACTTTTCAGGCAATCTTCATGAGAATTCATCATAAGGGTAGGGACGCTGCTGTCTGAGGCATCACTCGCAGTGGAATCAGAAACATAAGCCGTCTGGGGAATATCCCGCAGTTTACTGACAGGTTCTCCGAGCGAAAGGCGGGAGGCAATTTCGAGTATGGCCTTTTCACCCATTCCGTAAACCAGCAGATCGGCTCCCGATTCGAGCAGGATACTTTCCTTCAGCCGGTCCTGCCAGTAATCGTAATGGGTGAATCTTCGCAGCGAAGCTTCGACGCCACCGATGATTACCGGTACATCGGGGAAAAGCTCATGCAGGATACGGGTATAGACAATGCTGGGATAATCGGGTCTGAAACCCGCTTTCCCTCCCGGAGTGTAAGCATCATTTGAACGCCGGCGGCGCTGAGCCGTATAATGGTTGACCATGGAATCCATGGCCCCGGCAGATACTCCGAAAAACAATCCCGGACGGCCCAGTTTGCGAAAATCCCGGAGGTCATCCCTCCAGTTGGGCTGGGGAATCAGCCCGACCCGGTAACCCTGACTTTCCAGTAGCCTTCCAAGCAGGGGAACCCCGAATGAGGGGTGATCAATATAGGCGTCCCCGGTGATGAGGATCACGTCAAGCGCATCCCAGCCTCTGGCTTCCACCTCTTTAAGGGAAACCGGCAACCACCCCGGGTACTCGTTTGGAGAAGGGACTGCCATGCTTTACAATCTGCTCAGAGGTTTTTCAGAATAAAATCCGTCATCCTGGTATACAGGTGGTAAGTGGTATTTCCGCCGTAAATCCCATGGTTTTTATTCGGATAGAACTGCATCTCGAACTGTTTGTCGGCCTGCACAAGTTGTTCGGCGAACATCATGGAATTCTGGAAATGTACATTATCATCGCCACTGCCGTGAATAAGGAGGAATTTACCGCTGAGTCCCGACGCGAAGTTGATGGGACTGTTATCGTCGTATCCTTCCGGATTTTCCTGCGGGGTTCTCATGAACCGTTCAGTATAGATGGTATCGTAATACCTCCAGCTGGTTACGGGTGCCACGGCTATACCCATCCGGAAAAGTCCCTTGCCCTTTGTCATGCAAAGACTGGTCATAAATCCCCCGTAGCTCCATCCGAAGATCCCCAGCCTGCCGGCATCAATGTAGGGAAGTTCAGACAACCAGCGGGCTGCTGCCAGCTGATCAAGGGTCTCCAGTTTGCCCAACTGCATATAGGTGGCTTTCCGGAAAGCTTCACCCCGGCCATTTGTACCCCGGTTATCCACACAGGCGATCACATATCCCTCGGAAGCCAGATACTGGAACCAGGCTGAACGGGAGCTCCAGCTATCAAGAACATTCTGGGATTCAGGCCCACCATAGACATACATGAACAGGGGGTATTTTCTTGAAGGATCAAAATCGGGAGGTTTGATCATATATGCATTGAGCGGAGTGCCGTCGGCCCCGGGAACGGAAAGAAATTCGACGGGGGAGAAACGGTATTCCTTCGTTTTTTCCTTCAGCGCATTGTTGTCTTCCAGCACCCTGATCTTCTTGCCCTTGTGGTCATACAGACTGATGGTCTGCGGGTTATTCGCGTCGGAATGACTGAGGATGTAATACCGGAAGTTCTCACTGAAGGAAATCCTGTCAACACCTGGAAGAGTAGAGATTTTTCTCTTTCCGGTGCCGTCGGTTCGGATACAGTAGATCTGTTTCATGACCGGAGAATCCTCATAGGATGAATAATAAAGTAGTCTGTTCTCCGGGTCATAGGCTTCATAGGACGCTATATCAAAGTTACCTGCCGTAATGAGTTTGAGGTCTCCTGAACGGAAATTATACAGGTAAAAATGAAAATAGCCATCCCTTTCGCTGAATAGGATAAAGTGTTCGTTATCATCAAGATAGGTAATCATGTCATCGGTGGCTTCAGAAATGTACCATTTGCTGTATTCCTCATAAACCACCCGGGAGCTGCCATCCTGGGCAGCAGCATGGAGTATTTCCACATGGTTCTGAAGCCGGTTCAGCCTGATTACCGAGAGAACGCCCGGGTCACTGGTCCATTTAATCCTGGGGATGTACTGATCGGTCTCTTTACCAGTATCGACCACTGTTTGTTTTCCGCTTTCAAGGTCATAAATAATAACGGAGACCACCGAATTGCTTTCGCCGGCTTTGGGATATTTATAGGTCACGGGTTCCGGATAAAGATCTTCGTATTTCATCATAGTGAATTCCCTGACTCCGGTTTCATCGAAACGGTAGAAAGCAATTCTGCGGCTGTCGGGCGACCACTGGTAGCCCATTGAAAATCCGAATTCCTCTTCATAGACCCAGTCGGGTGCCCCGTTGATGATCCGGTTCCTGATCCCGTCAAAAGTTATCTGCTGTTCCTTGCCTTTCAGGGGATCGGCAATGAAAAGGTTGTTGTCTCTCACAAAGGCTACCAATTTACCATCGGGTGAAAAGGAAGCAAGTTGCTGTTTTCCTTTTTTGGAAACGGGATAAATTGTATCGCTTTCAAAATCATAAATGAAAAATCCGGCACTGAAAGAATGCCTGTAGATAGGCTCAAGCTCACAGGTAAAAAGTATCCTCTTTTCATCATTGCTGAAACTGTAATCTGTAAACGGAGGAAGCGAACTGAACCGGCTTCCGTCGAAAAGTGTGGCAACAGCTTCTCCGGTTTTGTAACTGTATTTACTAATGCAATTCCCCTTTTCTGCAACCGTATAATAAAGGCCATCTTTCATGGAACTCAGGCCGTGAAGCGATTTTTCACTGAATTTCCTGCTGATGAATATATCTTCAAGGGTCAGTTCCCTTGTCTCCTGACCGGCAGAAACGGCAGCGAAAGAAAGAAAGAAAAGAAAGAGGACAATCCTGTTGGTTCTCATATCCCGGAAATTTGTAGATTAGTCCTGTAAAGGAATAAAAAACTCCCCTATATTCCAACTTGCCTTTTTTTGGCATCATATTTGGAGTTTAGCTGAGAAATTAAATACTTATACTATGAAACGTGCGATATTATTCATACTGCCAATGGCTCTGGCCCTCGTGTCCTGTCAGAAAGACCCCGTAGCCAGCTGCCGTATTTCCCCTGACCCGGCTTATGCGGGTGAACAGGTGATTTTTGAAAACCTTTCCACCAACGCCGAAAGTTTTGAATGGAATTTTGGCGACGGTTCTTCTTCCACGGATTATAATCCCACCCATATCTATGCCACCTCCGGAACCTACAGTGTTTCGTTAACAGCGGTAGGAAGGAACGGAAGTTTTGATGTGCTCTACACCGACGTCGAGGTCATCCCGGCCGTGGCCGATTTCTATCTTACAACCGAACTGCCGTATGGCAACAGTTATCTGAATGTTCAGACCGATCTGGTTTACGTGGGAGAAGCCGTTACTTTTAACAACACGTCCACATCAGGTCTCTCATATGAATGGGACTTTGGCGACGGATACGGATCCAATGCGGGGAGTCCGGTGTACAGTTTTGATTCACCGGGGACCTATACCGTTACCCTCGTAGTTAAATCGGGTACTGAGGTAATTGCTACGGCAACTTCTGAAGTGGATGTTTATAACGGTTCCGGATCCACCGTGCGGATAACGGTTAAAGAATATTACCAGGAATATGCGGTTCCCGATGCCTCGGTAATTCTGTTTCCGACACTGACCGACTGGGAAAACCAGACCAATCCAGGCGAGGAACGCTTCACCAGCACCCTGGGTAAGGTAATATTTGAAAACCTGGATAATCAGCGCTATTATGTAGATGTTTGGGAGGCCCACCATGATAATTACACCCTGGCTTCCGAAGACGTCGGTTTCATTGAAACACAGGTCCTGACACCAGGCTATATCCATGACTTCTTTGCCTATGTGGATTACTATGCCGATGCAAAAAAAGTTACACTGGAAAGGGTGAGTATGAAAAAGCTTGCAAAAGAGAGTGTTAAGAGCAAAGATGTATTCAGAACCTCTGACATGAAACAGAGCAGATTCTCGAAATCAATAAAAAATGCTGAGCAATAAAAAAAAATTGTACAAAGCAGATAAGCAATTTTGAAAATTTATATATTTGCAACCCCGGAACACACCGGGGTTGCTTTTTGAAATACTTTTGCCCAGATGGCGGAACCGAGACGCAGTTGAGCTCCCGCCATCCAGGCTAGAGATAGACCGATCAGGATTTCTGATCAAAGTTCTTTTGTATATTGGATCATCATTTGCCCAGATGGCGGAACCGAGACGCAGTTGAGCTCCCGCCATCCCGGCTAGAGATAGACCGATCAGGATTTCTGATCAAAGTTCTTTTAGTATATTGGATCATCATTTGCCCAGATGGCGGAACCGAGACGCAGTTGAGCTCCCGCCATCCAGGCTAGAGATAAAGAGATCAGCACACCTGATCAGAGTTCTTATAGTATATTGGATCATCATTTGCCCAGATGGCGGAATTGGTAGACGCGCTAGTTTCAGGGACTAGTGTACGCAAGTACGTGCAGGTTCGAGTCCTGTTCTGGGCACTTTTTTTCAGTCTGCCCAGGTGGTGAAATTGGTAGACACGCCAGCTTGAGGGGCTGGTGCCCGTTTAGGGCGTGCTGGTTCGAGTCCAGTCCTGGGCACCTTACTCCGGTTCTTACGCAGAGCCGGAGTTTTTTTTTGTCGTGAACTCAGGGAAAGCAGGAATTGCCCTGAGAGC
>JBMOLL010000037.1:0-15982 GCA_049325415.1 Bacteroidota bacterium | reverse complement strand
TTGATATGCCCCTGGTTGTGGTTTGATAGAATGAAGAAATGATATACAGCTCACCTGTGTACGCAGTTCAATGAATTGGAGTTGTGGTTTGATAGAATGAAGAAATGATATACAGCCTCTGCCTCGGCTGTGACTTCTGCAAAAGCGTTGTGGTTTGATAGAATGAAGAAATGATATACAGCCGGCGGCAAATCAGCACTCGGTTGCTATTGGTTGTGGTTTGATAGAATGAAGAAATGATATACAGCAAAAAAGAACGATATAGAGAACGCGTCTAAGTTGTGGTTTGATAGAATGAAGAAATGATATACAGCTGGTTTGATTCAAGATAGGCCGAACCAAGGTTGTGGTTTGATAGAATGAAGAAATGATATACAGCTTTATCACTACATCCGACCAGGCCTCGAGGTTGTGGTTTGATAGAATGAAGAAATGATATACAGCGCCAGGCTTCAGCGTCCTGAATACCTGGGAGTTGTGGTTTGATAGAATGAAGAAATGATATACAGCCTTGATAAATTCGCAACGGGAATGGTGCCAGTTGTGGTTTGATAGAATGAAGAAATGATATACAGCCAGCCCCCCCTAAACCAGGGGGGGCATTATGTTGTGGTTTGATAGAATGAAGAAATGATATACAGCTTACGAACCGGGGAAAAGAGTAGCGCAAAAGTTGTGGTTTGATAGAATGAAGAAATGATATACAGCCAGGACTCGGATCAGCAAAAAGCAGCAACCGGTTGTGGTTTGATAGAATGAAGAAATGATATACAGCGTGAGCAGTGTGGCTCAGAACATGAATATTGTTGTGGTTTGATAGAATGAAGAAATGATATACAGCCGTTTTTCAATAGTTTCACTCATAAATCTCGTTGTGGTTTGATAGAATGAAGAAATGATATACAGCTGTTTGCAGAAACATAGCAAGCTGTTCCTGGTTGTGGTTTGATAGAATGAAGAAATGATATACAGCTACAAATATTCGGGGATGCGGATATTCCAGGTTGTGGTTTGATAGAATGAAGAAATGATATACAGCCATTGAAACACTGAGTTTCTTTTCATGTGAGTTGTGGTTTGATAGAATGAAGAAATGATATACAGCTGCGATACTTGAGACAGTTGTTCCTGTTGAGTTGTGGTTTGATAGAATGAAGAAATGATATACAGCAGGTTTTGAATCTGTAGTTCATTACTGTCGGTTGTGGTTTGATAGAATGAAGAAATGATATACAGCATATGAAACACGTTTGTATTACAAAAATGCGTTGTGGTTTGATAGAATGAAGAAATGATATACAGCTTGAACTTGTATTCACCATACCGCTGCTGGTTGTGGTTTGATAGAATGAAGAAATGATATACAGCTCAGCCAACCGCACGGCGTATGTCGTACGGGTTGTGGTTTGATAGAATGAAGAAATGATATACAGCTGAGAAATTACCGAAGGGGGCTCGCGACCAGTTGTGGTTTGATAGAATGAAGAAATGATATACAGCCCAGAATGAAAGAGGCGACCAGTTCTGCGGTTGTGGTTTGATAGAATGAAGAAATGATATACAGCGCAGGACCCCCGGTACCCTTCAAATATTGAGTTGTGGTTTGATAGAATGAAGAAATGATATACAGCAATGCGTGCAAGTTATGAAGAACATATTTAGTTGTGGTTTGATAGAATGAAGGAATGATATACAGCTATTTCACTGAGGAGGAGGAAGAATGAATAGTTGTGGTTTGATAGAATGAAGGAATGATATACAGCGGTTGATGCACACGAACTAACCGGATCTTGTTGTGGTTTGATAGAATGAAGGAATGATATACAGCCGCTGTTCGATATTTCACTCATGGATATTTGTTGTGGTTTGATAGAATGAAGGAATGATATACAGCACCGTCCCCGGTTGTGTCGCTTCCAGTCAGGTTGTGGTTTGATAGAATGAAGGAATGATATACAGCCTTTCATCGAATTGAATCCGGGTGCCGAGGTTGTGGTTTGATAGAATGAAGGAATGATATACAGCAGTTTTATTTAACTCTTCTATCGTGATAATGTTGTGGTTTGATAGAATGAAGGAATGATATACAGCTGGCATTCTCAGTATGCGCTCGGCATGGCTGTTGTGGTTTGATAGAATGAAGGAATGATATACAGCTTCGGGAATCCATTGGAATCATCATTTCAAGTTGTGGTTTGATAGAATGAAGGAATGATATACAGCGGCCCACCCCCTTTCAGCAGATGAAATAAGTTGTGGTTTGATAGAATGAAGGAATGATATACAGCTGTTTTCAACAGAACCCAGATGTCAAGTAACAGGCAATTGTCTGACATGACACAACCGCGATATTACTTGTTTAAATAGAGAAGTTTAAGGATGGGAAAAATTGATATAGATTTTGACTTCAGGCAAGACAGCATTTGTGGAGACCCGGATAAAGACAGCCAGAAATTATATGATACTCATAAATTATTATGGAGTAAAGAGTTGCCGGGTGGAAAATTTTTGGATATGGAAGTTAATGGTGACAGGTATGGAAGGCTGCTGTTAAAAAGTGTTTTGTGTATGAATTTGTCAAGTGATCGAATGTTTCCTCATTTTGACGGAAAGTACAACAATAAATTTGAAGGCTGGCTTTCAGCCATAGAAAAAGAAGAACTGAAGCAAAAAGTCCGTACTATTGGAGGACATATTATTTTTCCTGCTCACAAAAAGAACGGTCTTACAATTAATCAAGCCAGAGGTATTAGCAGAATGATTTGCGACAGGTTTGATTTAACTTTGGAGTGCATCAGACTCTTTTATCGAGACAAACAAAGTCCACTTTACAGCGCTCTTGAGAGATACAAAGATTTTTTTGATTTGTTTGTTGATTTCAGAGGTTATGTTGACTTCTTTATTTTACAGGATTTTATTGATGAGAAAGAGCATATAAAGTTTTCTTTACCGTTTGATAATTTTACCAGACCGCCATTACCCCAAACAGTTTACGAATACAGGCAATATAAATCTCATACTATCGATTTAATAAATTGCAGGAATAAAAGAATTTTTAAAACTTCATGTGAAACCAGCTAAACCTATTTTTAATTCAATAAGCAGGAAAGCAGCTCTTAAATTTTACAGCCTTTTGCCTGTAATTTAGTGGTTTAATTGAATGTTCGAATGATAAACAGCTTTGAAACTTAAAGCGGAAAATTCCGGTACTTTCGTTCTCAAAAATTACTGAACTGTTCGGTCTCAGTATAACAGAAGAAAGTAAAGCCGAACAGATTATGCTCCTTCCGACCATTCAGGTCGTCGCAGATGGGGTCCCTGATCAGCTTTACAAATGCAAAATTACCTTAAAATATAATTACAGCAAAAATACGGAAGCCCAGGTTTTTTGACGTTAGAGTAAAAACTCACTCATCCTCACTTTGAAGTGTTCTATAAGCAATGACGTAAGATTACAATGCCCGATATCCAGCAATTCACAAAGCACTGGTAGCTTCTTGAATAATTTGCCATCGTTGCTGGCCCTGGACTCTTCAGTTACCAGGATCAGTTCGTCTAAGGATGGAGAGCGCTTATCTGCCAAACAGAACAAAATCAATTTTGCATCAGCCGATTCGAGGAACTCCCTTTTCCGGTTTTCGAATTCAGTTTCACCGAGTTTTCTTTTTTGTACCGGGTATGATAATTTGTTTTCAAGATCCCTAATAAAACCGGCCTCTGGTAAAAGGAAATCAGTAACAAACTGATGCTTTTTGTCTTTTATTACGGGGAGTTTTTCCGCTATCACACCCCTGGAAACCCTAACTGATTCAAGAGCAACTTTATCCAGAAGGATTAATTCTCCATTCTTTATTTTACCTTGAATAAGTTTTGTCAAAGAAAATTCTTTTTCAAAGGGCAGGTAATACCGTACCAGTGCCAGTAATGAGCTCGTATCAATCACTGCCCTCATTACAGGTATTTATGGATATGCTGAGGTTTAATGCTTAGGCGTCTGCAGAATTCAGCTTCCCCGATTATGCCTTCTATCAGGGCAGACTGCATCGTGTTAATATAAAGGGGAGAGTAGATTGGCTTTGGAATTCCTCCGCCAGCTTTTTTTCCACTGGCTTTCTCCAGTTTTTTTTGTTTCCTTCGTTCCTCTTCTCTTTTGCGATAGTTATCTTCAAACTCCTTTTTAACCTGTATATAATCGCTCCAGGATATTTTATCTAATATCCGTAAGCGGGTGTAAAGGGCAAATTCACTCAAATGAGTTCTATCTGTTATGCTTTTAATTTCTTCGTGATAAAAATCATTTGACGCTTCAGCCTTTTCCAATGCAGTTAGTTTCGTATCCGTTTCACCAGCAAGGAAATAATAAGCAAAATCATTGCACCATTTCTCCGTCTGATCAGCTTTTTCATATGCAGAGATCTCATCTCCGATCTTCTCGTCGATTTCCTCAGCGTTTAAAAGGTAATGGCCCAGTTCGTGAGCCAGAGTAAAGATCTCTCTTCTGTATGAATTCTGACGTTTTAATACGATGACGTCCGGGGCAATAAAGAAGCCATTTATGTTGGCTTTCTCCTTTTTGTTCCAGGATTCGGTAAACTCGAATACAAGAAGGCTATTTTCAGCCAATTGGTTAATCAGCGACTTAAGAAATTCCTTCCTGTCAGGGATAAAACCTGGATATAATTTCATCCTGATCTCCAATGCTGCTTCCTCAGGATCACGGTTAACTGAATAGTAGGGAAGTGTTCTTTTTATCTTCAGATCGGTAAGTTTTGATAACGCGGAAAAAGTTACCGCCTCTTCTTCAAAACGGGTTACAATCTGTTTGGCTCCCAGGCTAAGCTCCGCATTAAAGGTATCTTTCCTGAAAAAAATACTTTCATCCTTTAGTTCAACAGGATCTTTCGGGTCGATATAGTAACTCAGGCCTTTTTTGAAAATCTCATCGATCTTCTTCAATAATGCAAAATTTATTCTGCCGGAGAAAATATCGTTTTCCGTATAGACTGTTTTCCGGCCCTTGTTCAGGTTGTCCAGCAAATCACCTGCTGAGAGCCTGTAAAGTCTCAGCTGATGATTTAAACGCTTAATATTGATATTTACCGTGTTCAAACCTTTTTTGATGCAACACAAATATACACTATTAAGGTTTGGTATTCAAGTGGACCAGTGATCTCGGCTACTTATTTCTCCCCCAACACAAACGACACCGGCAGATGGTCGCTGTAGCCGTTCAGGTTGGAGTTTTTCTGGCCGAAGCGTACCGGTTCATTATAGCGCCCTTCGACCATGCCGTCGTAGATCTCGATGTTCACCAGTTCCTCATCGAGGTCGAAGCGGCCGCTTTTTTTGGCAATTCCCTTCGAGACCATGAACTGGTCGATCATCAGGGGATGTCCGTCGTAGACATAGGAAGAAATACGTTTGCCCATCAGGGGCCACATCAGGTTGAACAGGTAGGGGTTCTGGCCGTAAACCACCTTGTTCCGGCTCCGCACACTCAGGGCATAATCGCTCAGGGCGCGGTTAAAGGCTTCGTCGTTGAAATCGCCCATGGCGATGATGGCGGCCTCAGGCCCCTTGATCTGCAGGATCCGCTCGGTGAAATAGCTCATGGTTTCCCCGGCAATGATCCTGAAGGGCTCCGATTCATACTGCCCCGCCGAACGGGAAGGCCAGTGGTTGCCCAGGAGGATCAGTTCATTTCCTTTTGCGGTAACCAGGGTTGCCTGGATGATCTCCCGTGTGGCATACCTCTTTACTATGGTATGCTGAAAGAATTCATTGGGATTGAAGGTATATCTGGCCTGATCATATATAAAAGCCACATCAATACCCCGGTTGTCAGACAGGTTGGCATGAATGATCCCGTACCGGCGTTGAGGGAGGTTCAGCTTTCCTGTCAGGAGTTCCAGCACATAACGGTTTTCCACTTCGCAGACACCTAAGATGTCAGGTCCGAGTCCGGAGTTCATTTGCGTTATTATACCGGCAAGATTTTGCAGTTTCCTGTCAAGTACGGCCGGGGTCCAGTCCGACAGGTCGGCGATGATCTTTCTCTTTACGTCATCTGGTCGGCGATCGGGTGGTGCATCTTTTTCATCGAAAAGATTTTCTACGTTCCACCATGCGATAAAATGCTTTTCCATAGTGTTGATTTTTTATTTAGTTGTTCTTTCGTAATTCTTAAGCGGCTTTTTTAAATAAGCCCGGAACCCCCAGGTAAAGCCCCAATCCCGCGATACCCAGTATCAGCAGCCAACTCACCAGCTTTCCCCCGAAGCCGAGATTCCCAAAAGGCAGGAAGCTCTTCAATGTTACCTTCCGGATATAGGGCTCGGGAGGATTCCAGCCGGGGAGGATCTCCTGCGGGGCGATCACGTCCCAGCTGCCAACAACGAAGACGGGCATGATAAAACGGTAGGTGACCTGGTCGTGGAACACGTTCTGGTTGACAATGCCGGAACGCCAGGTGCCGAGGTTGTTGAAGAAGAGCTTGATGTAGTAGGGTTTGTTCCAGATGAAACTGTTGTCGAGGGCTTTCAGGTCCATCAGGCGTCCGGCATTGGCTTCGATACTTTCACTGAAACCCATGGGATTGGTGTTCATCTGCCCGTAATCGTTGTCGTTGTTCAGGAACACGGGCTGACCGGAATGGATGTTCGTGGAGATCCGCTGTACCTCGGGTTCGTTGCCGATCAGGGCCTCCTCGCAGTAGATGGCGGCAATGGCAAAATCGGCTTTCGTGGCACTGCCGGTTGAAGAGGCATAGTATACGGGGGAGTTATCCGGGATAATCTCCAGTATAAAAGAGAGGTTCCCGTAACGGCTGTCCTGGTATTCCCTGCGCAGGTCCTTCAGTCGTACCTGTGCCTGTGAGCTGCCGTACCAGAAGCCGGGGTAGGTGGTATTGATCTTCTCGTCGTCGGTGATCCGTACAAAGCACTCCTTATCGGGCCGGATATCCACCGTTACCTTAAACTCGGTGAGCCAGAGCTGCATTACCAGGTATTTCGAAGTGCCGCTGGTATCGGTGGCGATCTTTTTGCGAAACACCTTGTAGGGCTCGGGCTTACCCTGGTCGCCGGCCAGAAATTGGGAGATCTTGCTCCGGGGGTCGTACAGCCGCACATCCTGGATGCTTATGCTGACATCGGGCAGGCCATAGCAGGCATGATCGGGATCGAAGTGGGCCGAAACGGCATCGAGGTGCAGCAGGCGCTGGTCTTCTCTGTCGAGGTATTCGTCGTGGAAACGGATCCCTTTCAGGTGAACCTGGGGACCTTCGAAGTTTCCGGTAGTGCCGGAGGAGGATCTGCCGCGGTATTCGAGGCGGTAGTTTTTCAGTTTTTCCTCTTCACCGGCAAGTTCCTTCATTTTTTTCTCCACTTCCTGACGGTAATCTGCGATGTAGGACTGGTACTCCGGGTTATCGGTGCTTTCGAGAAGCTTGTCCTTTTTGAGGATGATGGTGAGGAAGTAAAATAGAGTAAGAGCTGACAAAATGAGGGTGGCAGTTTTTTTCATAAGATTTCATAGACGCAAAAGTTTAACACAAAGACACAAAGGCACAAAGACACAAAGGCACAAAGACACAAAGGCACAAAGGCACAAAGGCACAAAGGCTCAAAAAGCCTAAAGATGGTTAGTGTTTTCGAGTTCGAGGATGGCATCGAAGTGGGCGGAGGCGATCTTTTCCCGCCAGCTGTCATCGAGAAGGAGTTCGCATTCTTCCAGGTTGGTATAAAAGCCGTTTTCGGTAAGCACGGCAGGCATAGCGCTGTTTTTTATGACGTAAAACTCAGCTTCCTTAACTTTCCGGTCTTTCCAGCCGGTATGTGCCAGGAGGTGCTTCTGAAAGACTTCGGCCAGAGCCCTGCCTTTGACAGATCCGGTATAATAAAAGGTTTCTATTCCCCGGGGGGCACTGAAGCCTGCATTCCCGAAAGCATTACTGTGGACAGATATAAAAAAAAGCGGCAGGGTGCTCTGCAGACTGTTGGCCCGCCGAACCCTTTCGGGGAGAGAGATGTCGTGCTGTTCAGGCACCAGGATTGTGCTTTGCAGTCCTGCCGTATCCAGTTTGCCTTTTAGCCGGCTTACGACCGCGCGGTTGAATTCGTACTCGAAAAACTGCCGGCCGTCGGGGAGTACGGGGGAGCGTTTCCCGGGAGTATCGTTCCCGTGGCCGTTGTCGAGGATCCAATGAAATTTTGCTGTCATGTTGCGTATTTTAGTTTTGTTCTTCTTCGGATCGGCAATTCTGCTCATAGCCGGTGGGAAAGTGCCGGCAGTTCCTGCAGCGGGGCAGACCTGTTTCACAGAGGTGCCAGAGGTTTGGTCTGATCAGGTTCTTCCGGATATGTTCGTGGAGGCAGGGGCAGCTTACAGGGCGTGCCGTGGAGAGCAGTTCTTTTACGGCTTCCGTCAGCGTATTGTGGTCTGTTTCCGCAGGGCTGTTTCCGATAATATCCCGGTGTGCGGCATTCAGGTCGTCTGCAACACTGATCATCAGGCTTTCCATACGGTTCAGGTAGTGCTCATAGTAGGCAGAGGTTTCATAATCCTGCCGGATATTGTTCCGTTGTTTCCGGGAAAGGAGCCATTGGGAGAATAGTTTTTTCACGATGAACCCTATGGCGCCGAAGATCAGCCCGGAGAATACGACGGCGGCGGTACCGGGATCATCTCCGGCAGTCTGGATGAGGGCAATGCCGCCGCTTCCGCCGATGGTTATAGCCGGAAGGCTTTTCAGGGCATCTTTTAACTGTCCCTGTATCGTATGGTCCTCCTGCAGCGACTCCAGGTAGGCTTTCCTGAGCTGGATGTTTTCTTCGTAGTTTAACTGCCGCCCCTTGTAGATCATTTCCGCATTGCGCAGGGCAGCTGTCAGCCGGAGTTCGCTGTACTGAAGGTAGGCCTGTTCTTTATCCCGGCCCTCCGATACGGTTTTCAGGGACGCAAGCATTCCGGTGATGATCGTTGTCCCGTTTGCGGGGTCGTCTTTTCCGAAGTGACCGGCTGCACTCCAGAGCAGCATCACGGCCTGGAGGGGATGGAAGACAGTATTGTTGTACATCGTGGTGTTTACTTATGATGGTTTAAGGTACCTCCCCTGTCACCCGATTGACAGGGGAGGCGGGTTGCCGGCAGGGAACGATCTCTGCCTCTAGAGATCGATCACCCTGCGGGCAGTGAGGTAAGAGTTATAGAACTCCTGATTTTTATCACTGATCCTTTTCATAAAACGGTCCATCTTGTTTTTCAGCAGATCGTCCGTTCTCCTGAAAATCAGGGAAAGGTTATTGGTATTCTGAATGCTTGAGTTTTTCATGATACCCTGCCCGCCGATCATTTTGAAATAATCTTCACTGGTGGCCAGCAGGCTGTCGAGGTCTTCCTGAGTAATCTGGTAGTCGGCCAGTTCGGGCAACAGGGGCCTGAGGTTTGATTCGATGGCCGAGGCGATCCCGTAGGCTTCGCTGTCCTTTGCATAGCGGATATCACTGAAATTGTAGTCGAGCTGGGCTTCCAGGGTGTTATTCCCGGTGGAAGCGGCATACCCGGCACCGGCAGCGGCAATGAGACTTGCCGATTTGGCCATTCGTTCCTTGGCCACCATTTTATCGGTGGTAACCCCGCTGGTTTCCACTTCACTTACCGACACCAGCTTTTTAATTTCGCCGACATTCAGGGCCAGTTCGGAAATATAGCCCTGTAAGAGGGTGTAGGATCCGGTGAGTTCCGGGTTGGTTTCCAGAAGTTCCAGAACATTGATGTAGGTATTGAGTTTATTGCTGAAAATCTTGTTCATGGTTACATTTTTAGGTTACAAATGAAAATGTGTGCAGTAATCCGTCCATACGGACAAAGGGGGTGGCTCCTCAGCAGGTTTCTTAAAAGTGAAACTTGTATCGGTTAAACCTGCAAACTGTACGTATTTACTTCTTTGTTCCTGCTTTTAAGCCGGCCATCTTCTCTTTACCGGACCCGTAGTCCGGACAGACTTAAAAGAACCTTTGGAGGTGCCGTAAGTCTATTCACGTCTGTTGAAAGCCGTTCTTCATATGTTAAAAGCGGCTTTCCGGATCGCAAAAGTTACTTCCCGACTGTCAAAAGATACTTTTCAGGTCTCAAAAGACACTTTTCGGGTCTCAAAAGATACTTTTCGAATGCCAAAAGATGGTTCTCGACTGACATAAGGTCAGTTTTGACTGTCAAAAGATAGTTCTCGGCTGACATAAGGTCAGTTTTGATAGCCATAAGATGGTTTTCGATTGTCAAAAGATACTTTTCGATTGCCAAAAGATGGTTCTCGCCTGACAAAAGATCAGTTTCGATCGTCAAAAGATGGTTCTCGCCTGACAAAAGATCAGTTTTGATCGTCAAAAGATGAAATTTGACTCACAAAAGCCGTCTTTGGTTAAAGGAAAGTCCGGTTTCGGCGAACAGAGAAACTGCTGGAGCCGGTCGGGTGTACTTTTAGCGACCATGGCCGGTTCCCCGTCGGGAACAGACAGGCAGAAAGGTGGAGCTGGCGTGCAGGGCACTGCGCATTGACTTGTTCCGGTACTGATATTGTTAGGGACAAGACAAGCTTGCAAAGGCCTGCAAAGAAGGGATGTATCAGAAAGATCTCTAAGATCTTCAAGCCGCAGGACCGGTTCTGATCAGGAACCTGGATACCCGATGCGATTGCAAAGCGGCTGATGCCATGTTAAGAGCAGGCATCGCTGATACGATCTGAAAAATGTTGACTCTACGTGAGGCTGAATTCTCGGGTTTTAGTTAGCAAGTCGGGTTTTCGCAATAAGTTCGAGAGATTTACCATGGTTTTCAAGCAGAACTAAAATAGGGAAATAAGACATACGTGTCAAGGAGTTGGGCGATTTTTATTCTGAGAGACCCAAATTGCAGGAGTGAAGCGGACGGTAGACTGATTGTCGGACTAATCCCATTTTGTTAAAATAGCCTTTTGAGTGTCTGGCTAAAGGCATCTTTAAAGGCATATTTTATTTAATGGTTAATACACTTGGACAATTCCACACGCATTAAATGGGTTGATTAAATGCATTTTGAATATTGTTGTCTTTTTTCGCTCAATGAAAGTTTTTGAATATCCTCTTCCTGTCCTCCGATTCTTACTCGATTTTTTTAGTAAAGCTCAATAATAACCATAGGTTCTTCTTTTTCAGATTACGCAATGATCATCTACTTTCGATCAAAGGGCGATTGGGATCGTGCGAATTATGCTGGGATAGTTAGCTGCTGCTGGTAAATTGCAGGCAGGTGAGCAGTGCTTCTATACTTACTAAAGAGTCAGTAATTAATTGTACCACGTAATATGGAATCCGGTTTTGGAAGGATATCTCGCGATTATTGTTTAAGGTATCTCTCTACTGTAATATTACCAATCTATTTATGATGAATTAAAAAACAAACCAACCCAGGTCTGTTTATAAAATCTTTATACCTCACAAATGGTTCTTTACAAAACCTTTATAGATACTTAGCCAACTTTGCAGTGATTTCCGAATTGCGGAGCAACTCTGAAGAAACTGTTCGGCGACGACGAAATCATGGTATCAAATCTGGCTGTGGTGATGAGAAGGAGCGGGACATTGGAAGTTATATTTAAGCAGATTGGCAATCTTTTGATTTTACTGGGAATTGTCGTTTTTATACCTGCATTGATTTCGGCTGTTTATGCCGAATGGTATTCTGTTTTAGGATTTGTAATATCGGCAATGATCATAGTCGGAGCCGGTTTTGTTTTACGCCGGATCTTTAAGGAGTCCGAGGAGCCTCAATTCAATCAATCTCTCATAGTTGCAGCTTCAGGCTGGCTTGGTATTACTATTGTGGGTGGGCTTCCATTTTTTGTTATTGCAGAAATCACACCAGAAGCCATCATGAACAGCTATATTCCTTCCGGTGCCGGCTACACCTTTTCCAGCCTGATGTATTTCAGGAAGCCCTTGCATTGTTTCTTTGAAAGCATGAGCGCCTATACCACCACGGGTCTTTCAATGGCCTATCATGAGCCATCGGTAGGCAAAGGAGTCCTTTTTTACCGGTCTCTCGCTCAATGGACCGGAGGGGCAGGTTTTATTGTAATGGTGCTGGCAGTATTTAAGCAAACTTCGGGAAAGAGCGCCATTCTTTTATATGGATCAGAAGCAAGTGGTGAAAAGTTAAGGCCGAGGATCATTGAAACCGCACGCGCTATCTGGAAGGTTTATTTGCTTGTTACAATCTTCTCGGCAGTTTATCTGATCGTGGGAACACTTATCATTTTACCGGATTATCCGCCTGGCGAAGTGATCTTTGATTCAATCAATCACGCTATGGCCGGCCAGTCAACCGGAGGTTTCAGTACACTGGACGACAGCATTGCAAGTTATCATTCACCGGCAATGGAGATGTTATATCTATTCCCTATGGTTCTTGGAGCCTTATCCCTTCCGTTCTTCTACAAAGTGATTTTCGAAAGAAAAATCAGTGAAATATGGAAAGATATTCAGACCCGTTCGCTACTTCTGACTTTTTTGGTTGGCAGTCTGATACAATCGTTTCTCCTGTTTAAAGCCGATGTGGTTCCAGACCCGGTGAGAGTGGGGGTGTTCCAGTTTATCAGTGGCATGTCAACAACAGGCTGGCAGACCTCAAACATAGGGATCTGGGACTGGCGATCAGTAGTGTTTATTGTTGCATTTGCTATGTTTATCGGTGGGGCATCCGGAGCAACCGTAGGAGGTATTAAGATGATCAGGGCGCTGATCATCAAAAAGGGCCTGCAATGGATGGTCAATAAATCCTTCTTTTCGGAGAACACGGTAAAAGTCGTCAGGTTTAACGGGAAAGCCCTTTTACATGAAGAAATGTATGAGGAGTTCACCAAAGCCGCGACTCTGGCCATCCTGTTCTTTGTACTGATAATCGGATCGGCTGTTATCAGTACCCTGTTCACAGGTGGTGATTTTGATTTTGCCGATGCTCTTTTTGAGTCGGCTTCAGCGCAGGCAACCGTGGGTCTGTCGTCAGGTATAACAGATCCCTCAATGTCACCGGTTGTGGAATTATTGTATATCTTCCAAATGTGGACGGGCAGGCTTGAAATAATCCCTGTATTGGCGCTGTTCAGGACGATATTTGCGGGTGTTTCTGCAAAAATAATCTGATGTGGTTTCATACCGGGTGAAAATAGTTTACATTTATTTGCACAGAACAATAAAATGAAAATCAGGTGGTAAACAGGGCTCTATTTAAACGTATATCCTTCCTGTATAACAGCTACATTTCAGCATCGGTAATTGTTGGCCTGACTGCTTTGTTATGTTTACCGCTGTCGAGGAACGAAAGCTATCATGTAGTTTCTTTTATTTTGTTGTTTATAGTTTCATTTCTGTCGACTTTTATGAGTATTGGTCCGGTGCTGCTGGCTTCTACCCTCAGTGCGCTGGTATGGAATTTCTTTTTCATTCCTCCCCATTTTACCTTTCATATTGAGCGGGCTGAAGATATCCTCATGTTTGTGATGTTCTTCATTATCGCCCTGGTAAACGGGGTATATACCACCAGGGTTCGTCGGCAGGAGCAGAAGACCCGTGAAAGAGAGGAACGAACCAACGCTTTATTCCAATTAACAAGAGAACTATCCAAAGCCACCGGAATAGGGGCGGTGATAGATGTTGCCGTGGCGAGCATCAGGGAACACTTTTCGTCAAACATATTTTTTATTTTGCAGGATGGTGAGAACACCCTCAATAAAAGTGGCCGGATACATAAGGAAATTCAACTTTCACAGCGGGAGATTGATATTGCCGACATGGTTTTTAAAAGTTCGGAGAAAGCCGGAAGATTCACTGATGCTGATTCCGGGGAGAAATACACCTTCTATCCCATGCCGGGAACCAGGATTAGTCCGGGCGTTATTGTTGTGCTTCAACAGGATAAGTTTCAGGGTGACAGAAAAGCGCTATGGGATACCTTTCTGACACAAATATCAAATGCCCTGGAAAGGGAATTCCTTGGAGAACTGGCACAGAAAGCCCGGATTCTCGATGAATCCGATAAACTGTACAGGACTTTATTCAATTCCATTTCACATGAGTTGAGAATTCCGGTTTCAACCATCATGGGATCGGCCGACGCTTTATTATCAACCGAGCATCCCGGAAATGTTCAATCAACACTGTACCGGGAGATTTTTATGGCTTCAGTACGTTTGAACAGACTGATTGAGAATCTGCTGAATATGTCAAGGCTTGAAAGCGGCAGGATCTCCCCGCGACTGGACTGGTACGATATCAACGATCTCATTAATAAGGTAACAGATGATCTGAAAGAGGAACTTAAAGCCTTTAACCTGCAGGTATTCATACCCGAGGACATGCCCCTGGTAAGAATCGATTTTGGTCTTATGGAAAGAGTGTTGTATAACCTGCTGATCAATTGCAGCGAGCAGGCCCCTGCTCAATCCGATATCGGGCTTGATATCTTGCACCGGCAGGGAGAACTGATCATTCAGGTAATGGACAGAGGCCCGGGTTTCTCAGCCGGATCAATTAAGAATGTCTTCAGAAAGTTCTTCAGGACCGAAGGAAGTAAAGCCGGAGGTCTGGGACTAGGTCTGTCTATCGTTAAAGGATTTGTTGAGGCACACAAAGGCAGCGTAAAAGTTGAAAACAGGGTCGGAGGCGGGGCTATATTTACCGTCACCATACCTTCAGGAGTTCCCGATATGAATAATCTTCAGATGGAAATGCCATGAAAGAGGAGCAAACAATTTTAATCATCGACGATGAAATCCAGATCCGCCGCCTGCTGGAGATCACCCTGTCGGCTAGCGGCTACAGGATCATACAGGCTGATAACGGTCGTAACGGAATAAGAGAAGCATCCACTTCACATCCGTCCGCGATTATCCTTGATCTGGGATTACCCGACATGGACGGCCATGAAATGCTGAAGCTGCTGCGGGAATGGTATTTTAAACCCATCATTATTTTATCGGTCAGAAATACCGAGGAAGAGATTATACGTGCTCTTGATAACGGAGCCAACGATTACCTGACCAAACCTTTCAGAAGCGGTGAATTACTGGCAAGGATCAGAGCCGCTTTGCGGTCTGCGGAGGGAAAAGACGATACGGGTGTACTTGAATTCGGTACTTTAAGAATAGACATGGTCAACCATGTGGTCAGAAAAAATGAACAGATCCTCAAGCTGACCTCTACCGAATATTCTCTCCTGTGTCTGCTGGCAAAGAATACAGGACGGGTGCTTACGCACCAGTACATCCTGAAAGAAGTATGGGGTTTCGGTTACCTCGAGCAAACGCAGTATCTGCGAGTTTTTGTTGCCCAGTTAAGGAAAAAAATTGAAGACAATCCCTCGAAGCCAAAACTATTGATTACCGAATCGGGGATCGGATACAGGTTTGGAGAATAGAAGGCATGCTTAACATCATTATGAACAGGAAATCCGGGACCTTTATTTTTTCCAGAATGTTTTGGTAAACAGCATCAGCACGGTAAAGATTTCCAGGCGACCGACCAGCATCAGGAAGGAAAGCAGGATCTTTCCCATAGCCGGGACCTGTGCAAAGTTCCCGACCGGCCCAACACTCCCCAGGCCGGGCCCGATACCTGCCATGCAGGTGGCCACTGAACTGGCCGATTCCCGGGCTTCCACGCCCATCAGCATCATCAGCAGACTTCCGGCCATAAAGACCAGGATATAAACGGCAATAAAGGAAAGAATGGAATTATTGTCGGATTCGTTGATGGAGTTATTATTCAGCCGCATGGGAAGCACCGCATTCGGATTGATCAGTTGCCGGAAGGTACGCTGGATATTTCTCAGCAGCAAGACATGCCTGGCAATTTTAATACCCCCGGCAGTGGAGCCGGTACTCCCCCCGAGGAACATGGCGACGAAAAGAAGGGTCCAGGCAAAAGAGGGCCATTGCATGTAATCGGCC
>JBMOLL010000036.1:0-16055 GCA_049325415.1 Bacteroidota bacterium | reverse complement strand
CGCCACTTTTGAAAAGCAATGAAACATTTTAAAACGATTTTTCTATCGCTGGTTTCCATGCTGATCCTGGTAGCCTGCAATGCTCAGACCCCCGCATTCCCCGGTGCTGAAGGGGGAGGAGCATTTTGCACCGGCGGCCGGGGCGGCCGGGTGATCTATGTGGATAACCTCAACGACAAGGGTAATGGCAGCCTCCGTAAGGCCATCGAAGCGAAAGGTCCGCGGATCATCATTTTCAGGGTTTCCGGAAATATTGAACTGTCAAAGCCCATCTATATTAAAAATGACAGTATCACTATTGCCGGACAAACAGCCCCCGGTGACGGGATCTGCCTGAAGAACTACGGACTGAAGGTTGAAGCGGATAATGTGATCATCAGGTACATCCGGGTGCGGCCCGGGGATGTGATGAAGGAGGAAAATGACGCGGCATCAGGATCCGGCCACAAAAACATCATCATTGACCACTGCAGCTTCAGCTGGGCCATGGACGAGGTCGCTTCCTTTTATGACAATGAGAATTTCACCATGCAGTGGTGTATTGTCAGTGAAAGCCTCTACCTGTCGGAACATCACAAAGGAGAACACGGTTATGGCGGGATCTGGGGAGGACTCAACGCGTCGTTCCACCATAATCTCCTGTCGGATCACACCAGCAGAAATCCAAGGCTATGCGGTTCGCGTTACACCGGTAAGCCGGAAAGGGAAAAAACCGACATCCGCAACAATGTGATTTATAACTGGGGATTTAACAGTATTTACGGGGGAGAAGAGGGCTATTACAACATCGTCGACAACTATTTCAAACCGGGCCCTGCCACACGCAAAAAGGTAAGGGACAGGATCCTGGAACTAACCGAAGAGTTTTATAATCCCTCCATTAACAAGGATACCCTAGCAGCCGGTAAATTTTATATCTGTGGTAATGAGCTCGAAGGCTTTCCGGAAATTTCCAGGGATAACTGGAAGGGAGGGGTCCAGAACGACGATCTCACCGACACTCAGATCCTGGCATCCAGGCTCGGATCACCGGTTGAGCATACACCGGTGAAGACCGAAAAGGCCCGTCAGGCCTATCTCGACGTACTGGAGTCGGCCGGTGCCAGCCTGACGCGCGACCCGGTTGATCTGCGGATTATCCGCGAGGTCAGTACAGGGGAGGAGCAGTATGGTGCTTCCTATGAAGGCGGAAAGAACGGGATCATCGATTCCCAGAACGATGTCGGCGGCTGGCCCGAGCTGAAAAGCCTGCCTGCTCCACCCGACAGTGATAACGACGGCATGCCCGATCAGTGGGAGACGAAGCATAAACTGGACCCGGGAAAAGACGACAGCCGGGAGTACACCCTCTACAGGCATTATACGAATGTTGAAGTTTACATTAACGGGCTGGTTGCAGACAAAAAATAAAGGGGTATGACACTATTCTACAGGACCGGATTCGCGGGGAGGCTGCTCCTTCTGACAGGGCTGGCGCTGGCGCTGAATACCGCTGCCCAGCAGCCTGTATCCGGAGTCTGGGTGGCCGATAACAGCGACGGAACCTATCGTAATCCCGTTCTGTATGCCGACTATTCCGATCCGGACGTTGTGCGTGTCGGCGAGGATTTTTACATGACTGCTTCATCCTTTAATTGTGTCCCGGGCCTCCCCATACTACATTCCAGGGACCTGGTGAACTGGGAACTGAAAAGCTATGCCCTTCCGCGCCTGATCCCTGAAGAATACTATTCCCTGCCCCGGCACGGACAGGGAGTCTGGGCGCCCTGTATCCGTTACCACGACCGCAGTTTCTACATTTTTTATCCCGATCCGGAATTTGGAATTTACATGATCCGGGCGGAGGATCCCGCCGGTCCATGGTCGGAGCCGGTCCTTGTAAAAGGTGGACGTGGACTGATTGATCCCTCTCCCCTCTGGGACGATGACGGCAAAGCCTACCTCGTACATGCCTTTGCAGGCAGCCGTGCCGGGATCAAGAGCATCCTGGTGGTCGCTGAAATGGACCCCGATGGAACAAAAATCATTGGAAATGAGGTGTTGGTCTTCGACGGTCATCCGGATAACCCGACGGTGGAAGGCCCCAAGTTTTACAAGCGGAATGGATATTATTACATTTTTGCACCCGCCGGAGGAGTTACCGGTGGCTGGCAACTGGCCCTGCGCTCGCGGTCCGTATTTGGGCCCTATGAGTCGCGGATCGTCCTGAACCAGGGCACTTCAACAGTCAACGGCCCTCATCAGGGTGCATGGGTAGATACAAAAACAGGTGAGGACTGGTTCATCCATTTTCAGGATAAGGGAGCCTATGGCCGTATCGTTCATCTGCAACCCATGACCTGGAAAAACAACTGGCCGGTTATGGGAACCGATAACGACGGGGATGGTACCGGTGAGCCTGTGCTGAGCTACAGGAAACCGGTCGTCGGGAAAAGTCTGCCTCTAAGTCCGCCCGAGAGCGATGAGTTCTCAGGAAATCAGCCCGGCATGCAATGGCAATGGCATGCCAATCCCGCGCTGAATTTCGGTTTCCCGGCAGGAAGCATGGGCTTTTTCAGGCTGAACTGTCTTCCCCGGCCCAGCGTGGAGTCGAATCTGTGGGAGATGCCGAACCTTTTGCTGCAGAAATTTCCTGCGGGTGAGTTTACGGCAACAACCTCCCTGAAGCTTTCCTCTTCCACTTCCGGCGACGAGGCAGGCTTCGTGGTGATGGGCGAGGATTACCGCTTTATCTCCCTGAAAAGATCGGGAGACAACTATGTGATTAGCCTGGTTGAATGCAAAAATGCAGAAAAAGAGGGCGAGGAGATCGAACTCTTTTCCGTGCCTACAGGAAAGAACGAGGTGCAGTTCAGGATCAGGGTGGATGAAGGGGCTGTATGCACTTTTTCCTACAGCACAGACGGAAAGAAATTTAGACAGGTTGGAACGGCTTTCGCGGCAAAACCGGGTCGCTGGATCGGTGCAAAAATAGGGTATTTCGCCCGCAGGGGAAATTTCACCAACGATTCGGGTACCGTGGATATCGACTGGTTCCGGATTGAAAAATAGCCATATGAGAAACAGAATTAGAATACTGGCTTTTCTGATGGTTCTGCTTCTGCAGGCCTGCACAAGGGGTCCATACACAGACAGGATCATTACGGTATGGCTGATCGGTGATTCCACCGTGGCCGATTATACCCTCTACGACAATTACGAAAGCGAACGTTACCCGGTAACGGGCTGGGGACAGGTCTTCCAGACCTACATGTCGGGAACGTATCTCGATAGCCTGAAGGACTGGTTTGATGCCGACAGCGTTGTGGTCGATGACCGGGCCAGGGGAGGCAGAAGCACCCGTACCTTCTTCCAGGAAGGCAGGTGGCGTCAGGTAAGGGACGCCCTGAAACCGGGCGATTTTGTGCTGATACAGTTCGGACATAACGATGCCGCGGTGGCCAAAACAGAGCGTTATGTCGATACGGTGGGCTACAAGGAGTTCCTGCGTCTGTTTATTGAACAGACAAGGGAAAAGAAGGCGCGCCCGGTTCTGATCACCCCGGTGGCCAGAAACTACCCCTGGGAGAACGGGCACCTGAGCAACGTCCATGGTTCCTATCCGGCCAGTATGAAAGAAGTGGCCGTGGAAACAGCAACTCCGCTCATCGACCTGAACCAGCTCTCCATGGACAGCTTCTCGGAAAAAGGGCAGGACTATGTGAGCACGCATTATTTTATGAATCTGCCCCCCGGTGTATATCCGGCTTATCCCGACGGACAAAACGATAATACGCATTTCCAGCCCGAAGGTGCCCGGGAGGTGGCCAGGCTGGTTTACGAAGGATTGGTGAATCTGGCAGCTGAAGACCTGAAGAAATGAGAACTGTAAATTACATCCTGCTTTTGCTGGCCTTAAACAGTGTTCCTGTTTTTGCCTGGGATTTTATTGTCGACCAGGGCGGTAAAGGGGATTTTACCACCGTGCAGGATGCTTTTGATGCTGTTCCGGATTTCCGGAAGAACCGTACCACCATCTTTGTCCGGAACGGCATCTATAAAGAAAAACTGGTGCTTCCGGCCAGCAAGACCAACGTATCCCTGGTCGGAGAGGATATGAACCGTGTGATCCTTACCAACGATGATTATGCCTCAAAAAAGAACCGCTTCGGAGAGGAGATGGGAACCACAGGTTCTTCCACTTTCTTTCTTTTCGGGGATGGTTTTACCGCTGAGAATATCACCTTTGAAAATTCTTCAGGACCTGTAGGTCAAGCGGTTGCGCTAAGGATCGATGGGGATATGGTCGCTTTCCGGTCGTGCCGTTTCCTGGGCTATCAGGATACATTGTACCCTCACGGGGAAAAAAGCCGCCAGTACTATCGCGACTGTTATATCGAAGGAACGGTCGACTTTATTTTCGGCTGGTCAACTGCGTGGTTTGAAAACTGCACGATCTTCTGTAAGACAGCCGGATATATTACCGCACCCTCGACCAACAGCGACAACACCTACGGTTTTATCTTCCATAAGTGCCGGATCACAGGGGATGCACCCGAAGGATCGGTTTACCTCGGTAGGCCCTGGCGCCCCTTCGGTAACTCGGTTTTTCTTGCCTGTACACTGTCTGAAGTAATCAGACCGGAAGGCTGGAATAACTGGGACAAGGCCGAAAACGAAGCTACTGCCCGTTTTGCCGAATGGGGCAATACCGGCCCGGGCGCAGGTACCGGTCAGCGGGTGGAATGGTCGAAGCAACTTACGGAAAAGGAAGCCCTGGTCTTCCGGCCGGAAACGGTACTGGGCGACTGGGTCAGCCGTTCCGATTTATTTATTCATCAAGATTAAAGACGCCTAAATGATAACAAAACCTATCTTAAAACTGATCATTCCTTTGATGCTGACAGTCAGCAGCTGCACCGTCAGTAGTCAGGAAAACCCTCCAAAACTCGTGGAATTCTCAAAGGATATCGAATTTGCCATGCCCGCCATAAGGGAACCGGAAATCCCCGGATATACCGTTTCCATTGTGGATTTTGGTGCAATAAGCGGCGGACAGGAGCTCAATACGAAAGCATTTGCCGAGGCAATTGCTGCGGTAAGTTCCAAAGGTGGCGGCAAGGTGATCATCCCCCCGGGTATCTGGCTCACAGGGCCCATAATTTTGAAAAGTAATCTTGAACTGCATGCTGAAGAGGGATCCATGATCATTTTTTCCACCGATAAGAATCTGTATCCACTGGTTGAAACTTCCTTTGAAGGCCTGAACACCTGGCGCTGCATTTCGCCGATCTACGGGGTCAACGTGGAGAATGTTGCCTTCACCGGGAAAGGGGTATGGGACGGGTCGGGGGATGCCTGGCGCTTCGTTAAAAAAGATAAGCTCACCAGCTCGCAGTGGAAGAAACTGGTGGCTTCGGGCGGTGTGACCAATGCCAAAGGTAATGCCTGGTACCCGTCGGAACAATACATGAAAGCTTCGGAGGGTGCAGATATGAATATCCCTCTGAACCTGAAAACCAAAGAGGAATACGAAGCTATCCGCGATTTCCTGAGACCCGTGATGGTGAGCATTCAGAACAGTCGCCGGATCATGTTCGACGGTCCTGTATTTCAGAATTCACCGGCGTGGTGCATCCACCCGCTGATCGTGGAAGACCTCATCCTCCGTAATCTGACAATCAGGAATCCCTGGTATTCCCAGAATGGAGACGGGATGGATATCGAATCCTGCAAAAACGTACTGGTCGACCGGTGCAACCTGGATGTCGGTGATGATGCCATCTGCATCAAATCGGGCAAGGACGAGGAAGGCCGGAAAAGGGGAATCCCCACGGAAAATATTGTCATCACCAATTGTATCGTCTATCACGGGCATGGAGGAGTGACCGTCGGCAGCGAGATGTCGGGAGGTGTAAGGAATATGCATGTTTCCGGCTGCACCTTCATGGGAACCGATGTGGGCCTGCGCTTTAAAAGTAACCGGGGCAGGGGCGGAGTGGTTGAAAATATTTACATCTCGGATATCCGTATGACCGATATTCCGACCTACGCCATCTCCTTTAACCTGTATTACGGCGGACAATCGGTTTCTGAATTGCTGGAAGACGGGAACGAAAGGATCACTTCGGAGCCTGAACCCGTGACGGAGGCAACGCCTTTATTCAGATCCATCTTTATTAGGGACATTGAAGTCAAAGGCGCTTATCAGTCTGTTATACTGCAGGGTCTCCCGGAGATGAACCTGGAGAATGTGAAGCTCAGCTCTATGCTGCTGCAGTCGGAGTACGGGATCTCCATTGCCGATGCCAGCGGTGTTGAGATCAACGATATCCACCTGATCACCTCCAAAGGGAAAGCCGTGGATATTTATAATTCGAAGGACGTATCGATCCGGAACCTGGATTATGCCTATTCTTCCGGAACGGATATTATGGTTCGGGGAGAGGAGTGCAGCGCGATTACCATCGGAGGAGCAAAGGATATGAAGAACTTTGTCACCCTGGGTACGGAAGTGAAGAAAAATGAGGTAAAGTTCTGACAACCAAAAATTGATTTTGGCTGTCCTGATATCAGAACCTGCCATGCATAAGGTGCCGGCATACAGCTTCAGTGAGGAAGGATGAACTGCCGGAATAGTTGGGAAATTTAAAAAGACAAACGATGAAGAAGCTTATTGGCCGGTTAATGGCTGTGTGGATGTTCGCTTTTATAGCAAGTGCCGGAATGGCACAAACTTATCCGGAAGGTGCCGATATTGTAGTGGCAGCCGATGGAACCGGAGATTTTACCACACTGCAGGCAGCTATTAATGCTGCGCCGTCAAACAGTGACCGGTCAACGGTCATTTATATCAAGCGGGGACTGTACAATACGGAAAAGCTGATCGTTCCGGCAGATAAGATCAATCTTAGCCTGATTGGGGAGAGCCGGTCCGAAACCGTGATCAGCTATCACATCTACGACTGTTCAACGGGCAAATGCCCGACTGAGGATGCTGCCTTATGGACCGGAGACAATATTGCCACATCGGCCACGCTGACTATCCTGGGTGATGGCTTCAGGGCCGAAAATCTGACCATTCAGAATACGGCAGGTCCGGTAGGACAGGCGCAGGCCATCACTGTGAGAGCCGATAAATGTGTGTTTCTTTCAGTCGATTTTTACGGATACCAGGATACCATGTACTTCTGGAGCGATGGCAAAAGGAGTTATTTCAAGGATTGCCTAGTGGTGGGCCGGACCGACTATATTTACGGATCGGGTACCGTCTTTTTCCAGGATTGCGAGATCCGGAGCTGGGGAGGCGGATGGATCACGGCTCCTTCCACCGGTCTGAACCAAGCTTATGGCTTTGTTTTTGACCATTGTGCACTGACCTATGCCACCGGCAGTCCAAGGGCGGGCGACGACGGTGAACTCGTACGCTTCGGACGGCCCTGGCACAATTATCCCAAAGTGGCCTGGCTCTACTGCGACATGACAGGTATGATCCATCCCGAGGGCTGGGGCGATACCTGGGACATGGATTATGCCGCCACGAGTGCCGATCTCCACCTATACGAATACGCCAATACCGGCGACGGTGCCGATATGAGTCAGCGGGCTGCCTGGGCAGGGCTCAGGGCCCTGACAGAGGCAGAAGCTCCTCTCTACACGGCCCAGGTGGTGATGGCCGGAAGCGACAACTGGGATCCTACCGCAGTACCGGCTGCAGTACAGACCTATAACTGGACGGGAGGCGGTGCCACCATGGGCTGGAATGTACCTGAAAACTGGGATCCCCAGGGTGTCCCGGCAGCAGGGGAATCGGCAACGGTCGACTGTGAATGCACCCTGCAGGCCGATGGAGGGACTTTCGCCGCAGACCTTATCCTTAAGAAAGGGGCCATACTTGATGTCATGGCGAACAGCTCGGCTGCCTATATCTCGGTGGCGAAAGCCGGGATCTTCGCTCCGGCTGATGTATCTCTTGCCGGAAAAGTAGCCACTAAGGATTCGATCCTTTTCGGAGCGGGAGGTATACTTACACTCGATGCGGAACTTGTTGGTGTTCATGCTCTTTCAAAGATCGGTACAGGTTCCCTGATCCTGAATTCGGACAACAGCGATTTCTCCGGCAGGATCACGGTTGAAGAAGGTACCCTGTCGGCACCGGTTGCCGCAGCACTGGGCAGGAGCAGCGTGGAAGTGAAAAGTGGTGCCACACTGGGCATCGGTGATAATAACGCCATGTATGCCAGGGCTAAACTACGGGTAGTGACCGGATCGGCTCTGCAACTGGATGCCGATGTGACCATCAGCGAATTCTATATCGACGATGTCCTTCAGGGCATAGGGGAGTACTCTGCAACAACCAATCCGGCTCTCATAAGCGGAGTTGGAAAGGTCATTATCGGCAGGCCTGATACTTTTTATTTTCACCGTACCGCCAACGGAAACTGGGACGTAGCCGAGAACTTCACTCCGGCCCTGCTCCCCGAAGCCGGCGAGACCGTGGTCTGCGAAGAAGAA
This sequence comes from Bacteroidota bacterium, assembly GCA_049325415.1. Lineage (GTDB taxonomy): Bacteria > Bacteroidota > Bacteroidia > Bacteroidales > JBMOLL01. The sequence continues at coordinate 7,562 of JBMOLL010000036.1, read as the reverse complement.
ATGGAAACCACCTCAAGCATATTTACAGCCGATATACTTCTGGGCTACCCCGGCGATCTGCGTCTTCGCGGCGATCATACCTGCATGGGTACTATATTCATGGAAGAAGGAACGCTTTTCAAATACAATACCTCCGGGGCAGGAATGAAACTTACAGCCCCCATTATGTTGCTGGGTAATGTCACCATGGATATGCAGAGCAGCAATACCACCGGAAGTACGATGACACTGGCCGGTCCCGTAACCGGACCGTATACCGTTACGGCTCTGAATAACGGGAAAGGAACGGTCAATTCGGGCAACCTGCTGCTCACGGCCGATAACAGTAGTTTCACCGGCAACTGGGACGCCACGGTCTACAGTAACCGCTATCCGACCACTGCAGGCTATATCACCACCATAGAGGGCAAGAGCGAGAATGCCTTTGGGAAGGGCAGGATTACGGTTGGTCTTGATAACAAGGTGATTTTCAGTCATTCAAAAGCCGCCGGCGATTCGCTTGTTCTCAGTCTGCAGGATAACGCAAAAGCCATCCTGAATGTGGATGTACAGGTAGATAAGTTCTTCCTGAACGGGGTGGCCATGGATTCCGGTGAGTATTCCGTTGCCACTCATCCCGACCTGTTTGAAGGATCGGGTAAGATTATCGTTGGTGAACCGGGCGGCGGGACGGAGCCCACCGGCGATCTGCCTGCTTTCCCGGGAGCCGAAGGACACGGAAAATATACCACGGGCGGAAGGGGAGGTCGCGTGATCTACGTAACCAACCTGCTCGACAACAACCAGCCTGGTTCCCTGCGTTATGCCGTGGCTCAGACCGGGGCACGGATCGTTATTTTCAAGGTTTCGGGGACCATCCAGCTTACCTCCGCACTGAATATTGCCAATGACAATATCACCATTGCCGGTCAGACTGCACCGGGCGACGGGATCACGCTCCGGGATTACCCGGTGTATATCGGGGCCGATAACGTGATCATCCGTTTTATAAGGTTCCGTATGGGCGATGCCGCCGCACAGGAAGGTGATGCGCTGGGTGGACGGTTTAAGAAAAACATCATCATCGACCATTGCTCGGCGAGCTGGTCGACCGATGAATGCGTATCCTTTTACCAGAACGAAAATTTCACCCTCCAGTGGAGTTTTATCACGGAAAGTCTGCGGAACTCGGTTCATGATAAAGGTTCTCATGGTTACGGAGGTATCTGGGGCGGTAAAAATGCCTCTTTCCATCATAACCTGATGGCCAGCCACGATAGCCGCAACCCAAGGCTCGGGGAGGTAAAAGGGGATGCCTTTGCGCTTACCGACCTGGTCGACCTGAGGAATAATGTGATCTACAACTGGCAGGGAAACAGTGCCTACGGGGGAGAAGCCATGCATGCCAATTTCGTTAATTGTTATTACAAGCCCGGACCGGCCACCACCAAATACGAAAGGATCTATTCCATTGATAAGCTGCTGGAGACTGGTTATCCGATTTCCAACATATGGGGCAAATATTATATCGACGGAAATGTGCTTGCCACCTCCACAAGGGCAACAGACGACAACTGGACCTACGGGGTTTACAATCAGTTTGCCGCTCAGTATACCGTCACTACCGAGGAGAAAGAGGCCATGCGACTGGCTGAAGAGCTTGATCCGGGAGAGGTTTATACCCATACGGCTGAAGAAGCCTATGAAAGGGTGTTGAAATTCGGGGGAGCCAGCCTTGTCCGCGACGATGTCGACCTGCGCATGGTGCATGATGTATCTACCGGCACCGCCACCTACATGACGGGGGGAAATGGCAGCGTCAACGGGATTATTGACACGCAGACAGCAGTAGGAGGATGGCCCGTGCTGAACTCCCTTCCTCCGCCCACCGATACGGACGGGGATGGCATGCCCGATGACTGGGAAACTGAGAAAGGCCTGAATCCGGGCAACGCCGGGGATGCCCAGCTGATCACCATCGACGGGCTCTATCCGAACCTTGAGGTGTATCTGTATTCCCTGGTCGATTCGATTATTTCCAACCAGAACGAGTATCAACCCAATGATACTACTTCTACAGAAGGAATTCTGCAGGATCTGGTTCCTGTTCATGCCTGGTATAGCGGCCCGACCAATGAACTGGTGATCAGTCATATGGACGATATCACCGGTATTGAGGTTTATTCCCTGACGGGCACAAAGATGGCTGAGGGCAGGTTTCATTCGGCAGAGATCAGGTGGCCATTGCCCGACCTGGTACAGGGTATCTACCTGGTGAGAATCGTGGATGAAAAGAAAAGGTTGAGCACCTGTAAGATCGCTGTGCTGCGTTAGCGGTCTGTAAGCATGATATAGTAAAGCGGTGGTATGAATGACCACCACTTTTTTTATGCTTTGGACAGATATGTTTTTTGATGTGCATTCGATATCCGGTAGGTTTTTGTTCGACCACTTCGTGGTCGTGTGTTTCGCCTTTCGTTATCCGGGGGTGGGACCCCGGCTAAGGGGGATAGCCTTCGCAAAAGCTTCGGCTATCGGTGATAGCCTTCGCAGGTGCTTCGGCTATCGGTGGTAGCCTTCGCAGGTGCTTCGGCTAACGGTGGTAGCCTTCGCAAAAGCTTCGGCTATCGGTGATAGCCTTAGCGAGAGCTTCGGCTATCGGGGTGGGTGACCTTCGGCCACCTGCTTTCCCGTGGGGCATGACTACGATGTCGGGTTTTATTAATTAAGTCCCATAAATACATCGAAATGTCTTTTTTTATGAGGCCGAAGGTCTTACACTCTGTCAGCCGCAGCCCTGGCGGAGGCTGAAACAGGATAACCGGGGTCCCACCCCCGGAAAATGAAACGGGCAGGCACCGACCCGGAACGGGTCGCACACGTCAACATACTATGCAAAAAAAGAAGCTGCCCTTTTGAGGCAGCCTCTTTACAACAATCTACTATTACTAATAAACTACTTGACTGAAACTACTTTCGCAGTGTAGGTTTCGTTATCGCTGCTCAGGCGTACCATAAAGATACCGGCCCTGTTGATTTCGATCATTTCCCTGCTCGAAGAAGCTTTACGGTTAAGGATCATTTTACCGGTAAGGTCATAGACAGCTATGGTTCCCGGGTTACCTGAGAACTCGGCTGTAAAGACACCGTTGGAGATGGTCGGGTAAACCAGCATGGAAGATCCGGGAAGGTTATTCACACCAACCAGAACCGTGAAATCAACCGTATAGGTCTGCGTGGTGGTCCCGTCTTCGGCGGTGACAAGAACACTGGCCTGTCCGCTTCCTGAGGTAACATCAATGTCACCTGTACCGGTTACGGTAGCATTCTCATCGTTAGCCGTAGCTGCAACTGTAACACTTGTCGTTCCCTGGGGAAGATCGGCGGTGTAAGCCAGAGTTTCTGTTGCAAATGCCGGTGTAAGTGTACCGATACTGATCGTCAGATCGGAAAGGGTGGCATCGTTGTTCAGCATTACACTGAATTCGATGGTATAGGTTTCCGTTGTGGTACCGTCCTCTGCCGTAACTGTAATGGTGGCGGTGGCTGATCCGCTGCTTACATCAATGGCGCCGTCGCCGGTAACCGTAGCATTCGGATCGTTGGTGGTAGCCGTAACATTGATTGTGCTGGTCCCTGCGGGAAAAGATACGGCATAGCTGGTAACAGCCGGGTCAAATGCCGGGTCAAGAGCACCTGCATCAACAGTCAGGGCTTTCAGCTTGGCATCGGTATTGGCGATATCCACTACTTTGATGTAATAGAGGTTCACCCCGCTGCTCGGTGAGAAAAGCATGAGAGTGGTGGGTCCTCCGTAGTAATCGTAATCGGCCATGGTGAGAGAAGCTCCCAGGGCGGGGAATTCACCGATGAGGTTATCCATTTTGCCTGCGGCAATATTCAGAGTCCGGTCGGCAGAGCTCGATGACGACATGGCAGCCACGGTTATCTTTGAGCTGTGATCGACATCAATGGCCAGTACCCTGGTCAGGGGAAGTCCGTCGGTATCAAACGCGCCGGTACCGCCCATCTTCATCCGGTGTGTAAAGCTCAGGTCACCAACAGTCTTGTTGTTGGCATCCACAACCACGGTGGCAGCGCTGCTGGCATGAATTGTCAGGCCTGCTACTACATTGGTGGTGTCGGTCGTTCCCAGGTAACGGAAGGCATTCCTGCCGAAATTCCATTCACGACCGGCGTCGATGGTACCCATAGCCCAGCGCTGGTCACCGGCATGTCCGATTCCTACGAAAGTGGTATCTGCAAAATTCAGGTTGCTTGCAGCCATATCCTGGAAAAGGGCGGCAGTGGTTCCTTCGTACACATAATTGAAACCCTGGATCGAGTCGGCAGAGAATCTCATATCTCTTGCGATATAGGAATTCTCAAAGGTCCAGGTTGTGGAACCCAGTCCGTCGAAACCGTCAATGGCGGTAGCTCCGGTGGCAGCCTGATCCCAGCCTACCCCGAAGAACGAGTTCCGGATCGTAATCCCCTTGGTAATATTATCCATACCGGTAGCACCTCTCCAGCGGAACATCCTTTTGGAGGCTGCTGTTGCTTCGCTGAGTGTGCAACCGTCGATCAGGAGGGAATCGGTGGTAGTCCGGCTGGTCATGAAGGCTTCAACCCTGGAGAAGGTGGAGTTTTGCAGGATGATATTGTTACAAAACCAGGTATTGTCGACGTCAACCGATAATATACCGTAGTCTTTGATCATATTGACATTACAGTTTTTAATGACGTAATAATCTACGGTTCCGGTGCCGCCTTTCATTCGTACCACACCCCTCAGATCGTGAATGTAACAACCGTCGAACATAATCTTTCCGATGGTGGCTCCAACTGTGGAGTTAATGACATATTTATCGGTGTAGGCCGTGTAAAAAAATTCCAGATTGCGGAAAATCAGGGAATCAAATGTTGCTCCATCTGCAAGATCAAAGTTGGTCGACAAATCTATTTTCGGCCTGTTGAGGTTGAGCGGATCGCTACTTTGAATCGTGACGGAAGCTCCAAATTTGTATCCATAGGCAAGGTAAGTCATTCCCGGTTCCAGCAACACCACTGATCCGCTGGCCAGATCGGGAAGGGTGTCATAGAGGATCATTGAATTGTCAATCCCTGTCAGGTCAATGACGTCCTGTGCAGTAGCCCTGAAAGAGAAAAGCGAAAGGGCTGCAATAAGTAATGTAAAGGTAAATTTGTTCATAAGCAGTAGTTTTACGTGTTATTAATTTGTTTAGTTAGTTACGAAAAGCAATAACAGGATTAAAATTACGTCATATCCCCCGTTCTGCTCTGTTCCTTTTTCTCAAATACAGGGACAGAAATCTCAGGGAGTTGATTTCGTATCAAAAAGCGGGTTAAATTTCCCAGAAACCTGTCAAATGGGAGTTACTACTTGCGCTAAAGCGCAGTAAAACAATGAGATATAACAAGCGATGTCTTATTCCAGTGTGCGTTGAAGAAAAAGTGTGACAATTTCCAGCGTTTCTCCGAACCAGGGCTCGAACAGCCAGAAGGGATGCGGGGTGTCGGGAATGGTATGGACCTCGGAATAGATCCCGTTTTCATCCAGCACGGCAATATATGCATCGCGGCCGACATGATAACGTGGAAGCGAACTGTTCACAAAAAGTATAGAGGGGCTATCGGGCCCGACGTGGTTAACCGGGGAGGCTTCTTTCCACGGTGCCGGGTTCTGTGCCAGTGTTACCCCGAACCAGCGGGCAGCGGCCGAGGGTTTTGAAGGAATGGTGTCTTTGGCACTTTCGGCCGGATCGGTGAAATCCAGCGGTCCGTCGATGTTAACGATGGCCCGGACCCTGTCGGAAACTCCCGGGAATGGAACGGTGCCGGGATACAGCGGACTTCCGGCTGTGGTGCCGGTAAGTGTGGCCAGCGTGGCTCCGGCTGAGGTGCCCAATACAGCTATCCGCGCAGTATCGAGATGGTACGCCGGGGCATTGGCCTTCAGCCATTTGATCGCCGTTTTGATGTCGTTCACCCCGGCGGGATACAGGGCCTCGGGCGATAACCGGTATTCTACCGAGATCCCCGCAAAACCCCGGGCCGCCAGTTGCTGCGCCAGGGGCACGAGGTGCGACTTGTTCCCGGAGGCCCATCCTCCCCCGTGAATACAAACAACAACAGGCAGTTCACCTTCCGGCTTTTCCGGCAAAAACAGGTCGAGATGCAGTTCCCGCTTTCCCGTTTGGCAATATACCAGGTCGCGATAGCCAGTAATGGGCAGGGTGGTGAACTCGCCCACCGGAACAGCCTGCGGGTAGGCTTTGGCGATCTTCCTGGCCGTGCTCCATACGGTAAACGAGGTATCTCTGGGAAAAGCGTCCTCTGCCTGTCCCGGGAGCATCTGAACCTGGACCAGGAGGCCCAGAAAGATCAGATAATGGAAAATCTTTTTCATCCCTTTTTATTTTCCGAGTTCAATGGCTGCCAGAATCAGCGGAGCCAGACCCTTGGTGTCGTTGTCGACCCGCTTCTCGTGGATGTAGTAATCGTAATCGCCCATGCGGTAGTCGGGTTCTCCCCCGAGACCCGCCCCTCCGCAGGTATTGATAAGTACGGGATAGCCATCTTCACCTTCCTTCACCAGGGTCTTTACCATGTTGTCGAAAGCGCTGGAGGCGATCTCCATATATCGTTCAGGCAGGTAACCTTTGCCTGCTGCTTTTGCGAAGGTATAAATGAACATGGCTGAGCCGGAGGCTTCCAGGTAGTTGCCTTCCATTCCTCCCTTGTCGAGGACCTGGTACCAGAGTCCGGTAGCCGGATCCTGCACCTTCAGCAGTGCCTCACAGGTGCGGTTCAGTATGGAAATGAGTTCAGGTCGGTCGGGATGGTCTTCAGGAAGGAAATCAAGCACATCGGTAATGGCCATCACATACCAGCCCATTGCACGTCCCCAGAAATTCTGTGACTGGCCCGTTTCGGTATTGCACCAGCGCTGCTGACGGCTCTCGTCCCAGCCATGATAAAGCAGTCCGGTGGCCGGATCCAGCGTTTTCTCGTAGATCAGTCTGAACTGGAAGGTGATATCATCGAACATCTGTGGCTGATCAAATTCAGTCGCATACTCCGCCAGGAAGGGTTCGGCCATAAAGAGCCCGTCGAGCCACATCTGCCAGGGGTAAACTTTTTTGTGCCAGTAACCTTTGCTCTGCGTGCGCGGGTGGGTTTCCATCTGGCTTCGTAGTGTTTGGGCGGCTTTCAGGTATTTCTCCTCACCGGTTTGTTTATAAAGTTCAAGGATATTCACTCCCGGCCTTACCCTGTCGATGTTGTAATCCGACAGCTTATAGCCGCCGATCGAACCATCGTCCTTCACAAAATAATCGATATAGGCCCGGGCATAAGCGGCGTATTTCGGATCACGGTCGCCGAGTTTGCCGATTGCATAAGCCAGGAAGGAATAATCGTACTCATACTTGGGTTTGTCGCGCAGGTAATATACAAGGCTGTCGGCACGATACATCACCCCGTCGGCAAGACGGGTGGCCCAGGATTCAGGGCTTACTGATCTGGCGTCATTTCCGGTATTCCCGCAGCAGGTAAGTGAC
>JBMOLL010000035.1:0-16429 GCA_049325415.1 Bacteroidota bacterium | reverse complement strand
ACGGAGGCAGTGTCCGGCCGCATGTTGAGGGTGGGGGGTCCGTCAGGGCCGCAGTACATCTTCTCAACTGTGAATATACAGAACTGCGGGATCTGGAAATTTCAAACAGGGGAGAATCCGCGGTTCCCGGACTCTGCGGGGTTCTGCTTGAACTGGCTGATTATGGAACAGCAAAAGGACTTGCCCTGAATAATCTTTTTATACACGATGTCTTCGGCAGTCTGGTCAAGGAAGAAGGTGCGGGGAGTGCCGTCATGGCCAGCTGTTACCATGAGAAGGATAAAGGTGTTCCGTCCCGTTTCGACGGGCTGGAAATCTCCAACTGTCATATCCTGAATTGTCAGAGGAACGGTATTATGATGTGGGGCAACTGGGAGCGCTTTAACTGGTTCCCGAGCCTGAATGTTGTGATCAGTCACAATCTTCTGGAAGGTGTCCCGGGCGATGGGATCGTGCCCGCTGCCTGCCATCACCCGGTGGTTGAATACAATGTAATGCGGGATTGTCCGGCAACCCTGCCTCCCACCGAAGCCTGCGACGGCATCTGGCCCTGGAGCTGCGACAGTGCAATCATCCGCTTCAATGTCGTTAGCGGACACCGCTCGGAGGTCGACGGCTATGGTTTCGATTCCGACTGGAACTCAAGCAACTCGGTATTTATGTACAATCTCAGCTACAATAATGACGGTGGCTTTATGCTTATCTGTAATTCAGGGGGATGGACGAAGGAATGGAGCAAAGGGAATACCGGAACTATTGTGAAATACAATGTAAGTATCAATGACGGACTCCGTAACTACATCCCGGCCAACAAAACGGATTATTTCTCCCCCGTGATCCATTGTACCGGTCCCATTGATAATACCCTGATCGAAAAGAATCTCTTTATTCTGATGAAGAAACCCGGAAAGGAAAGCGACCGGACTCTCATCTGTTTTACCGACTGGAACGGTCAGGCAACGAATACCGTTTTCCGGAATAACTATATCCGTGCTGAAGAACCCTGGAGGATGGCCGTCACCGGACTGTCGGTCGCTACAGTTTTTGAGAATAACCTTGTTACAGGCTCATTACTCAAACCTGAGAGCGGTTTTCTGCTGACTGACACTGTCTTCAACCGGCAGTTATGGTACGATCCGTCCGATGCAAACTGGGATACCCTGATCACTTTTATTCTTAATAAAACCATCGTTTGCGGAGGACAGGAAATGAGAGTGCCGGACCTTATCGGGCCAGTGAGCAGAGGATTTCAGCCCTGACTATAAGAAATAATAAAATGTAACAATATAAAAACCAAATGTTTAACTAAAATTGACTGCTATGAAAAAAGTTTTATGCTTTACGCTGTTCACAATGCTCCTGGGGAATATGGTTTTCGGCCAGGAACTGATTGTAAACGGAGATTTTTCCCTGCCTGACGATGGGAAAAAATATTCACGGATCGATTCGATCCCGGGCTGGTGTACCGATGCTCAGACCGCCGACGAGAACGGCCGGGAATTCGACGCCGGGAATAACAATGCCGCCGCCTGGGCATGGGACGAAGGTGCGAGCATCTATCAGGTCATCGGCGAAGTTCCTGCCACGGTGGTTAACTACAATGTCAGTCTGGATGCTACTTGCACCTATTCCTGGTGGGCTGATTATACCACGGATCTTTACGTGATCTTCAGCTCGTTTACAGGAACCGATACCACGAACCGAACAGCCATTGACACCATCACTTTCACTGCATCCTGTGCAACTGCCGACTGGGCTACCTACGTCACAAAAACAGGCAGTTATCAGTTTGCTGCAGGGAACGCCCATGCAGGGGAACACCTGGTGGTTGAGATAAAAATGTACAACTCGGCCCTTTTTGGCTATGGTTCTTCATGGACCTACCTTCATTATGACAATGTCAGCGTGATCAAATCATTTCCTGAAGGTATCGGGAACAGGGAAAGCAACGGACTGAAAGTTTACCCGGTTCCTGCAGTTTCTTCAGTGAATATCAGCGCCGACAGGCTCATTGAAAGTGCAGCACTCTATGATATCAACGGACGACTGATCCGTCAGTCTGTTGTAAACGACATGAACACGGTCATGGATATTTCAGGTCTTGCAAAAGGCATGTACTTCCTAACTGTGAGGTCGGAAGGTGGCATCGTCACAACTGAGAAAATCGTAAAAGAATAATGGTTTGATCCTGGCGGTGAGGGGATATGTCACTTTTGGGTGAGTACCCTTCTTTGACCCGGGTTTGTTTTAGGTAAGAGAGGTTGCCGGTGAAGGGCAGCCTCTCTTTTTTTGCTGTTCCTGAAACCTTATGTTTGTCCTGACTTATAATTGGTCATTGTTCGGTTTTTCCTTCTGTCGGACAGACCTGGTTTGAAAAGCCAGGAAAGCCCGCATCAGTTTAATATCAGGAGAAATGAACCGCTCGCGTCAGTCAGGGAAATATTTTTCCGGTATTCTGACCGTAAATTTATTGCACGTTCAATGAAAGCTTCCTAATTTGAGCGTGATTTTAAAACCTTGAATCCGATGAAAAGAAATGCTGTACTACTTTCCTTATCTGTCTTATTGCTGTTTACCCTTGTAGTTACCGGATGCAATTCCGGGGGGATCAGGAGAACCCCGCAGGGGATGAAGTTCGTAAGCGACTCTGTCACTACGGAAATCCGCTTTTATGCTCCCGATATTGTCAGGGTTATTAAAACCAGGACCGACAGTGCTTATGATAAAACAAGCCTTTCGGTGATCATGGAGCCGGAATCCTGCCAGCTTACCTTTAAGAAGGGTGCTGAAGAGGCGGAACTGCGTTCCGACCGGATCAGGGTTGTGCTGGACAAACGCAGCGGAGCGATCCGCTTCTTCAGTAACAGGGATTCGCTTCTGCTGGCCGAGAAAGCCGGCTCCGCCCGCTTTGTTCCGGCTTTGGATGCTGGAAATCCCACTTTTGAACTGAGTCAGGCTTTTCACCTCGAACCTGCTGAACATATTTATGGCCTGGGCCAGCTGCAGAACGGGAAAATGTCGCAGCGGAACCAGACCGTGCGGCTGTTGCAGGACAACCTGGTGACAGTAGTGCCTTTTTTCCTTTCGGAAAAGGCCTATGGCCTGTACTGGGATAATTATTCTCCAACGGTATTCTCCGATAATGCTGATTCGACCCTCTTCACCTCGGAAACCGGAAACGGCATCGACTACTATTTCATGGCGGCTGACGATGCCGATGGGGTGATTGCGGCCATGCGCAGGCTAACCGGAGAGGTACCCATGTTCCCTTACTGGACCTACGGTTACTGGCAGAGCAAGGAGAGATATAAAAGCCAGGAAGAAACAGTGGGTATCGTAAAGCGTTACCGGGAGCTTGGGGTGCCGCTCGACGGGATCATCCAGGACTGGCAGTACTGGGGGGATAATGCCCACTGGAATGCCATGGAATTTCACAATCCGGCTTTCCCCGATCCGAAAGCGATGATCGACCAGATCCATGCTCTCAATGCCCATGTCATCATTTCCTGCTGGGCCTCTTTCGGGCCGGCTACGGAACAGTATAAAATAATGAAGGAAAAAGGGATGCTGCTCGATCTGAAGACCTGGCCACCTTTTGCTGAAAACACCTGGCCCCTGCCACCCGATCCTGCACCTTCCGGTGTTAAACCTTATGATCCTTTCAATCCTGAAGCCCGTGATATTTATTGGGAATTTATGAATAAGGGGATCTTCCGCCTTGGGATGGACGGATGGTGGCTGGATTCGACGGAACCCGACCATCTGGATAAAAAGGAGGAGGACTTTGATATTCCCACCTACCTGGGTACCCTGAGAAGTGTCAGGAATGCCTTTCCGCTGATGACGGTGGGAGGGGTGTACACCCACCAGCGGCAGACCAGCGATCAGAAGAGGGTGTTTATCCTCACTCGCTCGGCTTTTGCCGGACAGCAGCGCTATGGCGCCAATTCGTGGTCGGGCGATGTGGTTTCGGACTGGAAGACCCTGCGCACACAGATTTCATCGGGACTGAACTTTTCTCTCACCGGCATACCTTACTGGAACAGCGATATCGGGGGATTCTTTGTATGGCTCTTTCCCGGCGGTGTGGCCAACGCAGCTTATCGCGAGCTGTATGTGAGATGGCTGCAATTCGGTGCCTTCTGTCCTATGATGCGTTCCCACGGTACCGACACCCCGCGGGAGATCTGGAATTTCGGCAAAAAGGGTGAGCCGGTGTACGATGCCATTGAAAGCACCATCAGGCTCCGCTATGCTCTTTTGCCCTATATCTATTCCACTTCGTGGGAGGTAAGCCATGCGGGTTCGAGCATGATGCGGGCCCTGGTTATGGATTTTCCGGACGACAGAGCCGCTCTCGACCTTGACAACGAATACCTGTTCGGACGCAACATCCTGGTTTGTCCGGTCACCGTGCCCCAGTATACGCGGTTCCGGAAAGAAGGTGAAAGTTACGTGGATGCCACAGAGGATTATAAAAAAGCCGGAACCTCAAAGTCGTACCTCCCGGCCGGCACAGACTGGTATGATTTCTGGACAGGTGTGAAATACGAGGGCGGACAGACCGTGGAAAGGGAAACCCCCATCGGACTTATTCCGCTGTATGTCAGAGCCGGCTCGGTGATCCCGCTCGGTCCGGATGTGGAGTATGCCAATGAAATCAAAGACCGGCTGACAATCAGGGTTTATCCCGGAAAAGACGGAGCCTTTCTCTGGTACGACGATGAGCGGGATAATTACAATTATGAAAACGGGAACTACGCCACGGTTCTGTTAAACTGGGACGATTCGGCAAAGGTGCTGACTATTGGTGAACGCCAGGGAACTTACCCCGGGATCCCGGAAAAGATCAGCATACGGGTCATCCTCGTTGGTGAAGGTTCCGGAACAGGGCTGCCGGAGCAGGACGGGAAGGGAACTGAAATCGAATATTCAGGAGAAACAGTCACGGTGAACCTGAACTGAGAATAATGCCTCCCTGTCGGACTGTATGGGGAAGTTTTTAGGTACGGCCCTGTCTTCAGCCTGATTATTTTCTTATATTGGGTGGTTTATTCATTGTTGATTTTATGGGTAGCGAGCCAGGCTTATTGATGCTGAAAAGATTACAGATCATTATGGGTATAGGGAACAGGAGAAGAACCGGGTCCCTGCTCAGGACTGCCGGCAGTTCTGTTTTATGGCTGCTGCTGCTCATGTTGTTGACCCCTGCTTACGGACAAACCAAGCTCCGTTTCGATATTTTTACCCAGGAGGAGGGTCTTCCCAACAATCAGATCCAGTATATCTACCGTGACAGTAAAGGCTGGATGTGGCTTGGCACAAGCCAGGGCCTCAGTCGTTTCGACGGGTACAGCTTTGTCAATTTCCTGTCCGATCCTAACGATTCGCTCAGCCTCTCGGGTAACCTTGTGCGGGTGATCACGGAGGATGAGAACGGCAACCTGCTCGTAGGAACGGAAAACGGAGGACTGAACATTTTTGACCGTGGGAGAGAGATCTTTTACCATCCCTTTGAAAACTCCCCGGCATACCGGTTCCGGAATATCTCCGTCAATGATATTGTTAAGGACGAAAAGGGGAATTACTGGCTGGGCACCGACCTCAATGTGATGATCATGGATACGCTCGGGAACCTGTCGGAGCTGGATGCGGTGGCCGTCCCTGAAAACCGCAGGCTGGCGGGATCCTATGTACGCAACCTGAAATTCGACCAGCAGGGTAAACTCTGGATCGGTACCAACAGCGGGGTGTTTATTTATGATCCGTCAGCCGGAAAACTGGAGGTTTTTGACCTGCCCTTCAGCGAGGATCAGAATACCGAGATCTGGGAGCTTTATCTTGATGAGGAGGGGCTGATCTGGATCGGTACTTACTCCGCAGGATTATATATTGTCGATCCGGTTCAGAAGAAGATCCTCAGGAATGAGCTGAATACTCCCGCTTTGCGAACGGAGACGGTCAAAGCCATCTCCAAGGGGATTTTCGGTGAGTACTGGATCGGAACCCGCGGAGGGCTGATCCGATACTCTAAAACCCAGGGGGTCACCGGTTTCTTTAAAAACAGTCTTGAGGATCCCAAAAGCCTGTCGAACAGTTCCGTACTTTCCATTTTCAATGATCCCTACGGGGAGACCTGGATCGGAACCCGGGGCGGCCTGAATCTGCTTGCCAGGAGTAAACAGGTCTTCCAGGATTTCACTGCTTTGCCGGGAAACAACCGCTACCTGAACAGCAGCACTGTATATACTTTCTGGATCGACAGCCGGGACCGGATTTGGATCGGTACGGAAGATGGCGGGATCAATATCTTTGACCCTGCCACCAAAACCTATGAATACCTCATGGCAGGCAGGAACAATCCGAAGGCGCTTTCACAGAACTGCATCAAGGATTTCATGGAGGACGGGAACGGCAAGCTGTGGGTTGCCACCTTTATGGGAGGGATTGACGTAATCGACCTGAAAACCAGGAATGTGAAATACTATTCCCACGATCCTGGAGTGAGCGGAAGTCTTTCCGATAACAGGGTCTGGGGCATCTGCATGGACCGTGACAAGCAGATCTGGGTGGCAACAACCGGGGGCGTCGATCGTTTCGATAAGCAAAGCGGCAATTTTATCCATTATCCTCAGATCAACGGAAATGATATCGTTTCCTGGATCGAGTCCGATTCGGAAGGGAACCTGTGGATCGGGGGCAGCGACGAACTGATTGTTTTCAATCCCGAGCAGAACACGGTCAAGCGCTTTTTTGAATATACCAGGGGCGTTTTTGAAGACAGCCGGAACAGGATATGGATTGCTACCAACGACCGGGGGATCGCCCTGTATTCGGCCAATGACGGACCGCTGAAATACTATGGAGAAGAGGACGGACTGGCAAACAAACAGGCTCTCTGTATCCTGGAGGATGATGAGAATAATCTCTGGATAAGTACCTCCAACGGTCTGTCGAAATTCAGTCCGGAAAATAATCTCTTCCAGAATTTTACCACGCGTGACGGGCTCGGCAACAACCAGTTCTGCTATGGTGCAGCTTATAAAACGTCAACAGGGGAACTGCTGTTCGGGTCCATTTCGGGCTTTAATAAATTCAATCCGGCCGATATTTTGCCGGTCGATGCCGATGTACCTCTGGTTTTTACCGACCTGAAGATTTTCAATAAAAGGGTATCGATCGGAAGGGATGAAAAGGATGTGCTGCAGAAAAGCATTACGGAAACCGGCCACCTGATCCTGGATTATACCCAGAATGTTTTTACCCTGGAATTTGCCGCGCTGAATTATGTGAACAGTGAGAAAAACATGTATTCATACATGCTGGAGGGCTTTAACCGGGAGTGGATCGGGCCGAGCCGGGACCGGATTGCCACCTTTACCAACCTGAACCCCGGCGACTATACCCTGAGGGTAAAACGCGTCCTGCCCGGTAACAAGGAGGGTGGTAAGGAACTGCAGCTGGCCATCACCATTTTGCCTCCGTTCTGGAAAACAGCCTGGTTCATCACCCTGATCATTACAGTGATCCTGATCCTGATCTATGTGCTGGTCACCTTCTTTATTAACCGAGAGAAGATTAAAAACCAGCTGATGATGGAGCGGGTAAATGCCCGCAAACTCCACGAACTGGACATGATGAAACTGAAATTTTTCACCAATGTCTCGCACGAGATCCGGACCCCGCTTACACTGATTATCGGTCCGCTGGAGAAAATGATCAACGGCGGACTTTCCGGTGAACAGGTGAAGGAGAACCTGCGGCTGATGCACCGCAATGCCCAGAATCTGGATAAACTGATCACCCAGCTTCTGGACTTCCGCAAGCTGCAGTCGGGGAACCTGAAGCTGAACCTTACCGAAGCCGACCTGGTGGATTTTATCCGGAACATCGTGAATTCCTTCAGCGACTATGCGGCTGAGAAGGATATCCGGCTTAGCTTCACCTCACTTAAAAAGCGCCTGTTTGTTGCCTTCGATCCCGATAAAATTGAGAAGATCCTTAATAACCTGCTCTCCAATGCCTTTAAATTCACGGGCCCCAAAGATACGATAGCCGTAAGCCTGGCCCTCGTTTTTGATTCAAATGAAGAAAATCTGTCAGAGGAATCAATTGAGAACCAGTATATTGAAATAACAGTCAGGGATACGGGTAAGGGGATAACGAGCAATAACCTGGAGAAGATCTTTATGCGCTTTTTCCAGTCGGGCGACAGCGATGAGAAGTCGGGTGTCGGGATCGGCCTTGCTCTGGTCAAGGAACTGGTGAGTCTGCACAAGGGAAAGATCACGGTGACGAGCAAGCCGGGCAAGGGTACGAAGTTTACCATCCGCCTGCCTTACAATGTGAAGGCTGAGGCAGTGCAAAGTGAGGACTTGGACCAGACCGGCGCAGCCGAGGTTCCCGTGGAGGCGAAAGGGGAGGAGGATATCCCCGAAAACCTGAACTCGAGGGTCATGCTGATTGTTGAGGATAACGCCGATGTGAGGAGTTTTATCCGTTCACATTTCAATGCATTTTACCGGATCGCTGAAGCCGTTAACGGAGAAGAAGGCTGGGAAAAGGCGCTCGACCTGGTTCCCGATGTCGTTGTCAGCGATATCAAGATGCCGAAAATGGATGGTTATGAGCTGGTCAAACGGCTGAAGAACGACGAGCGGACCTCCCATATCCCCGTGCTGCTCCTCACGGCCATGCATTCGAAGGAACATGAACTGAAAGGACTGACAACAGGTGCCGACGATTATATCACCAAGCCCTTTGACATTTCCGTTCTGCAGGCCAAGGTGGATAACCTGCTCTCGATCAGGGATTCCCTGAAAGAGCGTTTTGCATCGACCGTCGTGCTCGAACCCACCAATGTGGTGATCTCCTCGCCCGATGAACGTTTCCTGAAAAAAGCCATTGATGTGGTGGAGGCCAATATCTCGGATTACGACCTGGATATCGAAAGTTTCTCGCAGAAAGTTGGCGTAAGCCGGATGCAGCTGTACCGTAAGCTTCATGCCCTGACCAACATGACCGTCAAGGAATTTATCCGTCATATCCGGCTGAAAAGAGCCACACAGCTTCTGGTCCAGCAGAAAATGACCATTTCGGAAATTGCCTTCGAAGTAGGTTTCAAAGACCTGTCGCATTTCCGAAAATGTTTCAAAAGGGAGTTCGGCATGAGTGCCAAGGAGTACATTTCCCAGCAGACCGGAAGGGAAGAATAGACTTTTTTGGATTATCCTTTTAAATATTAGTAAATCAAATACATAGTTCCTGTTTTGTCAAGTTTTGTACGCAGGGAATGGTTGTTTTCACCCGCTTTTTGGGAAGAATTTCTCTAATCGGGAAAGCCTTCATTTTTATTTGGGAAGAATTCTCCGCTTCGATCTGTCAGGAAGGCCTACCTTTTACCTTGATTTAATATTCTTTCAGAATGAGTGAAATTCAGAGGAACCTGCGACGTACCAACCGGATAATTTTGTTTTCGGTGATGATGATCGTGATTCTGCTGGTTTTATTGCTCAATATTATTCTGTAACAGGGAGGATATTCAAATACTAACTATAAACTAAACTATTAACTATGCTAAATTCATTTAGAAAGGAGCGTGAGCTGCGAATAAACAGGCCTGTCCGTTTCGCAGTTCTTGCGGTTTTGATGCAATGTTGCATTCTCACCGGCCTTTATGCACAGAACATTACCGTTAAGGGAACGGTAACGGATGCGCAGACCGGGGAAGTTCTGCCGGGAGTGAACGTTGTATTGAAAGGAACTTCTCAGGGAACCATCACCAATTTCGATGGGATTTACCAGTTGGCCGTACCCGCCTCGGGGTCGGTTATTACCTTTTCTTTCGTGGGCTACACCTCCCAGGATATCCCGGTTGACGGGAGGACCCAGATCGATGTAGTCCTTGAAAGCGGCGCCACCCTCATGGATGAGATCGTGGTAGTCGGGTATGGTACAGCCAGGCGCAAAGACCTGACCGGATCCATTGCCTCCGTTAACTCCGAGGAGATCAGCAAGGTTCCTACACCCAATGCTGCAGAGGCTATTAAAGGGCGCCTTCCCGGTGTAAATATTATTACTACCGACGGATCTCCTGATGCTGAAGTAGTGATTAGGGTCAGGGGAGGAGGATCGGTTACCCAGGACAACTCACCGTTGTTTGTTGTCGACGGTTTTATTGTCAGCAGTATACGCGATATTCCCTCCAACGATATTGCCAGCATTACCGTATTGAAGGATGCTGCCTCGACCGCTATTTACGGTGCGCAGGCTGCCAACGGGGTAATCCTGGTGACAACCAAGAACCCAAAGGCTGGAAAAACCGTGGTCAGTTACAATGGATTTGCCCAGATCAAGACTATGCCGCAGGAACGGAAATATGATGTACTGGATCCGTACGAATATGTGATGATGCAGTACGAGCATGCCATCCTGAGATCGGAATCCGATCTGCGCAATTTTGAGCGTTACTATGGAAAGTATGCCGACCTTGAACTCTACAAGTATAAAAAGCCCACCGACTGGCAGAACGAGATGTTCGGACAATTACGTCTCTCCCAGTCGCACAACCTAAGTATCAGCGGTGGTACCGATAAAACCAAGGTGCGCCTTAGTCTGAGCAATAACAACGATGAGGGTCTGATGCTCAATAACGGTTATATGCGGAATTCGGCCGACCTGAAACTGGATCATAATATTTCTGACCGGCTTTTACTGGAAACCTCCGTGAAACTCATGGATACCAGGGTCAACGGTGCCGGAACCTCGGGAAGCTCCCAGCTCAGGGTGCGCGATGTGGTGCTTGCACGCCCGGTAAACGGGATCGCCGATGAACTTGATATTGACCTGAACAATGTCGACTCCAACGACGATTATCAGTCATTCCTGCTCAGTATGACCAACCCGGTTCAGCTGGTTGATCAGGACTGGAGACAGCGGAATACCCTGAATTTTATCCTGCAGTCGGGTCTGACCTGGAAACCGGTTGAGGGACTTGATCTCCGGACAACCTTTACCACCAGTCAGAGCTACGAAGAACGCCTGCGCTACTATGGTCCGCTTACCAGCCAGTCGAGGCAGGAAGGAAACAGCCTCCCGCTTGGTACAGTGAACAACGATCAGGATCATTCCTACCGCTGGCTGAACACTGCCAATTATGCCTTTAAGGATCTGGGGAATCATCAGCTGGACCTTATGGTGGGACATGAGATCTATTCGTCGGGAGGCCAGGGAAATTTTGTCAGGGTTGAGAACTTCAGGGAATCCATGCAACCCGATGAGATGTTCGCCAACCTGCAACTGGGAACCCTGGATCAGTATTCCAGCTATGTATCCACCAATTTTAACCGGGTATCGTTTTTCGGACGGGTGAACTACCAGTTTATGAATAAATACCTCTTAACCGCCACTTTAAGATCGGATGCCTCCAGTAAGTTTGCCAAGGAGAACCGGCTGGGTCTGTTTCCTGCTTTTGCCGTAGGATGGAAAATCAAGGAAGAAAGTTTTATGCAGACGGTCGACTTTGTAAATGAGTTGAAACTCAGGCTGAGCTATGGTACCACAGGGAACGACCGTATCGATCCCAATGCCTTCAAACTGCTTTTCGAACCCGAAACCAATAACGGGCCTGGATTTGGGACCAATGCCTACAATGTATATTATACACCGACGGCATCCATCCTGTATAATCCAAATCTGGTGTGGGAAACGACCGTTAACAGGAACCTTGGTCTGGATTTCTCCCTCTTTAATTACAGGATGAGCGGTAGCCTCGACCTTTACCAGAATACCACGAAAGACCTGTTGCTGGCCGCCTATATCCCGCCCTCATCAGGGTACAATTCCCAGTGGGATAACCTTGGCCAAACCACTAATAAAGGGATAGAACTGGCCCTGAACGGCAATATCATTAAGAAGAATGACTTCAGTCTTTCGGGAAATATGAACTTCGGTATGAATAAATCACGCATCGATGATCTCGGTGGCGTTTCCGAAGCCTTCTACCAGTCGAACTGGGCCAGCACCGACCTGAAAGACCGGGATGACTATTACCTGGCAGTCGGTCAGACCGTCGGCCTGATCTACGGTTACACCAGCGATGGTATTTACACGGAGGATGACTTTGAAAGTTATGATGAAGTAACAGGTACCTATATCTTAAAGGAAGGTGTTCCCGATGCCAAGAATGTGCTCGGTGTAGCCAGTGTGCGACCCGGTTTTATGAAACTTGCCGATATCTCGGGGGATACACTCATTGACAGCCGCGACCGCGGGGTGATCGGCAGTGCACTTCCCAAGGCAAATGGAGGCTTCGGATTTGATGCGACCTTCAAGGGCTTTGACCTGTCGGTGCTCTTCACCTGGTCGTATGGGAATGATATCTACAACACAGGTAAGATCGACTACAACCAGCTTTACAGGACTACCTACGGTAATATGCTGAATACCATGAATTCTGAAAACCGCTATACCTATATCGATGTGGATGGCAGTATAACCGGTACTCCGGGAGCCGTAGTGACTGATCTGGAACAGCTCCGTCAGATGAATGAGGGCAAGACCCTCTGGAGCGGAAGCAATTCCTTCGGGCAGGCCACAGCAGTAATTACCGACTGGGCCGTGGAAGACGGTTCCTTCCTTCGCCTGAATACCCTGACCCTTGGTTATACCATCCCCGAGAATATTACCCGGAAGATCGGTGTCTCTCAGTTCAGGGTATATGCCACCGGTTATAATCTCTGGCTGTGGACGAAATATTCCGGCTATGATCCTGAGGTGAGCACCACACGGAGCAGTTCCTATGCTGCACTGACCCCCGGGGTTGACTATTCATCCTATCCGAGGAGCCGGTCTTTCACAGTAGGTGTCAATGTAACTTTCTGACCTTAAAGAGCTGAATTATGAAAGATATGAAAATGAAAAGACTCATATACATACTGGTGGTTATGCTGTCCTTAACTGCCTGTGACAAATTCCTGGATCCGGATTCGCTGTCGACCTTCGACCTGGAGTATATCTGCTCCAATCCCGAGGATGCCAGGAAAACGGTTAACGCCATGTACGTTCATTTCAGTCATGACGGTTTCCGTTCCCGCCTCTCCAATAACATGACCGGAAACACCGATATCGAACATGCCGGTGGTTCCAGTGACGGTGCCCGTTACCAGATCTGGCGTCTTGACGCGCAGGAAAATAACGGCGACCTGGACTATGTTTGGACGATTGCTTACCAGGCTATCCGCGATGCCAATGTTGCCATTGAAGGGATCGAGGCCAGTCCGGCCCTGAACTCCGAAGATGCAGCCATATCGGGCGAAATGTATCAGTTGCTCGGTGAAGCCTATACCATGCGGGCATACTGGTACAGCATGCTGGTCTTCTATTTCGGTGATGTTCCGTTTATGACCGAGGCTCCTAAGGCTGGTGTCAACTTCTATCTGCCCAAGGAGGACCGTAATGTCATCCTTTCAGCTGTCATCGACGATCTTATCCTGATAGAACCGAAGATGAAGTGGGCTGATGAAGTCATTTACGGGATTGAACAGATCAACAGGGAATATACCCTGGGCATGATAGCCCGGCTTGCCCTGCAGCGGGGTGGTTATTACCTGAAACCTGATCTGACAATGGCCAGGGAAGACGATTACCTGGAGTATTATCAGATTGCGAAAGATTACACTTACAAGCTGATGACCCTGAAAGACAGGGATCTTCCCACCGATTTCAAACAGATCTTCATGAATGAATGCAAGTTCATTACGCCGGTGAATGATGAAATTCTTTTTGAGGTGCCTTTCGCCATCGGAGAAGGAGATGTTGGCTGGAATATCGGGATCCGGGTGGATCAGGGTACTCATCCCTACGGTAGCGGAAGCAACTATATGGCCATGCCGCCAACCTACTTCTATTCCTTTGATAAGGCAGATAAGCGGAGAGACGTGACCTGTGGTCTGTACACCATCGATACAGATTTTATCCAGCAACTGGTCAGCACAGATAATATGAATATCTCCCAGGGCAAATGGAACCGGGCCTGGCTCGATAACCCTCCGGGAGCATCCACCAACAAGGGGACCGGGATTAACTGGCCCATGATGCGCTATGCCGATGTGCTGCTCATGTATGCCGAAGCTGAAAATGAGCTGAACGGACCTACCGCTGAGGCACAGGCTGCCCTGACAAGAGTAAGGCAGCGTGCTTTTGACGAAGCGGACTGGAGTACCAGGGTCTCCCAGTATGTGGCCGATGTATCCGGCAGCAAGGAAGATTTCTTTAATGCTATTGTGAATGAGAGAGCCTGGGAGTTCGGCGGGGAAATGATCCGCAAATATGAACTGATCCGCTGGAACCTCTATTATGATAAGGTAGTGGAAACGGTGGAAGGTTGCAAGCAAATGGCCGATGAAGCTTTTGCCGGCACCTCCGATTTACCCGATTATGTCTATACCAAGCGCGATGAAAGCGGAAACCTGCTGATCCTTAATCCCGACGAAAAAGTTCTTGCAGCTCCCGATGAAAGCTGGGAAAGACTTGCATGGCTGATTGATATGCACAGTGAGAGTCTTGCCGATGGCTATGCAGAGTGGATCACCCGGGACTGGGCCAACTATGTGGCTCCATCCAACATCGGGGTTCCCGACGGGGTTATCCGCTATATCTTCCCGATTCCCTCTACTGCTATTATCAACAGCAAGGGAATGCTGACGAACGATGGTTATAACTTTGGATTCTGATGTGTCCATTAAAAAGTAAACAACATGAAAATTGCAATAAACAGTAAAACCGTTCTCTTTCTGTTCCTTGCCGGTCTGACTTTACTGAGCGGCTGTAAGGAAGAGGAGATCTATCCCCGGACACGCCTGTTTCAACCTGTTCTGAATGAGGACCTCTATTCGGTTGACAACACCATTATCGTGAACATGGGAAAAATGACCGATGCAATCAGCTATAAGATTGAAGTCAGCCGCGATAGTTTCGCCACTGTCCTTTATACGGTTGAATCGGATACCAATTTTGTTGTCCTGAATGAGGAAACTGTAGGCGAAGAATTGCTCTGGTTTACCATTTACCAGGTTCAGGCAACAGCCTATGCCGATGAAGAAAAGTACAACAGCCTTCCCTCTTTCCTTGGGAGCATACGTACCCAGAAATTCCCCTCGAATATGGGCGTTCCGACCTTCTTTGATATCCTCGATACACGTGCGAGGGTATTCTGGACCGAAGCCGGCGAACCCATTACCGGTATCAAGGTTTTTGCCATTACCGATGAGCGCCTGGAAACTCCGCTGCTTGAATTCACCCTGACCCAGGCCGATACCGATTCTCTGGAATACATTGTCAGCGGACTGGAGCCCAGTACTACTTACCAGATCGCCATTTACAGCGACGGGGTGCTGCGGGGATGGGAGATCTACACGACCCGGCCGCCGCTGGTTTCGGGGGATAATGTGGTGGATCTGACCGGAATTGACTCCATGGATATCAGCCTGGCCTACCGCCTGGCCGATGTGGCCGATGGCAGCATCGTTATTCTTGAAGGAGGGAAGACCTACTGGGCCAAGGGCTATGCCTTCGATAAATCGATCGATTTTATCAGCGGTTACAGCTTTGTGCCTGCGCTACCCTACATCGATTGCTCCACCAACTTTAATTTCAAGGATGGAAGTACGGTGGATCATGTAACTTTCAAGGACATTAAGCTATCCGCTTCCGACGGTGGATTTGCCGGAAGATATGTCTTTAATGTCGACATTTCAGCAACTGTAGGTGAGATTAAATTCGAATCGTGCCAGATCAGGCTCCTGCGCGGGATTGCCAGGATGAAAGGTGGTACCGGCAGCCTGGATAAGTTCACCATCACCGACTGCGTGATCGACAGTATCAAAGACTACGGGATCCTTTCGGTCGATGTCAATACCTGGATCTGTAACGACATCCTGGTAGAGAATTCAACCATTTCCAAGGCAGTTACAGTGTTCACCAGCCGTAACAATTCCAATACGGTAACCCTCGATGGCTGCACCATTCACGAAGCACCGGAATACAACCGGCCGATCTTCCGCTGGAGAGAAGTGGGACAGGACAATGTGCTTAACGGGATCACCATCTCCAATACCATCTGGGGCCATGGCTGGGATCTTACTCTTCTTGGTGTCTATGTGGATGGCTATGACGGGCTTGCCACAACAAACTGGAATATAGTAAATACGTATGCTTCCAGTGAATTTGGATGGGCAACCGGAAAAGAAGCCATTCCCGGCTTCCCGAATTTCACTTATTCCGGCCTGGTAACCGAATTGTGGACCGATCCATTTAACTCTGTTTTCGACTTCCTGGATACCGGGTTTTCCGGAAAGAGTGACTCAGGTGATCCGAGATGGCGAATCGGACTGAGATAAACTAACATATTTTGATTTTAGCGTTGTTCCGG
>JBMOLL010000034.1:0-16508 GCA_049325415.1 Bacteroidota bacterium | reverse complement strand
GAGAAGGGAGAAGTGAGGAGGGAGGATGCGGAATGCAAAATGTAAAATATAAAATGCAGAATGCAAAATGTAGAATGCAAAATGCAAAATGTAGAAGTGATGAGTGATGAGTAATCTTAACCACGCCCTGGACTATTCCGGAAATTTGGTGTAATTTGCATAGAGTCAATTCCAGATCCCATGAAAACCATAACCCTTATCATCAGCGCCATCCTTTGTTGCAGTCAGTTATGCCGTGCACAGGAACTTCCTGTAGTATTTTATTCCGACCGGACGGGAAATACCGATATTTTTGTCCAGGTACCGGGATCCCCGGAAGCGGTAAACCTGACCAATGACCCGGCGCAGGATATCTGCCCCGCGGCATCGCCCGATGGCCGGGAGATTGCCTTTCTCAGCAGCAGAGCCGGCGGATCGAATGTTTTTATCATGGAGCGGGATGGAAAAAATGTACGGCAACTTACCCGCACGGAGGGGATCATTAATCATCCCTCCTGGTCGCCGGATGGAAGCAGACTACTTTTTGTGAAGGATTTCAAAACGAAGACCGAGATCTGGGTCTGTGCCAGGGACGGTTCGGGGCAAACAAGGATTACTGCCGGAACAGCCAGGGATGAAAGACCCTTTTTCTCATCCGATGGCAAAAAGATCGTATTTATGTCGAACCGTGACGGCAACTACGAGATTTACACCATGGATCCCGATGGAACTAAGCAGAAACGGATCACCGATACCCCTTTCCAGGAAATATTTCCGGTATGGTCGCCCGATGGCACGAAAATCGCCTATTCCCAGAAGTTACTGATCAGCGGGAAGATGCAGGGAGGGATCAGAATGATCGATGCTGAGGGAGGCAACGATACGGAGATCACCGCCTACAGCACGCGGGATGAAGATGCCGCCTGGTCGCCCGACGGACGTTTCCTGGTCTTCCAGAGTGTACGGGACGGGAATTTCGAGATTTACATCATTGATATGGAAACCAAAGTTCAGCAGCGGATCACGGAGAATACGGCCTGGGACGGTTGGCCTAGCTTTCTGCCGGAGGTTTCGGATGCCCTCTGAGAAATCCGCGACGATTATTTCTCTGAACAGAAGCAAACGCATGAAAAAATCAGATTAACCACTTTTGCCGGCTATCTCGAAAATCCTTATTACCTTTAGTTTCGTTACTATTAAAAAAAATCAAGTCATGAGAGCCTTCCTGCTGATCCTGTTTTGTCTCCTGCTGGCCACTCCTCCTGCCCGTTCACAGGGCCTTATTGAACTCGATGCAGGGGTCGGCTTATTCGAAGCCATAAGTTTCAAGGCAAAATTCGGCAAAACCATCCAGGTCGGAATTGCCCAGGGCTTCATCGGGAAATATGCCTTTCAGTCATCCGCAGAGATTTACTACCGGCTCGGGAGCCGTTTTGCACCGGAAGAAAATCATCCCTTCTATATCATGAACGGGGTTGGAGGAACTTTCCTTTCCACCGGCTACCAGAACCACATGTTGACTATTTATCCCCGGATTGGCTGGTCGCTGTACTTTTCCGATCATACCGGACTGAACCTCGACTTCGGCCCCTGCCTGTTCCGCGTGAAGGATACCGACGGAAGTATGGACTGGTCGGTAAGTCCTTCGGGAAGTATTCATTTGTTTTTCAGGTTTTTATAGGGATTAAAGTGGTGAAATATTAAGAAGGCTGGCAGGCGGTGGAGGATAAAATTGCTCTGCCTTGCCGCAGTAAAGCTGTTTCTTTTTCAGGTATTTTCCCTTACTTCAGTTCATCCGGGCTTTACGCTCAGTTCCGGGTTTTGCACTTCCCAACCGTTCCGACTAAAAAATCCCCGAAATCAGGGATAAGGATCCTGCCCTGCAATCCTATTTTTATTTCCGAAAGAAGGTCTGGCTAACTGAATAGCCCGGACGAGGTGTAACCCATTAAAAAACCGATATGAAAACTGCTTTAAACCATCAATCCCGGATTTTCATCCTCTTTTTCTTCCCGCTGCTGTTTGCTGCCATTGGTGCCCGCGCCCAGTGGTCGACCGATGGAGCTGTGAACACGCCGGTTGCCGTTAAAGAAGGCTATCAAAGTGCCAGCCGGATCGTTACCGACAAAAAAGGCGGGGCCATTGTGACCTGGTGGTCGTACGACACGGATGTCAGCAATTACAACATCTATGCACAGCGGATCAGCAGGACAGGTCAGCTACTCTGGACGGAAGGCGGAGTACCGGTAAGTGCAAGCATCGCCTCCACGCATATACCCTACATGACTGCCGACGGGGAAGGAGGTGCGATCATCGCATGGTTCGAACCCAGGAACGAGAATAAAAATGAGAACTTTGCCCAGAAGGTAAATGCCGAAGGACAACTAATGTGGACAGTAGACGGGGTATCGATGGGCACCACGGAAGATTTTTTCCAGCAGGGATCACCCTCGATCACCAGCGACAGTGCCGGCGGGGCAATCCTGGCCTGGGACGACTGGCGCGGGGGTTTTGAAGATCCGCATTTCAGTGTCCGTGCACAGCATATCGGTGCCGGAGGCAGTATTCAATGGGAAGCCGGTGGTATAGCTCTCTGCAATACCAGCACCACCTCCGGTCACGGAGATCCGATTATTACCAGTGACGGAAACGGCGGAGCCATTGTTACCTGGGATCACATAAGTGGCGATGTCAGCACCGGCAACCGCAACATCTTTGCCCAAAAAGTAAATGCCGACGGATCCATTGCCTGGGGGAGCGACGGCCTGAGTGTCTGCACCTATGAAAAAGAGCAGCGGAACCCACAGATCGTAGCCGATGGTATCGGGGGAGCATTCATTGCCTGGGAGGACTATCGTAATCCGAACAGCGTAAGCCAGTTATACATCCAGAAAGTCAATGCATCAGGACAAGCCATCTGGGACACCGACGGCATACCTGTGGCAGAGAGCACCACCTCTTCTCAGCTCGGTCATAAACTGGTCTCCGATGGTGAAGGCGGTGTCTTTATCGGCTGGGATTTTTCCTCGGGAGTTTCTGTTATCCAGCACCTTAACGCAGCAGGAGAAAGAATCTGGTCGGACAACGGCGTAAGCCCCAGCGGCTTAAGGGAGTCGCGCTACATCGACCTTATCCTGGATGGCGAAGGAGGGGTGATTACTGTGTGGACAGGAACCTCTGGAGACATCATGGCTCAGCGGGTGAATGCCACGGGTGAATCTCTCTGGGATGAAAGAGGAGCCTACATCTGCTATGCCCAGGGGAACCAGTGGGAACCGAAATTAACTGCCGATGATACCGGGGGCGCCATTGCTGTGTGGGACGATTACCGGAATGTGGATGTCAATGCCTCAGATATTTATGTACAGCGCTTTTCAAAAAACGGCATCCTGGAACAGCCCCAGGACCCGGTGGAACCTGAAGGTTTGGCAGAATACGAAGCGTACAGGTCTTCCCTGATGCAGAATTTTCCCAATCCCTTCAAGGTATCTACAGAAATCAGTTACCAGGTGGAAAAACGGGGATTTGTAAGTCTGACCGTGATCGACCTCACCGGGAAAGAAGTCGCTGCACTGGTTTCAGAAGAAAAGTCACCCGGCCGTTACTCCGTTTGCTTTGAGGCAAAAAGCCTTCCGGCAGGAATTTATCTGTACAGGCTATGCGCAAGCGGTATATCGGAAACCAAACGAATGATTATTGGACTGTAAAAGAAGAATTTGACTACAATCCACTACGGTTGCCAAAGAAGAAATACGGAAGTAATTCCAGAATACCATTATGATCTGGCAACAAGGAAAGAGGGTGAGATGGGGCAAAGAAAAACAATTTGCCCTTCCCGCTTGTTATGACATTGTTCTTAGTTTACTCACTAAAAAACAAGATGATGAACAAACGGGAATTTCTGAAAACCAGTCTGGTTCTGGGAACGGCAGCTGTCATTGTCCCCCCGGCACTGACTTCCTGCATGACTAAAACCAGTGCAAAAACACTGAGTGGACTCAGCGTTATGACCGGAGAAGGAGGATTTGTGCAGACGCCTCTGGCCTATGCCTATAATGCTCTTGAACCTCATATAGATGCGGCTACAATGGAGCTGCATTACAGCAAGCACCATGCCGGCTATACCTCGAAATTCAATGCTGCGCTGAAAGATGCGGGTGAGGCTTCGACAGACATCCTGGACATCTTTAACCGGATATCCACCCTGCCTGCAGGGGTGAGGAATAACGGCGGAGGATATTTTAACCATAACCTGTACTGGAAATTCATGTCGCCCGAAGGTGGTGGCGAACCGGTCGGAAAAAGTGCGGATGCCATCAACAAGGCCTTCGGCTCCTTTGCTGCTTTCAAGGAACAGTTTTCAGCAGCTGCAGCCACCGTGTTCGGTTCGGGCTGGGCCTGGCTGATCCGGAATGAAGCCGGTGAATTACAGATTGTCACCACCCCCAACCAGGACAATCCCCTGATGGATCTTTCCCCGGTAAAAGGAACGCCGCTCCTGAATATCGATGTGTGGGAACACGCCTATTACCTGAACTATCAGAACCGGCGTGCCGAATATATTTCTGCTTTCTGGAACGTGGTGAACTGGCCGTTCGTGGAAGAGCTGTTCGGGGCAGAACGGATTTAAGAGCAGCACGACGCTGAGTTCGGCGTAAAAGCGCAAAGGCGCATGGGCACAGGAATTGGTTTCTTTTTGTGTCCGGGCGCCTTTCTGTTTTTGTGTCAATCCATTATGCCTTTTCATCCAAACATGACAATAATCATCACCCAACCTGTTATTAATCATATTCTCCCTGCTTGCTTATTCAGGTGAAAAGATGAATTTTACATAAAATTTCAAAGCCGGGTAATTGTCCCGGTTTTTGTTAATTAAAATAGTTATAACCATTAATATCACTACCAATGAACGTTGATGCCATAATGAACGACCTGGTTAAGAAAAATCCGGGAGAGGTTGAATATCACCAGGCTGTTCGGGAAGTCCTTGAGTCCATCGAGGAGGTATACAATGAAAACCCGCATTTTGAATCGGCAAAGATCATCGAAAGACTGATCGAACCCGACCGCGTACTCACCTTTAAAGTACCCTGGGCCGATGATCAGGGACGAATCCATGTTAACCGCGGATACCGTATACAATTCAATAATGCCATCGGACCCTACAAGGGCGGTCTGCGTTTCCACCCCAGTGTAAACCTCAGTATCCTGAAGTTCCTGGGCTTTGAACAGATCTTTAAAAACAGTCTTACCTCACTGCCCATGGGTGGTGCCAAGGGAGGTTCCGATTTCGATCCGAAAGGCAAATCCAATGCAGAGATCATGCGTTTCTGCCAGTCATTTATGCTCGAGCTGTGGCGCATCATCGGACCCGACACCGACGTTCCTGCCGGTGATATCGGCGTTGGTGGCCGTGAAATCGGTTACCTCTACGGGATGTACCGCAAACTGGCCCGGGAGAACACCGGTGTCCTTACCGGAAAAGGCCTGAACTGGGGCGGTTCCCTGATCCGTCCTGAAGCCACCGGTTTCGGTTGTGTATATTTTGCAAAAGAAATGCTGGCCACCAAAGGAGAAACATTCGAAGGTAAAAAAGTGGCCATCTCCGGTTTTGGTAACGTAGCATGGGGTGCCGCACTGAAAGTTACCGAACTCGGCGGTAAGGTTGTTACCCTCTCTGGACCTGACGGTTACATTCACGATCCGGAAGGAATTTCGGGCGAAAAGATCGAGTATATGCTCGAACTGCGTGCGACCAACGAGGATATTGTTGCACCCTTCGCGTATGAATTCGACAGTGCACAGTTCGTACAGGGCAAGCACCCCTGGGAAGTTCCCGTGGATATCGCCCTGCCCTGCGCCACCCAGAATGAACTGAATAAGGAAGATGCAGAACACCTGGTGAAAAACGGCTGTATCTGTGTCTGCGAAGGTGCCAACATGCCCTGCACACCGGAAGCCATTGAGGTCATCCAGTCGAAAGGTCTTCTGTATGCCCCCGGAAAGGCAGCCAATGCCGGTGGTGTGGCAACCTCAGGACTTGAAATGGCCCAGAACTCCATGAAGATCAACTGGAGCCGCAACGAGGTGGATGATCGCCTGCACCATATCATGACACAGATCCACGAAAACTGTGTCAGCCACGGTACACGCCCCGACGGTTATGTCGACTATGTCAAGGGTGCCAATATCGCAGGCTTCCTGAAAGTCGCCAATTCAATGGTCGACCAGGGAGTGATCTGATAAAATCTGTTTTCTCGTGATAGATGCCCCGGTTCAGAGGAAGGCTCCGGCCCCTCCGAACCGGGTTTTTTTTATGCCTGAAAACCGGCAGAGCCCGGAACAGGTAGAAAGTTGCCTGCCCGGGTTAGCTTTTCAGAGTTTATCCAGGTAGGACCGGAATTCCTGGTAATTCGTACCGATCTTTACCGACACTTTCTGTTTCCCGGCAAAAGCGGCAAGCCTGTCGGGGATCTCAATCGTGGTCACCGTTTCAGCTTCAACGATATCCGGGAATTTCGCCGGATGGGCCGTTTCGAGGAAGAGCAGCGTATCCCCGGGATGATCTTCCAGGTAACGCTCCGCCGAAAGAAAACCTGTGGCACCATGCGGATCAAGAACGTACCCGGTCTCACGGAAAACCCTGCCAACAGCCTTTCTGATTTCGTCGTCGGTATAGCTGTATCCGCTGATATGCCGGATCATACGTTCATGCCGGTCGCCGAAGAGTTCCCTGATCCGGATGAAATTACTGGGATCACCCACATCCATGGCATTGGCCACCGTTGATACGGAGGGACGCGGACTGTACACACCCGAGGCCAGGTAGGCGGGAACAATGTCATTTATGTTGGTGGCAGCGAGGAAACGGTCGACCGGAAGGCCCATCTCCCTTGCCAGGAGTCCGGCCGTGAGGTTCCCGAAATTGCCGCTGGGAACGGAAAAGACTACCTGCTTCCCGGCAAAAGCTTTCCAGGCTTCAAAATAATAAAAGGATTGCGGGATAAAACGCGCCAGGTTGATGGAGTTGGCCGAAGTGAGGGTAAGCTTTGACCTCAGGCCCGGATCCGTAAAGGCTTCCTTGACGAGGCGCTGACAGTCGTCGAAGGTTCCATCAACTTCAAGGGCCGTTATATTTCCGCCAAGGGTGGTGAACTGTTTCTCCTGCAGCGAACTGACCTTTCCTGAAGGATAGAGCACGTGGACCCTGACGCCTTCGACGCCGTGAAAACCATTGGCAACGGCACTTCCCGTATCGCCCGATGTGGCAACGAGGACATCGACGACCCCGTCTGCCTGCCGGGTGAACCAGCCCAGCATCCGGGCCATGAAACGTGCGCCGACATCTTTAAAAGCCAGCGTGGGACCATGAAAAAGTTCCACACAGTAGATGTTTTCCTTTATTTCCTTCACAGGGATGTCGAATTGAAGGGCACCTTCAACGATGTCCTTCAGGGCCTGCTCCGGGATATCCTCCCCAAACAGCCTTTCCGACAAAAGCAGGGCTGTTTCAGCAAATCCCATCCCCCGCAATGACTCCAGTTCCTGCCTTGTCAGCACCGGGAAGCGTTCCGGCATGAAAAGTCCCTTATCGGGTGCAAGCCCCATTACCACCGCCTCTCTGAGCGATACCCTGTAATCCCTGTTATTTGTCGAGTAATACTTCATCAGACAGCCCTGTTTCAAACGACATCGTTTTGATTTCCCTTGCTCCTTCCCTGCTGATCCTGGAAGTGTAGATGGCACAACTGAGCCCGGCCGACTCAAAATGCTGTTTCATCAGCCGGCATGATTTTTCGGCCTGCTCCCCTCCCCGCGTGAGGGCAAAAACAGAGGGGCCTGAACCCGAGATCCCGAATGCGGTCGCACCCGATTCCAGCACTTCCTTCTTCAGGGCGGCAAAACCGGGGATCTGCTTCATCCGGTAAGGTTCGGCAAAATGATCGGTCACCGAACGGCCGATCAGATCGAAGTTCCCCGTTGTAAGCCCAGTTATGAGCCCTGCCAGGTTACCGGCCTGGGCAAGGGCAACCGACAGGGGAACGGTGGTGGGAACAAGCTTTCGGCTTTCGGCGGTCCTGATCTCGAGGGATGGATGTGCAATGGCACACCAAAGGTCATCGGGATAGGGAATATGATTGATATCCATCGGATCGTAACTGCGGATCAGAGTAAAGCCGCCCAGCAGGGCCGGTGCAATATTATCGGCATGCCAGGCACCGCTGGCTGCTGCTTCTCCTTCCATGGCAAAAGGCAGCAACTCTTCCCTTTTCAGGGGAGAACCCAGCAGGATATTGATCCCTGTAACCGCAGCCACGCAGCTGGCAGCGCTGGAACCGATCCCGCTGCCGGGATTGATCTTGGTCCGGAAGATAATATCAAAACCCTCTTTCTCCCCCAGTTCCTCCAGAAGAGCCTTTGCCGCCACAGCCGCCACATTGGTAGCGGGTTCCAGGGGAAGGTTGCATCCGGAAGCATTCATAAGGGTCAGCCTTCCGGTGTGATTCCGCCTGATTTCCAGGTGATCACCGGGGGTTTCCAGGGCAAAGCCCAGGAGGTCGAAGCCGGGCCCAACATTGGACACGGTTGCCGGGGCGAATACGGTTACGCGTTGTTTCATAGAAGTTGGTTCCGGGAGCGGCTTCTTCCCCTCCCTGTTTGATTCTACAAGATATTCAATTTGCCGAAGATTTCATCGTCGATGTCGTTAAGCGAACCGAGCCTGATATCGGCGGCACCGAACCTGGGATTCATTCGATCCTTCGTTTCCGGGATCACGATCACTTTCATCCGGGCAGCCTTAGCGGCGATCATACCATGGAACGAGTCTTCAATAGCCAGGCAATTGACCGGTTCCACAGCCATTCGCTTGGCAGTTTCCATGTAAACGGCCGGGTGGGGCTTACCGTATTTTTCAAACTCGGCTGAGTATACGATGGAAAACATCTTCTCAAGTCCGAATTTATCAAGAAAGGCGCGGATCAGTTCCATATCCGATGAAGAAGCCAGGGCCAGGGGCAGACCCCTGTCGGAGAAAAACTCCAGCGCATGATGCACTCCCTCCATCAGCTTGCCCTCGCGGACAAAGAAGTCGATCATAGTCCGGGTAAAACGGTCGGCAATCTCCCGCAGTCCGGGCTTCTCCCAGGGATGATAATGGTACCAGTAACGGATCAGCTCATCGGTGCGCAATCCCATGGTAGCCACCATCATTTCCTCGGTCAGATCAATACCCAGTTCCCGGAAGATTTCCTTCTCGGCTTTCTGCCAGAAGGGTTCCGAATCGATCAGCAGGCCGTCCATATCAAAGATCACAGCCCGGATCACCTTGTTATCTCTAATTGTCATCATACGTTGGCCACCCTGATTATATCCGCAAACACGCCGGCGGCTGTCACTTCCGCACCTGCCCCATAGCCCTTGATCACCATGGGCAGTTCACGGTACCGGCCGGTGGTGATCAGGATAATGTTATTACTGGCTTCCAGGTTATAGGCCGGATGCCGTTCGTCCACTTCCATCAGTGCCACGCTGCCCTTACCGTTTTCGAGCGTAGCCACATAGCGCCATCTCCTGCCCGAAGTTACCAGTTTTTTCCGCCTCTCCTCAAAGCCGGCATCGACTTCTGCAATATGCTCCCAGAAATGATCGATCGGACCCCCGAACAGCGAAGCAGGAAGAAAGGATTCGATCTGTACATCACTGTCTTCCAGCTCATAACCCGACTCCCTGGCAAGGATCAGCAGTTTCCTTTTCACATCCTGACCGCTCAGGTCGAGCCGCGGATCGGGTTCTGAAAAGCCCTGTTCCATGGCCATCCGGATGGCCAGGCTCAGGGGCGTATTTTCATCCAGCACGTTGAAGATATAATTCAGGGTTCCTGACACCACGGCTTCCAGTTTCAGGATCTTGTCGCCGCTGCGGATCAGGTCGTTAATGGTAGAGATTACCGGTAGCCCGGCACCCACGTTGGTCTCAAAGCTAAAGCGGACATTGCGGGCAAGGGCGTGTTCCTTCAGTTTATGGTATTGCTCATAGGATGAACTGCAGGCTATCTTATTGGCTGTTACGACAGAGACCCAGGCATCGAACAGGTTATGGTAACTGGATGCCAGCTGTTCATTTGCCGTACAGTCGATGAAAACCGAGTTCCTGAGATTGTTCTTCTTAATTGCGGCGATAAACTGATCCAGGTCGGCTTTCTCTCCCCTGTCGAGCAGGCTCTCATAGCCGGGAAGGGGGATCCCCTTTTCATCCAGGACCATTTTTCTTGAGTTCGTGATCCCGATCAGGTTGATCTTCAGTTTATGCGAAGCCATGAGCTTATCCCTCTGCATCTCGATCTGTTTCAATAACTTACGCCCCACATTCCCGGTTCCGGCCAGGTACAGATGCAGCTCGCGGTAATTCGACAGGAAGAAGCCCTCGTGAATGACGTTCAGGGATTTCTTCAGGTTTTCCCGGTTGATCACCACGGAAATATTCAGCTCGCTGGATCCCTGGGCTGTGGCGATGACCGAGATGCCGTTACGACCGAGTGCCCTGAAAAGGATCGCAGAGATTCCCGGTGTATGACGCATCTCTTCCCCTACGATGGCAATGATCGACAGGGAGGTGAGCACCTCCACCTGCATTTCCTTCCTGTGACTGATCTCCGACTCAAATTCCTCTGAAAGTGCCTCAACGGCCCTGGATGTATCCCCCGGAACCACGGCAAAAGAGATGGTCATTTCCGATGAGGCCTGGGTGATCAGGATCACATTGACCTTATAGCGGGCGAGGGAGGAGAACACCCTCGCTGAGGTCCCGGTTTTGCCTACCATCCCGGCCCCCTTTACGGTAACGAGGTCGACCTCGTCGATCGAGGATATCCCCCGGATGAGATGGCTGTTTGTGCAAAAGCGCTGGTGGGAGATCAGGGTACCGGGAGCTTCGGGATTGAAGGTGTTTTTAATCCTGATGGCAATATTTCCCTTATAT
Source organism: Bacteroidota bacterium (assembly GCA_049325415.1). Lineage (GTDB taxonomy): Bacteria > Bacteroidota > Bacteroidia > Bacteroidales > JBMOLL01. The sequence continues at coordinate 5,549 of JBMOLL010000034.1, read as the reverse complement.
GCGGGCGAAAGTGTGGGTGTGTAAATCACTTTGGCGCCGAAATGCGAAAGCTCCATAGCCTCTTCATAACTCAGGCAGTCGACCGGATAGGCCTTTGGAACTTTTCCCGGATCGGCGGTCATGAATCCGTCCACATCGGTCCAGATCTCCAGGATATCGGCTTCGAGCGCGGCTGCGACAATGGCTGCCGTATAATCCGAGCCTCCCCTGCCCAGGGTGGTTGTTCGGCCCTCGGCGTCCGAGGCAATAAAACCGGGCAACAGGGCAAAGTAATCCAGGCCCTGCAGGGTGTCCCTGATCTGCTGGTTGGTGGCCGGGAAATCCACCCTGGCCCTTCCGAAGCCTGAATCGGTGCGGATAAGCTCCCTGGAATCAAAATATCGTGCAGATGAAATGTACCGGCTGATGATGGTTGCTGAGAGTCTTTCCCCGAAGCTCAGAAGCAGATCCATGGTTTTATCGCTCAGGTCCTGCAACAGGCAGACCCCGTGCAGCAAGTCTTCCAGATCGTGAAGCATGGAATCCACTTCCTGCCGGGTGGCTCTGAGGGTATCCCCTTCGAGCAGGGCCGACAGCACTTCATGGTGCCGGTCCCTTATCAGATCCATTTCTTTCCTGTACCCCTTGTTGCGGTCCATTGCCGACCGGGCCGTACGGATGATCTGATCGGTGATCCCGCCCAGGGCAGAAACAACGATCACTGTGCCGGGGGACTGTTTTTCCACGATGCCCCTGACAATTGCAATATTTTCCGCATTTGCGACGGAGGTCCCTCCGAATTTCAGAACTTTCATCTGCACATGGTATTTTTCGTAATTCTTCCTCTCCCTCCTGTCCCTCTCAGGAGAGGGATGGGTGTTTGTTCAATTATCATACTCCTGCTTCATGCCGGTGTTTCGTCTCTCTCCGGTCCTTTTCGCCTCTCCCTCCTGTCCCTCTCCACACTCGCCTCCGCGAAGCTTCAGCGGAGCGGGGTGGAAAGGGATGTTTGTCTGATCGTATCTGCCGACTCCTTTCCTGGTTGAAGGATCCTCTGTTTCCGGCTTTGTTCTCTTCCTCTGCAAATAAAAAAGGGGTCAGCCGACCCCTTTAAGATTTATTCGGGGTATTGAAGTTCAGGCACCGGTAGTCATGGCATTACGGTCGATTTTTTTAATCAGTCCCTGCAGTACGGAGCCCGGACCCACTTCCGTAAAGGAGGTGGCCCCGCCAGCCAGCATATTCTGTACGGTCTGGGTCCATCGTACCGGGGCCGTGAGCTGCTTCACAAGGTTTTGCCGGATCACTTCCGGATCGGTCGAGGGCAGGGCCGTGACATTCTGATATACCGGACAAACCGGTTTGCCAAAGGTTGTAGCCGCGATGGCCTTTTCCAGTTCAGCACGTGCCGGCTCCATCAGCGGAGAATGGAAGGCACCCCCCACAGCCAGTTTGATGGCCCGTTTGGCACCGGCAGCTGTCAGTTTCTCCACAGCACGGTCGATCCCTTCCATCGAGCCCGATATCACGATCTGGCCGGGACTGTTATAATTGGCGGCCACAACCACAGCGTCAATACCGGCACAGACCTCCTCAACAACCTGGTCATCCAGTCCAAGGATAGCGGCCATGGTGGACGGTTCTTTCTCACAGGCCTTCTGCATCGCCAGCGCCCTCTGGTAAACCAGCCGCAAGCCGTCGGCAAAAGTCAGTGTGCCATTGGCCACAAGGGCGGAAAATTCACCCAGTGAATGACCGGCAACCATATCAGGTTCAAAAGACGACAGCGTTCTGGCAAGGATGACGGAATGCAGAAATATGGCCGGCTGCGTAACCCTTGTTTGCCTGAGGTCCTCGTCGCTTCCGGCAAACATCAGATCGGTAATCCGGAAGCCCAGTATCCCGTTTGCCTCTTCAAATAACGCTTTTGCTTCAGGGTGAGATTCATACAACTCCTTCCCCATTCCAACAAATTGTGCTCCCTGTCCGGGAAAAACATATGCCTTCATAATCTCAATTCAGAAGTTCAACAAAAATACACAGTATTCTTATAATATTTAACGATTAAAGTAAAATATCGATAAATTTCACGCAAATTATGCCGATTTAATTTTAATCCGTAACTCAGTGGAGTTCTTTTCCGATGAGGTGGATGAATTCCTCCCTTGTTTGAACACTATTGAGGAATTCGCCGGTAAACGCAGAGGTGGTGGTGACCGAATGCTGTTTCTGGACACCGCGCATGACCATACAGAGGTGCTGCGCTTCAATCACCACCGCCACACCCAGGGGTTTAAGGGTATCTTCGATGCAATCCCTGATCTGAACGGTTAAACGTTCCTGGACCTGCATCCGTCGTGCGAAGGCTTCGGCCACCCGCGCAATCTTGCTCAGGCCGGTGATATATCCGTTCGGGATGTAGGCGATATGGGCTTTCCCGAGGAAAGGCAGCATATGGTGCTCGCACATGGAATAGATCTCAATGTCTTTTACGATCACCATCTGACTGTATTCTTCCCTGAACATAGCCGATTTCAGGATCTCTGCCGGATCGACTGAATAACCACGCATCAGGAACTGCATGGCTTTAGCCACACGTTCGGGTGTTTTAAGCAGCCCTTCACGGGAAGGGTCTTCACCTATAAGTCTGATCACTTCCTGGTAGTGTGTGGCCAGATCACCGGTCACAGCTGGATCGTAAAACCCATTTTCACCTGCCAGGCTGTAATTCTCTTCATTCTCTTTAAAACTCATGACTAAGATTTTCCGTAATACTCAATTGAATTGTTCTCGGTTTCCTCCAGTTTAATGCAGTGCAGGTAAACCCCGATGGCTTTCATATGGGGTTCAAGTTCTTCCCAGATCGCAATAACCAGGTTTTCGGTAGAAACCATTTTACCGGCCATAAAAGCAACCTCGAGGTTGATATTGCGGTGATCGAGCCGGTCGATGATCACTTCGCGGATGATCTGGCTGAGTTGTTTCAGGTCGGCTACATAGCCTGTTTCCGGATTGACCTCCCCCTTAACCGTCACCCAGAGGACATAGTTGTGTCCGTGCCAGTTTGGATTGGAACAGGCACCATAGACTTTCTCATTTTCGGCGTCGGACAGTGCCGGGTTGTAAAGCCTGTGGGCTGCACTGAAACGCTCTCTTCTTGTCAGGAATACCATACGACAAAGAAAAGCATTATTTGGGATAATGCCTTCACTTTAAACCGGAAATACATCCCGGCTCACAGGGGTACCGGGGTCGGGAACAGTAAACAACAGGTAGAAACATGACCGGCCGGCCGCGAAATACCATACCGGGGCTCTGCGTCCGGCGCCGGTCCCCGCACTGCCCGGTAAATTGCATTCCACGCAGATCAGTGACTGCAGAAACAGCCGGAAATATTATCTTTGCCTGAAAGACAAGCCATGATCGTCGTAACCGGAGCCGCCGGATTCATAGGAAGCAACATGATCGCCACCCTTTACGGGGCGGGATACCGTGACCTTGTGGCCGTGGATGAGTTCAGTTCTGCGGAAAAAATGAAAAATCTGGAAAACAAGGCAATCAGGGAATTTACCGAACGGACGCTTTTCGAAGACTGGATCGAAAAGAACCACCGCTTTATCCAGCTGGTGATCCATCTCGGAGCCAGGACCGATACGGCGGAATTCGACCGGTCGGTGTTCGATCGGCTCAACCTCGGTTATTCGAAGATGGTATGGAACAACTGCGTGAAATATGGTCTTCCGCTGATTTATGCCAGTTCGGCAGCTACCTACGGCATGGGCGAACAGGGCTATGAAGATCATCATGGCCTCGTATCCCTGCTCCGGCCGCTGAATCCCTACGGTGAATCGAAGAATGAGTTTGACCTCTGGGCCCTGCAGCAGCAGAAAAAACCATTCTTTTGGGCCGGACTCAAGTTCTTCAATGTCTATGGTCCGAACGAATACCATAAAGGACGAATGGCTTCCGTTGTTTACCATGCCTACAGGCAGATCAGCGATACGGGAATGATGAAGCTGTTCCGCTCTCATCATCCGGCTTACCGGGACGGGGAGCAACTGCGCGATTTTATTTATGTTGAAGATGTTTGCGACGTGATCCTCTGGCTGATGGAAAACAGGCCGGAACCAGGAATATACAACGTAGGAACGGGCAAAGCCGGAACCTTCAATGAACTGGTTTCCTCCGTTTTTACCGCACTCGGAAAGGAAAGTAAAATAGGGTATATCGACACACCGGCTGATATCCGGGATAAATACCAGTATTTTACAGAAGCCCGTATGGACAAGCTGAGAAACGCCGGATACACCGGAGCATTCAGGCCTCTCCGGGAAGGTGTTCCAACCTATGTGAAAGATTACCTGCTGCCCGGCCGTTACAGGTAGAATTATCCCATGAAAAACAAAATAATTAAATACAATGCATCAAAATCTCTATCCTCTGAAGTTTATTCCTATTCTCAAAGATAAGATCTGGGGCGGAACACGCCTGCGCGACCAACTGGGAAAAGAAGCGTCGCCGAAAGCTGGTGAAAGCTGGGAGATCTCTTCCTTCGAGGACAATGTATCCGTGGTAAAGAATGGATTCCTTGCCGGTAATAACCTGGATGAACTGATTGAGATCTATATGGGCGATCTGGTCGGAGATGCCGTTTATGAAAAATTCGGCATAGAATTCCCGCTTCTGATCAAGTTCATCGATGCCAACGACGACCTCAGCATCCAGGTGCATCCCGATGACCATATGGCCCTCCAGCGTCATAACTCCTTCGGAAAGACGGAGATGTGGTACATCCTTGATGCGGAACCCGGTTCGAAGCTATTTATCGGTTTTAACCGGCCACTCGACAGGGAACATTACCTCGAACACCTGAATAAGGGGACACTGCGGGATATTATAAATGCAGAAGAGATTAAAGCCGGAGATGTATACTTCATGCCTGCCGGAAGGGTGCATGCCATCGGTGCCGGTATTCTCCTTACCGAGATCCAACAGACCTCGGATCTTACCTACCGCATCTACGACTGGGACCGCACGGATGAGAACGGCCAGTCACGCGAACTGCACACCGGACTGGCCCTCGATGCCATCGACTATACCTGGCATGAGCATTACCGCAGCGAATACGACCGGGTGAGGAACAGGACCAATCCCGCGGTCGATTGTCCCTATTTCACTACCGGAGTGATCATCATGGATGAACCGGTTGAAAAGGATTACAACCTGATCGATTCCTTTATTATCTACATCTGCACCAAAGGCAGTGCCCGGATTGTTCACGGCACAGAAAGCACGGACATTACGATGGGTGAATGCGTGCTCATACCTGCCGCCCTGAAAAATCTCACCATCGTTCCGGAAGGGGAATGTGTGCTGCTGGAAGTATATATTAAGGGTTGAGGTTAAGGTTGAGGTTGAGATTGTGTCAGCCTTAGCTAAAGCTGTGGCTGAAGGGGGTTAGTAACGTGTTAAGCATTCATTCTTATCCTCATTCTTATCCTCATTCTTATCCTCATTCTTATCCTCATTCTTATCCTCAACCTTACTGCTCACTCGTCACTTCTCACTTT
>JBMOLL010000033.1:0-16758 GCA_049325415.1 Bacteroidota bacterium | reverse complement strand
TGTCCTTGGTCAGGTTGATGAAATCATTGGCATAGGTGATCGAAAGACCGAGACGCTGATAAACAGCGGTAAGGAAAGGGTTGCTCGGACTCCAGGTCTGGGTATTCAGATCGGCGATACCGATATCACCCCAGGCGCAGATGGCCTCATCGGTCGTGATTTCCTGGAGGTTCCAGTAAGCACGCATGGTAGTGAAGAAGTTATCGTCGGCGGCGGAAATATCCGCACCGGAACCGGTTCCCTGCCCGGAGATAATAAAGCTTGCATAGATCTTACCCAGAACTTCCTGCACATAAGCCGGATCATCGTTGATGTTCCCCGACAGGATGGAATTGGGGTCTATAGGAGATTCATACAGGTCATTCACACACGATGCAAACATCAGTGTTGAAAGAAAGATTCCCAGATATATTTTCTTTTTAAACATAGTTGTCGTTTTAGTCGGTTAAAAAGTAATTCCCAATCCAAGAGTAAAGGTTCTTGGCCTTGGATAGAAATTATTGTCAATTCCACCATCCACTTCGGGATCAAGACCGGAATACTTCGTTATGGTGAGTGCGTTCTGCAGGTTCAGGCTGACTCTCAGATCAAAGGAATCGGCCACTTTGGAAACGAGGTAACCGGCGCTGATATAATCGACCTTGAAGAAGGAGGCGTTCTCAACAAAGTAATCGCTGGTGAACTGGCGCTTTACAAAGTTGGTTTCGCTCAGGTATTTCGGGAAGTTTTTCCAGTAACCGATCTGGTTCATCTGGTCGTAGGAAGCACCTGCGGCCAGCTGGTTATACACATAGTTCCCGATGTTGGCCCTTGAGGAGGCAGACAGGTCGAAGTTTTTGTAGTTAAAGCGGAGTGAGAAGCCCATAACATAATCCGGTGTCGGATTGTGATAGATGTACTTATCGGCATCATCTCCGTTTACCACGCCTCCGTCACCGGAAAGATCAACATAAAGACCTTCGATCGGATTGCCGTTGGCGTCATACACCTGTTTGTTGACAAAGAAGCTTTTTGCCGGGTAACCGACCCTGGTAACCTGTTTGTTGCCGGTCATACCATCGCCGTAAAGAACCCCGATATAATCAGGATCATCGGTTAACAGCAGTTTGGTGATGGTGTTTTGGTTGTAGGCAAAATTCAGGCCGATTTCGAGCGACATATCCTTTGTCGACAAGGGGATAAGGTTAAGAGAAAGTTCTACCCCTTTGTTATCAAGGCTACCCACGTTGGTGGTCAGACGGTTGGAGAAGTTGCTCATGGTCGGAATGGTCACCGTATTGATGAGGTCGTTGGTAACGCGCTTATACACATCGATACTACCGGTGATCCTGTTGCGGGCAAAGCCGAAATCAAGACCGATGTTCTGAGTGGTGGTTTCCTCCCACTTGATGAAGGGGTCGTAGGTTCCGGGACGCAGTGTTGGAATGTACTGGCCGTCGATCATGTAGTAGGCATCTTCGGCCGACATCAGGTAGGTTGCCATACTTGGATAATCGTTATCGAAGATATCCTGCTGACCGGTAATCCCCCATCCTGCGCGGAGTTTGAGATTGGTCACAGCACTTACATTTTGCATGAACGATTCTTCACTGATCTTCCATGCCAGGGCGGCGGAGGGGAAGAAACCCCAGGGGGTGCCCTGCGAAAAGCGGGAAGATCCGTCTTCACGCATCGTGACGGTCAGGTAATATTTGTCTTTGATCGAGTAGTTCATCCTGCCGAAGAAGGAAAGGAGGAAATACTGGGATTTATGAATGGTGGCCTTGTCGACAAAGGGATGAGTTTCATCCGTATAACCGTAGGTATAGGAGGTATCCGATCTGTAAACATGCTGATAGGAATGACCCAGAGTTATGTCGAAGTGGCTGCTTTCAAACTCCTTGCTGTAGCTCAGGTAGGCATCCATCAGCTGGTTGTTCATTTTGGCGCTGTATTCACCGATATATCCCCAGTAGTCTCCGGTCAGGTTGGTCGGAGAGGTCTTGTCGCGGAGTTTGTTCCCAGCACTGCTGGAATTATCGGTTGCCAGGTTCAGGTGGGCTTCCAGGTTTTCCAGGAAGGGGATTTTATAATCAATCTGTGCATTACCGATAAAGCGGTAGACGTTCGACTGATCATCCACTCCCATCAGCTGTTCCACCGGGTTGGGTGTTCCCAGGTTGGCACCATAGCTGCTCCACTGGAAATAACCATCCGTGGCAGGATTCCCGTCATAGATACTCTGGGTGGGGTCCATGTTCACGGCCGATCCCAACGCATTCTTGTCGCCAAAGTTGTTGTGTGTTCTCATTCCTTTGGCATTAAGGGTAACCTTAAGGTCACCGCCGAGGAATTCAGGGCTCACATTGAATGCACCGGTAAAACGGTTCATCGCCGTATTTTTCATAATACCGTTCTGGTCTGTATACCCGAGGGAGACCCTGTAGGGAGTAGCTTTGACCGAACCGCTGGCACTCAGGTTATGATCCATAGAGAAAGCTGTACGGAACAGTTCCTGCTGCCAGTTGGTATTGGCTGAGCCGAGAACATCATAATCGCCGATATTATAAATATCCATGTGTTCATAAGCGATCTGGCGCAGTTCGTCTCCCGAATACACATCAAGGAATTCAATGGGACTGGCCATAGAAGCATTTACATTATAACTGACAGAAAGAGGAGCGTTTGCTTTCCCTTTTTTCGTGGTGATAATGATAACCCCGTTGGAAGCACGTGCACCGTAGATGGCGGTAGCCGAAGCGTCTTTCAGCACGGTGAAGGTCTGGATATCATTCGGGTTAATAATGCTGAGGATGTTGTTCCCCCCGCTGAGGTCGTGGTTGTCGATAAGGACACCGTCGATCACGTAGAGCGGGTCATTGGAGGCATTCAGGGAGGAACCGCCCCTGATCCTTATGGTGGAGCCGCTTCCCGGTGCACCACCAGTACTGGTAATCACCACACCTGCGGTTTTACCGACCAGCAGGTCCTGGGCGGAGGTGATGTTCCCTTTATTAAAATCATCAGCGCTGATAGCGGTAACGGAACCGGTGGCATCATCCTTTTTAACGGTACCGTAACCAATAACAACCAGTTCGTCGACATTAATGCTTGAGGGATTCAGAGCAACGTCCAGCATGGTCTTGTCCAGGATGGGAATTTCTGCGGAGATATATCCCACAAAGGAAACAACGAGGACCTCTCCCGAAGTGATACGAAGCTCAAAATGTCCATCCATGTCGGTGGCGGTACCCATAGTGGTCCCTTTTACTAATACCGTGGCACCGGGCAACGGATCCCCATTGGTGGCATCCGTAACGGTACCGGTTAACGTCCGTTGCTGGGCATACGTGGTTGTGACCACTAATATTCCAAACAGAAACAGAAGTAGTTTGGTTAAAGCTGTCCTTCTTTTCATGAATTAAAGTGTTTTAGTTTTGGTAATTTACTGTGTTAGCTTTTGATGATCTCTGAAATTGTGCCGATAATTTCCTTTTTTAGTTTTGATTTAGTGTGCGTAAATGTTAATAACTGTGAAATTTATGTATTTCCTGAAGTTTAACAGATTGTTAAGGAATGTGAAAATGAGGAAAATCTCCGCAATCGTTTCCGCAATCGTTTGAAATGACGTATGTACCAACATGTTACAAAACATGTTTTTCCTGAAATCCCTGTTTTTATGCATTCTCCGGAGGGGAAAAGCTGATCAGAAAAGCGGAAAAGAAGCCCTGGAGATCGCCGGAGAGAAAAAAGCGGGAATTGATGAAAAAAGCGTAAATTTAGCAGGTAAACTACCATGAAAAGCCATCAGATCACCATAAAGGACATCGCCCGTGAACTGGGCGTTTCCCCGTCGACCGTTTCGCGGGCGCTGAAGGATCATCCGGATATCAGCATGGAGACGAAGCAGCAGGTCAGGGCCATGGTGGAGCGGATGAAGTACAAGCCGAACGCCATTGCTCTGAGTCTGCGGAACAGGCGGTCTAATATAATAGGTGTGATCGTACCCGAGCTGGTGCATCATTTCTTTTCATCGGTGATCTCGGGTATTGAAGATGTGGCCATGGCGGCAGGCTACAACGTCATGCTGTTCCAGTCGAACGAATCCTATGAGAAGGAAGTCCTGAACACCCAGGCCCTGCTCTCCAGCCGGGTCGACGGGGTGCTGGTTTCCATCTCCAAGACCTCCATGAAGTTCCAGCATTTCCGCGACCTGATGGATAACGGTGTTCCGGTGGTTTTTTTCGACCGGGCCTGTGATGAGGTGGAAACCGACAAGGTGATCGTCGATGACTTCAACGGCGCCTTCATGGCCGTCGAGCTGCTGATCAAGGGAGGCAGTCGCCGGATTGCCCACCTGGCGGCTCCGCAGCATCTTCAGATCGGGTATCAGCGGCAGCGCGGGTATATCACGGCGCTGGAGAAATACGGGATCCCGGTTGACGACCGGCTTATCGTCAAATGCGACACTCATGATGAGGCGCTGGCCATCACCCCGAAGATCATGGCGCTGCCTGATCCGCCCGACGGGATCTTTGCCGTGAACGACCTCACCGCCACCGGCGCCCTCAAAGTCCTTAAGCGCCTGAATCTGCGCGTTCCCGAAGACGTGGCCGTGGCCGGTTTTACCGACGGTCTGGTCTCGACGGTTACCGATCCGCCGCTGACAACAGTGAGCCAGCATGGCTTTCTCCTGGGGCAGCGGGCCGCGGGAATCCTGCTCAGGAGAATCAACGCCGGAGCCGAGGTGTTCAAGCCGATCACGGAAGTCATTCCCACCGAACTGGTGATCAGGGAGTCGACGCGCTGAAATTTTTTTTTCTCTCCGCAAACGGTTGAAATTTGAAGGTGCAGGAATACGGGCCGTTTCCCTGTGAAGATTTAGCCGGAAAAACTTGCATTGAACCAATCCTTTTTCCTATTTTTGATCCGGGACCACGTCCTGCCGATAAAATTTCCGTATTCCTCTGATCTCTGGAACCGTTGACCTGACGGACAGGGATTTTTTATTGTCCCTGGGTCAGAGGTCCCCACAAAACAGAACAAAATGAAAAAACCAAGACTGAGTTTTTGGCAGATCTGGAACATGAGCTTTGGCTTTTTTGGGATCCAGTTTGGTTTCGGTCTGCAGAATGCCAATGTCAGCCGCATCTTCCAGACACTTGGAGCGGACATTGACAGGATTCCCATTCTGTGGGTGGCAGCACCGGTAACCGGTCTGATCATTCAGCCCATTATCGGGCATATGAGCGACAAGACCTGGGGAAAATTCGGCAGGCGGCGACCTTATTTTATGGTCGGGGCCCTGCTTGCATCCCTGGCACTTATCCTGATGCCCAATTCGCCAGCCCTCTGGGTGGCAGCGGGTATGCTCTGGATCATGGATGCCTCCATCAACATCTCCATGGAGCCCTTCAGGGCCTTTGTCGGGGATATGTTGCCGGATGAGCAGCGAACCCTTGGCTTTACCATGCAGAGTTTTTTTATTGGCATCGGGGCCTTTATTGCCTCCTGGCTGCCTTATATCCTGGCCAACTGGCTGAATATTTCCAATACGGCGCCCGAAGGAGAGATCCCCGATACGGTAAAATATTCCTTTTACCTGGGCGGGCTGGTTTTCCTGGTGTCCGTGCTCTGGACGGTCTTCAGCACGAAGGAGTACTCCCCGGAGGAACTGGACTCTTTTACGGAAACCACCAGGATCAGCGATGAAAACTGTGAGGAGTGTGAGCCTGCCGGAAAGTATACCCGCAGAGGCCTTATCTGGTTCCTTGCTGGCTTGCTTGCCGCGATCCCCGTATACTATTTCAGTCTTGAAAAAGAACTGTACATCCTTGCCGGGGGCCTTGCCGTGTTTGGTTTGCTCCAGGTGCTGGCCGGGCTGATGGTCGGTTCGGCAGCCAGAATGAACGGACTGATTTCCATCATGACCGACCTGTACAGGATGCCCGGGACCATGAAGCAACTTGCCATCGTGCAGTTCTTTTCGTGGTTTGCCCTGTTCTCCATGTGGATATACACCACTCCTTCGGTGACGGAACACCTGTATCACACAACCGATACGGCTTCTGCCGCCTATAACGAAGGAGCCAACTGGGTTGGCGGCATGTTTGGCTGGTATAACCTGTTCGCAGCAGCATTCGGCCTGATCGTTCTGCCCTGGCTGGCAAGGGTCACCAGCAGAAAGATTACACATTCCATCGCCCTCGTTGTCGGAAGTATCGGACTGGCCTCCATTTATTTCCTTACCGATCCGCACCAGATGTTCTATTCCATGGTTGGGGTCGGACTGGCCTGGGCGAGTATCCTGGCCATGCCCTATGCAATTCTTACAGGAGCCTTGCCACAGAAAAAGATGGGTGTTTACATGGGGATCTTTAATTTCTTCATTGTCATTCCACAGATCCTGGCCGCCAGTATCCTGGGCTTTATGGTGAAGGTCCTCTTCCACGGACAGAGTATTTATGCCCTGATCGCGGGAGCCATATCGCTGATTATTGCTGCCGGACTGATGTTTTTAGTGGATGACGTGAAAGGCGCCCGTCCTGCATCAAAAGCACCGGAGGGCAAATAATATGGAGATCAAGGCATGCATATTTGACCTCGACGGGGTGATTGTGGATACGGCGAAGTTTCATTACATCGCCTGGAAAGAACTGGCCAGGGAACTGGGTTTCGATTTCACCGAGGAGGATAATGAACAGCTGAAAGGGGTGAGCCGGACGACCTCCCTCGAGATCCTGTTGAAGATCGGGGGGATAACGCTCAGTGAAGCGGAAAAGGAAAGGTACGCGGAGGAAAAGAACACCCGTTACCTCTCCTGGGTTAGGCAGATGACGCCGGAGGATGTCCTGCCCGGGGTACTGCCCTTCCTGATGAGCCTCAAGGATAAGGGAATTGCCATTGCCCTGGGTTCAGCCAGCAAGAATGCCCCCCTCATCCTGGAAAGAGTGGGACTGTCGGCCTTTTTTGATGCGGTGGTTGACGGAACCATGGTTTCGAAGGCGAAACCGGACCCGCAGGTCTTTCAGACAGCCGCAGAACTCCTGGGTACGGCCCCGGAGAACTGTATAGTATTTGAAGATGCCCGCGCGGGCATCGAAGCTGCCCACCGGGCCGGGATGAAGGCCGTGGGTGTCGGAAGTCAGCAACAGCTGCCCGAAGCAAAACTGGTCATTGCCGGATTTGAAGGTCTGGACCTGGAGCAGCTGGCAACAAAACTTTAAAACAACTTTATGAAGAGACATTATAAAACCGATGAATGGCGCGTCATAGAGGAGGGATTTAATCCCTATCTGCAGGAAGCGGCGGAAAGTATCTTCAGTCTCGGTAACGGACGCATGGGCCAACGGGCCAACTTCGAAGAACGCTATACCGGTGAGACCCTTCAGGGAAATTACATCGCCGGGGTATATTACCCCGATAAAACCCGGGTGGGCTGGTGGAAAAACGGCTATCCCGAGTATTTTGCCAAGGTTCCCAATGCTCCCAACTGGATCGGGATCTCTGTAATGATCGGCAAGGAAGAACTGGACCTGCATCAGGCTGATGTAAGCGATTTTCGCAGGGAGCTGAACATGAAGGAAGGTTACCTGGAACGGAGCTTTACGGCAAAACTGGCTTCGGGGAACATGGTAAAAGTCAGCGCCCGGCGCTTCCTCAGTATCGATGAGGATGAGATCTGTGCCATACGTTATTCGGTCACGCCGGTCAATTTCGACGGAGAACTCACTTTTTCACCCTTCCTCGACGGGGATGTTCACAACCGCGACAGCAACTACAACGAACAGTTCTGGGATATTGAAGAAACCGGATCCGGATCCGGAGGCGGCTGGCTGATGGCCCGCACCCGAAAATCAGGCTTCCTGGTGTGCATGCACATGACCAGCGTCCTGGAAACCGGAGGTAAGGCGATTACGGCAACTCCCGCGTACGGACACGAGGAGAAGTATGTTTATAACACCTACCGTTGTAACCTGAAGAAAGGAGAAGCGGCGGTGCTGTATAAATATGTGTCGGTTCTCAGTTCCTTCTGTCATACCGACGACAGGATTTCCGTTCATGCCCGCGAGAAAGCAACTGCCGCCCGGGAAAAAGGTTTTGACGCCCTGTTTTCGGCGCATGTTGCCCGCTGGGCGGATAACTGGTCACACAGCGACATCGTGATCAAGGGCGATCCGGCGGCACAACAGGGCATTCGTTTCAATATATTCCAGATTAACCAGACCTATACCGGAAAAGACGAGCGGCTCAATATCGGTCCGAAAGGGTTTACCGGGGAGAAGTACGGAGGCAGCACCTACTGGGATACAGAGGCCTACATGGTTCCTTTCTATCTCAGTACTGCCCCGCAGAAAGTGGCCCGGAACCTTCTTACCTACCGCTACAAGCATCTGGAAAAGGCGATTGAAAATGCCGAGAAACTGGGCTTCCGCAACGGAGCAGCCCTTTATCCCATGGTCACCATGAACGGGGAGGAATGTCATAACGAATGGGAGATCACCTTTGAAGAGATCCACCGGAACGGGGCCATCGCCTATGCGATCTTTAATTATATACGTTACACCGGCGATGATCAGTACCTGACCGAAGGGGGTCTTGAAGTCCTGATCGCCATTTCCCGGTTCTGGCGGCAGCGGGTCAACTGGTCCGACATAAAAGGCAAATACGTGATCCTGGGAGTTACTGGGCCGAACGAATACGAGAACAACGTAAACAACAACTGGTACACGAACAAAATGGCCTCCTGGACCATGGGCTATACCCTTGAGGCGCTTACGCTGGTTAAGGAGAGGTACCCTGAAAGCCATAACCGGATTCTGAGTATTACCGGACTAACCAACAAGGAGGAAATCTCCTGGAAGGAAGTGATCGACCAGATGTATTTCCCGATGATGGAGCAGAAAGGGATCTTCCTGCAGCAGGATGGTTACATGGACAAGGAGCAGATCCTGGTATCGGATCTTGATGCTTCGGAAAAACCGATCAACCAGCACTGGTCGTGGGACCGGATCCTGCGTTCCTGTTTCATCAAACAGGCCGATGTGTTACAGGGGATCTACAATTTTGAGGATGAATACGATACGGAGACCATCAAAAAGAATTTTGATTTCTATGAGCCCCGTACCGTGCACGAATCCTCCCTGTCGCCCTGTATTCATTCCATCCTGGCCTCCCGGATCGGAATGCCGGAAAAAGCCTATGAGCTTTACCTCCGGACCTCAAGGCTTGATCTCGACGACTATAACCACGAAGTGAAGGAAGGGCTGCATATTACCAGTATGGGAGGTACCTGGATGTCGGTGGTTTATGGTTTTGGCGGATTGAGGGTCAGGAACGGGATGCTGCATTTTGATCCGAGAGTCCCGCAGAGATGGGATTCCGTGACCTTCAAGATTGTATTCCGCGAAAACATACTCCGCGTTATGCTGAATAAAAACCATGTGGATATTGCGAACGAGGAGGGTGGGGCCATCAGCCTGATGATCCGCGGGGAGAAGATCGAGCTCAGCGAAAAAGGCAGCTGGAAAAGCTAAAAAAAAGAGGCCGCCCTTCCCCGGCGGCCTCACTCCTGTCTGGCTTACTACACAGGTTATTTCCGGGGCAGACGGAAGTCTACCCGGACAGAAAATTTTACAGGAACCGGCTTGCCATGCTGGTAACCCGGTTTCCATGCCGGCATGTTCACAAAGACGGCCATTGCCGGCGCATTAAACACGGGATCGCTGGAATTAGAGATCTTCACATCGCCCACCTTTCCTTCTTTGTCGACGGTGAACAGCACATAGGCATATCCTTCCAGGGATCTGGCTTTTGCCGCTTCCGGGTATTCCAGCTTAGAGTAGATATAGGTGGAAAGGGCTTCGTTCCCTCCCGGGAAATGCGGCATATCTTCCACGATCACAAAGACTTCTCCGCTTTCATCCTGCGCGGCTTCCGGCTTTTTCAGGGTAATCATGATCACGCCATCTTTCGTGTCTTTTCCGGGGAATTTTTCCGCCAGTACAGACGCTTCTTTAATTACCTCAATTTTTTCAATGGTTTCAGGATCAATGGAGGCATAATCATTGTTTTCCACCCCATCGACAAGTACAAGGGGTTCTCCCCCGTCCTTCATCCGGACTTCCAGGATATGATCTGATTTTTCGGAAAAAGGAACTTCCAGGTCCACAACATCCGGAACCAGGTCAAAGGTGATCTTTTCTCCCGGTTTGAAGGTGTTGGAGCAGGTTTTATAGCCCACATAGGAAACCATCAGTTCCACGGGTCCTGGAATAGCCAGTTCAAACCGGCCTTTTTCATCGGTAACTGTTCCAACCGTCGAGCCTTTAATGATCACGCTGGCCCCGGGAGCCGGTTCCCCGCTGTCGGCAAAGCGGACGATTCCGGTGATTTTACCATCCCGGGCGGTGCTGTTACTCATACAACTCAGGGAAAAGAGGATCAGGGGGGTCAGCAGGAATGCTTTTACCAGTCCGGTACGTCCGGATTTTAAATTCTTCATCATGTCGAATCTTTTTTTGGTTAATGAATGAGAAAAAGCAAGGCCAAACCGGAACAGCGGTACCCCGAGGGTCTGGTTCAGGAGATGGGCCCTGTAACGCACGGGATCAATGCCGGAGGAGAGTACCTCCCGGTCGGCAAGATGCTCGTGGTTTTCTTTTATCATCCTGGTAATAAGCCAAGTAAAAGGATTGAACCATGTGAGGAAGATGGCCGTCTCGCAAAACAGCAGGTCGATGAAGTGCAGCTGTCGTACGTGGGCTTTTTCATGGATCAGTATCGACTGGTATTCTTCGGAATCCATCACGGAAAGGGGAAGGTGGATAGTTCTGAAGAGGGTGAATATTTCGTTCTTTTCGGTAACGACCAGGTTTTTTCCGGGTACGGTGTTTTGCCGGCGCATTTTCTTCCAGCGCAGAAAGGCGGAAAAATTCCGGATAGTTAAAATGAGGATCCCGGCGAGGTAGGCGATCAGCAGGATCGTGGTAAGGTCGATCCGGTCAAGGATCCCCGGAGATTGAGCCGGGCCTGTGTTCAGGATCGGTTGAACGGGCGGCTGAAGTTGAAGAAAGAATACGGCATCGCGGATCAGAAACGGACCGGAGGGCCGCAGGTAGAGCAGGGGGAAGATAAAGGAAAGGATCAGTCCGGCCAGCAGGAAAAAACGTTTCAGGCCCAGGTTCGGATCTTTTCTCATTAAAAGATAGTATGGTAGGGATACAAGGGCGATCCCGGCCGACACTTTCAGAAGGTATGGAAAGAAGCCGTTCATTTCAGTCGTTTTTGGAGGAGGCGTTTTCTTTGAGCTCTTCACTGACCGCATCGATAAGTTCCGACAGGTCCTCGGTGGTCAGTTTGTTTTCGCGGGCAAAAAAGCTTGCCAGTTCAGTAAAGGAGCCGTTGAAGTACTTGCTGAGTATCCCGGGGATAAAATCCTTCAGGTAGCGTTCTTTGCTGATCAGCGGATAATATAGATAGGTGTTGCCAACAGCCCGGTGACCGATAAAGCCCTTTTTCTCCAGGACACGGATCACGGTGGAAACAGTGGTATAAGGTGTCCCGGGGTCTTTCATGCGTGACAGTACGTCGCGCACAACCCCTTCGCCGATCTCCCAGAGGGCGATCATCACCTCTTCTTCGGCTTTGGTTAATTTTTGTGTCATCATTTGAAGACGTTTCTGAAACAAAGGTAAACTATTTTTTACGTTATCCAACTATTAAAGCAGTAGAACTACGAAAAAAATAGTTAAATTGAACATAAAGACTTAATATAATGACGATTAACCATTATAATTATTTAAAAAATACCTGCATATGATTGTTTGCACAGAGGGGGGATGAACCCGAACCGATCATTTTAGTTGTTATGCCGGGGGATAATCAAGGGATTGGGTCTGACCGGTATTTTAAGGCTTCCGTCTGATTTTATGTTTCAGTTAACCCGTGAGGAAATGGAAGATTGGATATCACAAATTGAGATGTCCAATGATTTGAAAACGGGCTTAAGAAAACCGCCCCGGGGTTTTTACAAAAATGCAGGCGTTTCTTTCTTCCCAAAAAGAGATTGTGGAATAGCTGGAGAAACCGGAGAAAAATGATATTGAGCAGAACAAAAAAATCCAACTGATCTTTGAATACCTGCGACAATTTGAAAAACAAGAAAAGAAGAATTAAAATATACAAACAGAACTCCGGTTGCTTTCCGTCAGAAAAACAAACCTGATGTAAAACTCTTTAGTTTTTAAAGGGATAGTTCTGTAATCTGCATTCCGGGTCTCAGGTGAATCGTGCTGAATCCCAGGGCTTCGGCAGCTTTAACGTTATTCAGGGTATCGTCGATAAACAGGGTCTGTTCCGGAGTGATCCCCTTTTCCTTTACAATAAGCCGAAAGGCTTCCGCGTCGGGCTTATGCAGGCCGGTTTCGAAGGAGTAGTAGCGTTTTTCAAAGCAGTCTTTCATGGCAATACCGGCACTTTCGAGGAACATTGTTTCGAAGCGCAGGGCATGTATGGCCGAGGTGTTGCTGAGGAGGAAGACCCGGTATTCTTTATTGAGCCGTTCCAGCAAGGTCACCCGTTCCTCCGGCAGGCTGAGGAGCATGCTGCACCAGGCCTCGTCGAAGTCATGGTCGCTGAAGGAAGCCCCGCTCAGCCTCCGGAATTCATCGCGCAGTTGTTCCGAACTGATTTTCCCGGTTTCATAGGCATAAAACAGGTCGTTGGTAAGGTTACACGAATACTCGGCCAGTGCGGCCGGGATGCCCAGTTCAACGAGCGCGTTTTTTGTCCGTGGGATATCGAGGTCGATGATCACACCGCCGAGATCGAAGATGATGTTGCGGATTTGGTTTGCGGCTTGCATCTCTTTTGTATCTTTAGAGGACAAAGGTAAAAATTAGGAAAGAGTCTGCAATGAAAGTAAACGGGATCCATTATGAGGCGATCTGGCTGAAGGAGGATGATCCGCGGGTGCTCTGTGTTATTGACCAGGAAAAACTTCCTTTCAGGTTTGTCGTTAAAGAGCTCCGAAGTGTGGAGGAAACTGCCGATGCCATCCGTAACATGACCGTGCGTGGTGCACCGCTAATCGGCGCCGCTGCCGCCTTCGGGCTTTACCTGGCCGTGCTGCACAGCCGGCCGGAAAGCTGGAAAGAGACCATGGCCCTTTCGGCGGCCATGCTGAAAGCAACGCGGCCAACCGCCGTCAACCTCGCCTGGGCTCTGGAACGATCCCTTAATGCCGCGGAAGGGGCCGGAAGCAAAACCGAAGCCGTTGAAGAATTGCTGAACACTGCGCTGGAGATCACCGAAGGGGAAACGGAGAACTGCCGTCTGATCGGTGAAAACGGTTTGCCGCTGATCGAAGAGCTACACAGGACGCTCCGCCGTCCGGTCAATATCCTTACCCACTGCAATGCCGGCTGGCTGGCCTGTATCGACTACGGCACTGCCCTCTCGCCTGTCTATGCCGCGCACGACCGGGGCATCCCTGTGCATGTCTGGGTCGATGAGACCCGGCCGCTCAACCAGGGAGCCCGCCTCACCGCCTGGGAGCTCGGGGCACATGGCGTACCTCATACCGTCATTGCCGACAACACCGGCGGGCACCTGATGCAGCACGGGCAGGTTGATCTGGTGCTTGTGGGCAGCGACCGAACCACCCTGAACGGCGATGTGGCCAACAAGATCGGAACCTACCTCAAGGCGCTGGCGGCAAAGGACAACGGCATCCCCTTTTATGTTGCCCTGCCTTCATCCAGCATTGATTTTACCCTGTCAGGCGGACTGAAAGAAATTCCCATCGAGGAACGGAGCGGCGATGAGGTACGTTACATCCTCGGAGAGCCGGTTAATGGCGGAGAGCCTCAGCTGGTCAACCTCCTCCCCCCGAATACCCCTGCTGTTAATTATGCCTTTGATGTGACGCCGGCGCGGCTGGTAAGCGGGCTGATAACGGAGAGGGGGATCTGCGGGGCTGACAGGGAAGCAATCCGTACTCTTTTCCCGTTTTGAGTCATAATTAAATAATGTACAATTAATTACAATATCTTGTATTTATAATACAAATTATTTTGTATTGCCAATACAAGATATTATATTTGGCTGATATAAAAACAAATACGGATGATCACAAAGGAACAGTTGAAATTTATTACAGAAGATCAAAAGCTTAGTTATTTTGAAAAGTCAAGCATTGGCAGAGAAAAGGAATTATCATGGGAATCAGATCGTATAGCAATCATTTCGGGGGTTAGAAGATGTGGAAAGAGTACACTTATAAAAAATGAATTCCTGCGCAATGAAACCGGTTTATATATAAACTTCGAAGATCCCCGTTTAAGTTCCTTTGAACAGAGCGATTTTCTTCGTCTGGAAGCCCTGATGAGAGAAGAAGGAAAAGAAAGGCTTTTACTTGATGAAGTACAGATTATTCCCGGCTGGGAATTATATGCAAGATCAGCTCATGAACGGGGGATTAAACTTGTCATTACCGGATCGAACTCTTCTCTCCTGAGCAGGGAGCTGGGTACGAAATTAACCGGTAGGTATATACAGTACGAGCTTTTTCCCTTCAGTTACTCGGAGTTTCTCACCTATTACCGGAAGGAAAGGAGTAAGGAGAGTTTTGATGAATATTTTGAATGCGGTGGTTTTCCGGAATACCTTGATACCAGGGATGAAAATTACCTGCGATTACTGCTCAGGGATATAGTTGCCAGGGACATTGCACAACGAAGAAACATATCCAACGAAAACCAGTTAATGAGATTAGCTGTACAGCTGTTAAGTAATGTAGGTAATGAGTTCAGTTTTAACCGGACTGCCCGTCTTTTGGAAATCAAATCGGTAAGGACTGTTATAGATTATTGTGACTATCTTTCAGACAGTTACGTTGTCGAATATGTTCCTATGTATTCAACGTCCATACGAAAGCAAATTGCTAATGCCAAGAAAGCGTATGCCGTTGACCCGGTTTTTGCTGTGGCAAACAGCCTGTCATTTAGCAGGGACACCGGTCGCAGACTTGAGAATTTTATTTATTTAAAATTAAGAAGGGAAGGAGGAGAAATCTTTTATTATAAAACGGTAGATAGCGAATGTGATTTTTTGATTAAAGACAGAAATGAAATAACACAGGTCATCCAGGTATGCCAGGAACTAACCAGGGAAAACCTGGAAAGAGAGCTTAGGGGGATACGATCCGCAATGAAGGAAACCGGGACAAACAACGGACTAATACTTACTCTAAATCAGGAAGATAACCTGGATGGTATTTCTGTTTTACCAGTATGGAAGTGGATTTAGTGAAGAATAAGGGAGTCCGGTAAGGGAGAGGAGGGAATTAATGCAACAAGAATAGTATATTTGAGAAGCTAATGAAAGAATAAATAAGATGACAAAGATCGGAATCATCGGCGGATCGGGGTTCGAGAACCCCGAGCTTATCAGGGAGTCCACCCACCTGACCATGAACACACCTTACGGGGACCCCAGTGCCGGTTTCCGGTGCGGGAAGATCGGAGATACGGAGGTGGTTTTTCTGTCCCGACACGGAAAAAAGCATACCATTCCGCCAACGCTGATCAACAGCCGCGCCAATATCTGGGCGCTCAAGGAACTGGAGTGCACGCATATCATTGCCACCACGGCCTGCGGGAGCTTGCGGGATGAGATCGGGATCGGCGACCTGGTGATCCCCGATCAGTTCATCGATTTCACCCGTTTCCGGAAGATCACCTATTTCGACGAGTTTGCTCCCGGCCAGCTGATGCATACGGCCATGGCCGATCCATTTGATGCCTATCTGAGGCAGAAGCTCATTGAAGCGGCCAGGGAGCTCGGCTTAAAATATCACGATAAGGGAACGATCATTACCATTGAAGGTCCGCGTTTCTCCACCCGGGCCGAATCGAAGATGTTCCGGATCTGGGGGGCTGATATCATCAACATGTCGGTAGCGCCGGAAGCGATCCTTGCCAACGAACTTTCCCTTCCTTATGCCGCCATCGCCATCAGCACCGATTACGATTGCTGGAAGGAAGAAGAGAAGCCGGTCACCTGGGACGATGTCCTGAAGATCTTCAATCAGAACGTGGCGAACGT
Source organism: Bacteroidota bacterium (assembly GCA_049325415.1). Taxonomy (GTDB): domain Bacteria; phylum Bacteroidota; class Bacteroidia; order Bacteroidales; genus JBMOLL01. Next base: position 672 of record JBMOLL010000033.1, on the reverse strand, counting down.
GGTGCGGATGATTGAGACGGTGGTCGGGGGAGTGAGGAGTGAGGAGTGATGAGTGACGAGTGATGACCCCACCCCTTCCCCTCCCCCCCCGGGGGAGGGGTATGACTGAGAGCCCTTCGAACCTTTGTGTTTTCTTCTTTGTGGCAGGGGCGGCTTTGCGCATAACTTCGCCGGCTTCGTTTTTTACCTGCTTTTCACCCTGACGGCCTCAGCTCTTGTTTGTTAAGGGTTTTTCCTTATATTGGGAAACAAACACTGCCAAAAACCCTGCCATATGAAACGTTTCCTTCCATTATTTCCGGTGCTGGTACTTTTGTGTTCGTGTACCACCCCGGCAAAAGATTACACCTCTTCCATCCGCTCAGCCGACGACCTCTTCTCGGCCATGGAAAATAACCGGCAATGGCCGTCTTACCGGGGCTTCTTTGCCAGCGGTTACATGAAAGAGGCTGATCTTCCCGACAGTTTTAACATTGCCACAGGCTACAATGTCAGGTGGCAGACGGAGATCCCCGGGATGGGCCTGTCCTGTCCGTCGGTATGGGACGAAAGGATCTTCCTTACCACAGCGATCAGCCAGGACGACCGGGCGGGGTTCCTGCCGGGACTTTACGGGGATATTGAGCCGGTAGCCGACTCCTCCGTTCACCTCTGGAAGTTGTATTGTATAAA
>JBMOLL010000032.1:0-17186 GCA_049325415.1 Bacteroidota bacterium | reverse complement strand
CATTTGCAAATATTTCCATGTTAATTTTACGTTATCAAATAATATTTTTAACTTTTATTAAGTTTTAACATTTTATATAAGGGGGTATAAAAATAATTACCTGTTATTTTGAATTTACATAGTATTATTTGGGGGGTGTAAAAATTTATTAGCTATTTTGAAATTTATTTTAAAACATCTCCCGGGGAGTGCTAAAAAATGTTTTATAAAACAAAGTCTTGGGGATTCGGGGGAAAAATGGAATATTTAAGGTCTTTTTTGCAGGAAATTCTCATTTCCGTGATAAAATGTGCTGTATAATTTTATATAAACAAATTCCGATATGAAGAGAATTCTTATTTCAGCCGGTTTATTTATTATTGCCGGACTGTACCCGGCTGCATGGGCCTGTACCAATTATATTGTTACACCCGGGGCATCGGTGAATGGTTCCACCATGTTCACTTACGCAGCCGATTCGCACACCTTGTATGGAGAGCTGTATTTCACGCCTGCAGCAGATCATGCTGATGGCGAGATGCTGGATATATACGAATGGGATACCGGGCGCTTCCTGGGCAGGATCCCCCAGATTGCCCACACCTACAGCGTTGTTGGAAATATGAACGAGCATCAGGTGGCCATTGGTGAAACTACCTATGGCGGACGCGGCGGACTGGTCGATACCACGGCAATCATTGATTACGGCAGTCTGATCTACATCACCCTTCAGCGTGCCCGCACGGCCAGGGAGGCAGTAAATATAATGGGCGAACTAGTTGAAAAATATGGTTATTACAGTTCGGGAGAATCCTTTAGTATTGCCGATCCCAAGGAAGCATGGATCCTTGAAATGATTGGAAAGGGTACTGAGATGGTCAGTGAAGGGAAAGGCAAAAAAGCCATTACCTATAATAAATACAAAGGCGCGGTCTGGGTTGCCGTCCGGATTCCTGACGGCTATGTCTCAGGACACGCCAACCAGGCCCGAATTCAGCAATTCCCCCTGAATGATCCTGAAAACTGTCTTTACAGCAAGGATGTGATCTCCTTTGCACGTGAAAAAGGCTTTTATGAGGGAACGGATGCTGCTTTCAGCTTTTCCGATACCTATGCCCCGGTAGATTTCAGCGGTGCCCGCTTCTGCGATATCCGGGTTTGGACCTTCTTTAATGAAGTGAATGGTGATATGGGTAAATATTTTGATTATGTAAAGGGTCATGATCTGCATAATCGCATGCCGCTATACATCAAGCCCGATCGTAAAATTTCCAACCTTGACCTTATGCATTTTATGCGTAACCATCTTGAAGGCACTGAACTTGACATGTCAAAAGACGCCGGTGCAGATCCATTTGCCCTTCCTTACCGCTGGAGACCGCTCACCTGGGAAGCCGACGGCAAGACATACTGCAATGAAAGGGCCACAGCCACCCAGCAGACCGGTTTTTCATTCGTGGCAGAGTGCCGCTCCGGTATGCCGGATTATATCGGTGGCATTCTCTGGTTTGGAGTGGATGATGCCGCTACCACGGTTTATGTCCCCATGTATTGTGGTATGACCCGTACTCCTCATTCCTATGCAGTGGGTAACGGGGATATGCTCACCTATTCCGATGATGCTGCCTTCTGGGCTTTCAATTTTGTTTCCAATTTCAGTTATCTCCGCTACAGCGACATGAGTGCGGATGTAAAAAAGGTTCAGGCTGAACTGGAGAACAGGTATGCAAAAGAAGTTCATGCCATTGATGTGGCGGCTCTGGAACTCAGCAAAAGCGATCCTGAAGCAGCCCGTGAATTTCTTACTTCCTATTCGGTCCGCACAGCCGATGAAACCCTTGCAAGATGGAAGGAACTCGGTCATTACCTGCTTGTGAAGTACATCGATGGAAACATCAAACTGGAAAAAGACGGACAGTTCCTTCGGAATCCATACGGTGAACCCGCATTCCCCGACCAGCCCGGTTATCCGGAGAGCTGGCGCGAGAATGTTGCCGGCAGTACCGGTGATAAACTGCTTGTACCTGAAGGTGCGGGTCATTAAAAGAATTGCTCCCTGCGGGTTTACACAGCTAAGTCGCAGGGAGTAAAAATTTATTGAAAGCTGACAGAAAATGCGCTATCTATTGATATACAGTAATTTAAATCTGTTCGGCAGATAGTAAATTATTTAAATAAAAATTGCGCACTTATCGAAAATTATTCGTAATATTGCGACCTGTTAAAACACAGCAAATTAGAAAAAGAATACTGCAATGGATTTAATGAAGGTAGTTGAACAGTCGTACGCTCTCCAGAACGAGTTGCCCGAATTCAATGCCGGTGATACAGTTACCGTGCATTACAAGATTAAAGAGGGTAACAAAGAGAGGATCCAGCAATACAGGGGCGTAGTCATCCAGAAGAAAGGAAAAGGAGCAACCGCTACTTTTACGGTCAGGAAAATGTCGGGAAACATTGGTGTGGAAAGGATCTTTCCTTTTGCATCTCCGTTTATCGACAAAATCGAGGTAAACAAACACGGACGTGTCAGAAGGGCAAGAATCTTCTATTTCCGTGGTCTTACCGGTAAGAAAGCCCGTATTCAGGAGAAAAAATTCTAATCAGATACGATGATGAACTGAAAAAGGTGGTCTTTCGGACCACCTTTTTGTTTTTCTCTATTTGATCTTTGCCGCCTCCGTCCTGGCCTTCTCCATCACCTGAGCTGCCCGCGTTTCAGCTTCCTTATACAGATTGTCTGCCTGTTTTTTGGCCTGTTTGTTTAATTCTTCGGCACTCTTTTCCGCTGCCAGTTTCTTAACCGGATTCGATCCGGCATCCTTGATCAACTGATCACCCCGGGCTTTGGCCTGTTTAACCAGTTCATCGCCTGCAGCCTTTGCCTTCTTCAGGATCTCATCGGATTCCTTCTGTGCATCGGCCAGGATCTTTTCTGCCTCAGCACTGGCTTGCTGACGTACTTCGGTTTCCACTTTTTTCACTTCTTCCTGAACAACCTCCTTTACCTGTTCCACAACCTGTTCAGTTACCTTCTCGGTAGCACTCCCCAGGTCGGTGGTGAATTTTGGTTTATCGAAGGTTCCGCCGACCCTGCCTTTGATCTTCACCCTGTCGGATGGCGTGGTCTTAATCCCTGCATTGGCTGCCAGGGCATTGATTCCCTGAAGCAACTCATTGGCTCCCTCTCCGAGGTCGGAACGGGCAACATCGAAATCCATTGTGTAGTTCAGAGTCTGGTCGATCCCATGTTCCCCCGATATCGTGATCTTCGACTGCGAAACTTTCAGGTCAAAGGGACTGATGATCACTTTTCCGTCGCGTACGAGAAACTGGATATCAACTTCATCCGGCATAAAATCCCTGAATTTTTCATTCTTCAGCAATTCACTGACTTTAACAAAAGTTTCCGCATTATATACCTGCAGGCCTTTGGTGTGAAGGCGTCCCTTTGCATAAAGTGTTTCGTAGACGGGGTAATAATCGGGATCAATGGCCGATTTGAAAGTGAACTCGCCGTTTACTGTCCCTTTGCAATACCGGGCTACGGGGGCAAGTTTCTCGACGGTGTTAAAGGTCCTGTAGGTTCCCGGGATATCTATGCCTTTAAGGGTCAGAACCATGTCGGCCAGCGGAAGTTCATTGCCGGTAACCAGGCTTCCTGAAGCATCCACGCTGCCATCCAGCAATTCCATGTGCAGTCCCTTCAGATCAGCTGTACCATTGCTGACCTTCACCCCTCCCCTTATATTATTAATGGTAATGCTGTCGTAAAGGACCTCTGCCAGGTCGAGCTGCAGATCAAAGGCTATATTCGCAGGGATCTGTAAGGGTTCACCGGAGGAGAGAGTATCGGACGACTCCTCACTTTCCTCTGCCGCAGCCGTTTCAGCACCTTCCTCCTCTTCTCCCATCAGGGCATTGAGATCCAGGTGCTTTGAGACCACATTCAGATTGCCGGAAACCGTTTCGTCCTTAAATACATAAGGTATGAAGTTTGTTAATTTTCCATCCAGGTGAAGATCACTCTCCCCGAGCCTGACATCCAGGCTTGTCAGATCCACATACCTGGGAGTAAAGTCCATAGCAAGGGTACTGACACTTACAGGCAGCGGCAGCATTCCCGATTCAAACAGAATGTCGCTTATCCTGAGCTGGCCTTTGACATCCACATTTTCATAATCCTCATTGTCGATATATGACATCCGGGTATTGATCACCAGGTCGAGATCAAGTTTCCCAGCCAGCTTACTGTCGTCCAGAGGAATAACATCGGCCAGGGTGGAAAAGTCGACAGAACCCTTTGCACCCGCATTAATCTGCATATCACCCATTGGAGTTGCCACAAAAGCATGCATGGCAAAAGGATTGCCTCCCAGGTCGAGGCTGAGATTTTTCAGGTCGACCGTTGTTTTTTCCCCGCTGCCCCCGTCGTAAAAAACTTTCAGGTCCATCTGTATGTCCTTTACATCCTTCGGCAGGTCGGGATAGGCAAAAGATCCGTCCTTAATAACCATATTCAGCGACACATCGGGATTTCTGATGTCATCCATGATCCCGGTAACCTCTCCATCAAGGGTAACAAGGCCGCTGTAGCGGATATTTTCAAAGCCCTCCAGATATTCAGCCGGAGCAAAGCCCAGCAGGGTTTTCAGAGTAGCCTCCCGGGTGAAATAGCGGATATCAAACAGCATGTCGTCGCCGGGCATGGAAAAAGTACCTTCTGCACCGAGGACCAGGCCGTTCAGATTGATATTCACATCCATGAGCTGGAAAATGAACTGATCGATATTTGCATCTGTTTTTAAAGAGGCATCTATCCCGGCACCTTTAAGATAGGTGGTCCCGTCGTAAACAGCGCTGAGGTCATCCGATTGCAGGTGTATATCAAGAAGGCTGCTGGCCATGCTGATCCCACCCCTGACGGTCAGGTCCAGATTATTTACCACAATGGTCATGGGCATTGAAACATCGTCGTAAACCACCCGGCTGTTCTTCATTTTGAACAGGTCAAGCGCTATGCGGTCGCCCTGCTCAGCAGGTTCTGAACTGATTGCTGTGGAATCGACCGGTTCTTCTTCGTCGTCGGGAGGCATGATATCCCAGGTATTATGCCCTTCCATATCGGAAAGCGCATTCACCACGGCATCATCAATCAGGATGGATTTCACCACAATATCCCCTTTAATAATTTTCACCAGATCGACACCGAAGCCGAATTTCGAGCAGGCAAAAAGGGTATCCCCTTCAAAAGGTGCCCGGTTCACCATCGAAAAATCCCTGAGGGTTACTTTCAGGTCGGGGAAAGCGGAAATAAGGGACAGACCCAGTTTGTCCCACGAAATATCCACCATAAGGTTCTCACTGGCCATCTTCATGGCATATTTCTCAATCTTTCCTTTAAAAACAAAGGGGGTGGCGATAAGCAGCACCAGAAGCACAAGCACTGTAATGCCGGCAATTTTCAATATCTTTTTCATATTCCGTATCGTTTTTCCTTATTAAAAGAGCAGCTAAAAACCTTGTTTAAAACGCCTTATTTCCAGAGCTAAGTTAGGGAAGAACTTTCATTCTCCATATCCGGTATGGAGAAATTAACGAAATGTTCAGAAACTGTTTTGGAATTGAGCTGAATTGTGTAAATTTGCCGTGCAAAATCGCTTTGCAAACGGACTAGTAGCTCAATTGGATAGAGCACCTGACTACGGATCAGGAGGTTGAGGGTTCAAATCCTTCCTAGTTCACACTTTACGCCAAACTGAATATTTAATGGCAGCCAAAATTCTGGCTGCCATAATTTTTTTTACACCCCATCTTCTTATATTCCCTTTAGTTTCCTAGTTTAACGGGGAAATTGAAAAGCTTATTTTATGAAATTCATCTGATTTTCATTCAAGCGGAAATTGACACCTATAATTACTTAGTTTGTTGACATTTGTATATTTAAATATTAAACTTTATACGTATATTATTAGCTTCGTCCCTAAAAAAGAATTATAGTATTCAGAACTCCATAATAAATTTGTAATTTGGAGTGTTTCATTTCATTGAAATTGCAGCAACCTTATTATCCTACTTATCTACAAGTAATTAATAGATATGATTTCAAAAGTCTCAATAAGAAATTTCAAGAAACTTGAATATGTCGAATTCGAATTAGGCAACACTGTTGTATTAATTGGGCCAAACAATTCAGGCAAAACAACGATCCTACAAGCTCTAACGCTTTGGGATGTAGGCATCAAGAAATTATCTGAATATGTTCGGAAAAATTCTCAGAAATCGAAAAAAGTTGGGTTTGCACTTAACAGACGTGATTTACTCGCAATTCCTGTATCGTCAGCAAAATATGTTTGGTTTCATCAAGCTGTAAGAGAACTGGATAGACAAGCAGAAAAATTAAAAACAACTAACATAAGAATTGAAATAATTGTAGAAGGTATTACAAATGGTATATCTTGGAAAGCTCCTTTAGAATTTGATTATGCAAATTCAGAGTCCATTTATTGCAGACCAATGAAAGATCCTGACAATCCAGAGACATTTTTCCAAATTAATGAAATTGTATTTGAAACAGAATTAGCTTTTCTTCAGCCAATGTCGGGTTTAGCTACAACAGAAGATAAATTAACCCAAGGCTCTATTAAGGTTAGAATTGGTGAAGGGAAAACTGCTGATGTATTAAGAAATGTTTGTTATCAATTAATGTATCCTGATATTTCGGAGACACTTCAATTATCTGCTGAGAAGAATTGGCAAGAATTGACTTCAATTATAAGTGAAAAATTCAGTATAAAATTAAATAAGCCTTTATTCATTCCGGAAACAGGTTCTATCGAAATGACTTATGAAGAGAATGGTCATACATATGATCTCGTTTCCTCTGGAAGAGGGTTTCAGCAAACATTATTATTACTTGCTTATTTATATTCATATCCTGGAAGAACAATTTTATTAGACGAGCCAGATGCACATCTTGAAGTTATAAGGCAGAGAGAGATCTACGAATTAATTAATAAAATAGCTAGCGGTAATAACTCACAACTTATTATTGCTAGTCATTCAGAGATAGTATTGAATCAAGCAGCTGCAAATGATACTGTAATTGCTTTATTTGATGACAAATGTCTCTCACTTACTCAAGGTTCAAGTATTTCACAATTCAAGAAATTACTAACAGATATTGGTTGGGATAAGTATTTTATTGCTCGAACAAAGAAACATATTCTTTTTCTAGAAGGACCAACGGATCTAAGAATTTTACAAGCTTTTGCTCAAAAACTTAATCACCCTTGCCAATCATATTTGGAAAAAGCTAATATTCAATATACTGCGGACAACTTACCAAAATCGGCTCAGAATTTATTTCATGGACTACGCAATATAATTCCAGAATTAAATGGATTAGCTCTATTTGATAGATTAGAGAAAAAAATCCAACCAGATAATTATTTGAGAATTGTACAATGGAAGAAAAGAGAAATTGAGAATTACTTCTCTTTTCCAGAAGTCTTGGAAAGATGGGCCTCAAATCAAGGTGAATCAAATTTGTTTAAGAACTACTATGGAGCTATGAGTAATAGCATTAAGAATAATACTGCTCCAGTGAATTTGAAAAACAGGGAAAATGCTTGGTGGTCAGACAATAAGATGTCAGACGACTACCTTCCTCAAATATTTAATGATTTCTATAATAATATTGGCATAAATTATCAATTTCCGAAAGGTAGATATCACGAATTGATCGATTTCATTCTACCAGAAGAGATTGATAGTGAAATAGCTGATAAGCTTGACGATATTTTGAATGTTATTACCAACAAAAGTTAATCGATAATCGAATAGAACCTAAACATTCATTTCTAAGCTTTTTTTCTCATTTGGGTTTTCCTTAACTTGAGCTTTCTAATCAAATACCAGAAGCTATGAAAAGGATCACCTTCTTTCCCTTTTATCCTCACTATGCCAAGTATGCCGGCCTGAGCACGGCTCTTGCGGGACTGATCCTCACCTATCTGCTGAGCCCGGAATACCAGGTATTGTTTTATCTGGGTCTGTTTCTTATTATTTTTTCTGAAGAAAAGAATGAATCAGTGCATATCCACCATGTCAGGACCGAAGTTTTCAAATCGGTATTCGGACTTAGCCTGGCACTGGGTATCGCCTTAAAAGCAGCTGAATTGGTGAGTTCATCCTATGTCGTGGTCATCACTCCGTTTCTGTACCTCGGACTTCCCCTTCTGCTCTACCTGCTCCTGTTTTATTTTATTCTCGCCTTCAATGTTCGGGTTAGCTCAGCTGATACTGTGATTGAAGATGCACCCAGGTCCGGAAAACTCAACAGGATCTGGTTTACCATCATCCTGGTGGTGATTGTGATCACCATCCTGCTTACCATGGGAATGATCTGAGAACAGGCTAATGTTGCCCGGCTATTTTTTCAGAACAAGAATAAAATCAGATCCCGGTTCATTATCGCCGAACTCCCCGAAGCGTGGCTGAGGATCGACTTTCTCCACGAACTGAAGGATCTCAGCAGTTGTCAGCACCCCATCGGTACCACCGTACTCACGAATTGCTTCGATAAATCTTCTGGCAAAAGGAGAATGAAAGCCCGGCCGTCCGTCGGGAACATATTCCTTTCCACCGGAGGTGAGGTACAACCGGGTTTTATATTTCATTTTCCGTTCGACATACTCATCTGTGGAGATGTCGGCATACAGTCCGGCTCCCCTGTGGGCCGAAGTGGAAAGATGCGGATCAAAGGTTCCCCCGAAGCACACATCCATGACCAGGAAAATATGCGGACAGCTGATATTGTTGATCATGGTCCGCAGATTGGAATGGGAAAGGTAGGATGTCTTGGCCACGTCGTCCATTCGTGAATCCCTTGAAATAACGTAGCCTTCCCTGAAAACCTCGTCGTAGATCCCGTGCCCGGCAAAAAAGACCATCAGGTTGTCCCTGGGCCCGTAACTTTTTGAGGCAAAATCGCGGATCCGCTTGACCGTTTCATCCAGGGTCGGATTGAGCACCACTTCCGTAACCACCCCATAATTCTCGCTCAGCTCAGCAGCAATGGTCTGGGCATCAAGCACCGGGTTCAAGAGATCACCAAAATAATCATAGACATTGGTTGCGAACATCAGGGCATAGGTTGTTCCCTTTTCATCGCCGGAGGCAGGCACAGCCGTGCTTTGCACGGGAGCTGCATTCCTGGCCGCCCTGTCTTCCTGCCTGTTATGGAAGGGATTCTCTACGGGACTCAATTCATAGGTCCTGCCATCGGTGGGATGAACCAGTCTAAAATCGCTGTATGTAAAGCTTGTCTTGCCTGCCTCTTTCACTTTACGTGCACGGATCCAGGCCTTTTCCCATTTATCTTTAAAAGCTTTAGCCGGCTCCACGGGGATCAGGATACCGGCCTCCGTTTCCATCAACAGGACCTTATAGATTTCTTTGTCTGCATTATAGCCGATCAGTCCCTGAACGGGAATAAGCACCGATTCGCCATCCCTCCTGATCCCGTAAATCTTTTCCATTTCCTCCTGAAGCACTGAAAGAGCCCAGTCGGCCAGCCTATCTGTCCTCTCCTGATATTTAGCCGTCGTTTCAAATTCATCCCTGTTAGCGGTAAGTACCGGATCGGCTGAAGCGACTATGCAGGAGGTCACACCAGGAGTCAGTGCTTTTCTCTGGGCTGCCGTGAGGTCGGTTTTAAGCCAGGAAGCCACCATTGATTTTTCCGAGGGCCTAACATTTTCAATTTCCCAGATGATCGTGCTCTGATCGGAACTGAAGCTGACAAGAAACTGGCCGTCGTCGCTGAAGCTTGCGCCGAACACATTATCCATATGCCGGAAAATGGCATCCGAAGGAATGAAAGCTGATTCCTCCACGCGAAAGACCTGGATCTCGGTGTAATTTGCAATGGCCAGGTAGTTCCCATCGGGACTGAAGTAAACCGGATACCTCACATTGGCAGATTCTTCAATAGAATCGCTAAGCACAAATTGTTTTTTTTCAAGCTTATAACGACGCAAACCATAGGAGGAACCGGTAATAAATTCCTCTCTTTTGGGGTGAAAGGCCACCGTCTCCACGGCATGTTTCCTGAAAGCCATCCGCTGCATTTCCTGGTAGGCAGGGCCATCCCGCCGGGCCACCAGAATATTACCGCGATCGTCACCGGTGACCAGAAAATTGTCGTCATAGCTGAAGGAGGCTTCGTTCACATAGCTTTCAAAACCGCTGAAAGTCTGATTGTAATAAAAAAGTTCGTCTTTCATATGCCACAGGATCATGGTTTTATCGCTGGAAGCTGACGCGAGAAAATTGCCATCATGGCTGAATTCCAGATCCGAGATATAGTCGGTATGACGATCGAGGACCTGGACCACCTTCAAATCCTGGAGACGGATAATAGCAATATCGTTGTTCCCCTTATACCTTCCGTAAGCGAGGTATTTCTCATCGGGGGAAAATGCGAAGACGCCACCTACCGCTTTGGGATTACCCTGATGCTCGAAGATTCTGTTCCAGTCTCGGTCGTAGATCTGAAGGGTATTATTCCCAATGGTAAGAACGAAGTAATTGCGAAACGGGGAAAATGCCGCCTGCCTGACATATTCGCCCAGGCCGGAAATCGTTTTATTTTCTTTCGGAGCCAGTTCCTGACTTATGGCAGGCATGCAAAGTGCAAGGACCAGCAAACAACCCAGCAGTTTTTTCATAATGTTCTAATTTTTTGACGATTTGGTGACTGCACCGCATAAAAGTCAAACGCAGTGTAATTTAGCTAAAAAGTGAATAACATCTTCATTTTTTAGCAGCCGGACGATGATTACGTTAATTCCGTTTTATGCTGAACACTTGCATTGATTTGATGTTAACTTTGAGACATGGTGAACGAGCTTGGCCGCAAACAAACGATAGAGATTATGAACGAATACGCTGATCATGGTCAGTCTTTTCTGTTCATTATCAGCTTCGACATGGAGCATAACTTTGTTATGAACCCCGGTGAAGCCACTGATGCGGGGATCAGGTACCGTACGCCTTTCCATGCCAGCAAGGATCCGGATTACAGGGTGCCGGAGGAGCTCATTTTCCGGAAATTCCCTGTATCAAAAGACCGGTACAGAAAGGCTTTCGAATTTCTTCAGGAGAGGATCAGGATGGGCGACAGCTACCTGATCAACCTCACATTCCCGAGTTTGCTGGAGACCAATCTCGACCTGGAGACCATCTATGCAAAAAGCGAAGCACCCTATAAGCTTCTGATGCCCGGGCAATTTGTTCTTTTCTCCCCCGAAGCCTTTATCCGTATTGAAAAGGACCAGATTTACTCCCATCCGATGAAGGGCACTATCGATGCTTCCATCCCCGATGCAGAAAGGCTTTTGCTGAATGACAGAAAGGAAAGAGCCGAACACCATACCATAGTCGACCTCATCCGCAACGACCTCAGCATGATCGCCCATGATGTACGTATGAAACGATTCAAGTACCTCGACCTTATCAGAACCAGGGAAAAGGATCTCTACCAGATGAGTTCAGAGATTACCGGCAGGCTGGAGCCAGGATACCGGCAGAAGATGGGAGAGCTTGTTTTCAGAATGCTCCCTGCCGGATCGGTAACTGGAGCCCCGAAAAAAAGAACGCTTGAGCTCATACGGGAAGCTGAAGGCTACGACAGGGGATATTACACCGGGATCTTCGGCTATTTTGACGGGAGAGATCTTGACAGTGCCGTGATGATCCGTTTCATTGAGAAACAGGGTGAGCAGCTAATCTATAAAAGCGGCGGTGGCATCACCTACATGAGTGAATGGGAAAAAGAGTATAACGAACTTTGCGATAAAGTATATGTACCGTTTTATTGAGACGATCCATTACAGGAACGGTGTACTCCGGAACATGGAATACCATAACGAACGCTTTAACCGGACCCGCAAGGAATTCTGCAAATGTCACAAATACAAAAAGATAGAAGACATCATTACCATCCCTTCCGGACTGTCTTCCACAAACTACAAATGCCGGTTGATATATGGCCGGCTGATTGAAAAAACCGAGTTCCTTCCCTACAAACTAAAGGAGATCGGAAAGCTCCGGCTTGTCTTTGATGATGCGATAGAATACAGCTGGAAATATAAAGATCGCGAAGCTATTAACCGGCTGATGGAACAACGGGGTGAATGCGATGATATCCTGATTGTAAAGAATGGTTTACTCAGTGATTCCAGTTATGCAAACCTGGCTTTCGGTGACGGTACAGACTGGTATACCCCGGCACAGCCCCTGCTCGCCGGAACCATGAGGGCGAGCCTGATTGACCGGGGCCTGCTGATCCCGAAAGACATCACCCCGGATGATCTGGGAAAATACAGCCATATACGGCTGATCAATGCCATGATGGACCTTGAAGAAGGTATCTGCCTGGATACAGCATCCATCATTGTTTAATTCCTTACCAGCTGAGCGAGTCCCCGGCGGCAAAGTACATACAGGTTCCCCCGGCCTTTTGCAAAAACGCGAAGTAGCCGTTCATTCCCGTACAGTGAGAAACCGCTATTATGGCGGGATGATAAGCCAAAAGTCTGTCGACACCTGCCTCTATCTGTAATTCCGTTTCATTGCGCAGGTGGAAACCTCCCAGGACAAGATGCACCGGTTTGTTGAATTTTCTGACGGCTGTTTCGGTCATATTGGAAATTCCGTTGTGAGAGCAGGCAGAGATCAATGAGATACGTTCTTCCTCTTCAATAACGATGAAAAGTTCATCATCAAAGAGGTCCTGAACCATCTGCTCACCATTCTGTTCCATAAATGAAGTGATATGGGAATCATCAGGATAGACCATGTTTATACCGGCAACCAGGTGGATGCCCCTGGCGATTTCAACATCGGCGTCGATAAAGGTAAAGCGGTTCCTGTATCGCCACAGGTCCTCCGGTACACCTATATATTTATTGTCACCGTGAAAACGTTTTTTAAAAAGGGCCTTTTTTGCATATACCACGGCATCCCTGTTTGCCGAGAGAAAGGCGGATGCACCACCGGTGTGATCATAATGGCCATGCGTAATAACAAGTGCATCGATCCGATCCGCTTCAATACCAAGCCGGCCGGCATTTTTCAGGAAGATATCGCTCTGTCCCGTATCGACAAGGATCAGCCTGTTGTCTGTTTCTATGCAGACAGAAAATCCGTGTTCGGCCAGTAATCCGGTGCGGCGGACATAATTATCGGCGAGAGAGGTTATTTTCAAAGTCTTCCGGTTAATCTTCCCATGCTCCCCTGGTACGCATCCATTCCAGGACCTGCTCCTTAGACCGGTCTTTCATTACCGATTCACTGTGCATCAAGCGATAAGAAGGCAGGGGCATTTCATTCTCACTTATTGCTTCATAGCAATTCTGAAGGATGTAGGTAATTCTACCTACAGGATAGTCGCCCCATTCGGAAAAATTCAGGTGTTCCCTGCCCTCTTTGACATGAGTTGCCAGCATCCAGGATACGGGGGCCACCCTTGAGTACCACGGATAAACGGTGTTGTTGGAATGGCAATCGTAACAACTGTTCCGGATAGAAAGTGCCACAGAATCGGGAGGATTTTCCACGGCAATGAAGTCTTTTGCCGGATCAGATTCGGGCCTGGTCCGGTCGATACCGAAAAACTGAATGATAATCAGCACTGCAAGGAGTGCCAGAAGTACTTTTTTCAGCATAGTCCTGAGGTTTTATTTGAAATCAAAAACTTATTCCAGGTTTTCAAAATACTCAAATGCGTCAATAATATCAAGGTATACTCCATCGAAACCAGCTGAAAGAATTTTATCCAGGTAGGCATTTTCATTCCCGAAGAGGATGGCCTTCCATGCCGAATCCCAGTATCTCACCTTATAGTTCCCCTGCCAGTCGGGATTTTCCGCTTCCATCCAGGACGGAGGATTGTTGTTCCATTCCTCTTTCCAGTAGTAGCGGTAATCCTCAGCCTCCCCGATGCTCAGGTAGGCAATCAGCAGGCGGTGACCTCCAGAAGCCTTTTCTTTCAGGTGGCTGAGATCGCTGTTCTGCAGCAGTTCTCCATCCGGACCGAAGGCATCGATAAGAAGCAGGTCGTAATCGGTTTTTTCAAGTGCCGTGATGAACTCAGCCTGCGAAGCATAATTCTCAGGATTGATCAGATAGAGAAAATTCCTGACCTCAGCCATACCGTTGATATTATCCTGGTTTTTTCCTTCAGGCGATTCCGGATAACCGGGTATCACCCCCAGGTCGCGGTCGGGCGCTGCAAAGGATGCAAATCCATAGTTACGGTTTCTCAAATAGGAGTCATCTATTTTATCTTCCGAACTGCAGTAATCGGTCACCAGCACAGCGATCCCGTTTTCCTCACATTTTACAAGGTATTCCAGCATTCTTTCCGTTTCATCTTCCGGAGTTGCACGGTTATCCCGGATATAGCCATAAAAGAGATCTTCCCTGCCCACAGCGTCGATGGCATTGAGGTAAACCAGTTCGGTGTCACTACCGGCATTACCGTCGATCGTAATCAGTTCCTGTCCATTCTGAGGGATAACGAGGAAACCTGGTTTTATCTCCTTTCCGTAGGCACTGAGTTCTTCAACAAGCTGGCGCATTTCATCTTTATATATCGTATTGGTGAGTTCCGTCTCCGGATCACAGCCTGCAAAGAACATGGGCAAAACTAATACGGGAAGGAGGCGCAATACAGGTTTCATGGTAAAGAGTGTAAAGGGACTACGCAGTTTCAACATAGCTAATATACAAAAATCTGCTGTTTACTTTCCCTTACAGTGAATAGCAGGAGAATTTAATTGTATTGACAAAAGCTGTGTATCTTTGGCAGACGAAACTTAAACAAGCGCCATTGGAACACGATAGCAACATGGAACTTCCTCCTCTTGGAGAAAGGGATTTTGAGAAGGAAATGATATTCAGGGCTTCCAGAAGCAGTGGTGCGGGTGGTCAGAATGTCAATAAGGTTAACACCAAAGTTGAACTGAGATTCGACGTTCAGGGTTCGGCCCTGCTGACAGAAGATGAGAAAGAACTGTTAAGAACCCGGGCCGCAGGACGAATCAGCAACGACGGTTTCCTCATTATCACCTCACAGAGTGAACGTTCACAACCCGGTAACAGGACACAGTGCATGCTGAAATTTTACAGGCTGCTTTTCCAGGCACTCGAGCCGGAACTTGTCCGGATTCCGACCAAACCCGGTCCGAAATCGGTTCAGAACAGGCTGTCCGATAAGAAGAAAATCAGTGAAAAAAAGTCCAGAAGAGGCCCTGTCAAGCCCCAGGAATAGCTGAAAATGCCGCTTTATTCGAAAAGCAAGAGGATTTTATACTATTAATTATCAGATATTTAGCAGCCAATAAAATATATTTTCCGGAAAGATGATGAAAAAAGGTCCGGATTCATGTATTTGATTTAAAATAAGCTTACTTTTGAACATTATTTATCATTTAATTAAATTGTTATTATGAACATTTTCGTCGGTAGCCTTCCCTTTAGTCTGGAGGAAGCTGAATTATCGCATTATTTTGAAGAGTATGGGGAAGTCGCATCAGTAAAAATCATTACTGATAAATTCACCGGAAGAAGCAAAGGTTTTGGATTCGTTGAAATGCCTGATGATGAAGAAGCTAAAAAAGCTATTGCAGAACTGAACGGCAAAGAGATCAAAGGAAGAGCCGTTGTTGTAAACAAAGCTGAAGAGCGTAAGGATCGTGGTGATTTCCGCGGCGGAAACCGTGGCGGTGGTCATCGTGGAGACTATCATAAAGGTGGAAGCGGTAATTACAACCGTGGAGAAGGCGGTTACAGGTCTCATAATTATTGATCTTCCCGTAAGACAGTAAGTGGTGGTTTTCTACACGAAAACCACACAAAAGGAGCTGTAAAATTGATTTTTACTGTGTACCGGTATGACTTTGTCGTACCGGTATTTTTTTTCTGCCACTGAAGTTGTAATTTGAAACAGAATATATTAAAATCCGGCAGAATGTACGAAAAGGATTACATCATGCGTCTGGTCCAGGAATTTATGCGAATGGTCGCCCGCCTTTCCGGACTCAGGGAAAAAGGACAATTCAAACAACTGGACGAGGAGATCCGCGAAGCCTATCGCTCGGTACTCAAAACCGGGCCTGAAGTGCTCTCCGGTTTCGGGGAGGAGGATTGGGCCCGATTTATCCGCGAAAGGTCCCCGGAAGAAGTGGAAATGGCTGCTATTCTCCAGATGATTGAGGGTGAAGCACTTTCCGACCGTGGAGAAAAAGAAGCAGCCTCCGGGTATTTCCTGAGAGCATTCAGCCTACTTGAATTCTGTGACAGCCAGCTAAAAAATTTTAGTTTTGACAGGACGGAGCGAATGAGCACGCTCAAAAATTACCTGAAATAAGTACTTCACCGGAACCTTCTCCCCCATCGCAATTAACAAAAGATTGTTTAACTTGCGCATAGAGCTTTTACCCAACACTAACTAAAACCTTGCTGCTATGTCTGTCACCAGGATTTTCGATCTTCTTGACCGCTACATCTCCGTGTTTCCCGGTCACCAGGTACTCGGTGTTAAAACCGATGGTAAATGGATCACCTACACCAGTGAAGAATATTACGAGATATCCCATGATATTGCATACGGCCTTATCCATTCAGGGATCCGTCCTGGTGATAAGGTTATTACCATGACCAATAACCGTCCGGAGTGGAACTTCCTGGATATGGGCATCTCGATGGCCGGAGCCGTACATGTCCCGGTTTACACCTCGCTCAGTGAGGAGGAGTACCGTTATATCTTCCTGCACTCCGAAGCCCGGATGATCTTTGCCGGAGATGCCCGCCTGTACGAAAAAACCCTGAAAGCGGCAGAGGGAATAAATGAAATCATCGGTAAATACTGCATAGATCCTGCCGAGAACCTTCCCAATTGGACCGAGGTTCGTGAGACCGGTGCCATTAACCGCGAGAAATACCGCGATGAAGTGAAGCGTATCAAGGAATCTGTCGGCGAAAACGATCCCGCCTCTCTCATCTACACATCGGGAACAACCGGCACCTCGAAAGGAGTTATGCTTTCCCACCGTAACATTGTCAGTAATTTCCTGGCAGCGGCTGAAATTTTCAAGCTCACTTCCGAGGACCGCTACCTCAGTATATTGCCTCTCTGT
>JBMOLL010000031.1:0-17235 GCA_049325415.1 Bacteroidota bacterium | reverse complement strand
AGCAAAATATATGACAGGCCCTTCGACAGGCTCAGGGACCGTATATTTCCAACGTTTCCAACATTATCACTACCTTCGCCCAAAAACCGGACTATGCCCATCCCCTTTCATTATAGCAAGGAAGATGCCTCTCTTTTAGCCAACTGCAACCTGTGCCCCAGGGACTGTGCGGTGAACCGCTTTGAAGGAGGCAAAGGGATCTGCGGCATGGATGCCGGTATGAACATTGCCTCCATCTGCATCCATCGGGGTGAAGAACCCGTGATCAGCGGAAAAGACGGGATCTGCAATGTTTTTTTCGCGGGTTGCAACCTCAGCTGCATCTATTGCCAGAACCATGAGATCAGCAACCGGAAAACAAGCTTAAGAAAAAAAGCGGGCACGCTGGCAGAAGCTGTTGAAAAAATCAGCGCCATTCTCGACCGGGGGATCACTGCCCTTGGCTTCGTTTCTCCCTCCCACATGGTCCCGCAGATGAAACTGATCATCGAAGAACTGAATACAAGGGGATATAAACCTGTCATCGTATACAATACCAATGCCTATGACAGGCCGGAGGTCATCGAATCCCTTGATGGACTGGTTGATGTGTTTCTTCCCGACTTTAAATATGTTTCCCCTGAAACCGCCCGCAAATATTCCGGAGCAAAGGATTATCCGGAAGTTGCACTGGCCGCCCTGAAAAAAATGTATTACCTGCGGGGTTCAAAACTGCTCCTGGATGACGAGGGAAGGGCCGAAAGAGGCCTGCTGATCCGTCACCTTGTTCTGCCGGGTCATGTAAACGAAAGCATAGACTTGCTGAGGACCATTGCGGATGAACTTTCCACCGGTGTACATCTGTCGTTAATGTCGCAATACTATGCAACGGAAAAAGTAGCCGGCCATCCACTACTCCGGCGAAGCCTCTATCCTGAAGAGTACCTGGAGGTAAAAGAAGAAATGGAACGGCTGGGCTTCCGGAACGGCTGGGTACAGGAACTGGAAAGTTCAGAGCAATACCAGCCCCGCTTCCGGAATGCTAATCCCTTTGAATGAAGCCCTTTCTAGCCGGGTTCAGTCTTTTCCCTAGAAGGAATACAACACGCTCAGCAAGGCCCGTATATTGGCGACTCTGGTAGTGGCTGCCGGACGATAGTTCACATCGTACTCGCTTCCATAGGCAGCGGAAGTGTATTCCAGTTCGCAGGCCAGTTGTGTTTTTCCGGAGTAGAAAATAATCCGGGGTGAAACCCGGATCAAAGATTCGATATTTGTTGCCAGGCCATAAACAGTATTGGTGGATGATGACATAGCCTCTTTTGTCCCCAGATTTTTCATATATCCCCCGAAAACACCCACCTGCAGTTTTTTCCCGTTGCTGTGCACCTCACCCCAGAATGACGCATTTTTCAGCGGTGTATAGGAGCATAGGCCGGTTAAGGGATTTTCCACATTCTTTATGGCAAAACCACTGATGGAAAGCACATCGGCAATATTCTCCCCGTAGCGTCCCTCCAGTTTAATCGTAACCGGCTTCAGGGTCAGTTTTGTAAACGCAAGGGCCGTAATTCCGCCAACACGTTCATTAACAGCAAATTTATCATTGCCCACAGTCGAATATAGTCTGGGTACAATTGACTTATACGCTACTCCCGTGCCCACCAGTATAGCGGTTCCATTTTCCTCATTCTTTGCCGAATAATGTACCTGAAAGTGCAGATCAGGAATAAGCGAGTTCCTCAGGTACTCTGCACTGACAGCAGTCGTGGCATTATCTGTCGGGCTGGGACCTCTCGAAGTGTAATCCCGTTGTGCCAATGCGGCAGCTATGATCTGAATCCTGCCAATATCCTGAGTAAGCCGGATCTGGGGATTTCTTGCAAACGACTGTAAGGGAGCACCGGTATTGAAGGATACGGTACCCGGGAAACAGCCGGTTACGAAAAGAGGATTCCAGTACTGTCCGGTTAATAACTCGGTATGGGTCCATTTCAGTTTTACAAGGGCATGCCTGAGTCGGAACAGATTGATATTTGCATCAAGCTGGGCAAAAAAGTCACCTTCAATCAATCCGGAGGTTTTTGCTCCAAAGGCATCAGGACCGGTAATGGCCAGTGAAAGCCTGGATTGAATGGCTAAAAAATTAAAACTTGGTTTTGCATTGATATCCAAACCATTGGCATCAAGATTCTGAGCAGATGGCCAGAGCAGGAAATGACCCTCCCTGGCTGCTACGGTCTGTCGGGTATCAAAAAAGAAATCGTTTTTAACGTAACCGGAAATTTTGATACCGAAGTCCTTCTCTGTTTCCTGTGCCATGGATCTGACAGTAAAAAGCAAAGCAAGGCATATTACAAGGAATACGGCTTTTTTCATCATTCTGTATTTAAATGAAACCCGGCCTAATTACGGTCGGGTGGAAAAAGTTTCTGAATAAAAGTTCTCTTTTTTAAAGGCTTGCCCAGGAGAATATTGAGGTTATTTTCCGCAGTCAGGTTCTGATCCCATAACTCAATGGCTTTCAGGTAGCACTCTGCTGCACCATCATAATCCTTCCTGGTCCTGAAAATAACACCCTGGTTCGTAAAGGCAACTGAAAGCCTTCTCCTGGTTTCTTCCTGCGCTTCCTCAATCTCTTTTACCCTGGTTTTGAGAAAGCTCTGCTGCTGCTCTGAAGAATAGTTCTCCAGACCAATGAAAAAGTCTTTCGAAGCAATCGCCTCCAGCTCCGTCAAACTCTTTTCACCATACAGGTCCAGCCAGCCTGAGTATATGTAAATCGCCCTGTTTTCCTGCTCCTCAGCCAGTTCAATCAGGGAATCTTTTTCACTGGCCGGACAAACCGTACTGTCACTGTAAAGAGCCATGGCTAAAAAGGCGGCCGCACGGTTGTTATACAGGACCCCGACCTCGTAGGATTCCCGGTAATGTTCAGTCGCGCTGTAGATAGCTTCTATACTGTCCATTAATGCGAAGACCGAATCGAAGGCATTTGCCCGGGCATAGTTGTTATACCGTTCATAACTGATTCTGGCAGCTTCAATTCTCGGATCAACGGTTTCGTTTTTTCCCCGGTAATGAAAATGCGCCGTTAATATACCGGCTCCTGCCAGGATAAGCATAATCACCACCAGCGTCCATGTTGACCTGACTTTAATCAACAGCATTACGAATGGACATTTTCAACCAGGAATTTACGGATCTCAACGGGTGTTTCCCTGGTAAACCTGGAGACAACAATATTAACTATAATGGACAACGGTGCACCAAACCAGGCAAAGTACCATGCTCCAAGCCAATAATTTATAAATTCCTGGGCCGGCAGGACAGCTCCCATTTTGCCTGCAATGAAATAGGTAAGGGCAATAAGGGACACCGTACCTCCGGCAATCAGACCGGCAATAGCACCCTGTTTATTTGAACCACTCCACCAGATCCCGAGCAGGAAAAGTGGGAAGATCGTACATCCTGCAAGGGAAAAGGCCACAGCCACCAGCTGACCGATCAGGGCAAGCTTGGCAAGAGCTATTACCGTAACAATGATGGCCATCAGGATGGTGCCGACCCTTGCATAAAGCAGTTGTTTCCTGGGTTCAGCCTGGGGGTTGATTACCTTTATATAGATATCGTGCGAAAATGCAGAGGCTCCTGCAACAAGTAGTCCGGATACAGTTGAGAACGCTGCTGAAACACCTCCGGCTGCAAGAAAGCCCACAATTAAAGGATGGACATTCCCGAGCTGGGCCGTATACACTACAATGGCATCCTGTGCCAGCTTGCCCACTTCCGGATTCGCAGAGAGAACCTTGCCGAATACGGCATATGCCGGCGCGCTCCAGTAAAGTATGCATATAAAGAACAGACCCCACACTACCGACCAGCGGGCATCCCTGGCTTTGGGCACAACATAGAAACGCTGGATCACATGAGGCAGACCGGCGGTACCTATCATCAGGGAGAAGGCAATGGCCACCCACTGGAAAAAGGTTTCGCCTGAAGCGTGATCCCAGGGCATGGCCAGTTCAGGAACCGGAACCGTTGCAAAAGCATGTCCGAGTGAGTTGACCAGCTGGTTGGATTCATTCAGGGGGATACCGGTAATTGCGTCCGAAATCACAGAACCATAACCAATCTGCGGTAATACCCAGAAGTAATCAAATTTATAGGTAAGGATAAAGAGGGGGATCAGGAAGGACAAAATGATAATGACATATTGTATCTGCATATTTTTTGTGGCACCAAGCATTCCGGAGATCAGGGTGTATGCCAGAACCACTGTTCCGCCTATGATCACCGCAAGGGTATAATCAACACCGAGTACCCATTTAAAAAGCAGACCAATTCCTCCGAACTGACCCACACAATAGGAGATGGAGATAAGGATGGCAATGGAAGCCCCAACAACCCTTAATCCCTGTGAATAAAAGCGATCACCGATAAAATCTGCAGCTGTATATTTTCCGTATTTCCTGATCTGTCCGGCCATCAGGATCAGGAGCAGGACATAACCACCTGTCCAGCCAACCACATAGGCCAGTCCATGATATCCGGAACCGTACATCAGCGCAGCCATTCCAAGGAATGAGGCAGCGCTCATCCAGTTGGAAGCAATGGCCATCCCGGATCCGACGCGCGAGATCCCTCTACCTGCAGCATAATAATCGGTTGTGTCCTTTGCCCGGAATATGATCCCTACGAGTACAAACAACGACAAAATGGTAATAAGGATAATTGCAGGACCTACTTTAAAGCCACCTTCTAACTGAGTGGCTGCAGTAGCTGCGTTTACAGAAACATGCGTTGCCAATAAAAGTATTGGGAGAAATATCTTTTTCATGTTGGAATCGTTTTGAGGTTAGTCTGCTATATTCAGTTTCTTGTTGATCCTGTCGGTTCTCACGCAGTAGAGCCAGCACAACCCGACAAATAAGATCAACAGGAAAACAGCGGTATAAAAGTAATGAAAGGGGAAACCCAGGACTTTGGTGTCGGTAAGGACCGACTGATTATGTACAAGATACTTCTCCATTATCCCGGGAAGTTTTGCCCTTGTCTCCTCAGTTAATCCTGTGATATTCTCCGACGTTAATTCCACGGGGAGAATGACTCGCCTGACATCTGATTTCTCAAGTTCCAACAGCAGACCAAACTGATCCGATAGCCTTTCTTTTTCTGCAACATAGGAAGGATCGGAGATGTTATCGATTCCAGCTTTAAGTTGTTCAAAAGTCGCAATCTCTTCGACTACCTTTTCTTTAAGTGAGTCGGCAGCAAGGTGATATACCGTATAGCTCAGAGCCTGATCAAGAATGGCCCTCTCTTCTACTTTCTGAATCGTCTTTCCCAGGACAGACAGAACTGAAAAGCCAAATTCCTGCAAGGTGACCTCATCTGCAGATTCTGAATCAACAGTAGCCCAGACTTTCTGAAAAGTCAGGTAGGAAGGTTCGGGAGTAGGTTTTTGCAATACCAGTAACAGTATCTGAAAACCAAAAATGGCAATAAACCATAAAGAGACCATCCAGACAACCATGTTCCTGTTGGATCGGGCCTGGGGAGTAGTTGGTCTAAAGAAACTAATGTGATACTCTTCAGAAGGTTTATACATCAGAATAGTTTTAGTGGATTAGAGTTTTAGTTTTGTTTCTCAAATAACAATCTAAAAATAGTTTTTTTTCGAACAAAACAAATAGTTATTTAGAATAGATTGAAAGAATTTATTAAATATCAATCTATTGTATTATCCAATTATTTAGAATTGATGCGGATTTGCAGGTTGCAGGATCCATTATGAGGCATGGAAATCTACTCCACTGCCATGCTTCTCCTCGCTTTTAAAAAGGGATTTTTACCGCGATTTACCCCTGCTGGGTCCCCTTGAAATCAAGATTCAGCTTTGTCTGCAAGCTGCCCAGAAAAGAAAAATAGGTCTTTATCATGGTCATTTCAATGCGGGTAAGTGTATTCAGATTTACGACGTTGCCCGGAGCTTCATTTCCGGCTATCGCATTCACCTGTGCCTTTAAACGGATCCTCATCAAAAGGTCAAAAGCCGTGACCAGTTCTTCATAGCTGTGCTGGTCCACCACCTGCCTCTTGCGTAAAACCTCAAGACGTTCCATGCTACCTGTCTGGATAAGCTTTTCGCTGATGGAGTAAAGCCGGATCAGACCCACAACCGGCATCAACATCTTTTTTACATCAAGCTGTTTTTCGTCTTCCCCTGACTCCTTCCCTACAATATTCCCAAAAATATTGGTGGGCGGGCGGAACCTGGAAACGGAATCGGCCATGTGGTAAAAGAAAACGGACTTATTCGAAGACGCCTGGCTAACATGCTCCCGCAATTCCGTTACCAGTGAAATATCTCCATAGACATACCTGAAATCAAAAAATATTGCCGTATCCAGAATGTCCTGGGGATTTCCTGTATTGAGCCACTGGGTGAAATAGCCTTTCCAGTTTTCCAGTCCCTGTGTCCATTTTGGATTTCCGGCCATAATATCCCCCTTACAATACTGATAACCAATGGCATGAAGATATCTGCTCATCCTCTCTCCCAGATCCAGAAAATACTTCGCCGATGCCTCATTATCACTATCGGCGTAGATTATGGCATTGTCCTGATCCGTAGCCAGGGTCTGCTCCCCCCTTCCTTCACTTCCCATCACAATAAATGCAAATTTTGCCGGAGGTGGTCCTAACTCTTCAAGTCCGAAATCAATAACCCGCCTGTTCATGGCATCAGCAATCGTTGTGATAATCCTGTTCACACTTTCGCTTCTGCTACCGCTGTCAAGAAGTGCCCTCACCAGGGCCGGTACCTTCCTGTAAATTGAAACCAGACTGTTTACATCCACAGCAGCTTCAATCTCCCTGACCAGTAAAAAGATTACATTCTGCTGCATATCACGGATATCATCCAGGGTAATTACCCCGTTGATTTTCCTGTCGCTGCCGACTGTGGCGAGACAGGTTGACTGCTTACTGTCCAGCATCAGTAAAACCTCGTAAAGGAGGGCGTCGTCAGAAATGGTAATGACCGGTGCCGTCATAATTTCCCGTACCGGCCTCCCCGGATCAAGCTCTGCTGCTACCATCCGTGTAACAATGTCCTGCTGACTTACCACACCAATGATATCCTCCTCAAGGGTAATAAAAACCTGGGGCAGATTCTTCTTTGCCATTGTCTTTGCCACCTCCAGTATCGTACTGGAAGAAGAAATCCTTTTTATCTCCTTTATATAAGATCTGACAGGCTGGCTCATTAAGAGCAGAGAAGTTTGCAGCTCTTCTCCGAGAGCATCGCCTTGCCGCTCCAGACTCTGTTTGGCCTTTACCTCCTTGATGATCAGTATATAGCCGGTTTCTTCAGCGTATGAAACCATGGATGCTGACAGAACGACTTCCTTTTTGCTCCTGTCTTTGCATTGCAGAGTGGTTTCCAGAGAAACAGATTGTTCCGGATTAATAAAAAGGGAGGTAAGATCTTCCCATTTCATTGCAAAGATCTGTCCGAACGACAGTTCTGCTACCTCTGCAGGCTCAAATCCGCTGAGATTACTGAACCGGATATTGGAATAGATGATCTTTTCCTTAAGAATCATCAGAGTGCCCTCGGTAGAGGCTTCGACCAGCGATTTGTATTTCAGCCGGGATAGCCGGAGTTTCTTTTCAGCAGCATTTCGTCTGTTCTCGATATTAAGACTCTGTCGGATGATAAAGGCCAGGATTCCTCCGATCAGCAAGGTAAAAATGAGGGTGATCCGCAAAAGCTTGTTTTTTAAGGTGTGGATCTCTTCCCGGACATCTTCAAGATAAATTCCCGTTCCGATAATCCATCCCCACGGCTCAAAGCCCTTTACATACGAGAGCTTGGGGACTATCCGGGTCGAATCGTCCTTCCATTGCCACATGTAATTAATGTAGCCCTCACCCTTTTCCTTCACCATCTCAGCGGCTTCCACGAAAAGAAGCTTGCCCCCGGAATCCTTGTAATCTGAAAGGTCGGTATTGATTAGCTCCGGCCTGTAAGGATGCATGATCATCACCGGACGACGGTCGATGATCCAGAAATAGTCTTTGGATTCGTTGCCATATCTCACCATTTCCAGCCTTTTCGCGGCAAGTGACCGGGCACTGTCCTCCGGGAGATTATGATGAAGAACCTCCTGATGGTACTCTTCCAAAAGACTGAGGGTAGAATTGGTGAGTTGTGAGATCATCTCCTTTTTGCCATTCATGATATTTCTTTCAAATGATGGAAGTATCACGACGAATATCAGGAGGATGAAAAAGCCTACGGCCAGAATGGAGGGCAGAACAATTGAAATGAAAAACCGGTTCAGATTACGCTCTGGCATCGGCTGAAAATTTAGTTTAACACCTGATCGCCCGGAGTTCATTGCTCCCGGAATCAAATATACAAAATCCGCTCTGGAAATGATTGCCTGCCACAGGAGGAATACCTACGCAAACGGGAAATTCATTCAAACGGAGTTTTACAAAGCGGTAATGGCGAAGATACCCGGTACCGGCAACTGAAATCCCCTGGTGATGGGTGTGACCATGAAAAGAGAGGGCACAGTTTTGCTTCTCCATGTATTCAAAATGAGCAGAAAATTCAGCCCTGTCATTGTAAAAACGCTTATGGATCCCAAAAAGATTGGGGTAAACGTAATGACTGAGGAGAACTGAAAATTCACCACACTTTATTACCTGGTATTCCTGAAGTGATCCGAGATATTCTTTATCCTCCCGGGAGTACAGGGGATCCAGATCGTCCTCTTCATGAAGCCAGATGTTACCGTCGCTCTGCTTTTTCCTTTCCGGGTAATCAAGTGCATACCAATCTTCCGGGAATTCAAAAAGAGGAGAACTCTCAGGAATGCGCGCCGCTGCATGGAAATCATGATTACCCGGAACAAGCAGACACGATTTTTCTTTCAGCAAGCCAAGGCATTCATGGGCATTTCGCTCTTTCTGGTGAAGGTAATATGGAACACTGAATCCGGAAACATCTCCCAGGCATACCAGCCGGTCGTAGCCAATCCGGTCGGCTTTTTTCAGTATCCTGTTGAGACCCTGAATATCCTCATGAATATCGGAGATGATAGCGAGTCGCAATATATTGGAATTAAGAGTGCTACTTCAAATTTAAATAAAATAGTTAAGCTTTGCATCGAATAAGCTACCGGGGGAGTTAATTTCAGATCCGGTCTGAAGGAGAGTGCAAGATGCTTGCCCCGGAGTTACAACATATCCATAATTCAACAAAAACCTCCGGCCACAAAAGCGGATCAGTCCACCTTTATCCCCGAATCCACCACCCACATCTCCGGAGTTTTCTTCATCGAAGCCGGGAGCTGTGACAGCGCCACTTCCGTGAACGCATCCAGCAGGTGCTTCTTTGCATACAGGGGGCCATAAACAAGACTGATCTCCCTGACCGGAGAGGCACCGGTAAGGGTTTTGATCATCTCCTCCTGCTCCGACGGAACCATCAGGGTGGCCAGCTCGGGGATGAAGGTCATGCCCCGCTTGCTTTCCACAATCCGGCGAAGCGATTCGATGGAATTGCTTTTATAGACCAGCGGCCGGGCAGCAGGCCCCTTTCCGGCCAGGCTGCAGATCGCGTTCACCTGGTTCTGGAAACAGTTGCCTTCCTGCAGGTACCAGAGCTCAGCGGGATCAAAATCCCTCAGGCTTACCGAAGCTTTTTTATACAGCGGATGCAGGTCGGAGACGTACAGAAAAAACTTCTCATAAAACAAAGGCCGGATGTTCAGGTTTCCGGCATCAACCGGGGTCGACAGGATGCCGGCATCCAGGTATCCAGCCCGCAGATGGTGGATGATCTCCGAGGTGATCTGCTCTTCCACCACCAGTTCCAGCTCCGGATATTGCCTGTTCAGTTCACCAGCAAAAAGAGGAACGAAGTAGGGAGCAAGGGTGGGAATAATCCCGATACGAAGCTCTCCCCTGATCTCCTTCATCCTTTGAAACGGAAATTCCCTGATCGCCTCCACCCGCTGAAGGATCTCCAGGGCTATCTCCAGTACCTTTTCTCCTTCCTCTGTAATCACCAGGGGTTTCCTGGTACGGTCAACCAGAACAAGCTCCAGCTCTTCCTCCAGTTGCCTGATCCGGGTGCTCAGCGCCGGTTGCGAAATATCCAGGTTTGCCGCTGCCCGCGTGAAACTTCCGGTATACACCAGCTCTTTAAAATACTGTAACTGATTAATATCCATATACTATAATTATTGCTTATACATGTATATCTTATATAAATGTCAATTATAATAATTTTGAAGTGTAAAACAAAACGAACCAATAATTACTTAAAAAATTTACACCATGAAAAAAGTTGTTTATATCCAGAGCAAGGAAGTACAGGACAAACTGAATGTCTTACTCAGCGATTACCAGATCCATTATCAGAATCTCCGGGCCTTCCACTGGCTGGTTAAAGGACCGATGTTCTATCAGTTGCATGCCCGTTTTGAAGAGTTCTATAACGAGGCTGCCGAAACTGTCGACGAGCTGGCTGAAAGGATCCTTATGACCGGTGGCAAACCCCTTCACAGCTTTGAAGACTACCTGAAAACCGCGGTATTAAAGCCCCATAAGAATCTTACAAAAGCTACGGATATCCTCCCGGTAGTGGTTTCTGAAAACGAACACCTGCTGGCCTCTGCCCGGGAACTGCTGAACGTTGCCTCCGAAGGCGGCGATGAAGGAACGGTCGCCCTCGCCAGCGAACTGATCTCCGGACTGGAGAAGAAACTGTGGATGCTGAATTCGCTGGTGGAGTAAACCAACTCTAAACAACTCTCCCAAATTTAGTTTTTACCTCACCTTTCCATAGTTATTGAAGGAAAAGGTGAGGTTCTTTTTACTTCTTGCACAAACTCCGGATACATCTGCATTTTCTGCATGTACAACTTTGAATGAAAGTTCGGGAATAATCAAGGTTTGAAAAACATCTCTCAAAAACTCTCACCCCTCCGAAAATTGCGGCTGCAACCTTGCCCAATGACAGATAGTCCTATCTTTACGCTTTTTTAAAAAGCACCCTCAGCGATTATCATTATTACTACGGACTTGAAAAGATTTATATTCCCTGCAACAAGCTATTTTGTTTTTGCTTCCCTGCTTTTGCTGTCTGCCGGAAGACTTACAGCCCAGGTGAATTTCACCTACCATTCATCCTATTCCTACCTGAAGGGATCGGAAGCCCAGTCACTGTCGGCCTCCTGGATGCAGCCCTCCTTCGATTACTCCTCCTGGACCCCCGGAACAGCCCCCTTTCATTATGGCGACGGCACCGGCGGGGTGGAACTCACCGATATGCTCAACAACTACACCACGCTCTACCTCCGCACCACCTTCACCTGTTCGGGGGCTGAACTGATCGACTACCTGGTTTTTACGGTCGATTACGACGACGGTTTCATAGTCTGGATCAACGGAGTGCAGGCTCTCACCGTCAATGCCCCGGCGAACCCGGCATGGAACAGCCTGGCTCCCGACAACCATGAATCGGGAACAGGCGTTGATTTCCAGGTGGCCACAGGCACGCTCAACCTGAGCGAAGGCACCAACTATATCGCCGTACAGGCCTTCAACGTCAGCTCTACCAGCACCGATTTTTATTTCGATATGGCCATTCTGGGCGAAAGGGATATCCCTGAATACGTCCCCACGGCTCCCATCGTCTTCAGTCAGCCCTCGGGCTTTTACGACGATCCCTTCAGCCTCACCGTCAGCTGCGCAGATGCCGGTGTCAGCCTGGTCTATACCCTCGATGGCAGCAACCCGCAGAATTCGGTCAACTCCT
The DNA here is from genome assembly GCA_049325415.1 of Bacteroidota bacterium. Taxonomy (GTDB): domain Bacteria; phylum Bacteroidota; class Bacteroidia; order Bacteroidales; genus JBMOLL01. The sequence continues at coordinate 5,414 of JBMOLL010000031.1, read as the reverse complement.
ACACTTCCGCTTCTCCTGCCGGTCTTACAATTGACCCGGCCAGCACTGCCGGACGACCGGCCACACCGGGTGTGGTGGTCAGGGTTTCGGCATTTAAGGACGGCTACAAACCTTCAAAACCTGTTGCCGCCAGCTATATTTATATCGAAAAAGTAAAAACCCAGGGCAATCCCGGGGGAGAATGGCCCACTTACAACATCAACGGACAGAGCATCGACCTGGCCATGGACAGCAAGGTGGTGAATGCCACTGCCTATTCCGGCCTTATCGATGATGCCCTGCTGGATATCCCGACCATCTCGGTGGTCACTGACCTTAAAAACCTCTTCGACCCTGCTTCCGGCATTTATGTCAATGCCGAGGGCCACGGCCTCAACTGGGAGAAGGAATGCAGTGTGGAGCTCATCAACCCCGACGGCAGCGAGGGCTTTATGGTAAACGCCGGACTTCGTATCCGGGGCGGATGGAGCCGGCACGACGATTTCCCGAAACATTCCTTCCGGCTCTTCTTCAGGGAGGAATACGGCAATGCCAAGCTGGAGTACCCGCTGTTCGGGGAAGAAGGAACCGACAGTTACGACAAGATCGACCTGCGTACCTCGCAAAACTACGCCTGGGCAAACGGCTCTTACAACAATACCATGGTGCGTGAAGTTTTCTCGAGAGACAGCCAGCGCGACCTGGGCCAACCCTACACCCGAAGCCGCTATTACCACCTGTATATCAACGGGATGTACTGGGGTCTGTACCAGACCCAGGAACGGTCGGAAGCGCGTTTTGCCGAAAGCTATTTCGGGGGAAATGTGGATGATTACGATGTGGTAAAGGTGAATACCGAAAACTACAGTTATCAGATCGAAGCCACCGACGGCAGTCTGGATAAGTGGAGAAAGATATGGAATATGGCCCAGGCCGGTTTTGATACCGATAAGGAGTATTTCCTGCTCGAGGGGAAAGACGAATACGGAGTACCCATTCCCGGTGGGGAGGTGCTGGTGGATATCGGCAATCTCATCGATTACATGCTGGTGATCTTTTATACCGGGAACTTCGATGCCCCCACCTCTTCCTTCGGAAGCAACAAGGGCTGCAATAACTTCTATGCCATTGATAACCGCTACGACAAGTCGACCGGCTATACCTTCTATGCCCACGATTCGGAACATGCCATGTTCAACGAGGCCCAGTCGCCCGGAGTGGGCCTGTACGAGGACCGGGTGAACCTGGCAGAGCGTACGGACAACTATACCATGGAGGTCTGGGATTTTGCCCAGTTCCATCCCCAGTGGCTGCATCACAAACTGTGCAGCAACGCCGAGTACCGCATCCGTTTTGCCTCCCGGGCCAGCCAGGTATTTGGAGAAGGAGGTGTTCTGGCTCCTGCTGCCAATCTCGAACGACTCAATACCCGGGTGGACGAGATCAACGTAGCCATTATCGCCGAATCGGCGCGCTGGGGCGATGCCAAAAACAGCAATTATGCCTACAACCGGAACGACCAGTGGACGCCTGAGATCCAGAAGATCCGGACCCAGTTCATCCCTCAGCGCACCAACATCGTTATCGGCCAGTTACAAGAAGCCGATCTCTACCCGTCCATTAAATCACCGGTGGCTAAAGTCGCCGGGGAGAAAGTACTTGTACCGGTAAAATACTTCGACGGCTCGCTTGCCCTGTCGCTGGAAAATCCCAACGGCAGCGGAACGATATGCTATACCATTGACGGCAGCGACCCGAGGAATACGGGAGGCGAAGCTGTTTCTTCAGCGACCGAGGTTACCGCCTCCACCACGCTGACAGTGGAAGGCTCGCTCCTTCTTCGCGCCAGGATCCGGAATAACCAGTATTGGAGCGGTATGTATGAGGTCATGCTCATCAGGAACAACGAGGACTATTCGAAGCTTAAAGTGACAGAACTTCACTATCATCCGGAAGACTGGATCGTTGGGTCCGATACCACGGACGGACAGGACCTGGAGTTCATCGAACTGAAGAATACAGGGGAACAGGCCCTGTCACTTGCCGGCCTGATCCTCGATTCAGCCGTACATTATACTTTCCCGGCCGGTGCGCTGATCTATCCGCATAAATTCTGGGTAATCGCTTCCAATCCCCCGGAGTTTTACAATTTCTATAAAAAAGTGGCTTCAGGAAACTACAGCGGTCATTTCTCCAACGGGGGTGAACAGGTACTTCTGAACGACCCGGAAGGTATCTCTATTTTTAATTTTACCTACATGGATCTCCCACCCTGGCCCGCTGCCGCTGATGGCACCGGTAAATCGCTCTGTTCGGTGCAGGCCGATCCGACCGGTGACCCGGCCAGCTACACCTACTGGACCGTCTCAGCGGAGACCGGGGGAAATCCCTTTGCCGATAATTTTGGTACTGCCACCCATCCGGAGCCAGCCGTCCCGAACGGACAGCTCACCGCCTGGCCCAATCCGACGGACGATTTTGTATCTCTGCATCTGAGCCAGGCAGAAGAATATGTGCCGCTGGATCTTGCCGTGTTCAATCTGACGGGGACAACAGTGTACCGTGCCACACTGGATAACGGAGCGGGACTCAGTCTCCGGTCGCTGGGCCTTGAACCGGGCCTGTACCTGATCAGGGTCGGGGCGGAAGGATTTTCCGGAACTGTCAGGGTGATCCTGAGATAAAACCGGCCTGTTCCGAAACCGAAATAAAAGGGTAAGAAGGGCGTCAGCTTACTTCCGACACAGCATTCCCTGATCCGGGGCAACATTTCCCAGGTCGTACAGTGGCAGTTTCATGAATTTTGTAACTTGTTTCTTTTTCATCAAAACGAAAAACCATGAAAAAGAGCTTGTTACCTCTGATCTTCTGGCTGCTGCCACTGGCCGCTGCCACAGCACAGGTTCCCGACGGATTCAGTTTCCAGGCCATTGCACGCGATGCCTCAGGTAACCTTCTCACCGGAAAACAGCTAACGGTTCTTATCGGCATCCGCTCTGGCTCCCCCACCGGCAGCCTGGTCTGGGAAGAAAGCCATATCGTGGGCACCAATGAATTTGGTCTGTTCGATCTGGTGGTGTGCGGGGATAATGCCCTCCGGACAGGCGGATCGGCCGCTTCGGTGAGCGACATCGCCTGGAGCAGCGGAAGTCATTTCATCAATCTGAAGATCAATGCAGGCTCAGGATTCGTTGACCTGGGTACCACCGCACTGCGCTCTGTCCCGTATTCGATGGCAACCGCTACGGTCTCCCAGAATCTGAGCAGCCTGAGTGTGCAGCCACAGAAACCGACAGATCCGGGCGAAGCACTCTTCATGGTCAGCAGGGAAGACGGCTATCCGGTCTTTGCCGTATATGAAGACGGGGTCTGGGTATACACCGATACTGCTGAAAATGCAAAGGGTACCAAAGGGGGTTTTGCCGTTGGCGGATATAAAAAGCAGAACAAGGGTCCGGCCAGGGATTATCTGCGGGTAACGCCCGACAGCACTATGATTTACATCGAGAGCGACCCTCTGAAGGGCGTTAAGGGGGGCTTTGCCGTGGGTGGCTATAGCAAAAACAAAAGCCCCATGAACGAATTCATGCGGGTAACCCGCGACAGTACCAGGATCTACGTAAACAGCGATCCGGCCAAAGGTGTAAAGGGGGGCTTTGCCGTTGGTGGCTACACCACGGGAAACAAGGGAGAAGAGGCCTTTCTTTCGCTGCGCCGTGATAACTATTTTATCGGTCATAACAGCGGATCGGTGCTCACCACCGGTTTGTTCAATTCCACCCTGGGCTATGAAAGCGGGATGAACATCACCTCGGGGGAAAGCAATGCCTTCATCGGCTACCAGTCGGGATACCGGAACACCTCGGGCTCCGGGAACCTCTTCCTGGGTTACCAGGCGGGCTACGCCAATATTGCCGGGAATTACAACACCTTCCTGGGTTACCTGGCAGGAAACAGCAACTCCGCCGGCACGAACAACACTTTTCTGGGCAGTTTCACCGGAATGCACAACACGGGGGGCAATTATAACACCTTCGTCGGCGATTCTACAGGCTTCAATAATTCCACCGGATCCAACAATACCTTTCTCGGAACCAAGGCCGGATACCAGAATACGCTGGGATACAGCAACGTATTCCTCGGTAATTCTACCGGCTATAATAATAACGGGAATTTCAACGTGTTTATAGGCCATAACAGCGGCTTTTCCAACAAGGGTGCATGGAGCAATGTGTTTATCGGAAATGAGGCCGGTTTTCTGAGTACCGAAGGCTGGAACAACATCTATATCGGCACCGATGCCGGAAGAAATTCAGTGGATGCGGAAGGGAACGTTTTCGTGGGATACCAGAGCGGATTAAGCAACCAGCACGGGAAACGGAATGTATTTATCGGGAACTGGTCGGGTTACGATGAAAAAGGCTCCAACAGACTGTATATAACCAACTTTAATTCCGATTCCACCAGGACTCTGATCTGGGGAGATTTCCAGACCGGTACGCTGCGATTTAACAATACCGTCGGGATCGGAATACACCCGGTTAACACAACGTTCTCGGTCTTTGATCACTTTGGCGCGGGCTCCATTACCGTGCAGGGGGCAGGCAATACCTACGATTACTCCATTATTTCACTCAAAGGAGCCCCGGGGGAGGCAAGCGAAAAGATGTACAACCTCAGTCATACCACATCAAACAACCTGGTCCTTGTATACCTTACCGGCACCGATTATTTCCCCCGTATGCTGATCTCCAAAAACGGGAATATCAGCCTGAATACCTGGGATGAGGGCACCCAGGTCCTTGATGTCAACGGAAACGCCCGCTTCAGGGCCGTGGGTTCTGCGGCTTCTGCTTTTGATCTGCGGATCACAGCCGACGGCACCCTCACCACGAGCAGCTCGGATGCCCGGCTTAAAAACGATCTCAGGGAGATTCAAAACAGCCTCGACAAAGTATTGAAAATGAAAGGCTATACCTTCAGTTGGTCCGGCGAGACTAATGGCAGGCGTGATGCGGGACTCATCGCACAGGAGGTGGCTGAGATCTTCCCGGAGGCAGTCTTCGTAAATCCCTCCGATGGACTTTACGGGATCAACTATTCCCGCTTCCCGGCCCTTTTTGTGGAGGCTTTCAGGGAACAGCAGACGATTATTGATGAACAGGCCACGGAAATCAGCCGGCAGGATGAGGAGATCGAAGAACTGAAGCAAAGACTTGAAAAACTCGAACAATTGCTATTGAAGTAAGACGTTCACAGGGTGCACCATACCTGACAGTGTTTACACGGAAAACAAATGAACCCGCGATCATCACAACTGCCAGGGACCGGTCCAACACCAGGAAACGGAAACCCGCTTTCTGGCAAGGACCTTTTTATAACCGCATCCCTGATTTCAGAAATGATAGTATAAAATGAGACCTGTTGCCGGGAAC
>JBMOLL010000030.1:0-2133 GCA_049325415.1 Bacteroidota bacterium | reverse complement strand
TAAATAATCTGCCTGTACAATGCTTGATAACATCCTGAATATAAAACAATCCCGCTAACATCGCCATGCGTTTCATGTTACGGGCATCAAGGTCCTGCCGGTCTCCTAAACAGGCTGCATGGCATGACTTCGCAATTGCCTGATATAGGCTTCAGCGAAACCACAGCCATATTCCATCCCCCTGAAAGCCTCCATTTTCCCGTGATACTCCGCATAGGAGCTTTCGATCCCCTGGCTGGCATGGGCAAAACAGGCCCGGTGTTTCTGCTCCAGCACCCCGGAGATGTCCACATAGTCGGTCGGGGAGAAATTGCGCGACTGGACACCGCTCATCACTTCGCCGTAGTAAAGGGCCGGCTTGGTCTCCATCCGGAGCCAGGCATCAAAAACCAGGACGGAGCAGATACGGTGGTCGCGGTGGGTATCAACCGGCCAGTGGGTGAACAGGATATCCGGGGCTTCCTTTTCCAGCAGGGCTAAGACCTCATCGTACCTTTGCCTTGTAATCTCACAGTTCCCGTCGGTCTGACCGATAAAAACAGGGCGTGCCTTCAACACCCCGCAGGCTGCCAGCGCCTCGGCGGTGCGGATCCTGGCGGCCTCCTCGTGGGATTTCCCGGGGATCCCTGCCTCACCCCGGGTCAGGTAGGCGGATACAACCTCGTGACCCGCCGCGGAGTACAGGGCCATGGTGCCGCCACACATTGTCTCCGGATCATCGGGATGGGCCCCGACCACCAGTATTTTTATTCTTTTTTCGGGGGATATTCTCCCTGTATTGCCCGGAGCGCCTGTTGCACCCAGGCCGAGTGTGGCTCCCAGCGTGAGCGGGACTGTGTGGGTGATAAACTGCCGGCGGGTGGATAGGGTCATAAAATCAGGTGTTTAATTAACCATCTTTTTTTTCAAACAATTTACCGTACTCTTTTTCCATTTTAATATTCCACTTCCCATGCGAGCACCACACTGGTACCCATTTCCATCTCCGGCGGGGTAAGATTATTGAAGGAAGGCCGGGATACGCTGCTCACCTGAAAAATTCTTTCGCTACGGACATCATAGCTGACGGAAGTGAAATTTCGCAGTACTTCCGGATTGCCGTACTGAACCTTCACCACCTTTCCGAGTTTGACGTTCAGACTTTTTGCAATGATTTCCGCATTGCCTGTAGCATCCTCAACGGCCATTCGGAGCAATTTCTCCTTCGAAGCAGCCCATTGTTCGGGGGTAAGTTCGAAATCTATCCTTACGTTGCCACGGACACCGGAGGTGAGCATTTCAAAAATGGCCGGAGCAGCGGGATCATCCGACCGGACCCTTATGGCCAGCTGAACAGTAGTGGAGTAGCCCTTGTGCACCTGCTGTCCTGTGTAACGGTCGTGACTGAAGGTCTCACTTACGGAAAAACCGGAGGTCCTGATCAGTCCTTCATCCAAATGTTTTCGCCTGAACTGCCTTCGGAGACTGTCGATCCTGTCCAGGGCGTCAGCGCTGCACTTAGTATAGTCCTCATTCTCTACAATCAATTCTGTATGAAAATACATTTGCTCCGGTACCTGTCTTACCGAGGCTTTTCCCTGGGAGGTCAACGTTCCGCAGAACGGGTCCTGAGAAAATGCAGCAAAAGGGTAAAAGGCAATTAAAAGAACAACGAAAATTACGGATCTGAACTGGCGCATAATACTGTATTTAGAGGTTTTAATTTTTGAATGCGGTATAATTACTAAATCTACAAAAAACAATCAATCAAGTCAATCATTTCAGACTTTTTGGACCTACCTAATTGTTTATTGTGATATGAAAAAAGCAAAGGCTGTAATATTTTCGACTGTTAATTGCTCTGACCAGGAAAACACTAAAATAAGTGACAAAGCTTATCCCCAACATTGAAGCACATAAAATCCAGAGTCAGGAACCCGATAAACGATCCTTCGACCCGTGGTTCGGCAAGCTCACCAACCGGTTCACTCCAGCGGATTGGAAACCGATGCACCTTCCTTCGACTCTCAACCCGGTAAACCTGTTACTTCGCTCTTCGCGTGCCGCCGTAGCTTTCTCCAACGGCCGAAGCCTATGGCGAAGGACCCCTTCACCTCTTCACCCCCTCACTCTTCACCCCCTCACCCCCTCACC
>JBMOLL010000029.1:0-17849 GCA_049325415.1 Bacteroidota bacterium | reverse complement strand
GGTTGTAAAAAAAGACGGCTGGGAGGTTCTTGACGAAAGCGGGCCCCTTCCCTTCGACCTTAATATCTTCGGCTATTTCAAAAACGGACAGGAGATCCGTTTCCAGTATGCCTGGATCGCCATTCACGGGGCTCCGGGTGAAGACGGACGCCTGCAGGGCTACCTCGATATGATGGGGATCAGGTACAGCGGCTCGGGAGTGCTTTCCTCTGCCATCACCTTTAATAAGCATGTCTGCAAGACCATCCTCCGGCAGCATGGGGTGCTTACCGCCGAATCGAGGCTGATTGTGAAGGGAAATTCCTATATTCTCGATGAGATCATTGATTCTGTCGGTCTTCCCTGTTTTGTCAAACCCAATAACAGCGGTTCGAGCTTCGGGGTATCACGTGTCAATCACCTCGACAAACTCGAATCGGCGATCCACGCCGCTTTCAGGGAAGATAACGAGGTACTTGTAGAATCGTACGTGAAAGGAACGGAAGTGAGTTGCGGACTGTTCCAGGGGGAGAATGAAATGATTATCCTGCCGGTGACGGAAATAGTTTCCACCAACGAATTCTTTGATTACGAAGCCAAGTACACCGAAGGAAAATCGCAGGAGATCACCCCCGCCCGGATCGATGATGAACTGACCCGCCGCTGTCAGCAGACCGCCGCGAGGATCTACGACATCACCAAATCGACCGGAATTGTTCGTATAGATTTCATTATCAGGGGAAACCAGCTGTATTTCCTGGAGCTCAACTCGATACCGGGTATGTCGAAGGAGAGCATCGTACCCAAACAGATACAGGCAGCCGGGTACCGGGTGGAAGACATCCTTCGCAAGGTCGTTGAACGGTCGCTGCAGTAAAAAAGCCGTCGCACCGGCCTGGGCTCATGGCATTCCGCCTGGTTTCATTCCGGCTTTTTCACTAATTTAGCTTCCGGAGAAAGGCCTCATGAAACGGATTATCCCCACAGCTATCGCGCTGGTTCTTTTTTGCCTGCTGAACGGATGTATTTACCAGCCGACCGACGTCTATTACCATGAAGTGATCCCAGGTGAGGAACCTGTTCTGACTTTCAGCTCCAATCTCGACACCCTGCCCCAGGAGATCCGCGACAGCATCGAGGTGAAATATGCAGCTTCGGTGGATGCCGGGCAGATCTACCTGATCGGCTTTTACTTCGACGACACAGAAGTTTACCTTGGTGACACTCTTACCGGATCATTCTGGCTGAACCCTTCATTTATCGATTCAACCGGAATTTACGAGCTGGATCTGAATGTTTATTACAGCACCAATTCCGGAAGCCTGGCCGATGTGATCGGTGGCGAAGTCAATCTCTACGAAAAAACCTGGCATTTATACTACATGAAGGGGGCTGAACAATGAAAAAGATCCTGTATATCCTGCTCCTGTCCCTACTTAGCCTGCCCGCTATAAAAGCCCAGCCTGTGCCCGGCCTGCAGGTCGGGGCCGGTATTGGCAGCTACAGTGTGGAAGGACTGAAGGCCATCCAGCAGATCCTGCTCGATGAGTTCCCCGTGGAAGGACAGATAAACAGTTTATTCCCTCCTTACTATATCTACAACATCAATATGTTCCTGCCCTTCGGCGAGAGGATCAGGGCCGGAGTTGTCTACCGGTTTGGATCAACCGGGGCGAGGGCTTCCTACCGGGATTACTCCGGGCAGATCACAGCCGATCAGTTGCTTACCATGCACCAGTTAGGGGCCAATGTCTCCTATCGCTTGTTCTATGCCAACTATCTGGAAGTTCGGGCAGGAGGATCGCTTATGCTGGGCTATACGAACGACGAGATCTCGCGGGATATCCTTATAACGGGTTATTATCTTCCCCAGCATCTGGGGTTGCGGGCATTCAGCATGGTCGCCGAACCCGGACTGGAGTTCCTTTATCACTTCAGGACCTATTCCTTCGGTATTGAAGCCGGGTACCAGTACGATTTCGGGGGACGATTCAGGATTAAGGACCGCCAGGGAGAATTCTTCTATAATCCGAACGACAATACCCATCCGGTAATGACCGATATTTCGGGTTTCAGGGCAGGTATCCGCTTCATCATCTGGTTTCGGAACAAAGAGGAAATGGCCCTCTGACAGACGCCTGCTTCCGGTCAGCCTTTCACCGGGCGGATAAAATCCCGGGCCAGAGCCGCCGGATCGCCCTCCTGCCCGAGTGCCCTGATCAGGGCACTGCCAATAATGGCCCCATCGGCGTATTCTGAGGCTACTTTGAATCCCTTTTTGTCGGAGATCCCGAATCCGATCAGACAGGGAACACCCGGTTTCATATCCCGTATCCTTTTAAAATATTCCAGTTGTTCGTCACTGAACTCCCCGGTGCGACCCGTTGTAGATGAGGCAGCGACCATATACAGGAAACCACCGGTGAGCGAAGCAATCTTCTTCACTCTCTCAGGTTCTGTCTGCGGTGTGATGAGCAGGATCAGGTGGATACCGTACTCTGTGAACAGGTCCCGGTAATGTGCTTCGTATTCCCGGAGCGGAAGGTCGGGCAGGATGAGCCCGTCGATCCCTGTCTCCCTGCAGGCAGAGAGGAAGTCCTTTATCCCGAACTGCAGGACCGGATTCAGGTAACCCATGAGTACCAGGGGGATTGAAACATGTTCCCTGATCCCGGCTAACTGCTCAAAGAGCCGCCTGACGCTCATCCCGTTCCGCAAGGCCACCTGACTGCTCCCCTGAATCACTTTTCCATCGGCCAGCGGATCGGAAAAGGGCATGCCCACCTCGATCATATCGACCCCGCTATCGGCAAGAGCCTGAATAAGTGGTACCGTGTCATCCGGTCCGGGGTAGCCCGCCGTCAGATACACCGACAATACGGGTTCCTTTCTGTTGCTAAAAAGCCGGTCAATCCTGTTCCGGCTAAGATCTGCTGTTGTGTTCATCTCCTTTATTTTCCTGATTCCGAATTAATAATTCTGTGCTTTTCCCGAATAGGCCAGATAGGCGGCCATATCCTTGTCCCCTCTTCCCGACAGGTTAACAACCACGGTATCCTGCCTGCGAAAATCGATCATACCAAGGGCTGCCAGGGCATGGGCCGACTCGAGGGCCGGTATGATCCCTTCCAGGCGGGTAAGAAGAAAAGCAGCTTCAAGGGCCTGTTCGTCGGTGGCATTCAACACCCTGGTTCTGCCTGTTTTGGCCAGCCAGGCATGCAGGGGGCCTACACCGGGATAATCGAGTCCGGCCGAGATGGAATAAGGTTCTTCAATCTGCCCGTCGCCGTCCTGCATCAGCAGGGTGCGGCTGCCGTGAATAATTCCGGGCCGCCCCAGAACGGTGGTAGCCGCCGACTGTCCGGAGGCAATACCCAGCCCTGCCGCCTCAACGGAAACAAGCTTTACCTTTTCCCGGTCGAGGTAATGATAAAAAGCACCTGCAGCATTAGATCCTCCGCCGATACAGGCAATGATACAGTCGGGATCTTCCGAGCCCGTCTTCTCCAGCAGTTGCTGACGCATCTCGCTACTGATCACCGACTGGAACCGGGCCACCATATCGGGATAGGGATGCGGACCCACTACCGAACCGATGATGTAGTGCGTGTCGACCGGGTGGGAGATCCAGTCGCGTATGGCTTCATTAGTGGCGTCCTTGAGGGTTTTGTTTCCACTGTGAACCGGCCGAACCTCCGCCCCCAGCATTTTCATCTTTTCGACATTCGGAGCCTGACGTTCCACATCGAGTGCCCCCATGTATACGATACACTCCAGTCCGGCAAGCGCACAGACCGTCGCAGTGGCCACACCATGCTGTCCAGCTCCTGTTTCGGCAATGATCCGTTTCTTTCCCATCATCCGGGCAAGAATGATCTGTCCGACCGTATTGTTGATCTTATGGGCCCCGGTATGGTTCAGGTCCTCGCGTTTAAGGTAGACCGTCACCCCGTAGTGCTCCGATAACCTTCGGGCCGGGTAAAGCGGGGTTGGCCGTCCCACGTAATCTTTCAGAAGGGCTGCAAACTCCTTCCTGAACTCATCTGAAGCCATAATCTTCAGGTAGTTATCTTCCAGCTCCCTGACGTTTGGCACCAGCATCTCAGGAATAAAGGCGCCGCCAAATTCCCCGTAATAGCCAAAGGCATCAGGAGCATATTGCTCCGTTTTAATTCTGGTCATTTTTAATGATTTTAAAAAATTCTCCGATCAGCGAAAGATCCTTTACACCCGGTGCCAGTTCAAACCTGCTGTTGATATCGATCCCGTCCAGGAAAGCATGGTCGAGCGCCAGGATGTTTTCCGCATCATCCGGACCGATCCCCCCGCTAAGGAAAAAAGGGATGTCGATATCGGGATCCAGCCGGTTCCAGTCGAATTTCTGTCCGGATCCGCCCCGCAGTTGTGTCGGACTGTCCCAGAGAAGAAAATCGACCGCTCCCCTGAAAGCCTTCCAGTTCTGTCGGTGCTCTGTTGAAAAGGGCAGGGCCCGGATCACGGTAAACCCATCCTCCCTGAGCTGCCGGCAAAGCGCCGGGTCCTCCTCGCCGTGAAGCTGCAAAGCATCCAATCCGGCCGCCCTGGCTTTCGCCACAAGTGTTTCTGCCGGTTCATTCACAAAAACCCCGGTTTTCTTTATCCCGGGATGCGGGATACGGAAGAGCTCCGGATCGGGATCATTTCCTACAAAGCGGGGCGAAGGGGGATAAAAGATATAGCCGATAAAATCCGGCGCAAGATGATTCAGCCGGAGGATATCCTCTCTCCTGGTCATGCCGCAAACCTTGATTTTCAATCTTTTATCACTCATGTTCAAGTGCTTTGATCAGCCCGTCAAGCCTGGCCCCGGGATCTTCACTGTTTAAAAAATACTCCCCCATTAGAAAGGTGCTGAATCCGGCGGAAAAAAGTTCTTTCACTGCCGCAGCCGAGTCCAGACCACTTTCCGCCACCGCACTCACCCCGGCTGGCAGTTTTTCAAGCAGGGCGGCAGATTTGCGGGTATCCACCGAAAAATTCCTCAGGTCCCGGTTATTGATCCCAACCAGGGAGATGCCCGGGCACAGTCTGTCGAGCTCACGCTCATCATGCAGTTCGAGAAGCACGTGAAGTCCCAGTTCGCCGGCGAGCCCGGACAGATCTTTCACTTCGTCCGGCGACAGCACGGCGGCAATCAGGAGGACGATGTCGGCACCCATGACCCTGCTCTCATACACCTGGTAGGGATCAATAATAAAATCCTTTCGCAGCAGGGGCAAGCCGGGCAGGGCCTTTCTTACGGCCAGCAGATCGTCGGCAGATCCCCCGAAAAAAGGTGTATCGGTAAGCACACTCACAGCGGCAGCACCCGAAGAGGCATAGGCTGTGGCCACTTCAACCACCGGCAAACCTGCAGCTGCAAAACTACCCCGGGATGGCGATTTCCTCTTATACTCGGCAATGATATGCGGCGCTTCGTCTCCCGGAAGGGGAAAAGGGAGGACGGGCCGGTGAAGTTCCTTCATCCGGCTGAGCGCATCTAACGGCAGGCGGACTTTCTGTAGGGCCACCTCCTTCTTTTTTTCGCTTATGATCTTATCCAGTATGGTCATATCTTCTGATCCTGAACCAGTTTTCTGAATACCTCAAGTGCCTTTCCGCTTTTGAGCGATTCGCCTGCCTCAGCCACGCAGGTGGCAATATCCCTGGAAGGATAGAAGGTCTGCAGGGCAAAGGCACTGTTAGCTACAACCACATCTTCCTGAGCCCTGCTTCCTCTTCCCTCCAGCACCGCAAGAAAGATTGCCGAGGCTTCCTCCACGCTTTTCCCCCCGAAAATGGATGACGGCGACAGGCGTTCGAAACCCAGCTCTTCAGGACTGATAATTTTTTCAGCGTCAGGGGAGAAGAGTTTGAAGGGGGAGGTCAGTGAGATCTCATCGTAGCCGTCGAGGGAGTGCACGATGGCGTATTGCCGTCCCGACTCCTGGTATAGATAGCTGTAAAGCCGTGCCACATCCAGGCTGTAAACCCCAACCAGTTGTCGCGTGGGAAAAGAAGGATTCACCATGGGACCCAGCATGTTAAAAAAGGTCTTGACACGTAGGCTCCTTCTTACCGGCGCCACGTTTTTCATTGCAGGGTTGAACAGGGGGGCATGCAGGAAGCAGATACCATATTTTTCCAGTTCATGACGCATCTTCGACGGATCGGCCGAAAACCTGTAGCCATAATATTCCATCACATTCGATGAACCACAGGCGGAGGAAACACTGTAATTTCCATGTTTGGCCACCCTGATCCCCGCCCCGGCCAGCACAAAGGATGTGAGAGTGGAGATATTGAAGGTGTCTTTGTTATCCCCTCCGGTACCGCAGACATCGATCGTATCGTAGCCCGACAGATCAACCGGGACACAGAGCTCAAGGAGAGCATCGCGGAATCCGGCAATTTCCTCCACGGTGATGGCACGCATCAGGTACACGGTGATAAAGGCTGCGATCTCGGCTTCGTTGTATGTCCCGCCCGCGATCCTGGTAAGGACTTCCTTGGCCTCTGCCTTTGTAAGGGTGCGATGATCAAACAGGTATTGCAGGATCTCTTTCATAATGCTGTGTGTTTGGGTTCATTATGGTTCAGCCAGTTCAGGATCATCAGTCCGCCGTATTCCGTAAGCACCGATTCGGGATGGAACTGCACACCCCGTACATCATATTCACGGTGCTTCAGGGCCATGATCAGTCCCTCTTCGCTGAGGGCCGTGATCTCCAGTTCGGCCGGCAGATCGTCCTTTTCGACGATCCAGGAATGATAGCGTCCGGCTTCGAACTGCTTCGGGACCCCGGCAAAAAGGTAGTCCTCCGGCCCGGTCTGGGTCATCATGCTGCTTACCCCGTGGAAGACCTGGTTCATATTTCGGATCGAACCGCCAAAGACCTCGGCGATTGCCTGATGTCCGAGACATACACCCAGAATGCTTTTTACGGGAGCATAGGTCCTGATGATCTCCTTGGTCAGCCCGGCCTCATCGGGTATCCCCGGACCCGGCGAGATCAGGATCTTGTCATAAAGTCCTGCTTCCTCGATCGTCAGCTTATCGTTTCTCCGCACCTCCACCGGCTCCTTCAGCACTCTTTCGATATAGTGCACCAGGTTATAGGTGAAGGAATCATAATTGTCGATTACCAGTATTTTCATTTTGCGCTTGCTTTATCAGATTTCGCCGGCCATCCCGATGGCACTTTTCAATGCAGCCAGTTTGTTGTTCACTTCATTCTTTTCCCCTTCCTCTGTCGATTCGGAGACCACCCCGGCCCCGGCCTGATAAAACAGGGTGTTGTCGCGGGACAGAAAAGAACGGATCATGATGGCGGTATTAATGTCGCCGTTAAACCGGATATTCCCGATGGTGCCTCCATAAAATCCCCTCTTTTGCTGCTCATAGCGGTCGATCAGTTCCATGGCACGGAACTTGGGCGCGCCCGACAGGGTTCCGGCAGGAAAGGATTCGGCAAGGATCCTGATTTTATCCGCTCCGGGTCTGAGTTCACCCGACACCTTCGACACCATGTGGATCACATGGGAATAGAACTGTATCTCACGGTAACGTTCCACGGTCACTTTCGTGGTAGTCCGGCTGAGGTCGTTACGTGCCAGATCGACCAGCATGATATGTTCGGCATTTTCCTTATCGTCGCCGGCCAGCTTCCTGGCCAGTTCCTGGTCCTGGGCATCATCGCCCGTACGCCGGAAGGTCCCGGCAATCGGGTTGATGTAAGCCTTTCCGTTCTTCACCTCGATCTGGGTCTCCGGAGAGGAGCCAAACAGCTTGTAACTGCCGTAATCAAAATAAAAGAGGTAGGGAGAGGGATTAACCGACCGGAGTGCCCTGTATACATTGAACTCATCGCCCCTGAACCGCTGGGTGAATTGCCGCGACAGGACAATCTGGAAAACATCGCCGCGGTGGCAGTGCTCCCTTCCTTTTGCCACGATCTCCATGAACTCCGCATCGCTCATGTTCGACTGTTCCTCCCCGTCGACGGAAAAGCCATAGGTGGCGATATTCCTGTTCTGCAGAAGGGTGACCACCGTGTCCACGCTGCTCTCGGCACCATCGACGATATTTTCGAACAGATGCAGCTCATTTTTAAGGTGATTGATAGCAATGACATAACGGAAAAAGCCATACCTGATCTCCGGGATCCTGCTCTGCGGGTTATCGGCTGCCTGCAGTCCGATATCCTCGAAATGCCTGACGGCGTCATAGGACATGTAACCGAAAACCCCGTCGATCATCCTGCTCACGGAATCGGGGCCAGTTTCGAAGGACGATATATAACGGTTCAGGTGGTCAATGACCCCATTGCCGGGTTCGGGTACATAATTTTCCACGCCTTCTCCGGGCATGCTCACCGAGATAAGCCCGCTTTCAACCCGGAATTCCGATAACAGGTCCATGCCGATAAAAGAAAACGCCCCGTGATTGCTGTGATAATCCGAACTCTCCAGTAGCACGGATCCGGGATACAGATCCCTGATCTTCAGGTAGATGCTGACAGGAGTGATGATGTCCGACAGGATCTTCCGTGAAACAATCTTTACCTTGATCTTTTTCATTGTTCAGTTATGTTGCATTAAATGAAAAAAGGCCTGCCGGTCCTCGGCAAGCCTTTCAGAATATGATCACACAATCCAATGGCTGTCACCTTATACCGGTATCCCGATAATCCTGGCGCCACCACCACCAATTGCTATGTAATTTCGATAACATCGTTTACTTTTCAGATTGTAAAAATAAAAGTTTTTTTCTTTCAATCTGCAAGTGAGATTAAACTTTTTCGCAAAAATTGTAAGATCAGCGGATCCTCACTCCTGCTTTCAGCTCAACGGCATGCAGCCAGTAGCTCTCAGGATCATTCAGTTGCGGATGTCTCGACATGCTGTATTCCACCTTAATATAGGGTTTGAGCCTAGCCGATCCGCCGAAATTCACGCCCGCTTCAAAACGGGTCTGGTGGCCAAAGAGCTGACCTTCAACGCCGTCAACCGACACCTGGTTAAGCAGCAATGCGTATCCCAGGAAAGGATTCACTGCGCGGTCGCGGGTGAGCATGTGCCTCACCGTCCAGCCATACGACAGCATTCGCATTCCTGTAGCCCCGTTCGTTCCGGGAAACCAGGTATAGGCCAGTGGTACGGATAGATAAATGGGTTTCTTAGCCGTGGTATAGCCCGATAGCTGCCAGGCATAATCCAGAAGCAGCGTATAGCCAGAAGTTGCACCGCCGGGAACAAGGTCATTTTTCAGCATATAGCGGTAACCGGCTTCCACCGAATACTGCTTGGGAGCTTTGAGCAACTCCTGGGCATGAAGGGAGGAGGCCAGAAATAAAGGGAGGGCAAACAGGGTAAAAACTCTTTTAAGATACATATTTACAGAAATTTACAAGTTATCCGATTGAACAGGAACCCTACGGTTCCGGAAAATGATCTGCAAAAGTATCATTTCGGGCCCAACAAGCCAATGCAGCAGACGATTTTAACAGTTTTTCCGTTTTTTACATGTGATTGTGAATTTGCAGCATATCCACCAAAATTTGTAATTTCGCAGCACCTGCGACCGGTATGAAAGAATCCGGGTCGTACCCGGAATGTTAAAAGTTATACAATGAAAAAATACTTCAGGAATTTCCTCATTTTCTTTACCATCTGGATCATCGTAATGGTGATATATTCTTTTACCGAGAAGATCCATGATACCGATTATTATCTGAAATTCTTCCTGGTCCCGGCAGTCTTCCTGGGTTTCATAGCCCTGCTGGCCACCTTCCTCTCGGATGTGATCCCGGTGAAAAAAGGTGTGAACCTGATTTTTCTGCTCCTGGCGGTTGGTGCCGATCAGGCCATTAAAAGCTACCTCTTCTCGCTGAACTGGCAGGAACTATCCATACCGCTGATCAAACCTGTTTTCTATATCGAACCCACTCACAACACCCTGGGTTCCTATCTCTGGGTGGTCCTGGGCCTTAAGAAAGGAAGTCACCTGTTGAATATCATCTTGTTTACCATTATCGGCTTCCTGTTTTTTGAGGTTTGGAGATTTTACGTGGCCAGAAAAAGAAACAGTTTCTGGATCAACGGATTCGGCCATCTTTTCCTGGCAGGCTTGTTTGCCAATCTGATCGACAATGCTTTCAGGGGTGGCTCGCTCGATTACATCACGATCCGGCCATTTTACACCTTCGATCTGAAAGACCTGTACATCACCCTCTGTGAATTCTTCCTGCTCACGGAACTGATCGACAACAAGCTCTTCAGGCGCCTGTTAAAGATGCCAAAAGAAGAAAGCAACGAGCTGAACAGGGCTTTTAAGGAATTTGTCCTTGATGATCTGAAGTCTGTCTTTCGCGGAAAGAAATAACGGGATGGCGCTGCAGGGTCAGTGATTTCCGTTACCACCATTGAGATTGAACTGGAACAACTGCTCCCCTTCTCTGAACTGGATCCCCCGGCGCTGCTCGGTAAACCTGAAATCCACCTGAATGATCCGGCTTCCTTCGAAGCGGACTTCAAACAGATCGCGTTCCAGGCGGAAACCGGCTCCGAAAACATTATTGATCTTCACATCGTACTTCCCTGCCTTGGGGATATTCAGCACATAGGCACCATTGGCAGAGGTAAGGGTGGAATATACTTCCCCGGTTTCCCCGATGGCCGTGATCCGGATCCCCTCGAGACTGATCCTGCCGGCATCACTGCCCGGATCCCTGTCGATGATCACCTTGCCCTTAACCTTATAACTTTCCACCAGCGGCAGATAATAATCCAGGTCGCTGCGGATCTCTACTTCCTGGAACATCCCGTTCATAAAATACAGGTCTTCCAGGTTTGACAGCGGAGTGATCGACAGATCGTAGACCCCTTCCGGGATATTATGGTAATAGATCTCCCCGTTCGGGTCGGTGATCATCTCCGTCTCGGCAAAACCCGCTTTCAGGTCGCCGTTCTTCGACGGGTCCCTGACGATCCGGATCAGCACATTGGATACCGGCTTCTCATTGTCTTCCTTCACCCCATTCCCGTTCAGATCATTAAATCCGATGATCTTCATGTCGAAATAACTTAACCGGGGCTGCTGGATATCAAACGATTTCCGGAATCCGACCATCAGGTTTACATCCCTCAGGCTGAACCTGCCCAGTTCGGGATCGACCCTTACATTCTGGAAAAGGTTCAGGTTAACATAGTAGCTCCATCCGCCCGTGGCAAAAAAATCAGAGGTCAGGCTCAACATCAGGTTTTCCCTCTGGGAGGGCATGTAAAGCGAATAATTCAGGTATCCGCTCATTCTGATCCGGTCCTTATTAAAATACCGCTCATAATAAGGCCTTATATGAAATGCCTGGTTAATGACCGGGTTCTCCTCAATGATCACACTGCGGTACAGGTCGGTGGCTTCGCCGCTGGTATAGTATGCATTCAGTTTGAAGGCGTTGTCGTAATAACTGATCCCTACCGTATACTGATAACTCCGCGCAAAAGGCTCCACCACATTTGCATCCGGATCTTCTGTATACCGGTAATACATCGAATTGAGATTGAAATTCGGGGTTATGCTCCGCATATGACCAAAGCGGAAGGTTACCGATCCCATCAAACCGGGCTGAATATTGGAATAACGCGAAAGGGTCTGGGACTGGGCCTCATAGTAGTCGCGGATCTGGCTGAAATACTGAGGCCCGGCCTGGTAGGTCACCGAGCCGTTGGTATAGGAATAAAGGATCCGGAAATGATCATTCACATTCCTGTTGGCCGGGTAAAAGAAATTGTAGGGATAGCGCGTTCCTGTAAAGCTGTTGTGATTGGCAATGACATGGATCCTCGACTGACCCGTAATGGCATACTGGCCGTTGAAATCGGTCCGGTTCAGGCCGCTGTTCCTGAGGTAGGTGAACAGGGTGTTGGTATTGTCCAGCCTGATCTGAAGTTTGTTATGATTGTAAAAGTAGGTCAGCCTGTAGGCAAATCCGATTTTGGTGGTATCGCTGGCCAGGTAGCGTCCCGGTTTGAAGTACGAAAGGGAGGTGGCGGTCTGCAGCCGAAGGGTATGATACCGAAGGAAGCGGTATGAAGCACCGAGGTGCAGCGAATAGAAATTGTATTCTCCCTTGTTGCCCGATTCAAGGGTGAAGCCTCCATTGACCGCTACTTTTCCGATCATCCTGCTGTACCCGGCATAAGCACCGAAATTTTTCCCGAAAGGATTATACATGGCATTCAGGTACACCACCTGATCGTCGGTAAGTGAGTACTGACCACTGATCCCCTCTCCGCTGATCGTATGCAGGGAACCCACACCCATCCGGTCGCCAACGGTGAGGTGCACCTTCTCATCGTCGTAACGGATCCGGTACCTCATCTGCTGGTAAAGATCGAATGTCCGGTTGGGAACCTTCGCAAGGTAGATATTGTAAAAACCAAGGTTGTACTGAAGCTGCTGGGTGCCCGGAAAAAGGACTTTACCCTGCACCCTGGCCGACATTTTGGGTTTCTGGGAAGAGAGCAGGTTATAGATATTCATCTCCAGGTTCACCGGGGAGTTCTTATCGGGAAGATAATTGCTGTAGCTGCTCTCCAGGGGAACTGCCCGCACTGCACCGAATTGCTTTTTTTCACGGGTCGAAACCAGAACATACAACTGCGTGGCTTTCCAGTTCTGCTCCAGCACTCTTTTCTCGCTGTAGGAGACATCTTTTTTCATCAGTAGCTGCATGGGGATCAGTGTATCCGTATAAGCAGGCAACTGGATAAACATCAGCGAATCCGACTCCGGAGGGTTCCTGAAGGCGATCAGGCCACCCATGTCAAACCTGAGCTTGATCAGTTCATCGGCATTTCCCCTGTTACGCAGATGGAGGGAGAAATCGCCATATGGCCTGAAACTGCTGATAAACAAACGTTTATTTTCGATCTTCATCTCCCAGTCCGATTTCCTGGTAAGGGTGACATAGGAGTTGATATAGTTAAAGAAGTTTCCGTCCCTGACTTCTGCACTGATCATAAACGCCACACCGCCCAGGGCCGAAGGCGGGATGCTCAGGCGAACCGGCACAAGCAGGGTTCCGCCGGCAGGGATGCTGACTTCCTGCACCTTTGAGCCGATCAGTATCCATTTTTCCGGAATGATCAGCTGAAGCTCTCCGTTAAAATCTTTATCCTGATGGTTTTTAAGGCGGAGGATATTGAGGAAGGAACCCGAGGTGGGCAGTTCAGTCCGCTCTTTGACAAAGGCCATGGATACGATGGTATCGGAGCGTGCCTGAAGTTCAAGATCCGACAGGAAAAGCAGGAATAGTAAAGGCAGAGCAAGCCGGACAATGGCTTTCAGGAAGCGGTTTTTTACCGCAGTATCCGGATCAACCGGTAAACCATATCTTTTTCTGCCGGCAGTGTCCAAACTGTTCGTTCAATTAGATTAAAAACCAGGACCGGTCGGTACAAGTTCAATCTCAATTTCAACATGATAGTAATCGGGCGGTTCTCCGAGCAGCGAGCCGTTTCCTCCTGCTGCAACCGGTTTTCCGCATTCATAGGATATGACAATCTGATGCATATCCCATGTCAGATCGGTAAAAGCCGCATTCGTATACGAAAAAAGCGTCGACCAGGTGTTGCTCAGATCCTGGTAGCCCATGGAAGTTCCGGTGGCCAGACCAAGATAGTTATCAGCCTTCACCCGTATACGGTCAAGAGGGATGTCGTTGGCTTCTCCCCTGATAGTAAGCTCTCCGTTGAAGGATCTGAAATTCAGATCGAAGCCCTCAAGATCATGACCCACCTGTCCGGAATCTGCCAGAGAGATGCCCAGGATGGTTCCTTCCTCGATCTCTATTCCGTTCACAAAGCGTTCTATGGAATTGAAATTAAAGGGTATACTACCGCCGTAGATGACCGTAAGACGTGCATTATTCCACTCCTGAGCACTTAGAAGGCTGGATATAAGCAACATAGCGAATATGACGACACCTTTAGGCAATCCTTTATACTGATCTGAAAAATTATCTGTATAAAAATAGAAATAGTCAACCAAAAGTTGACTATTTCTAAGTTACAGTTTATGAAAATAGATTAATTATCTACTGACAGTTCAAAGATCACATTGGTAACATACCTGTCGGGAGTCGGACTGGGCTGCTGATTCAAAAGACTTTCAGTGTTCATGGGAACAACAGCACCTGCCTCGGAAGTTCCGCATCTCCAGAGCAGTGAGAAGGAGTTCTCTGCTACATCACCGGCATTGGAAACAGTGGCATCGTCATTGTCTTCGATCAGGTCGACCGGGTAAACCTCCAGTGCAGCAACTTCGTTGGCATTGTCGGTCGGTGTGCTGAAAAGGCTGGAACCGGCGGTGGTAGCTTTAGCGTTTCCGGCACCTTCGAAAAGATGGGTTCCGTTATTCACGAGTGCATAACCAACGTTATCGAGAAGCAGGGTGTTCAGCACGTTATCGGTACCAATAAAGGTAGCCTGCTCGGATCCGTAGGTCAGTTTCCACCTGGTGGAGGAAGCAACGGTGAAATCGGTCTGGTAGAAACCTTCAGAACTTGCCGGGTTGGCTGATACTGAAGTAGCTGCATCGGCGGAAAGACCATTACGGTAGTCGTCGATGGAGTTGAAAACGAATTCGATATTTCCACCATTGGTAATAGACATACGCAGTACCTGGTTAAGGCTTACTGCAACGGGGATCACCTGACGGTCGGTAATCGCCTGGGAGAAGATTGACATGCTGGCAAACAGCATGGCGCCCATAATCATTAATTGTTTTCTCATAAGTAATAAAGATTAATTTGACATTTCTTTTTCTGTTTCTTTACTCAAATTTCTATGCGCACTTTTGCGTTGCAATTTCAAAATCAAAACTACACTGCTTTTTATCCCGCAGAAACAGTGGTAATACCTGAAAGATGCCAGTTTATACCTGTATTTTCCAGGTAATTTCACGTGCTTATTACGGGTAATTCCACTTATTGGGCAAGTACACCCCTCTGTTCTATCTTTGCAAAGGGGCTTCGGCCCGGTTCCTGTTGCTCCTGCCAGCCCGATCAGACTGGCGTTTCGGAGGGCAGACAGCGGAGTTTTTAAACAGCATGGTCGCTATCCTATATTTATGGTATAGAACAGCGCCTGCCTTTTTCAAAGAACCTGTTTGTTTGTAACCAGGCCCGGCAGATTTTTAAAAAGTCTTCCTTAAAAATTGTACATTTGAATCACTCAAATAGCTAACGGGTTTGACAAGTTAACTATTTTCATTGATAAAACTTCATAATTTTGAAATTAATGAATAGAATACTTATAAAAATTTTTCTCCTGGCCGGCTTTTCCACACTTGTTCAGGCGCAGGATTTTGAGGTGGCCCCTGTCCTGGTCTCTTTCGATGCCAACCCGGGCGAGAGCCAGGTAAAGATGCTCACCCTGAAAAACCACAGCAGTGAGCGGCAGAAGTTCCTGCTCAATCTGTCGGACTATCTGCTGGATGAAGACGGTGTTAAACAGCCGATGGAAGCCGGGAGTACAAAATACTCACTCTCCGACTGGCTTACCGTTAATCCTGCTTTTGTAGAACTCAATCCCAACGAGGAGGCCGAAATCACACTTATCATGAATGTTCCCCGCACAGGGTACGATACGCGCTGGGGGATGATCCAGGTTGAAATTACCCGGGAACAGGTTTCCTCGGAAGCCGACAAGCAGCTTACCACCGGGGTTGTGATTGTACCCCGGATTGTGGTTCTTGTCAAGCAAAGTCCGATGTCGAATATGAATTACAGGGGAACGGTTAGCGGTTTGCATGAGGTGACTGAAAAAGGTGCGGATATGAGGACCTTTGAGGCCCTTATCACCAATAATGGCGATAAAATACTGGATGCCAAGGCTTTTCTGGCAGTCGCCAACCTGGAAACAGCCGAAGAACAACAGTTCAAACCTGCTACCTTCACCGTTTACCCGGGCTTTAAAAGAAAAGTAGCGCTCACCCTTCCGGTAAAACTCTCCCCCGGGCAGTATGCCCTTGCATTTCTTATGGATTACGGACATGGTGCACCTATTGAAGGAGCCCAGATGATGCTGGAGGTCAGATGAAAACACTAATCGCCCTTCTCTGTTTCTCTCTTGTTCCTGTACTGAGCCTGGCGCAGGAGATCCGGACCTGGTACGACCCGGCAACCCGCCTGCATCCCAGAGAGATCTTTGATGCCACGGTTATCGACGGCGACACCCTGAAAACAGGCAATTACCGGATTTATTACGAAGACGGAACGCTCTGGCAGGATGGTCAGTTCAGCGACAACCAGCTTACGGGTCTGTGGAAGGATTTTTATCCCGACGGCACCCTGAAACAGGAACTGAATTACAGCGGGGGTAAACTGAACGGAATGCTGAAATACTGGCTGCCCGATGGAAGTTTATTTCAGGAAGCCATGTTTCGCGACGACAGGCTGAACGGAAGGGTCTGCCACTATTACCCTGACGGACAGCTCAGTGAAGAAGCAAGCTACCTTAACGGACAGCCTCATGGCCTCGTCCGGACCTGGTATGAAAACCATACCCTCCGTTTTGAGAGAAATTACCGGAACGGGATACCCGACGGGGAGCAGGTATTTTATTACGATAATGGAAAAATCGCCGAAAGATCGGTGATGAACCAGGGAAAGTATAATGGTCCGTTCCTGAGTTATTACAAGGAATTTGAGGATGGTGCCGTTCAGACCTCCTGCAGCTACGTGAACGGAAGAATCGAAGGGATGCTTTACGGTTATTATCCCTCAGGCAGTCTGAAACTCACCTGCCCCTACCGCGACAATCTCTCCGAAGGCTCCTGTACCAAATATTTCGATTCAGGCAGTAGTGACATATCACCTGTCATTATGGAAAAAGGCAATTACCGGTCGGGCTCAAAAGCCGGAACCTGGAAGAGTTACTATCCGGGAGGAGCCCTGTACACCAGGGGCAAATATGTTAACGGCCGCTTCAGTGGGAAATGGACCATCTATCATCCCAACGGAAAAGTCAAGCAAAAGGGAAGCTACGTGAACGGACTTGCCGAAGGTATCTTCAGGACCTATTATGAAGACGGGCATCTGAAAAACAAAGGAGAATACGTGAATGATCAGAAAGAAGGCATCTGGGACACTTACTATCCTTCCGGACCTGTCATGACCCGCATCACCTTTGAAAACGGGGTCAGGTCGGGAAAAGCCGAAGCCTGGGACGAAGACGGTAATCTGGTGGAAACCATTGACTACGACAAGGAAAATGAATAATTACCGTACAGCAATACTGTTTACATTGTTACTGACCCTGTTATCGGGCGGCTGTGATCCGAACAAGGGTCCCGACACCTTCAGCTCGCCCGAAGGAATATATTCCTGCCAGGAAAACTCGGTATACTCGGGGTACAGGAAATACCTGGTGGAACTAAACCGGAAACAGGATAATACATCAGTCTACATCATCAGCAATTTCCATAACCAGGGAGATAACGAATTCGTTTATGCCACGATCATCGGAGATTCCATCTACATCAGCGATCAGCTGATCTCCAACCTGCTTGTAAGCGGAAAGGGAAAGGTGGATAACGATTTCAAACAAATCACCCTTCAATACCAGACCAGTGACGGAATCACCGATCTGGATTTCTACGCTGTCTATTCAAGGTAGGAAAGCTCAGATCTGACGGGCTTCGGGATAATCCCTGAAAAGCAGTTCAGCAGCACGTGGAAAATCAGCTGCCCTGCGTTCCGGATCACGCTCAATCTCCCCGACCACGGCACTGTGCCATATCTGCTTATCGGATGTGGCATCGTACAGATCGACGGTGATGGCCCGCT
>JBMOLL010000028.1:0-17961 GCA_049325415.1 Bacteroidota bacterium | reverse complement strand
AGGCAGCACCACAGACCCAACCAGATCCACGGCTGGTGGTAAGATTTGGATTTTTTTCGCACAATCATTAATTTCGGGTGTCAGAGGCTGACCTACGGGTCAGTCTCTTTTATATTGTTGCCGATGCGGAAAATATTCTATTCCATTGTTATACAATGTCTTATATTTTTACCTCTTTCTGCCCAGACGGTAAATATGGAGGTCATTCGGAAGGTATCTGTTGATCAGTTCGAATGGAGTATCCGGGATGAGTCTTTTGAGCGTGTAGTGGCAGGTGAGTTTTTCGGTGACGCCGATACGGTGCGCTTCAGTCTTGAAGAGGGCCGGCGATACTTTTTCGAAACCAGTGCCGGGGGATATACCACCGCCGACAGTCTCCTGAGTGTTCTCGTCATGGATGGAGAGCCGATTATCTGGATAACGGGTCATGCTGATCCAGGGGATCATCTCTATCCTTTCCGGACGGGGAGGAAACCCGGTCAGTTGAAGATCGTGGGAGGGGAGGATGCGAACATTGCTGATTTTCCCTGGCAGGTATTTTTCCGCACCGGAGATTATATGTGCGGAGGATCAATCATCAGTGAGAGCTGGGTTATAACCGCTGCACACTGCACTTTTGATGATTATGGCAACTCCATACCTGTTTCACAGATGTATGTAAAGGTTGGGACTTCAACACCTTTTACGGGAGGAACGGGCAAGATCTATTATGTCAGTGAGGCAATAGTTCACGAAAATTATGATCCGGTTGAGCTGAACAATGATATTGCCCTTCTGAAGCTGAAGACTCCCATCAATTTTGAGAATGCAGGTTCCATTGAACTTGTTTCCTCCATTGATATAGCCCGGGGAGCTACAGATCCCGGGGTAATGTCGACGGTGACGGGCTGGGGGCTGACAAGCGTGAACCCGGAGACTTTTCCGGATGTGCTCCAGAAAGTCGAGTTGCCGGTGGTTTCCAATGCCACGGCTGAAAGTGTATGGCGTTTTGAGATCCCTGAGACCTTTATAACAGCCGGATACCGCAATGGAAGCAAGGACGCCTGTAACGGGGACAGCGGAGGCCCCCTGGTCGTTTTGACGGATAACGGACTAAAACTGGCCGGTATCGTCAGCTGGGGCTCAACAGACTGCAATACCTACGGAGCCTACACCCGGATCAGCAGTTTTGAGGATTGGATCAGGCAGAAAAGCGGTATACTGGCGGCCTACACGCCCCAGGCAGCAGCAGGGGATACGGTGGTGTGTGAATATACGGGGGAGAGTTACTATGAAGCGGCCTTTAACCCAGATGCATCATTGTATGAATGGAGCCTTGAACCGGTTGAAGCTGGAAATCTTTCGCCCTCCGACAACCAGGCAAGCATTGGCTGGAACATGGATTTCCTGGGTACGGCAACGGTGAAATACCGGGTCAGTATTGCCGGAGAACTTTCACAATGGGCCGTTACGGATGTTAACCGCGTACAAAGGACACGTATTAGTCAAACACCCGGTGATACAGCTGTTTGCGATAAATCATCGATCGGGCTCATGGTTAATGCAGAGGGTCATGATGTGAATTATGCTTATTATCACGACAATAGTTTTATCGGGTATTACCGCAATGGATTTTACTGGATAAGTTTTGCAAATAGCACATATGAAGGAAGTTATAAAGTCATTGCTGAAGGATCGTGTGGCAGTGATGAAAGTGAACCGTTCAATCTGGAAGTCATTCCTGTTACAAATGTAAACGGTATAAGTGAGCGACAGTCAGTTGCCTGGGGTGAACAGGCATTGCTGGCTGTGGAGGCCACGGGAGATGATTTGCATTATCAATGGGAAAAGGATGGCACGAAGCTTGAGGCAGCAGACAGCCCTGAGTATCAGCTAGCTCAGGCAAAAGCCTCCGACACCGGTATATATACGGTTCAGGTAAGCGGGAGTTGTGGAACGGAGCGCAGCGAGGGCAGTTACCTGATGGTATACCCGGAGAACAGTCCGGATGCAGCGGGTATTGCCGTATGGCCGACCGTTACAGCCGGGCCGCTTGAGGTGGCTGTAAGTGCTGAGGGTGAATACCGAATTGTGGTTTACAATGCAGAAGGCAGTCGTATTGCGGTTATGGAGAACTGTCACGATCAGACAGGTCTGGATTTATCACGTTTTGGGCGCGGTATTTTCATTCTAGCCGTGCAGCAGGGCGAAATATCGGCTACATTTAAGGTTCTGGTCGTTTAATCGTAAAGCGTTTTATTCTTGTAGAACGGAGCAGTGTTTTTTGGGAGTGGCATTCATTTGAAAGATCCTTAGATTTCCCGGGACGAGGTAAGTGTCCGGGATTTTTTTTTGACTGGAAGTGATAGGAACAGGAAGGCAGTGATCTGTCCAGGGCAGGATGAGGAGCAGCAGAACTTGAATTTCGCCCTGGAGAATAGCCGGTTATTGACCTGACCATTATTTTCAGGAAATTCCAAAAAGTCCTATAATTAATATTATGTTAAATAAAACAAATATAAATTAAGGGGAACCTTATCGGTCCCCCTCCTTATCTCAGAATTCTGATTTTAATCTTTTAACCTCTTCGTATTTCTCCATCATTTGTTCTTTGTAGTAGATTCGCTGGAGAACATCAAGGGTTTCCCATTTCACATCCCTGTTGGATGTATTGAGCTGCATGGATTTTTCGAGAGCCGGAATGGCTTCCTGGTATTTTTCATGGGCCATTTCGATCATCTTGTTCCTTCTGGCATCGTTGGTCTCATCATTGGAGCGTTCATAGAGATCCTGTCCCTGCAGGAAATAGATATATCCCAGGTCGTACCACACATAATAAATACCGTCATTAATTGACGAGGCTTTTTTGTATGCTTCTACGGCTTTGTCGATCCGATCTTCGTCTTCCGAGTTGATATACATCCTGCCCTTCCAGTAATAGGCTTCGGCCATATCAGGAGTGCTCGTGGTGACTTCGTCGATAAATTTAAGTCCGTTATTGATGTCCTTCATCAGAATATATGTATCAGCAACATTAGCGACAATATTCACTGTATCCGGGTACTTGGCATAGGCTTCTTTCAATATATCCAATGCTTTTGCCGTATCTCCAAGTGAGAAATAATCCACCTTCATCTGAAGATAAGTATTCGGTCCACCAAATCCCATCTGTGCAAGCTGCTGGTAATAGCCGAGGGCTTTTTTAAAGAGTTCCTTATCGTTGGTCCTCTGTGCTACTTCGCGGCAGATAATACCCGAGTACTGTACCATCAGGGTATCAACTTCCCCTTTATAGCTGGGCAGTTTATTAATGTCAAGTACGGTTTCAAAGTCTTTAAGGGCTATTTTATATTCACCTGTATAATAAGAGTTTACCCCATCTCTTTTTAACTGAAGCTTCAGCTCATCAAGGTTGGGTTTAATTTTGTCGGCTACGGTGCCTTTGGTATCCAGTTCAATGGCTTTGATATAGCTGTTATAAGCTTCTTTGAGGGGATCCTCGGAAAGAAGGTCCTTTTTTTGCCAGCTCTGGAGGGCTTTGTTATTGAAAATGTAGGTAATATGAGGATACTCGTATTTTTCAATCAGGTTCCCGTCTTTATCGGTTTCGCTGACGATGTTCAGAGGTTCCTTATAAAAAAGCTGCAATTGTTGTGCGCCCATCCCTTCATTAACCTGTTCCAGGTCGAGCATGAAGATATCCTGAAATAGTTTTCCTCTTTTCACCCAGGTTGCTGAGCTTGCATTTTTCTTGGGATTTTCTATTTCGGCATTACTTTTTTCCAGTTTCTTCTGGAGGGTATTGTAGTTGAGCAGGACCACGGTTTGTTCCTGAGCCGAAACCCTGATCAGGCTTAAGGCAAAAATTGCCAGTAATAAGTAACGTTTCATAAGAGATCAATTTTTTTTTATCAAAAATACGAACTTTTAAATAATGAACAAATTCAATGCCAAGTGCTATTCTTCACTTTCTGAGGTCATTTCAGCCGTGTCATTGCCGTTATCCGCTGGTAACTCGGCATCCTCGTTATTGGCAGGTACTTTGGTGACGGCAGCAATCTGGTCGTCGGCCCTGAGATTAATCAGCCTGACGCCCTGTGTGTTACGTCCCATAACCCGCATTGTATTGATAGGCAAACGGATGGCGATACCGGTTTTGGTAATGATCATCAGATCGTCCTCATCGGTAACTGCTTTTATGGCGATCAGTTTACCGGTTTTATCGGTAATATTGATGGTTTTAACGCCTTTCCCTCCCCTGTTTGTGATCCGGTAATCGTCGAGATCGGAGCGTTTCCCATAGCCGTTTTCGGATACAACAAGGATATCCTGTTCTCCTTCGCGGGCGGTGACCATTCCGATAACCTCATCATCCTTTCCGGCCAGGGTGATCCCTTTCACGCCGGAGGCTGTTCTGCCAACCGGACGGACGGTAGATTCAGGGAATCGGATCGCTTTGCCTGATTTCACAGCCAGCATGAGGTCC
This sequence comes from Bacteroidota bacterium, assembly GCA_049325415.1. Taxonomy (GTDB): domain Bacteria; phylum Bacteroidota; class Bacteroidia; order Bacteroidales; genus JBMOLL01. The sequence continues at coordinate 13,496 of JBMOLL010000028.1, read as the reverse complement.
ATTTTTCCGTCGGTCAGCCGGGCTTCCAGGAGAGTATCCCCTTCCCTGACTACGATAGCGTTGATTCCGTTCTGTCTTGGACGGGAATAGGCTTCCAGTTTCGTTTTCTTTACCACTCCCTTCTTGGTGCCGAGAATGATATAATTGTTGGAAATATAATCAGGATCCCTGAGGTCCTGCACATTGATAAAGGCTTTTACGCTATCGTCCCCTTCAATATTGATCAGGTTCTGTATGGCGCGTCCTTTTGAACTGCGTGTGCCTTCGGGGATCTGATAGACTTTCATCCAGAAGCACCGGCCTTTTTCGGTGAAGAACAGGATCGTGTTGTGCATACTGGCTGAAAACATGTTTACCATGCAGTCTTCATCCCTCGTGGTACTTCCCTTGGAGCCGACCCCTCCCCTGTTCTGTGTTCTGAATTCATAGAGCGGGGTACGTTTGATATAGCCCATTTTTGAAATGGTAATAACCATCTCTTCATCGGCGTAGAAATCTTCCGGGTTAAATTCGCCTTCATCGGGTACGACTTCGGTTCTTCTAATATCCCCGAATTTCTCTTTAACTTCCAGCAATTCGTCTTTAATGATCTGCATCCTCAGGCCTTCATCTGAAAGAACCTGTTTATAGTATTCGATCATTTTCATAAGTTCATCGTACTCTTCGCGGAGTTTATCGCGTTCCAGCCCAACCAGCCTTTGCAGACGCATATCGAGGATGGCTTTGGCCTGGATTTCGGTAAAGCCGAATTTTTCCATAAGACCGTCCCGGGCCTCTTCCGGGGTCCTGGATCCCCTGATCAGTGCGATCACCTCATCGATATGATCCAGAGCCTTCAGCAGGCCTTCAAGAATATGAGCCCTTTTCTCCGCCTGATCGAGTTCATAGCGGGTTCTGCGCACTACTACTTCATGCCGGTGTGCCACAAAATAGTGAATGAGTTGCTTCAGGTTCAGCGTCCGCGGCCGGCCTTTTACCAGAGCAATATTGTTGACATTGAAAGATGTCTGTAACTGAGTGTATTTCAAAAGATTATTCAGGACAACATTGGCGCTGGCCTCCCTTTTCAGGATAATCACAATCCGCATTCCCTGCCGGTCCGATTCATCGTTAATATAGGAGATCCCCTCGATTTTCTTTTCATTGATAAGGTCGGCGGTTTTCTTGATCAGTTCCGCCTTGTTGACCATATAGGGAATTTCCGTGATAATAATTTTTTCACGGCCGCTGTCGGTAACTTCAATTTCCGATTTTGCCCGAACCACGATCCTGCCCCTGCCGGTTTCATAGGCTTCGCGGATTCCCTGGGTTCCATAGATAATCCCGCCGGTCGGAAAATCGGGGGCAATAATGGCATCAGCCAAAGCGGAGATCTCTATCTCGGGGTTATCGATATAGGCCACAATGGCATCCACTGCATTTCGAATGTTGTGGGGCGGCATGTTGGTAGCCATACCTACGGCAATCCCGCTGGCACCATTCACCAGGAGCAGAGGTATCCGTGTGGGCATGACGCTGGGTTCCTCGAGTGAGTCGTCAAAATTGAGCTGGAAATCTACTGTATCTTTATCCAGGTCGGCCATAGTTTCTTCGGCAATCCTGCGGAGCCTGGCTTCGGTATAACGCATTGCAGCCGGACTGTCGCCATCGATGGAGCCGAAGTTACCCTGTCCGTCGACAAGGGGATAACGCAGCGACCATTCCTGGGCCATTCTTACCATGGCATCATATACGGATGAATCGCCATGCGGGTGATATTTACCCAATACCTCTCCGACGATCCTTGCCGATTTTTTATAGCTTCTGTTCGACAGTACTCCCAGTTCAGACATACCGAAAAGCACTCTTCTGTGCACCGGCTTGAGACCGTCCCTTACATCGGGAAGGGCCCTTGATACTATCACCGACATGGAATAGTCGATGTAGGCCGATTTCATCTCCTCCTCAATATTTATCCTGAGTATTTTTTCTCCTTCAGCCATCAATCATAAACAATTTAATTTCAACTACTTAACAGGCTTTAAAAATTAACCTGAAATGACCTTCGAAATTAGCGAATTCCGGTCTAAAAACCGCACAAAGAGGCCGGAATTATTAACATCGAACTGTTTATAATTGCGCATTGTTTTATTGTTTAATTCATCTCATTGTATTTACTTTGTTTGTTAAGTATACAGGAACATTTTAATTATGGATGCACAGTTTTCGCAGAGGATTAAGGATGTATTGTCGTACAGTAAGGAAGAGGCCGTAAGGTTGGGCAATGCTCATATTGGAGTGGAGCACCTTTTCCTGGGCATCCTTCGTGACGGGGAAGGACTGGCTATTGATGCACTGATTTCGCTGGGCGCGGAACTATATGAATTAAGGATGGCTGTGGAGAAAAGTATCCGGAATGACAAACCTGCCCCGCTGGCAGATCCGGAAAGCCTCCCACTGCTGAAAAGTGCAGAAAGGATCCTCAAACTGGTATACCTGGAGGCCAAAGCTATGAAAGATAAAACGATTGATACAGGTCACCTTCTTCTCGCCATTTTAAAGGATGAGAACAATTATGCCACAAGGTACCTGGTGGAAAACGGTATAAATTACAATAAGGTCAAGCACGAACTGGTGAACGCAGAGCCGGAGAATAAAGCCGATTTTCCGGGCGATGAGGATGACGAGGCCCGTGGTCCCTATGGAAATGCAGGTCAGGGAGGCAATAAGCCTGGGCCGGGAGCTTCCGGCAAACCCAGTTCGGAGACACCGGTACCCGACAATTTTGGCATCGACCTCACCAAGGCTGCTGAGGAAGACCGCCTGGATCCCATCGTCGGCAGGGAGACTGAAATTGAACGGCTGGCCCAGATTCTGAGCCGCAGGAAGAAGAATAATCCGATTCTTATCGGTGAACCAGGAGTCGGGAAATCAGCTATTGCTGAGGGGCTGGCTCTTAGGATCGTTAAGCGGAAGGTATCCAGGGTGTTGTTCGACAAGCGTGTTGTGACGCTTGACCTGGCCTCGATCGTTGCCGGGACCAAATACCGCGGTCAGTTTGAGGAAAGAATGAAGGCCATACTCAATGAACTGGCCAAGAATCCGAATGTGATCCTTTTTATCGATGAAATTCATACCATCGTTGGTGCGGGTGGAGCCACTGGCTCGCTGGATGCTGCGAATATGCTCAAGCCAGCGCTCGCACGCGGTGAGATCCAGTGCATCGGTGCCACTACCCTTGACGAATACCGTCAGCATATCGAAAAAGACGGTGCCCTGGAAAGAAGGTTCCAGAAGGTTCTGGTAGAACCCACCACTGTGGAAGAAACCATTGAGATCCTGAACAATATCAAGGAGCGCTACGAAGAGCATCACAACGTATTTTATACCGACGATGCCATTGAAGCCTGTGTAAAGCTCACCCAGCGCTACATCAGCGACAGGCTGTTGCCCGATAAAGCCATTGACGCACTGGATGAATCAGGATCGCGGGTCCATATCTCAAATATTGTAGTACCCGAAAGGATCGTCAACCTGGAAAAGGAAATTGAATCCACGAAACAGGAAAAGATCAAAGCGGTCAAGAATCAGAATTTTGAGCGGGCTGCCAGTTTCAGGGATAAGGAAAAGGAACTGATTGAACTGCTTGATCAGGAAAAGAAAAAGTGGGAGAAAGAACTCTCCCTGAACCGTGAAATTGTGGATGAAGAGAAGGTTGCGGAGGTTGTTGCCATGATGACCGGGGTTCCGGTACAACGTATTGCGCAGGCAGAGGGAACACGTCTTTTAAAAATGGCGGAAGAGCTAAGTGGCAGTGTTGTGGGACAGGATGAAGCCATACAGAAGGTCGTGAAGTCCATTCAGAGAAACCGGGCCGGCCTGAAAGATCCGAACAAACCGATTGGCACCTTCGTATTCCTTGGACCTACAGGTGTGGGTAAGACTCAGCTGGCTAAGGTTCTTGCAAAATATCTGTTTGATTCATACGACAATCTGATCAGGATTGATATGAGCGAGTATATGGAGAAATTCTCCATTTCACGGCTCGTGGGGGCACCTCCGGGATACATCGGTTATGAGGAGGGCGGACAGTTAACTGAAAAAGTACGCAGAAAGCCCTATTCGGTAGTTCTCCTGGATGAAATTGAAAAGGCGCATCCCGACGTATTCAACCTGCTCCTGCAGGTGCTTGATGAAGGGCAGCTGACCGACAGTCTCGGGCGAAGGGTTGATTTCAGGAATACCATCGTGATCATGACCTCTAATATTGGTTCGAGGCAGATCAAAGACTTCGGCCAGGGCGTTGGATTCACTACCAAGGCACGGCAGGACAGTGCTGATGAGCACACCAAGAGTGTGATCCAGAAAGCTCTCAGGAGGGCTTTTGCCCCGGAGTTCCTGAACAGGATTGATGATGTGGTGCTCTTCAATACGCTGACCAAAGACGATATTTACAAGATTATTGACATTGAACTCAAGGGTCTATATGACCGGGTGAACTCGCTGGGATTCAAGATCACACTTTCTGAAGAAGCCAAGGATTATGTCATTGAGAAGGGTTACGACATCCAGTTCGGTGCCAGGCCGCTCAAAAGGGCCATTCAGAAGTATCTTGAGGACGAGATGGCTGAAACCATTATTAAATCCACACTGGTAGCCGGTGATACACTGAAGGTTGAATTTGACAAGGAAAATGAAGCCATAGTCATCAGTGTCATCAAAGGGCCCCAGTCGTTGCCCGAAGGTGAAAAGGCCCTGCCGGAAGGCGAAAAGGAGCTTCCTGAAGCTGATGAGACCAGGACCCGGTCAAAGAAAAAAGGCGATACAGAAGAGGAAGTTAAATAAACGCAGGTTTTTCAGATCAGTTCAGCGTTAAGGTCAAAGGCTTCGGCGCCGGTTATCCTGACCTGGCAAAACTGGCCGGGTGCGACCGATGTACCAGGTTTAATCAGAACTTCCTGATCCACTTCCGGAGAGTCGAATTCGCTTCGTGCAATGATATGATCCTTCTCTATTCGGTCAATAATAACCGTCATCTCCTCTCCTATTTTATTTGTATTGAGTTCAAGCGAGATTTCCTGCTGAATGGCCATTAGCTCTGCAGCACGCTCATCCTTGATCTTTTGGGAGATACGATCACGAAACTGAGTTCCTGCCGGTGTTCCATCCTCATGAGAATAGGCAAAAACCCCGAGGCGATCGAAGCGGAAACTGCTGATAAATGATTTCAGTTCTTCATAGGCTTTTTCCGTTTCACCGGGAAATCCTGTCATAACAGTCGATCTTATGGCGACACCCGGAATTTTCTCTCTCATCCGCATAAGCAGGCCTTCCAGTTTTTCCCTGTTATGCCCCCGGTTCATTTTATTCAGGACCGAATCGGCGATATGCTGGACAGGAATATCAAGGTAGCGGCAGATCTTCTTTTCGGAGGCCATGATATCCAGCACTTCTTCGGGGAAGCCGGTTGGATAGGCATAGTGGAGCCTGATCCATTCTATACCATTGATATTTACAAGCTCTTTCAGGAGCTGCGGAAGCATGTGTTTCCTGTAAAGGTCAGTTCCATAGGAAGTCAGGTCCTGGGCCACAAGGATCAGCTCTCTGACCCCCTGGTTGGCCAGGTTTTCGGATTCTGTCAGCAGGTTATCGATTGATACGGATTGTTGCGGTCCCCTGATCCCGGGGATGGCACAGAATGAGCAATGTCGGTTACAGCCTTCTGATATTTTCAGATAGGCATAGTGAGCGGGCGTTGAAAGGAACCTTTCGGTCTGGAGAAGCGGATAATAGACTGTTCCTGCTGCGTGAAGGATCCCGTCGAAATCCCAGACCCCGAAGAACTGGTCCACTTCGGGGATCTCCCTGATAAGTTCATCTTTGTAGCGCTCAGAGAGGCAGCCCATTACGAAAAGCTTCCTGATCCGCCCCTCTTTTTTCAGGTCGGCATAGTAAAGGATGGTGCTGACAGATTCCTCCTTTGCATCCAGGATAAAGCCACAGGTATTGATAATGACGATATCGGCGAGCTGATCCTCCCTGTTATGCATGACCTGGAAACCGGATCCCCTGAACTGGGCAAGAAGGTGTTCCGAATCAACCAGATTTTTGGAGCAACCGAGGGTTATAACATTGACCGTCATGTGTAACTATCTCGTAAATAGAGCATCAACAAAGGCTTCCCGGTTAAATACCTGGAGATCTTCCATTTTTTCGCCAATGCCAATGTACCTGACGGGTATCCTGAACTGATCAGAGATACCGATTACAACCCCGCCTTTAGCAGTTCCGTCGAGTTTGGTAAGTGCAAGGGCATTCACTTCGGTGGCCCGTGTAAACTGTTTGGCCTGCTCGAAGGCATTCTGTCCGGTAGATCCGTCGAGCACCAGCAGGATTTCGTGTGGAGCTTCGGGGATGAGTTTCTGCATGACTTTCCTGATCTTGGTCAGTTCATTCATGAGATTGACTTTATTATGCAATCTGCCGGCCGTGTCGATGATTGCAATATCGGCACCCCTGGATATGGCGGAGGAAATAGTATCGTAGGCTACTGAAGCCGGATCGGAGCCCATGGATTGCTTGACGATATCGACCCCTACCCTTTCGGCCCAGATGGTAAGCTGGTCGACCGCAGCAGCACGGAAGGTATCGGCAGCTCCCAGGATGACTTTCTTGCCGGCTTTTTTGAAATGGTAGGCAAGTTTTCCAATGGTAGTGGTTTTACCCACGCCATTAACACCCACAACCATAATGATATAAGGACTTGCCGGTAGTGTTTCGTCGAATCCGGGGTTGTCGGAGGTCTGATTCTCTTCCAGCAGGGATGCAATTTCGCTTTTCAGGATGTGATCCAATTCCCCTGCATTCATATATTTTTCCCGGGAAACCTTTTTCTGAATCCGTTCAATGATCCGGAGCGTGGTTTCGACCCCGACGTCAGAACTGATGAGCACTTCTTCCAGGTTATCCAGAACTTCATCGTCGATCCTGGATTTACCTATTACAGCTCTCGAAAGCTTTTTAAAGACGCTTTCCTTGGTTTTCTCGAGACCCTTGTTCAGGTCTGCTTTTTTATCGGAGGAGAATAGTCCCATGCGGTTAAATGTCTTTAAATATACAAAAAAAGCTTCCCGGTTAAGAAAGCTTTTTTGTAAGGGGTATACTCAGAGGATTAATTCCCGAAATAATCCTTAATATGCTGATTATGAACCATTTCTTGCTCAAATGTGTAAGCTCCGGTTTTGGGGGAACGAACCATTTTAATGCATTTGGTGAAATTTTTGCCTTCACCTTTCTGCAGCGATGCTACTACTTTCTTTGCCATAATTCGGAGATTTATTTGATTTCACGATGAAGAGTAACCTTTTTCAGAATGGGATTATATTTACGCTGTTCCATCCTGTCGGGGGTGTTTTTCCTGTTTTTGGTAGTGATGTAACGTGAGGTACCGGGCATCCCGCTCTCTTTATGTTCCGTGCACTCCAGGATCACCTGAACCCTGTTTCCTTTACCTTTCTTTGCCATGCTTCCTATGCATTAATTGTTAATACGATTTGAGATAGCCTTTTTCAACGGCTTCATCAAGAGCGGGTTTTAACCCTTTTTTACTGATGGTCCTGATCCCTTTTGCAGAGACACGCAGGGTAACATAACGATCCTCCTCAGCAAGGTAGAATTTCTTGTCGAAGAGATTGGGCAGGAATACTCTTTTCGTCCTTCTCTTGGAATGGGAAACGTTATTACCCACCATCACTTTTTTTCCGGTTATCTGACAAACTTGTGACATTTTCTATCTAATTACTAAGCATTTCCACTAACGAGGCGCAAATTACGTGATTTTATTTGAAATATTCAAACATTTTATAAAAAAAATATCGGCTTACCTAATGCACGAACTTTTCTTTAATCTCAGTATTAAAGTATTGATAATCAAAATGTAGATTGTTGTAATTCCGCAGGCAAAAAACTTCTGGTCTGCAATTTTGTCGGCAAGGAATGTAAAAAACAGCTGCCGGGCCGGCAAAAAGATGCAGAAAATCAGATGATCCCAATCACAAACTGCCTGAGCAACTCCATCGCCGAAAGCCGTGCTCTTTCGACATTTCTGCCCCGGTGTTCACCAAAAAGATAGACCCTGCTATAACAGTGCTCCGCTGAAGCGACAGCTATCCATGTTGTTCCAACCGGTTTTTCTTCGGTGCCACCTGATGGTCCGGCGATTCCTGTTACCGCGATGGCCAGGTCGGAATGCATCAGGACCCGGGCATTTTTTGCCATTGCTTCTGCGACTTCACGGCTCACGGCTCCGTATTTGGGAAAGAGTGCTTCGGGCACGCCCAGCACTTCCGTTTTTACTTTATTACTGTAAGCAACAACCGACCCGTTGAAATAGGCTGAAGCGCCCGGAACCGAGGTAAGACTTTCAGCGATGGCTCCTCCCGTGCAGCTTTCGGCTGTGCAAAGGGTTAGATTATTTTTTATAAGAAGTGAGCCCAGGGCTTCCTCCAGGGAAATTTCGTCGAATCCGAAAATGTTATCTGGTATGATTCTCTGAAGTTTAGCTATTTCTATATCAAGCAATTGTTTAGCAACATCAGGATCAAGGTTTCTTGCAGTAAGCCTGAGGCGAACGATTCCGGGTCGGGGAAGATAGGCCAGGCCGATCCCCGGAGGAAGATTCAGTTCCCAGTCTTCAAGCCTGTCGGACAACATCGATTCCGGTATGCCCTGCGTCATGATGGTCCGGGTAAATATAGAGGGGGCCACCACCCTATCGGCCAGCCTGGGCAATACCTGTTCTTCCATAAGCGCTTTCATCTCAAAGGGCACTCCCGGAAGGAAAACCAGGATGGATCCGGAACGTTCAAACCACATACCCGGTGCAGTGCCTGCGCTGTTGGCCAGGGGGATACAGGAGGAGGGCACTGTTGCCTGAAGCCGGTTTACCGGACTGACTTCCATGCCCCGTGCAGAAAAGAAGGACTTAATTTTCTGAAGGGCTTCTTCATTTTCAACCATTTCGTCCCCAAGCCATTCGGTAAGCGTCTTTTTTGTCAGGTCGTCTTTTGTTGGTCCCAGACCACCGGTAAAAACGAGGAGCTCAAACTTACCGGTCATCCTGTCGAGGGTTTCCCTGATATGTTCCGGAGTATCGGAGATGCTCATCATTTCTGCCACAATGAGGCCTGCCGAGGTTAGTTTTGAGGCAATAAAGGCCGAGTTGGTATCGGTGATCTGACCGATTAGGATTTCGTCACCTATGGTAATAATCGCTGCTCTCATTTCCTGCAAATAGGCTGCAAATATAAGGTAATCCGGTGAGAACAGATATGAAATCCGCTGCAAAAAAGGGTGGCTTTTCTTTACCGAAAGGATGAAATGGGTGAAGCATATGAAATATTATTATATTTGAAACAACCGAAAGTATGAACCTAAGCTAAATCAAACCATGAGTAAGTTGATTATCAGAAGTCTGGAAGAATTTGAGTCCTTTATCGGAAAGGAGCTCGGGGTATCAGAATACCTGAAGATCACCCAGGAACAGATCAATAAATTTGCAGAAGCCACGCTTGATTTTCAATGGATTCACACCGATCCGGAGCGTGCCCGCCGTGAAAGTCCTTATGCAAGCACCATAGCTCACGGATACCTGAATCTTTCTGTCCTGCCCTATCTCTGGGCTCAGATCGTGGACTTTGAGAATGTAAAAATGATGATCAACTATGGGATCGAGAGTCTCAAGTTTGCCCAGCCCGTGCTGGTGGATAACGAAGTCCGGCTAAGGGTTAAACTTCTGTCCATTAAGAACCTCCGGGGCATTGCCAAGGCGCAGATGAAAGCTACCCTTGAGATCAGGGACAATCCGAAGCATGCCATGGAGGCGGATATCATTTTCCTGTATCATTTTGCCTGAGGAACAGGAGCCAGAATTCACCGGAACCTCTTCTTATCTGTCGAACAGCGTTATTCTCCCTGGCGCTGAAAGTCGCTGTTATCATGCGATATAGGAGATTTATGCCGGTAGGGTGCAGCTGCAAGATGTGTAGATGGGAATAGCGTGTAATTCCAAAAAAAAAGGAACACAATTAATTGTGTTCCCTGTAAAGTAGTGAGCCTTCGTTGAAACTTCGGCAGATAGGACCTGCCTTTGCTGAAGCTTCGGCAGATAGGACTTGCCTTTGCTAAAGCTTCGGCAGATAGGACCTGCCTTTGCTAAAGCTTCGGCAGATAAGAGCGGGAAACGGGGGTCGAACCCGCGACCCTCAGCTTGGGAAGCTGATGCTCTACCACTGAGCTACTCCCGCATAAGCCATGCAAAGATAAAAAAAGCTTTTAAAAAATCTGAATCAGGCAACAGATTTCAATGAATTTATTGCACGGATCCTTTGCAGCAGCGTCGGATGGCTGTAATGAAAAAACACATACAGCGGATGTGGGGTCAGGTTACTGAGGCTGGTTTTGCTCAGTTTTTTCAGGGCAGAAACCAGATCGTCACCGGAGCTTATTTTTGAGGCAAATGCATCGGCCTGGTATTCATGGCGTCTTGAAAGAAGATTACCGCCGATACCGAGCAGAAGAGAGACCGGAGAGTAGATCACGCCAAAAGCGATCAGTCCGAGGTGAAAACTGGCCTCCCGCCCACCGAGGGCAAGCGATACTTCGGGAAGCCTGATAAAAAGGGAGAATAAAAAAAGCGTCAGTCCGGTCTGGAGTATACTTAGTATCAGTCCCGTGGTGGTATGACGGTGTTTGTAATGGCCGATCTCATGAGCCAGTACTGCCACGATCTCCTGTATGCTGAGTTCATTGATCAGTGTGTCATACAGAACGATTCTTTTCCTGGGGCCCAGACCGGTAAAATAGGCATTAGCCTTGCTGGATCTTTTCGATCCGTCGATCACATATACATTGTCGAGCCGGAAACCGGTCTTTTCTGCCATTCTTTCAATTTCATTCCTCAGTTCACCTTCTTCAAGGGGTGTCTGCTTATTAAACAGGGGGACAATCAGGTTGGAATAGAACATGGACATAAACAGGGAAAAGACGGTAAGCACGCCCCAGGCAATGAGCCAGAAAAGGTTGCCTGTAGCTTCCCATATCCAGGTAACCAGAGAAAGCAGGCCACCCCCGATGACAGCGCCAATCATCCAGCCCTTGATTTTGTCGCCGGCGAAACGCTTTGGGGTGGTTCTGTTGAAACCGTATTTCGCTTCAATGACAAAGGTGTCATATACAGAAAACGGGGTGTTAAGCAGATCGGCGGCGAAACCCAGCATGCCAAAAAAGAGCAGTACAAAAAGGATATAGTTTCCGGTCAGGTTTCCTGTAAGATCTGAAAACCAGCCAAAAAAGCCGACAAAGAACAGGACGAGCATGACGGTGGTATTGACCACCGAGGTGATATTGGAAAACCTGATGTTTTCCGCCTTGTACTTTCTGCTCTTCCTGTACTCCTCCTCATCGTATATTCCATTCACTTCTTCGGGAAGGTGATCCGGAGCATGGCTCAGATTCAGACGATTCAGTAGGTAGTCCAGGATGAATCCGAACAAAGTGATGGCAATGATCAGGTAAAATGCAGTATTGTACATTGGTTTAAGGGCTTAATTGTTGCTTCAGAATATTTTTGTTATTGATCCTTTTTCTCAGAAGTCCGATATACATTTCGAACCGGTCGGAACGGATATTTTCGGCAGCCTGTATGGCAAAGGCCAGTGCCTGGTCCAGATCGTCGTTCATTTCATACCAGACTGCAAGATTGTAAGCGGCTTTGCCCCTGACTGATTTTTTCTCATGATTCAGCAGGTTCTGCCATATAGCAACCGCATCTTCCCATTGACCATGGTTGGTAAGGTTTGCTGCAGTTACAAATTCCTCTTCATTGCCCTGGTAGATCATGCGTTCGGCCGGCATCCAGTGTGGAAGAATGTGCCAGCCGTAGTTTTCACCCCCCAGGTAACTTGCTTCCCTGAACATATCGGTTGGTGCCGGCATGTTTTCGCCTTTCAGTGCTTCATAGGCTGTAAGTCCCCAGTTCCACCAGTACAGCGTATCTGAAAGCGTGCAAGTGTCAAAGGGCTGGTCCATTTCCGGCAGGTAGGCGAACCAGGTGAATGAAGCGCTAAGACTGACTTCACCATAATAATAGGCCGATTCTATCGGATCTTCAATCTTCACCTTTGATTTAAAAGCATAGTTTTCCAGGGAAAACAGTATATCCGAGTGATAGTTTTCGAAAATACCGGAGGCAAAGGACATATCCAGGGGTTGCCGGAAGGCTGAACTGTCCTGTCTACGCATGTCAATCCAGACGGGTTCGTTTTCAAAGTCCATCGTTTGCTGATCAAGGATAGTGTTTATGCCCTTTTTCAGATGATTAATAATCATTGTATCAAGGATGATCATATCATCCATTTCCAGCATTTCATTGGTCGGAGTGATCAGTGAATTCGGAGACAGGGGGGCCCTGTTGATAAATACCGGATTCCTGGTATCTCCGGGAAGGGTTATTGTTGCCGGCTCGAGGGTCTCAAAACTGACCACTCCAGTGGAAATGCCGCAGGAGGAAACAAATACAGCCAGCAGAGGAATAAAGTGCAACGCCAGAAACCTTTTCATCAGCCAAAGCAGGTCTATAAAAAATGAAGGTACAAAAATACTTCATTTTTTTTCATGTGAACGGAACTCATGAACAGTATTCTGTTCAGATCTTTCAAATTGCACCTGGATCAAGCAGAAATAAAAAAACGGGAGAAAAGTTTCCCCCGTTTTATGGTATATGTATTCCGGTTTAGCTCATCCCACCGCAAACCTGTACGGTCTGGCCCGTGACATAGGAAGATAGGTCGGAAGCCAGGAACAGTGCTACATTGGCGACATCCTGGGGAACTCCTCCCCTTCTCAGCGGAATGGTTTTAATCCATTCTTCCTTGACGTTTTCAGGCAGTTTGTCGGTCATCTCGGTAATAATAAAGCCCGGGGCAATGGCATTGCAGCGAATATTCCTTGAGCCAACCTCTTTGGCCACCGACATGGTGAAGCCGAGGATCCCAGCCTTGGAGGCCGAGTAATTGGCCTGACCAGCATTTCCGTTGACACCAACCACGGAGCTCATATTGATAATGGAGCCGCTTCTCTGCTTGAGCATAACGGGCTGAACAGCCTTGGTGAAGTTAAACACCGATTTCAGGTTTACCTTGATCACCAGGTCCCACATAGCCTCATCCATTCTCATCAGAAGGGTATCCCTTGTGATACCTGCATTATTAACCAGGATATCTATCCTTCCGAAATCAGCGGCGACGGCTTCGGCTACCTGCTGGGCAGCTTCGTAACTGCTGGCATCACTTTCATATCCCTTTCCTTTAACGCCCATTGCGGCAAGTTCCTTTTCGAGCGATTCCATATTGACATCCCGTTTCAGATCAGTGAATGCCACATCAGCACCCTCTGCGGCGAAGGTCAGGGCGATCGTCCTGCCAATCCCCCGGGCGGCGCCGGTCACAATAGCTACTTTA
>JBMOLL010000027.1:10956-17998 GCA_049325415.1 Bacteroidota bacterium | reverse complement strand
ATTTGAGTCCCCATCTGAGCTGGTGGGGACCACTGCTGTAACTTCCAATATGTGAGCCGGATACCACATAGGCGTCCAGGTAGTTCCGGGCATGGTTGATCATCGTGCCGATACCGATATTCAGAATACTGTCACCGTAGGTATCAGAGCCAATGGTGTTGTCGAGCTCGTTGATGAGGTACTGGCCCTGAATGTCAAAGGTCTCTTCTTCAGAGGTCCGGAACCCTGAGGCAATGAATTTCAGGGTCATCTCCTTTACCGGCCTGATGACCAGGGAAAAAGCACCAAGATAGGTGGCGAAACGATCGATCTCCTGACCGTCGTAATAGATTTTCAGGTTCAGGGGGATGTCCTTTGTTCCGAATTCGGTCTCCCTTTCCTTGGGTATGAAACGATAGATGTTTGAACTGTAGTTTCCCAGGAAAGAAAGGCTGATTTTCTTATTAAAATGATATGTTACAAGTGTTTGAAAATCAGAAAACTGAGGTTTGTAATCCCCCTTGGTTTCCAGGGTATTCAGAAGATAGGATGTCGTTTTATAGCGATAGCCTGCTAGAAAGGACAGACGTTGATCCGGCGTGGCTCCCTCGAGGTGTGCTGAAGCTCCGAGAAGACTGAGGGAGGCAGAGCCACCAAAGGTACGGGGAGTTTTGTAAGTAATATCAAGGGCAGAGGCCATGCGGTCGCCGTACATGGAACTGAAGCCACCTGCTGAAAACTTTATGGATGAAACGAGGTCTGAATTCAGAAAACTCAGACCTTCCTGTTGTCCCGACCTCACCAAAAATGGCCGGTAGATCTCCATGTCGTTTACATAGACGAGATTCTCATCAAAATTTCCTCCCCTGACCGAATACTGGGAACTCAATTCGTTATTTGAGCTTACACCGGCCTGAGATTTGATTACGGCCTCAACTTTCCCACCAGTGCTTGGGACATAGTTCAGGCTTTCCACATCAATACGGGTAAAATTACTGGCCCGTTCCTGCCTGACACTGACCGACACTTCCTGCAGGGCATTGATATCAGTGACCATGACCGCATCCCACCGTTTACGTTCATTTGCTTCCAGTTTGAGAGCATATTGCTGTGAACGATAGCCTACGCAGGAAAACACCAGGGTATAGGATTTTTCAGCAGGAACATTCAGTTCGAAATAGCCTGCTTCATTAGTCATGGTTCCGACCTGGGTTCCGAGCAGGGTTACATTGGCCAGGCTGACGGGTTGATCCAGGCTGTCTTTGACAAAACCAAATACCACAGAACTTTCCTGTCCTATCGCGGGAAGCAGGGATAAAAGGAAAAACAGGACCATCAGTGCTGCTCTGTTCATCAGGAGATTTTTAACATATATTAACTCGGAATACGGGAATAAATTGTGCGATACAGGCCTATTCTCAGTAATAGGGGACCGAGATTTTCTTTTCATCCGGGTCTTCCTCCGTACGCTTGTTTCTGAAATCGCCTCTTTTCAATGCTTCAAAGAATTCAGCCCAGCGAAGGGGATCGAAGATTGTGTAGTAGGGCGTCTGCCCTGCGGTATAGAGTTGATTTGACTGCTGTTTCATCACTTCCCGGAAATTTACTGAAGGATTGGGGCCCGGATCATTCATCCGGATCTGGGTTTTGATGAGAGCGATATTCCGGTAGGCCCTCTGTTCATCATCATCGGGAAGATCCAGGGCAATAAAGGCCTCCCTGAATTCTTCATAGGTCTTCCAGGGGTAGATCCTTACCTCTGCCAGCTGAAAGGTGTCGCTGACCAGGAAAATATCTGCCGGATATTGCTGTACATCCAGTGTATCGGGAATAATATGTATGGTAGGCTTGTAACCCATATAGCTGAACATAACCGTATCCCCCGGACCCACAATAAAGGAAAATATACCCCTCGGATCGGCGGTGGTGCCTCTCCGGCTGCTGATATCGACGATGTTTACATAGGCCAGAGGCCTGTGCTGCAGGTTCCTGACCATGCCCGAAAACTGGATCAGCTTGTCGGGATCACTTTGCTGTGCCCCGAGGAAAGCGGGAAATGCCATTATGACCAGCAGAATTATCAGCCCTGAATACCTCATTGATTCCCCTTTATTTGAAACGCGTAAAAATAGAGAAAAAAAAGGTTTTTCCACTGCCGGGGAGCAATATTGGGCTAATTTTACAACACTTAGCAAGCGAAATCCAGATGATCACACAGAAAGAGTTTTCACTTCCGCCCTTTCCCCGGGGATTCCACCTGATAACATCACATATCATTTCGAAGGCAGATGAATTGCCGGAGACCGGGATGGTACACCTGTTTGTCAGACATACATCGGCAGCGCTGACACTCAACGAAAACGCCGATCCCACTGTAAGGAGCGATTTTGAAGCATTTATTTCGAAACTGATCCCGGAGAATGACCCTGTTTACGAACACCTGCTTGAAGGTGCCGACGATATGCCTGCACATATTAAATCCTCACTTTTTGGTCAGGGCATATGGATACCGGTTACCCGCGGCAGGTTGAACCTGGGTACCTGGCAGGGCATCTATCTCTGTGAGTTCAGGAATCACGGAGGGAGCAGGAAAATTGTCATGACAGTCCTGTCCTGAGTCCATGTTATACAATACAAACGGCCTGTAACTTTTTCCCTATTTTTGGCAGCATAAAAAATCTAAGTATGTCAAAAAAAGTTCTTTTGGGGGATGAAGCTATAGCCCAGGGTGCCATTGATGCCGGGATCTCCGGCGTATATGCATATCCGGGCACCCCATCCACAGAGATTACGGAATATATTCAGAAATCAGCTCCCGGGCGGGAAAAAAAGGTCCGGTCTGATTGGTCAGCCAACGAAAAAACAGCAATGGAAGCGGCTATCGGCATGTCCTATGCCGGGAAACGCGCCCTGGTCTGTATGAAGCATGTCGGACTGAACGTGGCTGCCGATGCCTTTGTCAATACGGCAATTACGGGGGTGAATGGCGGACTTGTCGTGGTCGCAGCCGATGATCCTTCAATGCATTCATCCCAGAATGAGCAGGATTCGCGCTTCTACGGAAAATTCAGTCTGCTTCCCGTTATTGAGCCCTCCGATCAGCAGGAAGCTTATGATATGACGCGCTATGCTTTTGATCTTTCCGAAAGAACAGGTCTTCCGGTGCTTCTCAGGATAACCACCCGACTGGCGCATTCACGGTCAGGTATCAACACAGAACCTGCCCGGGCACAAAATGAACTCAGGCTGCCCGGCGATCTGAAGCAGTTTATTCTCCTGCCTGCCTTTGCCCGCAAAAGATATAAAAAGCTCCTGGCCGACCAGACCATCCTGGAAATGGACGCTTCAGGCTCCGGTCTGAACAGACGGGAGCCTGGAAAGGACCTGAGCCGGGGGATTATTGTTGCAGGGATTGCATACAATTACTACAGAGAGGCGGCCAACAGGCATGGTTTTGATTATCCGCTGATCAAGATTTCCCAGTACCCGGTTCCAAAGGAATGGATCAGTGAAATGGCCGGCGAGGTCGGGGAATTGTTTGTCATCGAGGAAGGCTACCCTATGATTGAGGAAGCGATGACCGGCATGCTTCAAAACAAATTTACGGTGCACGGGCGACTCGACGGCACCCTCCCAAGGGACGGTGAACTCACACCCCTGCTGGTGGAAAAAGCATTTCTACCGGTTGATAAACAGGGGATGGAGGTTCCCGGCCTGGTCGTAAACCGGCCCCCGGCCCTGTGTAAGGGATGCAGCCATATCGACATGTACAACGCACTCAATGAGGCACTTGAGCCCTACGGTCCCGGCCGGGTATTTTCCGATATCGGCTGTTATACCCTCGGAGCACTTCCTCCCTATAACGCCATCAATTCCTGTGTCGACATGGGGGCCTCAGTCACCATGGCAAAGGGAGCGGTCGATGCGGGACTTCAGCCCGCTGTTGCGGTGATTGGCGACTCGACCTTTACCCATTCAGGGATGACCGGTTTACTTGATGCCATTCTTGAAAACAGTCCGCTTACCGTAATTATTTCCGATAATTCCACGACTGGAATGACAGGGGGGCAGAAGTCCCATGCAACGAACCGGCTTTATTCGATCTGTACCGGCCTGGGCGTTGATCCGGAGCATGTGCGCGTGATCAATCCCCTGAGGAAAAATCACCGGGAGAACACGGATATTATTGCTGAAGAGCTGGCATACAGGGGCATTTCAGTGATCATTTCACAGAGGGAGTGTATTCAAACCGCGCTTCGCAGAAAACGGGAGGGTTGATTAAAGAATATTTAACAACAAAAGCGAATCACAGATCATGAAAAAAGATATAATTTTAGCAGGAGTGGGAGGCCAGGGGATCCTTTCCATCGCCGCAGCAATCGGACTGGCGGCTGTTGAATCCGGTCTTCATCTCAAGCAGGCGGAGGTTCACGGAATGAGCCAGAGGGGAGGAGCGGTACAGTCGCACCTGAGGATCTCCGACCGGCCTGTGGCATCAGACCTGATACCCGAAGGGGAATGCGACATGATCCTTTCGGTAGAACCTATGGAAGGCCTCAGATACCTGCCTTTTCTGCACAGCAATGGCTGGCTGGTTACCAATTCGGTGCCTTTTGTAAATATCGATTATTATCCGGAAATTGAAGAGGTGAAAAGTGCGATCAGAAAGATCCGGAACCACATTCTTATCGATGCCGATGCCATCGCAACCGGACTGGGTTCTGTAAAGGTATCAAACATGGTAATGCTGGGTGCTGCTTCGGGGATACTTGGACTTGACCCCGGGATCCTGGAAAAAAGTATCCGGACCTTGTTTGAAAGAAAAGGTGAAGAACTGGTCCGGCTTAATATACAGGCAATGCACAGCGGACGAGATGCCGCTGAAAAAAAAGGATAATATGACACTATTTAGCGACAGGGATCTGGAACAGATCAGGTCCAGGGGAATGAATGAGGAACAGGTCAGAAAGCAGATCAGTTCCTTTGTCAGCGGATTTCCTCCTGCTGAGCTTACCGCACCAGCGGTAACAGGAAATGGGATTATCCCGACTTCGGAAAGCGAGAATTCGGCCTGGGAAGGACTTTTCGATGAGAAGGGAAAGAAGCTCTCAAAAGTAAGGTTTATTCCTGCTTCCGGAGCCGCAACCCGCATGTTCAAGGCCCTGTTCACGGCCCTTGAAAAACTCGGAGGAATGAATACGGCGTATCAGTGGGGGGCCCTTGAAAAAATGCCGGAGGTACTCGATTTTATCAAAAATATCATGGTTTATCCCTTTGCGCATCAAATGCAGCTATCGGGTAATGAAACACCATCAGAGATCCTGGAAAAGGTTCTGGGTGAAAAAGGCCTCAACTATGGCAATCTTCCCAAAGGCATGCTGCTTTTTCATTCCTGCGACAACCGGAGCCGTACCGCTCTGGAAGAACATCTCAGGGAAGCGGCTGCCTACTGTACGGATGTAAAAGGTGAACTGCACCTTCATCTCACGGTTTCTCCCGATCATCTGGAGGGATTCCGCAATTTATCAGAAGAACTGTTACCAGAGATCCTGAAGGAAACAGGAAGCACTGCAAAGATCACTTTTTCAACGCAGAAAGCCCAGACCGATACCATTGCTGTGGACATGGACAACCTGCCCGTAAGGGACGAGAACGGGGCATTGCTTTTCCGGCCAGGAGGTCACGGCGCCCTGCTGGAAAATCTCAACGACCTGAAAGGCGATATCATCTTTATCAGTAATATAGATAACGTAGCTCCCGACAGGAATAAAGCTCTCAGGATCAGGTATAAAAAGATACTGGGCGGGATCCTGCTTGAGATCCGGGAAAAGCTCTACCACTTTCAGGAACTTCTTGTATCCGATCCGGGTCCGGATGCGGCTCAACTACAGGAAATGAAGGCGTTTCTGCAGAAATGGTTTTTCCGTTCCCTTCCCGGTGAGCTGTCGGAGGATGAGCTGAAATCCGTCCTCACAAACTTTATGTTCAGGCCTCTGAGAATTTGCGGTATGGTGCGGAATGTTGGAGAACCCGGTGGAGGACCCTTCTTTGTCAGGGATGGCAGCGGTGAGGTGAGTCTTCAGATTGTGGAAAGTTCCCAGATCCGGCTCGACGATCCCGCCCAGGCTGCCATCTTTAAAAGCGCCACACATTTCAATCCGGTGGATATTGCCTGCTGCTTCAGGGATTTCAGGGGAAATTACTACGACCTGACAGCTTTTACCGATCCTCAAACAGGTTTTATATCCTCCAAATCAGTTTCGGGCAAAGAGATCAAGGCACTGGAACTGCCAGGATTATGGAATGGATCGATGGCAAAATGGCTGACGGTCTTCACGGAAGTACCCATCGAAACCTTTACTCCTGTAAAGACCGTATTTGATTTGCTCCGCCCTGAACATAGCCGTTGATTTTACTCGGCCGACACCAGGCCGGTTTCATAAAGCAGTGTCCATCCGGCCAGCCAGTTATTGGAGCCGAAAGCACCTTTATAGCTGACTTCTTCAAACCAGGGATCGGGCAGTGTGACCAGATTGCTGAAAATGCTGGAAGGGGGAAGTAGGTCGAAGGTGCTATCAGCTATTATTCCAGGATTTTCCGACGTATTGTTATTATAAAAATATTCACTCAGTAGCTTGTTTTCATTTGTAAGGTCGGTCTGATCTGCTGCTTCGGCATACAAAAGTTCCGGCAGTATCTGGCCGGGATAAATTATATTTCCGGTAAAGCTGATTTCTCCGTCGGTGAAGTATCGATAACTATCATCCATGCCATTGATATACTGTATTTTAATACCTTTTCCGGGATTCAGAAAGAGGGAATTGTAATAATGGCCGGTCCCGTCTTCACTGAAACTGATCAGGTTGAAGTCATTATGGGCAAAATAACCGGCATAGGTGGCATTGCAGATCTGAGGGTCGCTGTGCGGTAGCCCTTGAACCGGGTTGTCGCCTCCATTATGTTCAGCCGCATGATCTGATTCCGGGCCGTTGAGAGCCAGCCAGAACTGACCCTTGCCTCTGTAGCCCTCATCCATATCATAGGCATCATCTCCGCAAAAGGC
>JBMOLL010000027.1:0-10946 GCA_049325415.1 Bacteroidota bacterium | reverse complement strand
ATTCCGGGTATTTACGGTTCCTCCAAAGAATTCAATGCCGTCGTCGGCATTCGCGATCACCTCCACATGATCGATGATGGTCTTTCTGCCGACCCCGCCAAGGGTAAGCCCGTTGATCTCATTTCCCTCCCCGATGTTGGTGCCTCCATGCCGGATCGATACATAGGAAAGAATGCCGGAATTATCGTCATCATAGCTGCCTCCATAGATTCCCCGGGGTTCACTTATCGGAATACCTTCAATAAAGGCCTCGCCGGATGAAGTATTAAGGGTGGCGTTGCCAAGAAGGATCAGTCCGCCCCATAAGCCCCTGGCATCATAGGGTATACTGCCTTTAAGGTCGTCGCCTTCTGCTGTGAAAATTATCGGCTGGTCGGATGCTCCCTGTGCGATAATTCTGCCTCCGCGGGCCACAATGAGTGCACTGGAGTTGATCCCCTGACCTGTTTTACCACGTACTACGGTTCCGGCCTGAATAGTAAGAGTCTGTCCGTCATTAACAAAGACCAATCCGTCTAAGATATAGCTTTTGTCATTGGTCCAGGTAACGGTCCCGGTCCCGGCACCATTATCGGAAATAGTCTCTTCATAATCAAGGGTATATGGACTTTTTCTGCAGGAAGTGAACCATATTACCGGCATAAGCGCAATAAGGATTGATAGTCTGTTCATGACTTCTCAGAATTTAAATTCCATATTAAGAAACAGGTAGGTGTAATTGGTCGAATTGGCGGCATATGGAAACCAATCCTGGTAATTCAGGGCAAACCTCAGAAAAGCCTTTGGCGAATACTCAATCCCTGCAATAACTGCGCTGCCATCCTGGCCAAGGTTCCACGGGCGGGTTTCTTCCGACAGGATATTTGAATAAACCTGGTCATAACGTGCAAATAATTCCCACTTTTCCGATAGTTCATAAATAGAAAAGGCAGAATAGCCGTAACGTTGATATCCCTCGTAATTCCTGTAATTCCATTGCATAACACCTTCACCGGCAAGACAAAAGCGCGAAAGTCGAAGAGCGGTGAAAAAAGCACCGTTCATCTGGGGGATGTCGGCTCCGGTCAGATCATAATAGGCCCTGAAAATCATTGGTCCTGGCTTCCAGGTAATCCCTGCGGCATATTTGTAATACCGGTCGGCTTGCAGCATTTTATATCCTTCACCGTTCGACATGATAAAATCTGCTGATATGGTTTCTGAAAACCTGTAACTCATCCCCACACCTATATCGGCGCTGGGTCCGAACTTGTATTCATCCATGTAAGCTTTAAAGATGTAGCGCCGGTCCCAGAGATTTTCCTGTTCCTTGAACTGAAGCATGTCGAACAATCCCAGCCAGATCGTCATGCCTTTATTTTTGTAGGTGAGTGCCGCTGTCTTAAAATAGGCATATCTCCTGATAAGGCTGTATTGGGACTCGTCCTCCGGACTTCCGATATCGAGTTTGATTTCTCCGGACAGGGAGGGTGTTATCTGATGTTCATATGCCAGATATACCCTGGAGATTTCAAATGCTGTGGCATCACTGCTGCTCAAACCCATCTTGAAATCACCAAAGATCCTTGCTGAGAATTTACCTGTTCCACCTGAAAGGGTGTCGGTCTGTCCGTGAAGCTCCTGTGTCCAAAAAAGAGCCAAAATAAAGTTTGCGATCAGGATCTTTTTCATTTTGTCCAGCTTTGAATGCAATGTTATATAATTGTTAAAAGATATGATTTAAATTAAAATAAAGTTTAAGGATATGTAAAGACCGGCTTAATGTTAAATCAAGAATTACCTAAGGTTATGCTAACAATGACAGATCGAACTGTAGAAGATAGTAGCGTATAATACACATATATACAGTAGTTTATAGCTAAAATACCTGTAAAAAACTACAGGCTGAAGTTAAGAAATCATTAAAGGGCTGGGATGGTGGTGTTTATTATCATTATCTTTAACAGATCATAAACAGAAAACGATGAATTGGAACGATTACAGGATCTTACTTGTTGATGATGAACAGGATATCCTGGAATTTCTGGGCTATAACCTTCGCAACGAGGGATTTACTATTTTTTCAGCCGGGAATGGCCTGGAAGCCCTCAGGGTTGCCAGAGAAGTAAAGCCTCATCTGGTCCTTCTGGACGTCATGATGCCTGAAATGGATGGTATTGAAGCCTGCGAGGAAATACGCAAAATACCGGAGCTTAAACATACCCTGGTGGCTTTTCTTACAGCAAGAGGGGAGGACTACTCTCAGATTGCCGGTTTTGAGGCCGGGGGTGATGATTATATTACCAAACCTGTAAAGCCCAAGGTGCTGGTGTCCAGGGTTAAAGCCTTATTAAAGCGAATGCATGCCCTGCCTGATCAGGAAAGTCCGGCCGACGAGAACCTGATCCGTTCCGGTGACCTGGTTATTGACAAAGAGCGCTATCTCGTACTTTTAAAAGGACAGGAAATTTTTCTGCCCCGCAAGGAGTTTGAGCTGCTTTCACTGCTCATTTCGAAACCTTACAAAGTATTCTCAAGGGAAGAAATATTTGACCGTGTCTGGGGAGATAACATAGTTGTCGGCGACAGGACCATTGACGTACATATCAGGAAACTCAGGGAAAAACTTGGCGATGACCTGATAAAAACGGTAAAGGGGGTCGGATATAAGTTTACCGAGAGTTAGCTCTTCCTCTCCAACAAAAAAAACCTCGCAGGATCCTTCCTGCGAGGTTTTTTTTATTTCGGATTGATCATCTTACCTTTTCAGGGATTCAATAAATTTCCGGTTAGCTTTCAGCAGTTCAACAGTCTGAAGGATCAGGCCCTTGGTTTCAGTCAGCATTTCAATATAGGTAATGCTTACCTTTGTTCCTTTCTGAGTCTTTTTCAGGGATTTAATGCGCTTTTTCACCAGGTCGTTGATCCCGTCAAGAAGCTGTTCCCTTTTGGCTGTCACATCATCAATCTGTTCATAATTCCCGTCGTTAATCATCTTAAGGACATAGTTGAAGAATTCATTGATTTTTTCATTAAACTCAAGGAGTTCGTTCATACTGTCCTGATCCAGCATCGGGTGATTATTATCCACATGATTATAAACCGGCTGGATAATATGTTGCAGAGATGCAACGGTTTCGCGCAGATAATCAATAACCTGGACATAGAAATGGCCGCTCTCGATCTCCGAATCCTTGAATTGCTTCAGGGTAAGCGGCAGATTGGCTTTTATTTCCTTGATTTCCCGGGAGAGCTCTTTGGCGTCAGACTTGATCTTTTTAAGGTCTTTGATTTTTTCTCTGGAGAAGCTGATATAGGTCAGGTAAACCAGTTTGGAAACCTTTACAATGGATTTCCTTACCTCAACTTCACATTGTTTCTGGAGTGTTCCTTCGCTTACACCTCCGTTACTCTTTTGCAATTCCTCTTTCTCGGTTTTCTTTTTGTGAATGGCATGGGTCCTGATCACGATGAAAACCGAAAGGGCAATCAGTACGAGGATCATGGGCAGTTTACCGAAATAGATAAAGGTAGCCAGCAGGAAAGAGGCTACAAAGGCCAACAGGGCGGTAAAGAACCAGCCCCCAACGACGGTCAGCACACCGGTAATCCTGTAAACAGCGCTTTCCCTGCCCCAGGCTCCGTCGGCCAGTGAGGTTCCCATGGCCACCATGAAAGTTACATAGGTGGTTGAAAGGGGGAGTTTAAGTGAGGTACCAAAGGCAATGAGAATACTGGCTACAACCAGGTTCACCGAAGCTCTGACCATGTCAAATGCCTGATTATTTCTCTCTTTCGGATCCTGAGCCGTCTGGTCAAACCGTTTTTGAAAAAAGCGGCTTGTTCGTGAGGAGGTAACACGGTCGACAAATTTACCGGCTTCAACGATTCTTCTGACGATGACCCTGGCAAGGAAACTGGATTCGAAGCGTTCAGAGCCTTCCGATTGTCTCGAGAGATCAATGGTCGTTGCGGTAACCGATTGGGCTTTCCTGGAAAAACGCAGGGTCAGCACCATAACTAAACCTGCTATGATCAGGAAGAATGGTGCCGTTCTCACCGGTTCTTTCAGCACTTCCATGGTAAAGGAGTTCGGGTCTGCGATCCCGGAATGGAAAAAGGCTTTGAACGATTCAAATCCGGCAAGCGGTACGCCGATGAAGTTCACCAGGTCGTTTCCTGCAAAAGCCATAGCCAGTGCAAATGTTCCCAGTAAAACCGTTACTTTCAGGACGTTGAATTTGGTAAAGAGGATCAGTAACTGCAGAATCAGGGTCCACCCGATAAAACCATAGAGCATGATGGCTCCTGCATGGCTTTCGATCCAGTTCAGGGTCTGGTCGGGCAGCAGGGAAGAACCTTTCGCTCCTTTTATGAGGAGAAAATAGATGATGACAGTCAGCGACAGACCGCCCCAGATTCCTCCCCAGTATTTATAGGTCTTTTGAATATTAAAAGTAAACAGGAAGCGGATCAGCCATTGTATGATAAGCCCCGCTGTAAAGGCAATTACCACGGATATGAAAATACCTGCAATAATCCCCAGTGCCCTGTCGGAGTTGATATAGCTGCCCAGAGTCTGGTTTTCCCATCCCAGTCTTGTTATTTTATAAATGGATACGGCAACGGCAGATCCTAGTAATTCAAAGACAATTGAAACGGTTGTTGACGTAGGCAATCCGAGGGTATTAAATACATCAAGCAGCAGGATATCCGTCATCATCACAGCCAGAAAGATGACCATGATCTCAGAGAAACTGAACATATCGGGGTGAAATACGCCTTTTCTGGCAACTTCCATCATTCCATTGGAAAAAGTGGCACCGATGAGTACACCGGCAGCAGCAATAAAGATGATGATCTTGTAAGGAGCCGCTTTTGATCCGATGGCGGAATTCAGGAAGTTTACAGCGTCATTGCTGACACCAACGATCAGATCAGAAATAGCGAGAATAAAAAGAACAACAATGATCAGTAAGTAGTAGGTCTCCATTGTGGGAAATAATGTTAAAACTGTGTCAAAAGTACCCCTTCTCCGGTAAACCCGTATTAACGTAATGTTAACAAAGTGTAAAGTTGTTTGTCAGGCTTTTGCCGCACGACCGGTCCCCGATTCAGCTTCTTCCTTTCTGCCTGCGCCGCCGGGCGCACACCCTGCACGTTTCCAGGAAAACTTCACAACACAACAAAGGCTGCAGACATGTATTTCTGGCAGTTATTATTTGATAACAGGCTGTTAATATTCACTTAAACAGCCGGACTTAGATTTGCAGGCATAAACCGAACAGGATGGAAGAAGCCAGAAATACCATACTCATCGTAGATGATGAAGAAGATATCCGGGAGTTTATTTCCTACAACCTTAAAAAGGAAGGCTTTCATGTACTGACTGCCGAAGATGGGAAAAAAGCCCTTGAATTGACACGCAGGGAGCATCCCGATCTCGTTCTCCTCGATGTGATGATGCCCGGGATGGACGGGATAGAAGTCTGTGATGAGATCCGGCATACAGAGGGGATTTCGGATACCGTGGTGGCCCTGATCACTGCAAGGGCTGAAAGTTATACCCAGATCGCAGGTTTTGAGGCAGGAGCCGATGACTATATCACAAAACCCATCCGACCAAAAGTCCTGATGAGCCGGATCAGGGCACTGCTTCGCAGAAGCGGTCATTCCCTGAGACCTGAAATGCCTGTAGCAGAAGAAACTGATCTGACAGGGAATGTCAGAATTGACCTGGAAAAACACATAGTTATTGTTGATGGTAAAGAACTTGAACTGCCGAAAAAGGAATTTGTACTGCTGAGTCTGCTGACATCCAGACCTTCCCGTGTATTCTCCAGGCAGGAGATTTTCAACCAGGTCTGGGGGCCCGATGTCCTGGTCTGTGAACGGACCATCGATGTGTATATCCGCAAACTTAGGGAGAAAATCGGGCAGGACAGGATCAGGACCATAAAAGGGGTCGGCTACCGCTTTGAACCGGCAGGTTGAGATAGTCGGGCCTGTATCAGCTATTTACTTGCATTAAAAAATTTCGTACCTTTCAGTTCTATTCTGAAAGGCCGCTATTTATTTGGCTGATTATTAAAAGGTTCGCATACATAAACAAACGCTTTATGCTATGAAAAGTCTCAGGATCGTTATTATCATCGTCGCCGTCATCGTACTGATTCCTGCCTTTGGTCACCTCTATTGGCTGATAAAAAGGGGGGAAGAGAAAGAAATTGTTGTCATCAATAAAACCATGCTGAAATACAGGGGAAGCGAGAATAAAGCTTTCAACTGGATACTCAATAACATGAAGATCATGCACACGGGCAGCAGGCCCTATGATCTGCGGTTTGATTATTACGGTTCTCATTTTGAAAGGAATTCCTTCCGTATTGAATATCCAAAACTGAAGGATATACCCCGGGTTGTTGAAAAGGCAAATGTCTTTTATTATGCCGACAATCAAGGGTATACCGCAGAGGAACTGATGGATGCCCGGATAGAGAATGTGAGTGAATATGGCTACGGGGGCCTGAACAATACCGACTATTTGTTGTGCAGGGAGATATTTAACCAGCGCAAACCCCTGGTCATCGAATATAACTTTTTTGCACCTCCCACAGAACCTCTGGTGCGCTACAATATGGAACAGCTGCTCGACATATACTGGCTGGGCTGGAGAGGGGTATATTTAAGAGACCTCGACCGCGAACAGGTTATAAAAGTTTATGGCAACTACCTGGAGTGGTACGAAACACCGGGAAGAAAATGGGATTTCGCCGGAAGCGGGATCATGATGGTTAATGATAATGACCGGCGGGTTGTCGTCCTCCGGGACGGGGACGATATCAATGTAAAGGAAGGTTTTCTATATTCTTCCGATGAGGCCCGCAAGCGTTTCCATGTTTCCGGGGAAGTCACTTACGACGGTTGATTTACTCTGATCTATCCAGGGAAGAATAAGGTATTATGTACTTTCAATCTCAATGCCACTGAACAGGGTAAGGCGCTTCTGCTTGCCAGTGGTCTGCCGGATACCTTCCCGGCAGTGATCGAGGGCAATGATGACTTCTTTTTTCTCACAGGGGATTTCGGAAAGAATACAATCAACCTGCATTTTTCCAAAGTAATGATCATAAATAATCTGATCTCCCTGTATAAGAGATCAGGTACAGGGAATCCCGACAATTTCTTTTTTACCTTTTATCGTCCATTAATGACCGGCATTCTGAAGGAGATAAATGCCCCTTCTGTTGACAGTGAGGAGGAATAGCAGGGATTTTAAACAGTTGTAGTCTTTTTAATCCGTGGTTATGGACAGAAGTGAGGAAAGCACTGCAGTAAAGGTGGTGCTGGTTCAGCCAGATCTTGTATGGCAAGAACCAAAGAGCAATATGGAACTGCTTGAAGCAATGATGCTTCCCTACGCAGGGAAGGGAGATGTTTTTGTTCTTCCTGAAATGTTTCTCAGTGGTTTTACGATGAATACCGCCCGGATGGCTGTAGGGAAAGACGACCTCTTGCTCCGCCGCCTGAAAGACCTCTCCCGGCAGCTAAAAGGAATAATTGCCGGCAGTATCATCTATACGGAAAAAGGGAAGTACTATAACCGTTTCCTCTGGATTTCGCCGGATGGAAAGACCGGGCATTATGATAAACGTCACCTGTTCCGGATGGGCGAAGAAGACCGTAATTTTTCCCCGGGCCGGGAACGTATGGTTTTCCGCTATGGTTCCTTCCGTTTTCTGCCCCAGGTCTGCTATGATCTCCGTTTCCCGGTTTTTGCGAGGTACCGGGGTGATTATGATGTTCTTGTTTATGTGGCCAACTGGCCTGAGAACAGGCAGCATGTGTGGGAAACCCTCCTGAAAGCAAGAGCACTGGAAAACCAGTGCTATGTTATCGGAGTGAACCGGACAGGAAATGATGGAGAAGGGATCGGCTACAGGGGAGGGAGTTGTGTATTGTCTCCCACCGGCCACCTTCTTGCCTGGCTGGATAATCAACCGGGTACCATCCTGACATCCCTGTCGCTGTCAAGCCTGAACGAATTCAGGGATGGTTTCCCGGTATGGAAAGATGCCGATGATTTTACACTTTCTCAGTGACCTCCGCAACTGCAGCTGTCGCCATGGTGATGACCATGCTCACCGTCGCATGAGTCGCAGTTATGATTTCCGTGAACATGGCCATGACTCAGTTCCTCTTCGCTTGCCTCGCGAACCTCGGTGATCCTGCCTGTAAAATGCAGATCGCTACCTGCCATCGGATGATTAAAGTCCATAATGACCACCTCGTCCTGGATCTCGGTAACCACACCGTTCAGCCTGCGGCCCTCACCATCCATCATGGGGATCGTGTTGCCTACCTGGAGGATATTGTAATCAATCTGACCGTCAATGATAAAAATATTTTTCGGTACCGGAACCACCGCGCTGTCAATAACAGGGCCATAGGCATCCTCTGAGTTCATCAGGAACTGAAAGGGATCCCCTGCATTTAAACCTTCGAGCTGCTCTTCAAATTTCGGCAGTAAACCTCCGCTTCCGAAAAGAAAGGTAAGGGGGTTGGATTCATTGAGCGATTCGACGATCTCGCCGGTTGATGAACCTTTTCTCAGATCATAAATTATGGACACGACGCGGTCTTTTTCTGCTTTCATATCTTGTTTTTTAAATTCAGTGCAAAGAAAATCATTATAACCGGAATATCCCAGTTTTGGTTTTCCGAATTACGTTAAATTCTTGTAAATCCTTATGCTTATTACAGTTTTCCGTTCAAAACGATACGGAATCCAGCTCAGAAATAGATATTCATCCCTATCCGGTACTGGGGATTGGAATAGACCGTGTTAATTCCCCCGGAGAAGTCGAAAAGCGCCATATAATAAAAAGAAACAGATGGACTGATGGATTGGGTGATCCCTGCACCGGCAAAAAGGGAATGAAGCCAGAACCTTCCGGATTCAGGGTACTGGGGGTAATCAAAATACGCTCTTTCAAGATTTAATGCCTCATATTCCGCGTGCAGGAACAATTCATTGAGCAACCCGAAAGGAATGAATCGTTCACCATGCCTGATCAGGGACAGCCGGGTCATCAGCCGGGCTCCGAAGAGAAAGGTCGAAAAACTTTCCGGATTGTAAACCGTTCCTTTTTGCAGGTACCAGCACAGATGGGGACCTCCGCCAACCGACAGTCGATCGGTAAGATGGTATGCAAACAAAGTGCTTAAATCCAAATAGTTGACATATCCCAATTGAAGGCCGGCTTCAGGCAGGGCATACCACTGTCCTTTACGGCTTTCCTCATTCTGTCCGGAAAGACCCTGGCTGCCTGCTGAAAGGATCAGCAGGAACAGCATAAGATGCAGGCAACCTTTTGGTTTCATTTCGCTACAATATTATCCAAATTTCATGTAAAAACGCTGAAATGTTTTAATTTCGTTCAATGTAATTCCTGAGAGTCGGAAGATAAATTTTTTGCCTATGAATATTTGCATTACCGGCGTGACAAGGGGGATAGGGCGCTCACTTGCCCTTGAACTGGCTCATAAAGAGCATCAGCTGATCCTTGTTGCCCGGGATCGTTCCCTGCTTGATGAACTGGCACAGGAATGCAATGCCAGAGCAGGACTGCAGGTGGCGCGTACGGTGGAGTTTGACCTTTCAGATGCCGATGGCACGGAATCCGTACTTCCGATGTATATCCGTTCCATTACCCACCAGATTGATGTTCTGGTCAATAATGCCGGAACCCTGATCAACAAACCATTCGAGCAATTCACCAACAGTGAGGCCCGGAGGATCTTTGAGGTCAATTTCTTTTCCCTTGGCGCTATGATCAGGGGACTTTTGCCTTTGCTCAGAAACGCCCATGAACCGCATATCGTCAATATCAGCAGCATGGGGGGCATTCAGGGGAGTATAAAATTCAGCGGTTTGTCGTATTACAGCGCATCAAAAGGCGCGGTAGCTGTTCTGACCGAGGCCCTGGCTGAAGAACTGGCTGAATCAGGAATCCGCATCAATGCTATTGCTCCGGGTGCTGTTCAGACCGACATGCTGGCCAGTGCCTTTCCGGGTTTTAAGGCTCCGGTTACGGCCGGGGAGATGGCAAAGTTCCTGCGCTGGTTTGTCCTGGAGGGCTATCGGTATTTCAACGGGAAGATACTTCCTGTATCTGTTTCGGTACCTTAATCTATTTCATTGTCTCCCAGTCGATACCATTTACAAAGACGGCCTCGCTGTAGATGGAAGGTACCAGTACGCCCTTGAGGACCATATGGCCATTCAGGGCCAGGGCTTTCATCTCATCTTCACCCGGATAAATATAGACAGGGGCAATAAAGGTAACCCTTTCACGGATATAGGCTGTCAGATCGGGATTATGTGCAATTCCGCCTGTGATGAGGATGGCATCCACCTTTCCTTTGAGCACCACTGCCATTGCCCCGATCTCCTTACAGACCTGGTATCCCATTGCTTCCTGGATAAGGGCAGACCGGTTGTCACCTTCCCTTGCCATCTGTTCCAGCTTAAGGGCGTTATTATGCCCCAGGTAGGCTACCATTCCGCCTTTACCGGTCAGCATCTGCCGGACAGTTTTCAGGTCGGCACCTTCGCTGAAGCAATATTCCGCAAGGCTTCCGGCCGGAAGGGTACCGGCTCTTTCCGGCGTAAAGGGTCCTTCTCCGTCGAGGGCATTATTGACATCGATCACCCGGCCTTTTCTGTGGGCACCGACAGAAATGCCACCACCAAGGTGCGCAATGATCAGGTTGAGAGATTCATAGGCCACACCGGAAGCCTGCGCATGAGTGCGTGCAATGGCTTTCTGATTGAGCGCGTGAAAGATGGATTTACGCCTGAATGCCGGGTGTCCTGTGAGTCGGGCTACATCATCCAGCTCATCAACAACTACAGGGTCGGCAATATAAGCCCTGGCTCCGGGCAGATCCCGGGCAATATCTGC
>JBMOLL010000026.1:0-18406 GCA_049325415.1 Bacteroidota bacterium | reverse complement strand
TCACATTCTTTGCATTGCGGCCTTCAGCCAGGCTGATGCCGGTCTTTTTCTGCAGCCCTTCGGTGAGGAAAACTGCCTCCCCGGCCGACAGCTCATCCCGTATGTCGAGCACGGTGCTGCTGCTGAGGATAAAAACACCTTCACCTTTTTGAATCTGGTTCGGGAGCGGTATAATGCTGATCTCGGGAGGCGTATCTTTTTTGCATGCGCCGAGCAGCAGGGTCACGGAAATCAAGGCAAGGAACTTTTTCATGGAGTAATGTTTTTTTCTGCTTTTGCAGGTGTTTTGGGTTAAGCAGTGAATTTACGGTTAAAAAGCGGAATCCGGCAAATTTTTCAGGGCAATTTCTTGTCAGGAACGAAGAGACCTTCTTCTCAACGTCCATTTATAAACCTCGAACCAGCCGATACTCAGCAAGCCGGCCAGAGCAGAAATCAGGAGTGGCACCATCCCGACCCTGGTAAACTGGAAGAGATCAACCAGGAAAGGAACATTCAACACCAGCAGGAGGAAGAACACAGCGCCACCGGCAACCCATTTGACCGTTTTATTCGGTGTATGGAGGATGGAAAAGATACTGCCTGTGATGGAGCGGTTCGACAGGATCACTGCAATATTTGACGCAATGAGTGCCACAAAGGTAAGGGTGCGGATGGCTTTCTCATCGTAGCCCTGCCACAGCGCCACAAAATATACCAGCAGGCAGATCACAAGGATGCCCAGGCCCTGAAGACAACTGACGAGGATCTTCCTTGCACCAAAAAACGCCTCTTCGGAAGCACGAGGTGGCCGCGACATGACATTATTTTCTTCCTTTTCCGCTTCGAAGATGATCGAACAGGCCGGATCAATGATCAGTTCCATAAAAACGATATGAACGGGCCACAGGATCAGCGGCAGATTGGCAAACATAACCGGGATCAGCGACAGACCCGCAATCGGAACATGAATCGCAAAAATATAACTGAGGGCCTTACGCAGGTTGTCGAAGATCCTTCTTCCCATGCGGACGGCACCGACGATGGAAGCAAAATTATCGTCCATCAGAACCAGAGAGGAAGCCTCCCTGGCCACATCGGTACCCTTCTCGCCCATCGCGATCCCGATATTCGCTGCTTTCAGTGCGGGTGCATCATTAACCCCGTCACCGGTCATGGCCACGATCTCGCCGTTCCTCTTCAGTGCGTTCACAATCTTGAGCTTTTGTTCGGGTACCACCCTGGCAAAAATGTTCACATCCCGGATCCTCTCGGCCAGCTCCTCTTCCGACATCTTTTCCAGTTCCGGTCCTGTGATCACTTTCTTCGGATTACGCAGTCCGATCTCCTCCCCGATATTGCAGGCCGTAACGGGATAATCCCCGGTGATCATGATCACACGGATCCCGGCCCTGTAGCATTCGCTGACTGCCCCGGGGACCGATTCCCGGATCGGATCCGACAGCCCGATGAGTCCGACAAACTCAAAATCGAAATCGTGCTGACCGGAAGGAAGTTTGCCCTTTTCAACCACAGCGCGCGCCACACCCAGGACCCTCAGGCCCGACGCAGCCATTTCTTCCACTGCGGCAGCATAGCTCTCCAGTTTTTCCCTGTCGAGGTGACACAGGTCAAAAATAGCCTCTGGCGCTCCCTTGGCAGCAATTACGCGCCGGTCGCTGCCTGCTTCGGAAAACACCCTCGACATGGCCAGCATCTCCCGTGAAAGGGGATATTCCTTCTCCATCTTCCAGTCGGTATGAATGTGCTCCGTATCCTTCAGAAAATGCTCACCCATATCAGTAATGGCGCGTTCCATTGGATCGAAAGGATTGACCTGGCTGGAAAGGATACCGAATTCAATAATCTCATGGAAAGGCTCCGGGAAGGACTTTTCCCGGCTGACAACCAGGAAGTTCCGGCCGTTAAACAGGCGGGTTACCGTCATCCGGTTCCAGGTAAGTGTACCGGTCTTATCCGTGCAGAGCACCGTCGAAGATCCCAGTGTTTCGATTGCAGCCGGACGCCTGGTAAGCACCTGTTTCTTCGACATCCGCCAGGCGCCCATAGCCATGAAGATGGTAAGCACAACGGGGAATTCCTCCGGCAACATGGCCATGGCCAGGGTGATGCCGGCCAGGAATCCTTTTAGCAGATCGCCACGCGTGAGGGTGTACACCCCGATAACCACCAGACACAGAATGATGCCTATTATGGCGAGTCGCCTTACCAGTGTCCCCATTTCCTTTTTGAGCCTGGTGGGCTCTTCCTTTACCGACTCAAGGGCTTTGCCGATCTTCCCGATCTCTGTGTTCATGCCCGTTGCCGTCACGCGTATGACACCGTTCCCAAGAACAATCATCGAACCCGAATACACGGCAGGCAGGTCGTCTCCTCCCGGTTGCTCCGTGACCTCTCCCTCTTTCCACTCCCGCTTGCGCACCGGCACTGCTTCGCCAGTCAGCAGCGATTCATCGGCCATCAGGTTGATCCCGTGCAGCACTACCCCGTCAGCCGGCACACGATCGCCTTCCTGCAGCACGACAAGGTCGCCGAGAACCACCTCACGACCCGCGATCCGCTTCGTTTCACCATCCCGGATCACCAGGGCACGCGGACTGGCCAGATCCTTGAGTGCATCGAGGGCCTTTTCGGTCTTCCGCTCCTGGTAAAATTCGATGCCCATCACCACAAAAACAAAGGCCATCAGCATCAGTCCTTCCTGAATATCACCAAGGATCAGGTAGAGCGTGCCACAGGCAACCAGCAGAAGGAACATCGGTTCGCGGATCACATCCCATACAATCCGGAAAACACTTTTGGGCCGGGACGAAGGCAGTTCATTATATCCATTCTTCTGCAGGCGCTCTGCAGCTTCAGCGGAGGATAATCCCCTGAACGAAGCCCGGTTGAATGTCTGTGTCATAAGTATTTTTGTTAGATTATACTAACTATTGAGGTAAAAAATTTATTGGGTTATTTTATTCAACAAGCTGGAAAGCTGTTCCAGTTCCTCCGGTTCCAGTCTGCTTTTAAAAAGACGGGCGATATTCCGGTGAGCCTGGTCGTGGATCCTGTTCACCAGCATACCCTTTTCCGTGAGGTGAAAATGCGAGCTTCTGCGGTCCGCATCCGATCTCACCTTGAAAACAAAACCCTTTTCCACCAGCCGGTCGACCGCGACCTTTACCGTGGGCTTGGCATGTTTCACCTTTGCCGCCAGCTCGGTCAGATTCGGATTACCCAGCAAACTGATCATTTCCAGGTAGTGCATCTGAGTAAGCGTCAGACCGGTACGATCCAGCTCACGACCGGCCGATTCTTCCATTTCGGCCAGAAGACTGGATAATTCCGCTACCAGATCTACCAGATTTTTCATGGAACAAATTTAGTTAGATTATTCTAACCTTAAAAAATTCGCAAGAAAAGTTTTTGCGGCTAAAATCCGGAACCTTTCCCCTGCTAAAAAATTAACATTCTGCTTATATATTCATTTTCTGCTACTTACAGGGTTAATTTCATAAATTATTCTTATTAGAGGACTAAAAGGTCTTTTTGTAATTTATTTAAACTATCTTTGTAGCAAATAAAAAAACATGTTTAACAAGGAAACGGAATATGCGCTGCGCGGACTGGTTTACATCCGCTTACAGAACCGCTTTGGCAGGAGGCCCGGGATAGTCGAGATCTCACGTGAGATCGATGCTCCCCAGCAATTTACGGCCAAGATCCTTCAACGCCTGGTAAGAAATGGTTTTATCGCCTCGGCCAAAGGGAAAGGCGGCGGATTCTATTTTGAAGAGGAAGGGGAAGACCTGCCCGTAAGGAAAGTGGTTCATGCCATCGAAGGCGACAAGCTTTTTACAGGCTGCGCCTTCGGACTGAAGAACTGCGACGAAAACAATCCCTGTCCGCTTCATAACCGCTACGCACCGATCCGTGAGGCCATGAACGACCTTGTCAGCACAGAGACGGTACAATCGCTCGCGTCCAGGTACCACAGTTCCCGTTTCACACTGTATCCCGAAAAGGATATCCCGGCAACAGAATAATACAATAACATAATAAAAGACAGCGAGATGAGTGAGATAATCAACAATTCGGAAAAAAGGAAAGAACTCCTTAAACATATGATCCTCCAGCTTCATGCGGGCGAAGCCCCTGTGATGGTCCGTAACCGGCTGATCGACCTGCTTCAGAATATCCCCTACGACGAAGTGGTGGAAGTGGAACAGCAACTGATCCGCGAAGGACTCCCGGCAGAAGAGGTACTGAAGTTCTGTGATATACATACGATGGTCCTCGACGGCCATATCGACCAGAGCGGCGCCCGCCCGGTTCCGGCCGGTCACCCGGTAGATACCATGAAAAAGGAAAATCTTGAACTGGAGCGGGTGATCGGCCATGCCCGTGAAATGATTGCTGCCATTCCCGGCCTGAAGGATGACCAGGTTAAGGTGCATTTCATCAGGCTCCATGCCCTTTTCAACGAGCTGATGGATGTAGACAAGCATTATCAGCGAAAGGAATACCTGCTCTTCCCTTACCTGGAGAAATATGAAATCACCGGACCTCCGAAAGTAATGTGGGGCAAGCACGATGAAGTGCGCGAACTGCTGAAGGCGGCCATCCAGGCCCTCTCCTCCCCCGGTGACATTACCGCAGGGGAAGCCTCGGTAACGGCAGGACTCGTCCTGACACCTGCACTTAACGGGATCAGCGACATGATTATGAAGGAGGAGGAGATCCTCCTGCCCATGGCCATGGATAAACTAAGCGACCAGGAATGGTATGCCATCTATCAGCAGACCATGGAATTCGGATTCTGCCTCTATGATCCGGAGGATGACTGGAAACCGGAAAACATTGAAACAACGGCATCCACCGCCGGTTCAGACGGAGCAATCCGCCTCTCAACCGGAAGTTTCAGTACCGACGAACTCGAAGCCATCTTTAAAACGCTGCCGGTCGACCTGACCTTTGTTGATAAGGAGGATAAAGTGAAATTCTTCAGCCTGGGACCCGACCGGATCTTTGCCCGCAACCGCGCCATTATCGGCAGGGATGTAAGGATGTGCCATCCGCCCTCCAGCGTGCATGTAGTCGACCAGATCCTGTCCGACTTCCGTAACGGAAAGGAGAACAGCGCGGCCTTCTGGATCCGGATGCAGGATAAATTTGTACATATCGAATACTATGCCGTGAGAGGCAGTGCGGGTGAATACCTGGGAACCCTGGAGGTCACACAGGATATTGCCGGACTCAGGGCCCTGGAAGGCGAACAACGCCTGCTTTCCTATTCAAAATAGAGATGGATAAACCCGATATTACGCCGAAGATCAGGGTGGGGACACTGCTCGAAGCCTATCCCCACCTGCTGGAGGTCCTGACCGGTTTTTCTCCTGTTTTCGCCAGACTGCGAAATCCGGTTCTTTTCCGCACGGTGGCCCGGGTTGCCACCCTGCAGCAGGTAGCGGTTACGGGAGGTGTCAGACTTGATGAGCTGATCGCCACACTGAGGGAGGCTGCCGGGCAGGCCCCGCTGTCCTTCGCAGAAGGAGATGAGCTCCTGCCTCCCCCACCGGGCTGGGCGGAGAAACATCGCCTCAAAACCATATACGATGCCGGCCCGGTCATCAACCGGGGCGACAGCCCCATGGCCAGTATTCTCAGGGAAGCACAGTCACTAGGGAAAGGTGAACTGCTCTGTGTTGATGCGCCCTTTGTGCCGGCACCTGTAATTTCCCTGCTTAAAGAAAAAGGATATACAGTATATTCCGGAAAACAGGATCACTTTTTCCGGACCTGGATCGCCCTCCCGGATTAAATTACCGGAATGGCAGCTCCGCTCACTCGCTTCTTACAAAAGTGTAGTAGCCCTTGCTCATTTTATCCCTGGGAAACTTCGGGGGAAAATTACCTTCCGAGGAAATAATGATCTCCAGTTTCCCGTCTTTGGAGATCCTTGCCAGGCAATACGAGGTGGTAAACTCGGCTCCGGCGGCATTACAGTCGCCCAGACAGAGCAGCAGGTTGGCCGGTGTATAACGTACATCCAGCCGGTAACAGCCGCTCTCCGAGGCTCCCTGTCCATCGGAAAACTTTTTCTGGAACTGATATTTACCCTTGTCATTGAAAGTGATTTCTCCCCCGGAAAGCTGATCACCGTTGGATTCAAGGATCCAGGTACCGATAATTTCCTTGTCGATACCCTGTGCAGAGAGATTTAAGGAAGAACAGGCAAACCATGTTGCCAGGGAAAGGAGCAAGATCATTCCCGTCCCGGAGTAAAAAGACGTTGCCCTTTTCATTTGCACAGATTTATTGTATATCAGCAAATTACAACTAAAAGAAAGGCAATAAAAATGCTTTTGAACATGCCGGTGCAATCTCCTGTTCCTCAGAGTGTTCAGCAAATAAAAAAGGGGCCTTTTCAGCCCCTTTGATTCAAATAAGAACTTTCCGGATCAGGAAATGGCAATCATCCTTGCCGGTTTCGGTTTCACTTCTTCCCTTTTCGGGATAGTCACGTGAAGGATCCCGTCTTCATATTTTGCAGCAATCTTTTCCACATCCACCACATTCTCGGTCATGGTGAAGGAACGCTGGAACGACTGGTAGCTGAACTCCCTTCGCGTCACCCTGTCGCCCTCCTTCTCTTCATTTTCCACTTTTTTCTCCGAGGAGATGGTCAGACGGCCATTGTCGTAGTTCAGACGGAAGTCCTCTTTCTTCAGTCCGGGTGCGGCAACTTCGATCATGAATTCGTTATCGTTCTCCTTTACGTTTACAGCCGGTAAAGTTGAATTGACGGATGCAAAGTTGCTCCGGTTCCAATCCATCAGGTCCCCTTCAAAGAAACGGTCGATCAATGAAGGAAAGGTCGGAACCCAGTTGTTTGAAAATTTCGCAAGTGTCATGGTTAATTCCTCCATTATTTAAGTTAGACATTCATTAAATCAATCATTACACCCCTGTCCTGTCAAATCCCGTACCGTATGACAGGCAAAAAAACGGATGAAAATAATAACTGATTGTATTACAGCACAGAATTAAAAAGTATACTTTTCAACGATGGAAATCCCCCTGCAAAAACGACACTAAATGTGTCATAATGACATAATTAACAGGTGAACACCCTGTCATGTTGTCGTTTAATTTCGCAGGGTAGCGCTCAGTCTGCGCGGATTCAGCAGCAGTCCCAGCGCATCGGTGATGCTCCGGCAGATTACCCTGGCCCCCATCATGGCATGCAGAGAGGCCCCTTCTTCCTGTATAACACCTATTCCCAGTGCAGCATGGGTAAGCATCAGGGTATCGTTGAGCCCGTTTCCGATGGTCACCACTTTTTCAAAACCCAGGGAGGAAATATACCGTAGTTTGGCCCTGTCCTGAGCCTGATCGGGGATAACATGAAGTTTACAGGGCAGGCCCTTCAGCTGTCCGGCTGCGCTGCCAAAGGTATCGGCAGTGATCACATGGATCTCCATCAGCGCTCCCAATTCCCGGAGTAAAGAGACCACTTCCCCGATGATTTTCCCGTCGACCGCCAGGGTGCCGTTAAAATCAAGCACGAGATACTGAAGTTCAAGCGCGCGCTGTCCGGGAATTTCAACATTGATCATGTGTTTTGGTTTAACGGTGAATTAAGTAAATTATATCAGTCAAAGAGCCGCTTCCGGCCAGATTTGTACATGCGTATGTTAATCTTTTCCGTGGTGACCAGGCAGCCATACCGGACTTCTTCCAGCAGGGGGCGGATCTTCTCATAAAACGCCAGCACCTTGTCCTCCTCATCAATAATCTCCACCACTACGGGAAGCTTTTCACTCACTTCCCAGAATTTGTACGAATGAATCACCGAACTGGCCCCGTAACCCAGGATCCCCTTTAAAACGGTGGCACCCTTGATATTCTCCTCCTTTGCTTTGAATACAATGGTTTCGTAAAGCAGTTCGTTTCCGGGTTTGTCGGTTGAACTGAGAAAGATCCTCAGCAGGCATCCGTTTTCAAAGGCTTCCATATCAGATAGCTTTAATCATTAAACGGCCGGTAAATACCGCCACGAGTCCCAGGAAAAAACTGAGCGAGGCATATAGGACTACCCTGAGGATCTCCCTCGACTGGATCAGCAGCAGGGCATCGTAGGAAAAGGAAGAGAAAGTGGTGAATCCGCCGCAGATCCCGACGGTCAGAAAAATCCGCCATTCCGGGCTCATAATATTTCCCCGCTCCGAGAGACCAAAGAAGATCCCGATGAGCAGGCTCCCAAGAATGTTGACAAGAAAGGTGCCCCAGGGAAAAACCGTATCAAAGGAAACCTGGATAAAACGGGATACCCAGAAGCGCAGGACCGTTCCGATAAATCCGCCCAGACCGGCTATGAAGAGAGATTTCAGCATACGGAAAAAATTTCCCGGCTCACAGGGCCGGAGATCATAATTGGCCAGGGGTCACCTGCATTCATTAACAAGCTGCAAGATACATCAAAATTATGCACAGGAAAAGCTTCGCACCCACCATCTTTTTAACCGGATTCCAGGAGCATTTCCATTCCACTGCCCTGCGAAAACAAGGGCGGAAACAAGGAAAGGTCCTGCCCGCTTCGCTTTGAGTAGTTTTAAGTAGTTACAGCCGGAATTTTAAGAAATGAGATATATCTTGCTGTATTTCTGTAATTTAAACTTATTGTCTACAGTGCCGGACAGAGAAATCATGCCGGCAAACACAAATGGAAAAGCGCAGGATCATTTCCTTTTTCATAACTTGATCAGGGAGACAGCCCTTGCAGTTTATTGATCCGGCCCGGAGAAACAAAATGATAAAAAACACCGGACGCAAAACAATTTCAGGCAATGGAGGTTTCTATTGAAAGAACTTTTAAACACGCATTTACTAACTAAATTTCTGAACTATGAAAAAAATCTACCTTTTGTTAAGCATTTTCATGGCCTTTTCCGGGGCACTGCTTGCCCAGCAGGTCATGGAAGATTTCGAAAGTCTCACGATGAACTACATGTCGGGTGGTGCCGAAGACGCCGGTACGATGATCGTGAAGCCCAATCCCGACAAATCGGGCTGCAACCTGAGTTCCTATGTGGTGGAGTTCTTCCGCGACAAAGACGGTGTAGCCTGGGGCGGTTTTTACGGGACACTGGCTGCTCCCATCGATTTTGACACGTATAAATACATCCATGTCAAAGTCTGGAAACCCAGGATCAGCCCCGTGAAATTCAAGATCGAGGGTGGAGCAACCGGAAACATCGAGGTAGCCTCCATGAATACCCAGACCGTGGTAAACGGATGGGAAGACATGGTGTTCGACTTTACCGATGCCACCGGCGAATACACCAAGATCGTTTTCATGCCCGACTTCAACGACCCGGTTGACCTGACCGAAGATATCACCATCTATTTCGATGATATCATCGCCAGCAATGATCCCAATCCCATGACCGCTCCCTCGCTGAAGCTGAACGTCGATATGAGCGCAGCCGGTATGGCCGGCGAACCGGTCTACGTTTCGGGTGCTTTCGGTGGAGCTTACGGAAACTGGCCTGAACCGGGCTCAGTACCTGCACTGGAGATGACCGATCCTGATGTTGACGGAATTTACACGGTTACCCTGAATCTTCCCGATGATCTCTATGCCTTCAAATTCTTCAAAGGAACAGGCTGGGGCGGTGGCGACAATGCCCCCGGCGGCGACCGCGTTCTCCAGTTCACCAGCAACATGGAAGTAAGCTATAAATTCGGAACCCAGGGAGAGATTTCTTCCACTTCAGACGAGAAATATATTGCTGAAAACTATGAGTTCCTGAAAATGAACTCCATGGATGCCAGCACCTTCACCATTGAGCCCAACCCCGATCCCTCGGGCGTGAACCTGAGCTCCTACGTTACCCACATGCACCGGGCAAAAGACGGCGTGGTATGGTCGGGGTTCTACGGCACCCTCTCCTCCCCCGTGAATTTCGACACCGACAAATACGTGCACGTGAAGGTGATGAAATCACGCATCAGCCCGATCAAATTCAAGATTGAAGGCGGCGCCACCGGCAATATCGAAGTGGCTTCGACAAATGCCCAGACGGCAGTCAACCAGTGGGAAGATTTTGTATTCGACTTCTCCAATGCCACCGGCGATTATTCCAAAATCGTCTTCATGCCCGACTTTAACGACCCGGTTGATCTTACCGAAGACATCGAGATCTACTTCGACGATATCCGTCTGAACAGCGATCCCGACCCGATGACCCCGCCGGTACAGACCATCAACGTTGATATGAGAGGTTCGGGACTTGGCGATGGACAGCAGGTATTTATCTCCGGAGCCCTGGGCGGTATCTACGGAACATGGGCCGAACCCGGTACCAATGCCAACAACGAGATGTTCGACCTGGACCAGGATTCGGTCTACACGATCGACCTTTCCCTGCCCGATGGCGTGATCTCCTTTAAGTTCTTCAAGGGAACCGGCTGGAACAGCGGCGACCCGGCACCGGGTGGAGACCGTACTGTTACCGTAGCCGGCAGTATGACTGTCAGTTACAAGTGGGGCGTCGATGGCGAGATCGTACTGGGTATTCCCGGAACCCTTGCCGGAATGGTCAGCATGTACCCGAACCCGGTCAACGATGAACTGAATATCACCACTACCGCCGACCTGAAGCGGGTGACCATCTACACGATCACCGGCCAGGTAGCTGGCGTATACGATGTGAATTCAGCCAGCACACTGACCATCAACACCTCCGGCCTGAGAAGCGGAGCTTACCTGGTAAGCTTCGAGGGTACCGACGGAGCACGTTCGACGGCCAAGCTGATGAAGAACTAAATAATGAACAAAGGGAGACAGTCCGGTAGTTGCTGACCTTGTTCGTCGGTAAATTACCGGAAACCATCCCGGAAACAGCTCACCCCTGTCCCTCACCCGTGCCTGCTGCGGCAGAAACGGAAAAAGGGACAGGGGTGAGTTTTTTTGCTTTCTGGAAGGAGAATTA
The DNA here is from genome assembly GCA_049325415.1 of Bacteroidota bacterium. Classification (GTDB taxonomy): domain Bacteria; phylum Bacteroidota; class Bacteroidia; order Bacteroidales; genus JBMOLL01. The sequence continues at coordinate 7,424 of JBMOLL010000026.1, read as the reverse complement.
CCTGCCCGAAGAACTGATCACCTTTGCATCCGACAGAAAGGAAACGCCCTGTCCGGCAAAGGTCCCGATCATGACCGACTGGATCAGGATCTGATCCGACCAGCGATCGGCGCCCCATTCGACAATAAAATTGGCCCCCGCCCCGCCGAGGTCCTCCACCTCCTCCACCACGAATTCGACCGATTCCAGCGGACTGAGCAGGACGGTTGAATCGAGATAATCCTTCAGCGGCTTTCCATACGAATCGTAATAGCGGGCATGCAGGATATAGGCTGAATCGGACAGGGAAGTATTGCGGATGCTGATGGTAGTGGTTAGCATAAAGCGCTTGGTCCCGTCGCGCTCGTATATATCGGAATACACCGGCACATAATCCGATTCCAGGTAGTTCAGGGAGGCTGCCGTCCGGTCGGACAGGGTGTATTTATGGCTGGGATGGGTGGTTTTCGTTGACGTTTCCGTCACCTCGGGCCGGCAGCCCGATACCAGCAGGACCAGGACCGCCATGGAAAGAATACTTTTCATTTTTTGCGTTTTGAAGTATTCCAAATGTACAAAAAACGACGATCTTTATACAGCAAAGCAAGCGGGTAAAGCCAAACGGACTGTCTACCTGCTCATAAAGACGGATGAGCATAACCATCGAAAATATCCTCCTGATCGGGTCCCTGCTCCTGCTGGTGAGTATCTTCATCGGCAAGACCTCCTATCGCTTCGGGATCCCGGTCCTGATCCTCTTTCTCGTAGTGGGGATGCTGGCCGGTTCGGAAGGTATCGGGGGGATTTACTTCGACAACCCGGCCCTGGCCCGTTTTATCGGGGTTATGGCCCTGAACTTCATCCTGTTTTCAGGCGGACTGGATACGCGCTGGGACCTCATCCGGCCGGTCTTCTGGCAGGGCATCTCCCTGTCGACCCTCGGCGTTCTGTTCACCACCATCACCACAGGTCTGTTTATCAGCCTTATAACCGATTTCTCCATCTACGAAGGCCTGCTGCTTGGCGCCATCGTTTCCTCCACCGATGCGGCAGCTGTATTCTCGATCCTCCGCTCGAAGAACATGGCCCTGAAGGGCAGGGTGCGCTCGGTACTGGAATTTGAAAGCGGGAGCAACGACCCGATGGCCTACGTTCTCACCATCGCCCTGATCGGACTGGTGACCACCCCCGGCAAGTCGCTGCTATCGGTGCTCCCTTTTCTGGCCGCCCAGATGCTGATCGGCGGGGCGCTGGGTTACCTGTCGGGACGTGCATCCCGTTTTATCCTCAATCATATCCGGCTCACACACGAAGGGCTTTACCCGGTGCTGATGATCGCGCTGATGTTCATCACCTTTTCCGTGGCCGACCTGCTGCACGGCAACGGTTTCCTGGCGATTTACATTGCCGCGGTCTACCTCGGCAACCAGGAGTTCATCCATAAGAATACGATCCTGAAGATGTTCGACAGCCTGGCCTGGCTGATGCAGATCATCCTCTTCCTCACCCTGGGGCTGCTGGTGTTCCCCTCTCACGTATTTCCCGTTATCGGGATCGGCCTGCTGATCTCGGTCTTCCTGATCCTGGTGGCCCGCCCGGTAAGCGTACTGCTGAGCACCCTCCCCTTCAGGACAGGTCTCAGGGAGAAGCTCTACCTGTCGTGGGCGGGATTGCGGGGGGCCGTACCCATTGTCTTTGCCACCTACCCCTTGCTCGCGGGGGTGGAAAAAGCCGACATGATCTTCAACGTCGTGTTTTTCATCTCCCTCACCTCGGTGATGCTCCAGGGCACCACCCTGAACCTGTTTGCACGCTGGCTGAAGGTGACCGGCGATGCGGGCGAGGCCCTGGCCCAGACCGCCGAACGCTTCTCCCCCGAGAAAGTGAAAAGGCTCACCCGTGAGATCACGATCCGGCCGGGCAGCACAGCCGACGGGAAGCAGGTAGTGGAGCTGAACTTCCCCGAAAACGCGATCATTGCCTTTATCTACCGCGACGGCAACTACCTCACCCCCGGCGGCTCCACCCGGATCATGGCCGGGGATGTGCTGCTGGTACTCTGCGAAAACGAACAGAGCCTGGAGATGGTGGAGGGGTGTTTGAACGGGTGATAAATTTAGTTCTTGATCACTTTTCTTTGAAGCAAATATTTCATATTTTTCACAAAGCCATTTACCGAGTTGTTATTTGGAATGATACCAAAACTTAAAATCTGTGTGTACTTTTTAAACGATACATTACTTTCATATCTGTCATTATTAACTTTTAAGTGAATATTCTTTGATTTTAATTTTAAAGTGAATAGATTTGCCCGAATACAAGTTTTAAATGACTTTTATTTCAGAAAGGTCAAATACTATTCTATTTGCATTGAGGAATCTGAAAACACTGAGTTTGAAGATTTCCTAACCAGGATGGAATCGGAGCCCGAATATGAAGAGGATGTTATTAATCTCTTTTCCTGGCTTGAATTAATTGGAGAATATGAGGGAGCGAAAGAAAAATATTTCAGGCACGAAGGGCTTATTTCAGACACAAAAGCCCTACCTCCACCTGCTTCACAAATGGATGATAATGGTTTAAATGTTAGAGATTTACGCCTATACTGCCAACGGCTTAATGAACATGTAGTCATACTATTCAACGGAGGAATCAAAACAAAAAACAAGGCCCAGGATTGTCCAAATGTATCTGGGTATTTTAGACAAGCAAACAAATTCTCAAAACAGATCAATGAGCTTTTCGCTCAAAAAGAAATAAAGTGGAATTCAAATCATACTGACATCATATTCGACAGTGATTTAATTTTAGAATTATGACAGAGAAAGAAAAAAGTTCAGTCATTGGCCGTTACAGAAGCAAGGTAAGGGATGAACATAAACGGTTTATAAAAAAAAATCTTGAGATCTCTAATCAGATAAGTGGAATTCTTGAGAAAAAAGGAATGACCCAGAAAGACCTGGCAGAATTGTTAGAAAAGCATGAAAGTGAGATTAGCAAATTGATGTCAGGATTACATAACCTTACTTTGAAAAGCATTACCCGGATTGAAACAGTCCTGGGTGAAGATATCATTCTCACACCAGATGAAGCGTGCCGTAAGTATTCCAATACAGAATATGTGATTCTGAAAGTATCGGCAAATAAAAATGATCGCGAATCATTCAGGACGAATTTTACCAGATGTGAATTTTTGGATCACGGCAAAAAAGGCAAAATAGCATGAAGCGGATAATACCTGAGAAAATACAGTTTCTGGCAGCGACTGTAATAAAGACAAGTATCCTGCCCACACAAGATTTTCTTGAGAAAAGAACACCTCCTGACCAGATCTCGGTTGGCTTCTCTCAGAGTTCAAGGTTTGATTTCGAGGAAGGACTGGTAGTTATTGTACTGGATATAAAACTTATCGGTAAAGATGAGTCAGAAAAGGAAATTGGCCTCGAAGGTGAGTACAGTATAGAGTTCCTGTTCAAAATTGACAATTTCGATGAATTTATTATCGAATCAAAAGAAATTATTGACAATAAGGAATTGACCACTAGACAGGTAGATGGTGTCCTGGGGGGTACCCTGATGGGCATTGCCTATTCGACAGCAAGAGGAATCATTCTTGAAAGGACTCAGGGAACACCTTTTCAGGATAGTGGTGTAATTATACCGGTAATTAATCCAAATGATTTATTATAAATATGAATAATCCAAAAACATTCTGGCACATCCTGATCTATGGTGCAGTAAGTGCTATCGTTTGGTATATTTTATCCTGAAAGGCACTGAATTTAATATCGGTGAATCCGTAATCTTTAGAAATTATTATTCAGGAGCTCTACCCTTTCTTCACTTTCTAATTCCTGTATTTATGTTAGGAAGTGGCTATTATAAAAGTAAAAACTGGAAGAAAATCTATTCGGGTCTATGGATACTTTATGGAATCATAATAATTCTGTCGGTTAGTCTTTTGAATTACATTTTCAAGTAGATAAACAGAAACTCTTTTTTATTCCAAATTCTGAATTCATTATTCTGTACCTTCAGTCCCAGATAAGGACGATCCCTTCCGCCTCTGTCATTTTTTCTCCGCATCCAGGACAGGGTCTCTTTTCTATATCCCAGACTGCCAGATTGTTACCGCCGCATTTTGTACATGCATATTGCTCACGATCAAGTTCTCTTACCCATTTTTCAGGATCCTCATGCCCGATTCCGGCCACAATCACATCGGTAAGTATAAGGCAATCGCTGCAAACATGGGTTTCTGCAATTACTGCCATTCCTGCGTCGATTCCTCCCACAACTACCGCTGAATACCCACAACGGTGACAACGGAATTCTTTCGAGACACCCATTTTTAATCTTTTAAATTATCTGTTTTTACTTAATAACCAGGTATTGTACTAAATTCCAATCGCCTGATTCCGGCAACAAGACGGGAGTAAAACGGACAGGAAAATTACCAACATTACAAACTGCTCAAACCATTGGAAAGCTGAAAAAAAATAGAAAGTGATCTCTTCTTTCCTTTATGACGATCTTTCTAAAACGAGTTAACGTTTGTTGGAAATAAAAAATCTATCTTAATAGCGAATCATAGTAATACATCTACACCCGTCACCATTTCTAAAATACATTATTTATTTGTTTTAATTCCCGGATTTTCATACTTTTTTCAGATCAGATTTTTAAAATCATGAAACGAAGCAAACCAGTATCATACCGTTTACTCATATTCCTGCTGTTTGCCGGAACAGCGTTTTCCGCTTTCTCCCGGTCGCTCCCTGAAGCATCCGACAGTCTTGTTATCCAGGAAAACACCCTCGGTATCTGTACCTTCGACGGGATCGTTGAAACCAGTGCCGCGGGATACACGGGTACCGGTTATATCAATGCCGATGCCGGTGTCGGGACAGGGATCAGCTGGAGTTTTACCGTGCCCGAAAGCGGGAATTACAAAATGTTCTGGCGCTATGCCCTGGGCGGCAGCGATGTCACCAGCAGGGATGGTGCGCTGTATGTGAACAGTGTCATCGAGGACACGGTCCTGTTCCCCCACAGCGGCTCCTCTCTATGGTCGGTCTGGATCTTTACCGACACCGTGGAGCTGTACCTTGAGACCGGGATGAATACCATCCGCCTCAGTGCCATCACGGCCAAGGGGCTGGCCAATATCGACTATATGCAGATCATGGGAAGCAATCTTGAAATGGCCGACTGCATGCCTTCCTACACCTTTGGTGTTGCGGCAAACGACCCTGCCATGGGCTCGGTTACCTGGTCGCCGAAGCAGGAGCTGTACGACCTGGGTACGAAGATCACCGTAAACGCCAGCGCAAAGACCGGCTATTTCTTCCACAGCTGGTCGGGGGAAGAAGCCAGTGTGGCAGCCAGTTTTTCCTTCAATATAACCCAAAACACCAATCTCACCGCCCTCTTCTACCCCAACGGTACCGTGGCCGATCCGGATGCCAGCGGCTATGCCTCCGTTCAGCACGACAACGGCACGCCCTACCTGCTGATCGGGGGCTCTTACGGGCCGGTTGTTGAGCCGCAGACCATCGAAGAACTACGCGGCTACCTCGAATCCGACGAGGCCCTGAGCATTCAGCTCTCCCGACATTTTACCGGTACGGGAGAGATCGCGGTACATTCAAATAAAACCCTGACGGGGACCAACGACTCCGCCCATATAGAAGGGATCACGCTCTCCGTGGCCAACTGCCGGAACGTGATCATTAAAAACATCACCTTCTCGAAAGTGATCACCTACGATGAAATGGAGATCAACGGGGCAAAGAATATCCTTCTGCACCGCTGCGAGTTCTTCACCGACCTCGACCACGACAAGGACTATTACGACGGGCTGCTGGACATCAAGAATGCATCCTCCTTCATCACGGTCTCCTGGTGCAATTTTCATGATCATTTCAAATCCATCCTTATCAGTTCGGGCGACGACAGCTTCCAGGACAGTGTGCAGCGGATCACCTTCCACCATAATTATTTCCACGACTGCGGCTCCCGGATGCCCAGCATCCGTTTCGGGAAGGCCCATCTCTTCAGCAACTACTACGAGAATATCGACGACGGGATCCACACCCGCCTGGGCGCCTGCGTGAAGGTGGAACACAACTATTTCAGGAACGTCGACGGGGCCCTGGACCAGTCAGGTGGCTATGCCGATATGGATCCCGCCCTGAATATCTTCGACAACAGTCCCTATGCCACGGTGCCGGGCTGTACCCTTCCCGTTCCCTATCCCTATACCGACCTGGTGGACTCAGCCCGGGTGCTCCCCGACCTGATCCCGCCCTCTGTGCGGGTCTTCGTACCGGCTGTCCCGGAAGACACCAGTTCCACTTCCCTGTCCCTGACCGGTGCCCTGCAGGACTTCACCCTGTATCCGACACCCTGCACCGGCAGGCTGCATCTCACCTTCAGACTGAAGGAGCCTCAGACGGTAAATCTTTCCCTGTACAGCATCCAGGGCGCTCTCCTGGCAGCACCCTCCGGGGTCTATTCAGGCTCTTCAGGCCGGAACGAACATGAGCTCGATGTAAGCTGCCTGGAGCCCGGGGTCTATATCCTCCGGCTGGCGGTGAGGGATGGGATTTATACCAGGAGGATGGTAAAGGAATGAGTTGAAGGATGTAGAAGCATAAGTCTGTGGCACAGGAATTTGAAGTCGATTACAAAGGGCATTGACAATGCTATATACCATCAATTAAAAGCCTTTTGTTTTCATATGTGCTGGTTACTCTAATAAAGAATACTACAAATTATGAAAGTCATCATTACAGGAACAACGGGTATGGTAGGTGAAGGGGTTTTGCTTGAATGCCTGGATCATCCGCAGATAGAGGAGATCCTGAGTGTCAGCCGCAGGCCGACAGGCCGATCTCACCCAAAGCTAAAGGAGTACATCGTACCGGATTTTCTGCTGTTAAAGGAAGAAGATGAGCGCTTAAAAGGCTACGATGCCTGTTTCTTCTGTGCCGGCGTCAGCAGTGTCGGAATGAAGGAAGAGGAGTACCGGCGAATTACCTACGATACCACCCTGCACTTCGCGAAGGTGGTGGGCCCGAATCCTGAAATGACCTTTATTTACGTCAGCGGTGGCGGAACCGACGGTACGGAAAAGGGCAGCATGCGGTGGGCAAGGGTAAAGGGGAAAACGGAGAATGACTTAATGAAACTCCCCTTTAAGCAGGCCTTCGGCTATAGGATCGGTTTCCTGATCCCGGCACCCGGGCAAACACGGGTTCTGAAATACTACAAATACCTTACCTGGCTTTTCCCCCTGATCAAAGTCCTTGCCCCCAGAACTACTCCCCAGCTTTAGACAACTGATTCACTAAGATAAGTATTCTTTTCCTTCCCGCCCCGCGGGGCGGGAAGGAAAAATCAAGCCGCTTGCCGGTACCACTGTTCCGGTTTTTCATAATTCA
>JBMOLL010000025.1:0-18606 GCA_049325415.1 Bacteroidota bacterium | reverse complement strand
GCATTGCAACTATGACCGACACCAAAATGCAGGAAATCCAGATTCAGAATCCCGACAGGCAATCCTTCGACTCGTAACTCGATAAACTCGTTACTTCGCTCAGGAACCGAAGCATGGAGTTTGGGGTGGTAAACCTCGACAGGCTCGGTTTACCGCCGCTGGATCGAGCTGCTTGGTGAGCGTAGTCGAACCACTTTCGGGATCCTGCCCCTGTTTAAGGTAACGCCGGTTCCTGCCCCTCCGCTAAGTCCTTCGCCAAAGGCTTCGGCCGTCGGCGAAAGCTACGGCGGCACGCGGAGAGCGCAGTGGTAAGCCTGCCGAACCACAGGTCGAAGGACATCTTCTGCCTTTGAGCTCTGCCTTTCACTACGACGAACAGTGGAGAGCCTGCCAAACCACCAGTCGTTAGTCCGACAGGCACATTACCGTTCGTTTCTCTCCTGTAATGTGTGTGTCTCTGAATAAAATTAATATCTTCAACATTAAAAATGGACTCCCGAATCAGCCAGGTAACTTCCTTACTCGAAGAACTCAATATCCCCTTTGACCTTTACAAGCACCCGCCTGTCCCGACAATCGAAGAGGCGATGAAATACTGGAAGGACATCGAAGCCACCCATTGCAAGAACCTGTTTTTCAGGAACCACAAGGGAGACCGGCATTACCTGGTGATCCTGGAATCGTCGCGCCTGCTGGATATCCACGACCTCGAAAAAAGGCTCCGTCAGGGAAAGCTTTCCTTTGCCTCACCTGACCGGATGATGAAATATCTGGGTCTCACGCCTGGTTCCGTAACTCCTTTCGGACTTATTAACGACGCGACCCATCACGTTTACCTTTTTCTGGACGAGAAACTCCTTCAGGCATCCAGGATAAGCTTTCATCCCAATATCAACACGGCTTCTGTTGTAATCCCCTTCGAGGGTTTTCTCCGGTATCTTGAACACACAGGGAATGCTTATGAATTCATCCGGCTTTATGACGACTGAAAGAACGGCGGTTTCCTGCTCAGTTTTCCCCGGAAGTTGCGGCGAAAAGTGTAAATCTGTTGTAACTTGCATAAAAAACGGACCTTATGGAAAATAAAGAAATTAAAAAACATGTATCCCTTGTCGCCGCCCTTCATATCGGGTTTGGTTTACTGGGAGTCCTGGGTGCCCTGGTTGTATTTATCGTAATAGGCTTTGCCGGGTCTTTTGTTGAAGGAGATGAAGTAGCCTCCCTGGTACTGCATTTTCTGACCTACACCCTTCCCTTCATCATCATCTTTTTTGCTTCCTTCGGGATTATTGGGGGAATCGGTCTTCTGAGCTACAAAGCCTGGGCGCGGATAGTGATTCTAATTGTTGCTGCCATCGGCTGCCTGAATATTCCGATCGGGACCGCCAAAGGGGTCTATTCGATCTGGGTTCTGATGCAGGACGAAGCGGTGGAGCTTTTTTCCTGATAGACACAAAAAAACCCGGTCGCTGACCGGGTTTTTTCTGGAATCAGTAACGTGGTCTTTCCACGTAGTGGGTATGCAGCAGCTCGTGGGATTTATGTCCCAGCGGTTTTCCAAGGAATTCCTTGTAGATCTGGACCACTTCGGGGTTCTCATGTGATTTCCTGATGGGCATGTCCATATCTTCGCTGTAAATCGCCTCCGCCCTCTTTTTCCGGATCTCCTTATTGGTCGGGATCGGTTGTCCGCCACCGCCCAGGCATCCTCCCGGGCAGGCCATGATCTCGATAAAATGAAGGTCCATTTTCCCTTCGTTTACCGCCGTCATCAGCTGTTTGGCATTTGCAAGTCCGTGAGCAACGGCACATTTCAGTTCCACACCTTCCAGGAATTTCCATTCGGGCAGGCAGCCTTCGATTTTCACGCTGGCCTGACGGATACCTTCCATCCCCCTTACCGGTTCGATGTTCAGGTTATTAAAGGGCACCTCGCGTCCGGTAACCAGTTCATAGGCCGTACGCAGCGCGGCTTCCATTACACCGCCGGTGGCTCCGAAAATGACGGCCGCACCGGTGGAGGCTCCCATGATACTGTCGAAGGGCATTTCCTTCAAGCCGGCGAAATTGATCCCCGCCTGTTTGATCATCTTGGCGAGCTCACGGGTGGTAAGCACGTAGTCCACGTCTTTATACCCGCTCGACCTCATTTCGGGGCGGTCGGCTTCGTATTTCTTTGCCGTACAGGGCATAATGGAAACACTCACCACATTCTTAGGATCAAGACCACGCTTCTGTGCATAATAGGTCTTGGCCAGGGCGCCAAACATCTGCTGCGGCGACTTGCAGCTGGAGACATTGGGAAGCAGCTGCGGGAAGGTGTGTTCGATAAACTTGATCCATCCCGGTGAGCAGGAAGTCGTCATGGGCAGGGCAATACTCTGATCCTTGTCGACAAGTGCCTTTTTGAGTCGGGTGAGCAGTTCGGTTCCTTCTTCCATAATGGTAAGGTCGGCCGTGAAGTCGGTATCCAGTACCGAATCAAAGCCAAGACGCTTCAGGGCAGCTACCATGGTTCCCGTGAGCCGGTGACCGGGTTCGAGGCCAAGGGCTTCACCCAGGCCAACTCTTACAGCAGGAGCGGTCTGAACGACCACATGTTTTTCGGGATTCAGGATAACGTCCCACACTTCGTCGAGGTAGTTTCTTTCCACGAGGGCACCGGTCGGGCAGCGGTTAACGCACTGGCCGCAATTGGTACAGATGACCTCTGACATGGAAAGGTCGTAAAAAGTGCTGATCTTCTGTTCGTGTCCTTTATAGGCAACAGTGAGGGCGTTGACCCCCTGCAGCTGTTCGCAGGTCCTCACGCAGCGCTGGCAGCGGATACATTTGCTGTCGTCTTTCTGAATGGAAGGAGAGAACATGTCCACCGTATAGTTTTTGTGGTGGATCAGGTCGAGGAACATATGATCGCCCACGCTGAATTCATTGGCGAGGTCCTGCAGTTCGCATTTCCCGTTCTTGTAGCATTTGGTGCAGTCGGCGTTATGTTCGGAAAGCAGAAGTTCAATGATATGTTTTCTGGCCGTTCGGACTGTCAGGGAGTTGGTCATGATCTCCATACCCTCGGTTACAGGGGTGGCGCAGGCGGCAACAAGAGCTTTGCCTCCTTTCTGTTCAACAACGCAAACTCGGCAGTTACCTGCAACGCAAAGGTCGTCGTGATTACAAAGTGTCGGGATCCTGAAGCTGAGGGCTTTTGCAGCGTCCAGTATGGTAGTGCCGGCAGGGACCTCAACCGGAAGACCATTTATATTCAGTTTTACCATGATATCTTAATTTTTCGGTTTTACATTAATAGATGATTTCTTCTCTGAAATTCTCCACGATGGAACGGAAGGCGTTTCCGACGGACTGTCCCAGACCGCATTTGGAGGCTGCCTTCATGGTCCTGGCCAGTTTCACCAGTTCATCGAGATAGCGGGAATTTTTCTCGCCTTTTTTCACGGCTTCAATCCCTTTGAGCAACTGCTGGCAACCAACCCGGCAGGGGGTGCACTGGCCGCAGGACTCTTCGGCGAAGAAATCAAGGTAATTATGAAGGACGTTATACATGGACCTGGAGCTGTTGAACAGTTTCATAGATCCGCCGGTAGGAACACCCTCAAAACCGATGATGGTTTCGGCAAATTTCTTCCGGGGTACGCAGAAACCGGAGGCACCGCCAACCTGAACGGCCTTGGTATCGCCGTCACCGAATTCCTCAACGAATTCGGCAACCGACATCCCCAGTTCCAGTTCATAGATGCCTGCCTTGGGGGTATCCCCCGAGATGGAAAACACCTTGGAGCCTGCCGAGTCCTTGGTTCCCAGTTCCTTGAAATAGGTGGAACCGTACTTGATGATCATGACCGTGTACACAAAGGTCTCCACGTTATTGATAGATGTCGGTTTCCCGAACAATCCCGAGGTGGTGGGATAGGGCGGTTTGTTTCTGGGCTCTCCTCTTTTTCCCTCAATGGATTCGAAAAGAGCGCTTTCTTCTCCGCAGATGTAGGCACCGCTGCCCAGGCGAAGGTGGATCACAAAATCCTGCTTGATCTCCTTCATCAGTTTATGGAATACGAGCAGTTTTTCTTCGAGTTTCGGTACCAGGAAACGGTATTCACCGCGAAGATAGAGGTAACCCTCCTTTGCCCCGATAGCACGCGATGCCAGGGCCATTCCGCAGAACACCTTTTCGGGCACCTCGTCGAGGATCTGGCGGTCCTTAAAGGTTCCGGGCTCGCCTTCATCGGCATTGCAAACGATATATTTGACAGGTTCTTTTTCCTGGGAAGTGAACTTCCACTTCAGGCCCGTTGGGAAACCGGCACCACCGCGGCCCCGCAGTCCCGATTCATAGATCTCATTGCAGATCTGCTCCGAAGTAAGCTTGCTGGCTTTTTTGATCACCTCGTTGCAATCGGCTTTTTCGAAAATGAGCTCAACTCTTTTTACAGGTATATTTTTCATGTTGTCCGTTTTTTCGATTTACATTATTTTTTCATGTACTCCTGTAAAATCTCGGTGACCTTCTGAGGGGTTAACTCGGTATAAGGAGTATCGTTGATCAGCATGGCAGGTGCCTTGTGACACCATCCTATGCAATTGGTCTCGAGCAGACTGAATTTCCTGTCGGAGGTCATCTCTCCCACTTTAATCTTCAGGGTATCCTCGATGGTGGCAAGAATATCATTCTTACCCTTCATCGCACATGAAATGGTCTTGCAGATGCGGATCACATATTTCCCTCTTACTTTCGTATCAAGGAAAGAGTAAAAGGTGGCCGTCCCGAATACATCGGCAGCCGAAATATCAAGTTCTGCAGCTACATCCACCATGTTCTCATCGGAAAGATAGTTCTTCCGTATGACCAGGTCCTGTAAAATCGGAATCAGGCTTGCCCTGTCCCTGCCATGCTTGTCGGCGAGTTCCTTTACAAGTTCTTTTTCATTTACCATAGCAGCTAATTTGTTAGGGTGTTAAAAATGTTTATGTTAGTATTGCTTGTCGGTTGATTAGTGTTATTTACTTCACAATAACACCGCTCAAAATTACTTTTTAATTGTGAATTCACTAACAGAAAAAAGGTTTTTTTAAGCAGGCCCGGGAATTAATATTAAATCTAAATAAAATATGAATAACTTGTTCCGATCATGATCATTTCTCAGATTGTAGCGGTTTCGGAAAACCATGTCATCGGCCGGAATAACAGGATGCCCTGGAAGGTCCCGGCCGATGCCTCCTATTTTCACCGGGTAACGCTTGGACATGTCGTGCTGACGGGAAGGAAAAATTACCAGGCCAATGGCCGGGCACTTCCCGGGAGATTGAATATGGTGATATCCCGCGATCCAGGCTTTTCCCCGGCCGATGCCCTTCGGGTCTCCTCCCCTGCAGAAGGGATCCGTATGGCTGAGGATCTGGGAGAAGAGGAGCTATTTATTATAGGGGGAGGAGAGATCTATGCGCTGACATTGCCGGAGACCGATCGGATATATCTTACCATTATTCATACGGTGCTTGCCGGTGATGTATATTATCCCCCCCTGGAAGAGGGGAAGTGGCAGCTCGTTTCTAAAATTAATCGGGAAAAGGACAAGGAGAACCCTTTTGACCAGACCTATCTGATTTTTGAAAGAGCCAAATAATGTGCAGTTATACAGTCGTTTAACCCATTTTATGCATTTGAGTTTATTCGTCTCTTCATTTTCTATTGCCTTGCATTAGAAAATTGTCGAATATGAGATGTTTACGACTAAGAAAATCATCCAGAAAGGTTTTACTACGTTCACCTTTCTGGTGGTTTTCATAAGTCGGGGTTATCCCAATTAATGCAAGTAGTTCGGCTATTTATAGCCTCCTATTGCATAAATTGGGTTTAAAAAGATTCGCTCCCCTGCGCACTAAAAATTCCCGGATCGCGTTTTAAAATAACTAACATTTTAGTTGTTAAACTAATTATTTAGTTTTAACTTTGTCAAAAAAGAAGAAACGTGAAAGCGATCATCGAACTTACACGGGCGGAAGAACAGGTCATGCAAATCCTCTGGGACCTTGAAAGGGGATTTGTCAACGATCTGCTGGAAAGGTTCCCCGAGCCCCGGCCGGCTTATAACACGGTGTCAACCATCATCCGCATCCTGGAGAAAAAAGGGGTGGTTTCCCATGAGTCTTTTGGAAAATCGCACCGTTATTATCCCCTGATCCGCAGGGAGGATTACCGCAAGGATCAGTTCAACAGCCTGCTTGAAAACTATTTCAACAACTCCATGAAACAGGTTGTCTCCCATTTTGCAGCGAGCCGGAAGATGGATATCCGGGAGGCAGATGAGATCATTCGACTGATGGAAGAGGTTAAAAAAAATTCGCAAAATCATGAATGAGCTGATCATTAAAATCATCGGGTTCAACCTGGTTATTTCGGTGTTTTACCTGGCCTACCTGATCAGTTACCGGAACGACAAAGCATTCGGGAACCGGCGCCTGTTCCTCCTGGTGTCCCTGGGTTTATCTCTCCTCCTTCCTTTCATTCCTTCGTTCCTGACACTCCGGGAGAGCTCTCCCTTTCTGATCAGTTATGACCTTGAAGGAATTCAGATCATTGCCGATGCGGTACAAACAGGTCCGTTCGTCTATTCTGTCACTGACATCCTACTGGCCTTTTATGTTCTTGTCAGTCTGACGCTGAGTATGCGGCTGAGTCTTCAGCTTCTCCGTGTATTCCGGGCGGCTCTGCGTTCGGAGAGGATAAGCATTGACGGCCGGACGGTACTTGTCAGCCAGGAACTGCATGGCAGTTCATTCTTCGGCTGGATCTTTCTGGATCCCGCCCGCTGTAACGGGGAGGAATTAAGTCATATCCTCCGGCATGAATCGGTGCATGTAAGGCAATACCATTCTGCCGACCGAATGATCATCGAAATCCTGTTACTTTTCAACTGGTTTAACCCCCTGCTCTGGCTGCTGCGTAAATCGCTGATCGAGGATCATGAATACCTGGCCGATTCGGCTGTGGTGGGAGAAGGCACCGACGTTTTTCATTACCAGCTTTCAATATTAAATCAATATATAGGATGCGCGTCCCTCAATAATCAATTCAGTAGTCAAATCAAAAAAAGAATTAAAATGTTAAATCAAAGTCATTGTAAAAAAGGCAGGTGGAAAATAGCTTTCCTTCTGCCTGTATCGATCTTCGCGTTGTTTCTTCTTTCCTGCGTTGAAAAAAGTGATCAGGACAGCGCGCTTAAATCCGCAAGCGATGAAGTTCTTTACACCCAGGCTGAAGAAATGCCAGCCTTCAATGGTGAGGACGATCTGGCCTTCAGGAAGTTCATTGCCGAAAAACTGATATATCCCACAAAGGCCCTGGAAAACGGGGTACAGGGTAAAGTCTTTGTGCAGTTCATTGTTGATGCAGAAGGCCAGGTCCGCATTGCCACACCTGAAGAGATCGCCAAAGCTCAGAATGTCAGCATCGACGAAGTGGTGGTCGCTGCCTATAAAGCGCTGAATAATGAGAACCAGGATGAAGAACTCATTCAGTTACTGAAAGATGAGGCAGAACGTGTTGTTCTTTTATCATCAGGAAAGTGGACCCCGGCAAAAAATGGCGGGAAACCGGTAAGTGTACTCTTCACCTTCCCGATCACCTTCGTTCTCCAGTAACACCTGGCCGTAAGGACAAGCAACCCCCTGATGGGATTCAGTTACAAATCCCGGTCAGGGGGTTCTTTTTTTTTATGATGATCCCCTGGGGCGTCAGGTGGGGTTTAGCGGCTGGCCTATTTCTTCGCTTCAGGTTTTTTTTATCCGGTGGAAATATAGAAATTTGCATAAAGGTAAAAGAAGAGGTATTATGGCCATAGTCACATTAATCCAGGCAATGCTCGCACCGGGGCTGATGATCTCGGCGTGCGGACTGCTGCTGCTGGGGATGAACAATAAGTATTCCCTGGTAGTTAACCGGATCCGGCTGCTGAATGAAGAGAAGCGAAAGATCTACGGTCATCACGGTGTCAACGACCCCGAAAGCAACCGTCTGAGCAATATCGAGCTGCAGATCAGCCATCTGATTCACCGGATCGCCCTCGTCAGAAATGCCGTTTTCAGTTACTCGGTAGCGGTGGCTCTTTTTATTGTCAGTTCGGTGCTGATCGGTGTAAAAACCTCGGCATCGGTGACCGCCCTGGACTGGATCATTACCGGATTTTTTTATGCCGGTATGGCTTCGGTCTTCCTGGGGATCATTTTTGCCGCTATCGAGGTCTGGAAAGGTTACCGGATCGTCAAGATAGAGATCAGTGAGATATACCAGGGAATAGAATAATGAGCCTGCAGGCTTTTAAAACATTGTGCCCATGAAATCGATCCATAAATTCTACCGGATTAAGGGAGCCCCGGAGGACCTTTATGCTGCCATGACCAATTCTTTCAGTATCGAGTTGTGGACCGGGGCGCCGGCTCGTATGAGCACGGTCGCCGGTGAAGAGTTTTCTTTGTTCGACGGAGACATTGAGGGGCTGAACATCAGTTTTGAACCCGACCGCAGGATCGAACAGGAGTGGTATTTCGGCGAACAGGAAGAAAAATCCATGGTCATCCTAGAACTCAGCCAGGAAAAACACTTTACGCGAATTGAACTAACCCATACCAATATCCCCGACGATGCCTTTGAGGACATGAAATACGGCTGGGATAATTATTATTTCGGCGGATTGAAGGATTTTTTCGAAAAATAGCGCCGGAGCGGCTCTCTCCCTTACAAGGCTGTTTTTAAAATGTTGCATTTCCTATGCAATAAGCACAGATTTCCCTACTTTTAGTTTTCATTTGGCGGGAAATTATGAAATATTTCTATTCTTTTCTCTTCATCCTGTACCTGTTCCTGCTCCCCGGATCGCTCAAGGCCAGAAGCCTCGACGAAATTAAAAGGAGCGGCAAGATCTATGTGGCCTTTACCAGCGATGATCTGAAAAACATAAATTACCAGCTGGCACTTGAATTTGCCAAATACCTCAATGTTGAATTGATTGAAGTGGTCATTGACTGGGACGAGGTGTTCATGAATAACGGGGTGATCCCGGATGATCTGGAGACCAACCCGGAGTGGAGCTACACCCCTGATGCGCTAAAAAAGGCGGACATCATCTGTTCCACCTTCACTATCCTCGAATGGAGGAAGAGGCTGTTCAGTTTTGCCGAGACGCTGTATTCTGCCGAATTGCTCATGATCGATAAAAAAGCAGAACAACCTCAGTCCTATACCGATCTGATCGGGAAAACGATAGCCTTTCAGCATTCCACCACCTTTGAGGATCACATGGTTCAGATCAATAAGGAGCTTGGCGGGGGAATTGATCTGCGGAGGACGGAGTCGAGTGCAGAAACCCAGCGTCTCCTCACCGAAGGGAAAGTTTACGGAATTGTTCTGGATGCCGATGAAGCCTTGAATTTTAACGTCAGGAACGACCATCGTTACAAGATCGGCTACCCGATCAGCGAGGTATCGCGTTCGGCCTGGGCCGTGGAAAAAAACAATCCCCTGAAACAGGAGGTGGAGAATTTCTTTGAAACCATAGCCAGCAACGGCGTGCTGGATGAGATCTTTTACTCCAATTTCGAGATCCGTTATTCCACATTTGTGGAGACCATCAACAAAAACATACGGCACGAGCAGGTACACCGTGACCTGGATGAGATCCTCCGTTCAAAAAAGCTCGTAGTAGCCTTGCGTGACCGTAATTTCATATACAAAGATGGTGGGCAGAAGCAATTCATGCATGCCCTGGCCGAGGAATTTGCCGATTACCTGGGCGTTTCCCTTGAATTTGTCATCACACCCTATTTTGAGAAATACTGGGAAAATGAAAACGGGGAGGTGGTAAAGGATTCGGCATATACACCCGAATGGTTTAACTATTTTGACGTGGCCTGCGAGGTGATTGCCCCCATTCCCTGGCGGCAGCAGAAGGTCGACCTGATCCCGGTGTATCCCTCCTCCTATTCGGTTATTGCAAAAAAAGGAACCCGGATCAGCAGCATTGCTTCCCTTTCCGGGCTGAAGGGCGTCACCGGAAAACAAACCGTGTATGAGGACCTCCTGCAGAAAAACAACATTAAAAACTTCTATTACGAGTCGATAAACAATTTTCTGCCCGATGTGGAATCGGGCAAAGCAGATTACACCATCCTGTACAATGCTTTTGCCGAGCTGTCCAATTACCCGGAACTTGAGGTAAAGCTTGAACTGGGCGTGGCAGATGTCTGCTGGGCCGTAAGGAAGGATCAGCCCGAGCTGAAAAAGGAGGTGGAGAAATTCATCCGCCAGTCCTCGGAGAACGGACTTATCCGCCTTCTGATGAAGGCGCTTAAAGGAAACACGCTCCAGACTCCGGAAGCCTTCATAAACAGCTATTATGAGAGCTTCCAGACCGGCCAGCTCCCCTATGTGAATTACGGAGCCGACGATGGTTTGCCCCAGGAAGATGTATTGTCGATCTTCCAGGACAAAAAGGGTTATCTCTGGTTCGGGACGAATTCCGGGGTTGTGCGTTACAACGGAAGGGAAATGAAGGTGTTTAATGAAAAAAACGGTCTGAAGGACAATTCCGTAAGAGATGTCAGACAGGACAGCAGCGGGCTGATCTATTTTGCCACGGCCAGCGGTCTGGCGGTTTTCGAGCATGATTCGGTAACGCGAACGGAATTCCTGGGCGTTTCCTTTAAAAAGATCTTTATTGACAGGCAGAACAACAAATGGCTCATCGGGGATGACGGGGTCTATTGCCTCACCGCAGAAAACAAACTCCGTTCACTGAATTCGGAATTCACCGAACTGCCAACCATGGTTTACAACATTACGCAGGATCCGAAAAGCAGGAAGCTCTGTTTTGCCACGGCGAAGGGAGTTTTTGAGTTTGATCCTGACGGGGAAGTTCTGATCCGGCTCAGCGATAAGGATTGTTTCTCCCTTTATATCGATGTGAACGACAGCATCTGGATGGCCACTAAAAGCGGTTTATACATTTCCGACCTGGAGGAACTACGGAAAAAAGGCAGCGATATGCCATTAAGCAGCCTGAACCAGCGCCTTCATTTCCCGGTTAATATTATTACCGACATTACCACCAACCGTTTTGGTTCCGTATGGCTGATCTCCGATTCACGCATACTGCAGATCACATCCACCGATCAGGAACCGATAGTCTACGAGCAGGAGATCGGGATAAAGAACAACAAGATCCTGTCGTTCCTGATTGACCAGGAAGACAATATCTGGATCGGTTTTTCCGGGGGGCTGCAACGCCTGACCAGCCGCAAGGGTCTCCGGAATTTCTATCCCAACACCATAAACAGTTATATCTATTCCGTATTTCAGGATCAGCAGGAACGGATCTGGATCACTTCCAACAACGGTATTTTCTATTTCAAGGAGGACCTGAAGTCGTTGACTCCACTTTTCGGCAGCAAGAACAAACAGTTTATCGGCCGCATGCTTCCTAACGGGAACATCCTGGTAGCCAACACGGAGGGTCTTTATGAAATTAACAATGAGAATTTGAAGATCCTGCGTCAGTCGATATTTAACCAGCTGACCCTGAGCCTTGAAAACCTTTACGTTTCAACCAAAGGGGAGATTTTCCTGCTCACCGGGATCAACGGGATTATTTACTACTGTAAAGATTTCTTCAGTCAGCCCATTGCCCTGAAGAACCGTTATACCTCCAATATCTTTCAGCTTATTGAGTACGAAGGTCAAATTCTTGGCGGAAACAGTTCGGGCATAGTCCGTTTTAACGGCGGTGGTTTTGAATTGCTCTCGCCTGTGTCCTGCAATGTATGGTCGTTGTATGCCGGAGAGGAAGACCTGTTTATCGGGACCGATTGCGGACTGGGGATTGTGCGCAACGGCCGCTTTGATCAGATGGAAATTCATCCTCTCGATCGCAGTATCGTGATCAAAGCCATCCAGCCTGCCAAAAACAGGAATTATCTCTGGCTGGGAACCAACAAAGGTTTCAGTTACTATAATCTGAATACGGATAAAACGGAATTCACTATTGATACGAAGGACGGTCTGAGTGGTGATGAAATCACTGCCGGAGGTTTGTTCCTGGACCATAACGATCTGCTCTGGGTCGGTACGTATCACGGGCTTTCGAATTTCAACATCCGGGCCAAGTCAACCATGAATTATTCCCCTGTTTGTTACATCGAAAGGATCCTGCTTAACGGGGAGCCCATAAGGATAGAGACCGGCAGAAGCTTCCGTCATAACGAGAATAATTTTGTTTTTGAGATCACGGCCCTTTCCTTCTCCGATGAAGAATCGGTAGAGTATGAATTCTATCTGAGGGGCTCGGGCAATAACTATTCCTCCTACCATCGCGGAAAGGAATTCAAGGCCTATTATACCAATCTTCCGGCAGGTAAATACCAGTTTATCTACAAAGCCAAAGGAAAAAACAATATCTGGGGCTATGCCGAGCAGTTTGAGTTCACGATCCGAAAAGCCTGGTACAACACCTGGGTATTCCGTGGAACGGTGATCCTGGTGCTCTTTTTGCTGATTTACAGCACCTATTCCATCCGGATGAGGGCTGTTCAGGCCCAGAAGAGGCGTCTTGAACAACTGGTGAAGGAAAGGACCCACGAGTTGGAAGAGGCCAATGCCGAAATCGAGGCCCAGCGTGATCTTGCCACCGAGCAACGTGACCAGATCGCCGTTCAGCAGAAGGAGATCATGGATTCCATCCACTATGCAGAAAGGATCCAGCGTTCCCTGCTTCCTTCCGACAGCCTGCTAAAGGATATACTGCCCGAACACTTTATTCTTTTCAAACCCCGCGATATCGTGAGCGGTGACTTTTTCTGGGTAGCGGAAAAGGACGGATACATTTATGCGGCAGCAGCCGACTGCACGGGTCATGGCATTCCGGGAGCCTTCATGAGTATGCTCGGACTGGCCTACCTGAACGAGATTATCAGCAAGGCAGGCGCCATTGCTCCCGATGCTGTACTCAACCACCTCCGGCAGGACATTATACGTGCATTGAACCAGCAGGGAAAAGAAGGGGAAGCCAAAGACGGAATGGACATTGCCCTGGTGCGTTTCGACAGGGAAGGGAAGACGCTCGGCTTTGCAGGCGGGAATAATCCGCTTTACATGATCAGGAAAGGAGTCCTTACGGAAATAAAAGGGGATAAAATGCCGGTTGCCATTCATGAGAAAATGCCTCCCTTCACGCTCAATGAACTCAGTCTGGAGAAGGACGATATAATTTACCTGTTCTCCGACGGTTACGCCGATCAGTTTGGCGGACCCAAAGGCAAAAAATTCATGTACCGGAGGTTTAAGGACCTGCTGGAGGGATCCAATCATATGGACATGATCTCCCAGGGTAAAATGCTGAACCAGACCATTGAATCCTGGAAAGGGAATGTTGAACAGATCGACGACATTGTCATAATTGGAATACGTTTCTGAAAAAAAAATTCTGGTCCTGTAACTTTTCGGAAGGGCTGTCCGTCATACGGACAAATTCATAAATGTTAGTACCATGAAACGTATTTTAATCCTTCTGCTGGCTGTTGCCACAACGATGTCAATATATGCCCAGCCCGACACCTCCCGAACGGTTATCATTCCTGAGAATGAAGAATTCATTGAAGAGCCGGAAATCAGTGCTGTTCCTGAAGTACCGGAAATGCCTGCCCTGCCGGAAAAAACACGTGTATCCCTCGGACAGAATGAAATTCTGATCTTTGAAGAAAACGGCGACACCACCCGTGTAAAACTTGGAAGCCAGGGGTTCAGCCTTGTTGAAGGGGAAGACGGAACCACCATCAATATTGTCGATATGGAAGAAAATCAGGATGAAGCGGACAATGATGAAGGTGATGCAAAAAAGGACAGGAAAAAATTCAAGCCGCATTATGCCGGTTTCGACCTGGGTCTGAACGGATATCTTTCGCCGGGTTACGAAATGGCTCTCCCTGCAGGCAGTGAGTATATGAACCTGAACACCGGCCTTTCCTGGAATTTCAACTGGAATTTCATCGATTATGGCTTCGGTTTCGGAACCGATAAAGTCGGACTGGTTACCGGTCTCGGACTAGAGTGGACGAACTATGTGTTCGATGGTCAAAACAGTATAGCCAAAGATGTTAATGGTGTGATAGGCAATTACATTCCCGATAATGCAGATGCCATCACCAAGTCAAAGCTGGGTATGTTTTATCTGAAAGCGCCTCTGTTCCTCGAATTCCATATCCCTGTCGGGGGCAAGGACATCCATATCTCAGGCGGTCTGACAGGCGGCATCAAGCTTTCTTCCAAAACCAAAATCAAATACCTCATCAATGGCGAGCGTTCCAAAGAAAACACCAAGGGTGATTACAACCTGTCTCCCCTGAGATACGGAGCGGAAGTCAGGATCGGGTACCGTGCTTTGAATCTGTACGCCACCTATTACTTAACTCCTCTTTTTGAAAAGAATATGGGCCCGGAGCTTTATCCTTTCACCATCGGGCTTACTCTTATTGATTTCTGAAAAGGTAGAACCGGTTAGCAAAGGAAGCTGCCCCGAAAAGGCAGCTTCTTTTCTTTCAGAGCGGGGCTTCTACCCGGAGTAAGGTGATGTGTTTTTACTTCCGCAGACAGGTGCCCGCTTCGTGTCGGAAAATTCTCCGGCAAGAAGTGATATAACGAGGTGTAAAAGCCTTTTTCCGGGGAAAGCAGGTTGATATATTTTTTCCACCGACAGATTATGTGTGGCCGGCAGTGCGTTAGTTTAGAAAACGACAAGCTTTCTGATGTTAAAAACTGATCGGGACAGGTCCGGTCAATGTATTAACTTTGCAGGCAAAATCAACAAGAATTCAAATGAGACTACTACTGATCAGCAACTCAACCAATGCCGGAGAGGCTTATCTTGAATACCCCATGCCGGAGATCAGGAACTTTCTCGGAGAGAAAGCACTAAAAGCAGTATTTATTCCCTATGCAGGAGTAAGCATATCTTATGACGCCTATTACCTGAAGGTTCGTGATAGATTCCATTCCATCGGACAGGAAATCACCTCCATACACCAGCATTCCGATCCTGTTGCCGCCATTGGTGAAGCCGATGTCATTGTTACCGGAGGCGGGAACACCTTCCGTCTGATCTCCCTGATCCGGGAAAAGAGTCTGATTGAGCCAGTAAGGAAAAAAGTCCTTTCCGGGACTCCCTATATCGGATGGAGTGCAGGATCCAATGTGGCCTGTCCAAGCATACGCACAACCAATGACATGCCGATTGTTGAGCCGGACGGTTTCGGGGCTTTCAACCTGGTCCCTTTTCAGATCAATCCACACTATCTCGACAGTAATCCCGACGGTCATGCGGGAGAAACCCGTGAAGACCGCATCAATGAATTCCTTGAACTCAACCGGGAAATAACGGTCATTGGTCTCCGGGAAGGAACCATGCTGCGTGTTGAAGGCCGGGTAATGCGCCTGATCGGAAAGCGGAAAGCCCGGATTTTCAAATTCGGACAGGAGGCAGAAGAACGCGATGAGCACCAGGATTTCTCAAAATACCTGCTCGGATAAGTATTCATTTAAAGCTTTAGTCATCATCATATAAGTTTTTGTATATATTTAGGTTATATGTTGAAAAAGATTAAGAAGTACCTGGAATATGCTGCCGCTCTTCTGCTGATTTTTTTTCTCGTGCTGGCAATCGGAGGTGTGGTTCTTGTCAGATTTTACGAAGATGAGGTTAAGGAATATGCATTAAAGGAGATCAACGCCAGCCTGGACACCCGTATCACGGTGGAAAACATAGAAGTGTCTTTTTTCCAGCGCTTCCCTTATGTGTCCATCGTTTTGGAAGAGGTCAATGCCTGGTCGGGCCGTGATTTCTCTCAACAGGATTTTCCGGCTATAAATACTGATACGCTTTTTCATGCGAAAACCGTATATTTTCAGTTCAATCCGCTTTATCTCCTCAAGAATGAATACAAGATCGGGCGGATCCAGGCGGTATCCGGAAAGGTTCATCTTTACAGTGATCTTTCGGGAAGGGGCAACTTCCATTTCCTGAAAGACGGGTCGGCCGAAACCGAAAGTTCTCCCCTGTTTATTGATCTTAAGCGGGTGGAGTTGAAAGATTTTGATTTCAGATATCTTTCCCTTACCAATCGTACGGAGCTTGAGGGTTCGGTGGGACAACTGGCCCTCAACGGGAAATTCTCCAAGAAGGAGTATGAATTGCTCACCCAGGCCAGGCTTGATATCCGCCGTTTCAGCATCGGAGAGGCGACCTATCTTAAGGATCAGGAGCTTCGGTTCAGGATTGGGATGGCAGTATCGGACTCGCTGTTTCTTATCCGCACCGGATCTGTCGGGCTGGACGATATTACGATGAATGCCAGTGGCAGCTTCATCATCCACAGGGGAGGCGGGGTTGAGCTTGACCTTTCCCCATCGGCAGAAAACATTGAACTACAGAAGATCATTCCGCTGCTGCCCTCCACTGTGACTTCCCGCTTTAAAGAGGTGGCTGTCAGAGGTTCTGTTTCCCTGAATTCAAGGGTTAAAGGGCTAATGGCTCCGGGGTCTCTTCCGGAGATTGATGCCAGCATCCTGCTACACCGGGGTATGGTGGATTTTCCCGGGGCTCCGTACCCCATTGAAAATATCAGTCTGAATGGCAGAATCAGCAATGATAAATCACTTCCCGGAGAACCCCTTACCTTTTCGGCAGAGACCTTTGAATTTACTTCTGCAAAAGACAGGGTCAGTGGTAACATGACCTTTATTTATGGCAGGAGAAATCAGCTTTACGGCAAGGTAGCCGGAGCCCTGCGGGCAGAAAACCTTCCGGCCTGGTACCCCGACCTGCCAGTAACATCCAGCTCCGGGCTGCTGAATTTTGATCTGGGCTTTTCGGCGGTATTTTCCGGTTCCGGAGGGGCTCCCGGAGAATTTTATCTTCAGGGAGAAGTAAACACGGATCAGGCAACCTTTGCCTTTCCCTGGTATGAGACCCCTTTTACAGGGCTCAACGGTACCCTGCGAATTGATGGCTCAAAGCTTGATATTGATCTGAAGGGAAAGACCGGTCTTTCCGATTTTCATTTTGAAGGAATAGCCGGAAACCTGCCCGGATATCTGGCCACGGAAACCGAAAACCTGAGCATTCAGGGAAAGCTTAGCGGACAGGTGTTTGATATTGACCAGCTTATTGACAGTTACCGTTCGCGTGGGGATGATGAGGATTCGGTAATTCATATGCCCCGACAGATCCTTGCACATATTTACTTTGACGCCGACACCCTGCATTACAGGAACATCACTGCTACAACGGCATCGGGTACGGCCAGTTATTCCGGTTCGGTCCTGAATATCGATCACTTCACCATGAACACCATGAACGGGATGATCAGCGGAAGATGTGCCCTTGGTCAGCTCCCGGATTATTCCTTCCTGTTCAATCTGTCGGCGGGCTTTGACCGGATTAATATCCAGAAAATGTTTCTTTCCTTTGAAAATTTCGGTCAGGATTTTATTACCGACAGGAATCTGATGGGAAAGATCAGCGGAAGTGGCGATCTCACATTTCCGCTCACGAGTGCCTTTACCATGCTGTACCCACAGCTTCAGTGTGAAAGTTCGGTACTGGTCACCGACGGAGAACTGGTGGATTTCGAGCCGCTTTCCGCTTTATCGTCTTTTATTAATATTGAAGAACTGAAGGACATCCGCTTTGCCCGCCTGGAAAACAACATTGTGATCACGGGGGGAAAGGTGATAATTCCTGAAATGATGGTGTCCAACTCTGCGATTAATCTCAGTGCATCCGGAGAACATGATTTTGATAACCTTTATGAATATCATGTAAGACTTAAACTATCTGATCTTCTATATAATAAGGCCAAAAAAGACCGGGAGCTCGGATTTGAATCGGCAGCCGATGAACGGGATCAGCGGACCCTGTTTCTGAAGATTTACGATCATGGCCCCGGGATGAAGGTTGAATACGATCGCGAGCAGGCTGCAGAAAAGATCCGTTCGGACCTGAAAAATGAAAAACAGGAACTGAAGGTCCTGTTCAACGAAGAGCTGGGATTATTTAAAAAGGATTCGGCGCTGCAGAAGAGCAGCACTCTTCCTGCCGGCAATCAGCCACTTTTCCGCTTTGAATTCCAGAATGAAGAGCGGTCTGATACGCTTCGAAACGAAGGTGTTAAAACCGGCTTGAGAAAAGACAGGAAGAAGAAATCCGGGGAAGAGAATAAACCCGATTTTAAAATCGTTATTGATGAAAATGATCGCTAATAACGTAGTTTTGTACTGCGGCAATCGATTCAGACTTTGAATATTTACGAAAAGAAACAGCGCTGGAAATACTTCCTGCTTTTTTCCGCCATCCTGATCGGCGCAGGCTCACTTCTTTACACCAACCGGCTGGTCAATCAGCTGAAGGAAGAGGAGCGTCAGAAAATGAAGCTTCTGGCCGAAGCCTACCATGTGTTGAACAATACCAGTCCGGATGCCAACGGAGAGATCCTTCTGGCGCTCACCCTGATTGAAAACAATCATCGGATCCCGGTCATCCTTGCCGATCACGA
>JBMOLL010000024.1:0-2367 GCA_049325415.1 Bacteroidota bacterium | reverse complement strand
AACCTTCTCCGGTTCGGGAAACCCGGGTTGTCTCACAGTTGGCCGGCAAACAAGCTGTCCGGGTTCTTCCAAAGATATAACAGCCGGCCGGTTATTTATACATAGCAACAGTCAATCAATACGGGAACAGAAACTTTCCGGGAAAATGGTCCCCCGGAAACGAATAAACCGGCTGCTCCCTGCGGGGAGAGCCGGTTTATTCGTTTTAAACATATACCCGATGGCTCAGTTTATCCCCCTGCCTTCCAGGTATTCCCTTAGGCTGACGGGCGTGGATTTTTTCAGTTTTTTCAGGGTAAAATCAGTAAGGTCCGTATCACTGCCGCCGGCCGATACGTAAACCTGCGTTTCATCGTTGATCAGAAGATAATTTCTGTAGTGAGCAGATAGTATATACGAATCGGCAACAAGAATCCAGTCTCCTCCGGGTTCGAACTTGAAAGAAATCTCAATGGTGGGTCTGGAAGTGAGCACTTCGTCACTGTCTTCATAGGAGTCCAGTGTACCATGCGAATACACATCATAAACATCAATCTGATCCCAGTAATAGGAAGTAACTTCAAACAAAGTAAAGGAGGAATAGTTCCTGACAATGTAGGTGGTGGGTTGCTGAATGGTAAGGGAGGTCTGGGCATATCCCACCCCACCCCTTCCTGTAGCTTCAAGGGTTACGGTCATATCTCCCCAGTAGTAATAGGTGTGAATGGGATTGGTGTAAGTAGAGGTTTCTCCGTCGCCGAAATCCCAGTAAAACTGCTCGGCATATTCGGAATAATTGGTAAAGGTTACCTCGGCAGGAGCAGTGTTGTCGTCATACTCCGCTGTAAAAGCCGCCTGAGGTTCAGGATAACAGCCTTTGAAAAAAAGGAGAGCGAGGGCGATGATTGGGATTAGTCTTTTCATTGGGTTGTTGGTTTGGTTAAATGTAAAAAAAAACTTGATCCAATCCTCGTCAAAAACAGACTTTTATACCGGCACATCCTATTCGGTTTCCAGATTACCTGATGAAGTGATCAAAAGATGTGACAGTGGAGACAAATAAGAAAAAGCCTGCACTCCCGGAAGTTTCTCTTCAGTTCACCGAAGGATACCAGGCTGCCTCGATATGTTCGATCTCAAAACCTCCCTGGTTGTAAATAATGGCGATCAGGTCGAAGCGGGTTTGCAGATCGATATTGTAGCGAAAAATATAGGCTTCCGCCGCATCCACCAGATGCCGTTGTTTGGAGGGAGGAACGACCTCTCCCGGGTAAGGAAAAACCGAGCAGTTCCGGGCTTTCACCTCGGCAATGATCAGTTCATTACCGTTGGTACAGACAATGTCGATCTCCTTTTTGTAAAACCGCCAGTTTGTGTGAAGGATCCTGTATCCCTTTGCAATCAGGTAATTGGCGGCAAGCTGCTCCGCCCGCCTGCCAAACTCAGCAGATTCAGTCATGTAATTCGATTTCAGTTTCCGGGGTGAAAGAGCAGTTCGCTTTCCCCGTTAACCGTTAATGTGACACGACGGCCAAATATCAGCGTTCGGTTCCCAGGCATATGTCCCGAAGGAAAACCAAAAAAGGTCGGAAAGCCATATTTAACGGCATAACCGGAGATAATTTCCAGGGCATCTTTTCCGAATGGTACCGTGTTGTCGTGCATCTGTTCCATCCCCCCGACCACCAGGCCGGCAATCTGACTGAAAATACCGCGCAGGTCGAAATTCAGGCAGATCCTGTCGATATGATAGAGATATTCGTCCAGGTCCTCAAGTAGCAGGATCTTCCCTGAGTAATCGGGTTCCCACCTTGTTCCGGCAAGGGAATACAACACCGAGAGGTTTCCGCCGGTGAGCCTTCCTTCCGCCTTTCCGGGAAGATTAAAAGGGCTTGCCGGGCAGCGGTAGCTCAGAGCCTCGCCGGCCAGAACCGAGCGCAGGGAGTCAATGGATTCCGTGTCGGCTTTTTCTTCAAGTACCAGCGAAACCGGCATCCAGGTGTGGAGGGTTTCCATCCCTGAGTAACGGTTCAGGGCCGAATGCAGGGCGGTGATATCGCTGAATCCGGCCAGCCATTTGGGATCCTTCTGAAGCTGATCATAAGGCAGGGACTCCAGCAGGCGGGCCGATCCGTAACCTCCCCTGACCGCCATCACGGCCCTGACCTCCGGGTGCTTCCATACCCGCATGAAATCGTCGCACCGCTCGCGGTCGCCGGCGGCAAACTGACCGTGCCTCCCGGTAAGCTTCTCTCCCATGACAATCCCATAGCCCCAGCTTTCGGCCAGTCGGGTGAAGGCAGCAATCATCTGTTCGTCTCCGCTCCGGGCCGGGGCGATCAGTCCGATCTTATCTCCTTTTTTTAATGAAAGCGGTGTGATCATGGG
>JBMOLL010000023.1:0-20099 GCA_049325415.1 Bacteroidota bacterium | reverse complement strand
GGATTTAAACCTGGCGGAGGAAGAGGGATTCGAACCCCCGGTACCCGCAAGGGTACAACGGTTTTCAAGACCGCCGCATTCGACCACTCTGCCATTCCTCCGGGCGCAAAAGTAGTAAAATTTTGTAAATACGGGGATTGAAAAACTGAAAAATCATAAGTAATTAGTAATCAATACAATACTATTTCATTTTCAGAGACTACTTTTTTACAGAAACCATCGTCCGAACGCATGGGATATTCGAAAACCCTTTATTAACAGGGTACCTGGAGGATGGAATCGGCTGATTCAAGCATGTTTTCTATGGTTTCAATGTAAAAACCCGCTCTTTTATCAACAAAACCGGCATTTTTTAATGCTTATATTTGCTAAAGCTGAATTATAGTCTATATTTGTATAGAAATTGATTCAATGCGAAAATATTATTACTAACCCTAAATTTTTTTATTATGAACAAAGCACAATTAATAGATGCTATCGCTGCTGAAGCCAATCTGACCAAAGCTGATGCTAAAAGAGCTCTTGACGCTTTTGTAACAACTACCACTAAAGCGCTTAAAAAAGGTGATCGCGTTGCATTAGTAGGATTTGGTTCATTCTCCGTTGCTTCTAGAGGAGCCAGGACCGGAAGGAATCCTCAGACCGGTGCTGAAATTAAAATCAAATCCAAAAAAGTTGTGAAGTTCAAAGCTGGAAGCGAACTGGCTGACGCTGTTAAGTAATGATACCAGAACTGTTAAAGTAGGGCTGCCCCAGGGCAGCCCTACTTTTTTTTGTGAAATTTGTTAAAAAAATAATTCGCAAAAAGTTTTTTTTCAGATACCTCTGTTATTAAACAGAAATATATACCTTTGATTAAATTGCAGATTCTAAGCGTTAATCGCATATTTTGATAGGTTAATATTTTTTTTATGTACTGTATCCTTATTGACGATGATACTCTCTCAAGGAGAATCATTGAAGAATTTATTCACAGAACAGAGGGCCTGGAACTCAAGGCCTCCTTCTCTGACGCAGTTGAAGCTATAAACTTTATCAAGAAGGATACTGATATTCAGTTGATCTTTCTCGATATTGAGATGCCTCAGATGACAGGGATCGATTTCCTGGATTCACTGAAAAATCCCCCACAGGTGGTGATCGTTTCAGCCAAAGGCAAATACGCACTGGATTCCTATGAATACGACGTTGCCGACTACCTCCTGAAACCTGTTACCTACAGCCGCTTCTTCAAAGCTGTCGAAAAGGTTATCAAGAGGATCGAACTGATCCAGGACAGCGAAATGAATAAGGATGAGATCTTTATCAAAAAGAACTCTACCCTGGTACGGCTGAAGTTTAATGATATTCTCTGGGTTGAAGCACTGGAAAATTATGTGATTTTCAATACTTTCAAGGAGAAATACACCATACATTTCACCATGAAGGCCATTGAACAGCGGCTGCCCATGCGGAAGTTCACCCGGGTTCACCGCTCCTATATTGTCAATACCAGCTGCATCGACGTCATTGAAGACAATGCTGTTCTGATCCGCGTTGAAGAAGGCACGAAATCCATTCCCATCGGCAAGTCCTATAAAGAGAAGCTGATGAAGGATATTAACCTGATCATTAAGTAAGCCGGTATTCGTCATTCTAATTCAATGGCATGGTGAACAACAAACAGCTGTTTCTGCGCCATGTTGCACAAACATCCGATTTTCCGGTCTTCCTCGAAGTAGAGCACGCGGAAGGTATTTTTATGTACGATCCCACCGGTAAACCCTACATCGATCTCATATCCGGCGTATCCGTCTCCAACCTCGGTCACCGGCATCCCGCCGTCCTGAAAGCTCTTAAGGAACAGGCCGATGCCTATATGCACCTTATGGTTTACGGTGAATTTGTGGAATCGCCCCAGGTGCGCTATGCCGCCTGGCTGGCCGACAATCTGCCCGCTTCCCTGGATAATGTATATTTTGTCAGTTCCGGTAGCGAAGCCATTGAAGGCGCAATGAAACTGGTCAAAAGAGTGACGGGAAGGCCAAATTTTGTGGCTTTCCGCAACGCCTATCACGGAAGTTCACAGGGCGCCCTCAGCCTGATCGGCGATCCGCTTTATCAGGGAGGCTTTCTCCCCCTGCTTCCGGGGATAAGACATATTGATTTCAATGATCCGAAACAACTTGCAGCCATCGACCGGCAAACAGCGGCTGTATTCGTCGAGCCCATCCAGGGAGAAGCCGGGATTATTGAACCGGCCGGCGGATTTTTGACGAAACTGGCCGAACGCTGCTGGGAAACCGGAACCCTGCTCGTCGCCGATGAGATCCAGACCGGTTTTGGAAGAACAGGCAAGCTGTTTGCTTTTGAACACTACGGCATAGTTCCCGATATCCTCTGTGTCTCGAAGAGTTTCGGGGGAGGGATGCCCCTCGGCGCCTTTATCAGTTCAAAGGAAAACATGTCGAAGCTTACCTTTGATCCGCCGCTAGGCCATATCACTACCTTCGGGGGACATCCGGTATGCTGCGCCGCAGGCCTGGCAGCGCAAAGCTACATGCTCGATAACGGCCTGATCGGCCACGCAGCGCAGATGGGACAATTGTACCGCGACCTGTTGCAGCATAAGGCAATTGCTGAGATAAGGGGAAAAGGCCTTTACCTGGCCGTGCGGCTTGACGGAGCTTATCCGGTAGCCCTCTTCCTCAAAAAGGCTTTTGAGAAAGGCATTGCCATGGATATGTTCCTCTTCTGCCAGGATGCTTTCCGGATCTCGCCTCCCCTGATCATAAGTCAGGAGGAAGTAGAGCTCTCGGTGAAATGGATACTGGAGGTGCTGGATGATATGGCAAAATAAGTTTGAACATCGTTCGTTATTAGAAAATGAAAGTGAAAATCCCTGCCGGCCTGCTGCTTTTCTTCCTCTTCGTCCTGTCACCCTTAAAGGCACAGGAACCGGGTATGATTGAACTTGTGGAAACTGAATCAACCCTTGTGCAGCTCTTTCAACGTTTGTACGACCCGGCTTACAGCAGTCAACAGGATTCGGTGAACCAGGAGATCCTCCGTCTGTTTAAATACGGACTGGAGAACCAGTACGCCATGGACTATCCCTGGTCCGGACTCAACATGATCGGTAAACTCGAGAGTGAGGATAAAAAGCTCAGGATTTTTACGTGGAATACGGAAAACCCGGTAAACGATTACCAATATTATGGCTTTATCCAGCTCAGGGATGGCAGGAAAGAAGGTGTTTTTCAGCTGGAAGACCGTATTTCAGCAAATATTCATAATGAAATGCTGAAGCAAACAGTCGGCAACTGGCACGGCAAACTGTATTATGAGATCCTCACCAACAGCTATAAAAAAGACAGCTATTATACCCTGCTCGGACTGGATTATAACAATGCATATTCGCGGGTAAAAACCATCGAAGTGCTTAAGATTGAGCGTGGTAAGCCTCAGTTTGCCACCGGGATGTTTTACGACGGAAGGAAAAGTAAGGACCGTGTCGTACTTGAATATTCTTCCCAGGTTAGCATCTCTCTGAGATATAATGAGCTGATGCAAAAAATTGTATTCGATCACCTGGTACCCTTCCAGTCGATCTACTACGGCGATTTCCGGTTCTATGGTCCCGACGGCTCGTATGACGCCTATCGTTTTTCAGAAGGGAGCTGGTCCCTGGAAGAAGATGTGGATGCACGGAACTACTGACCGCTGTCCGTCCTGTCTTCCTTAGCTGTGTTTTGCTGACATTTTTTTCTGTCCTTCCCGTGATCTCTGACTATATGGCAGTTTTTCGCGGCTGGCATGCAGTTTGACACTTCGCCCCCGGAATTGTTTAATCTAAATCATCTAAGTCATGCAGAAAGGTCAAATAGGAGTAACTACGGAGAACATCTTCCCGATTATTAAAAAGTTTCTCTATTCCGATCATGAAATTTTTCTCAGAGAGCTGGTATCCAATGCTGTAGATGCCACGCAGAAGTTAAAGACCCTTGCCTCAGTGGGTGAATTCCAGGGCGAACTCGGGGATCTTACCGTAAGAATATCCCTCGATAAGAAGAAGAAGACCCTTACCGTTTCCGATGCGGGAGTGGGAATGACCAGGGATGAGATTGATAAATACATTAACCAGATTGCCTTTTCCAGTGCAGGCGAGTTCCTTGAGAAATACAAGAAAGACAGCAACGCCATTATCGGTCATTTCGGACTGGGCTTTTACTCTTCCTTCATGGTATCCGATAAAGTGGAAATCGTAACACGTTCATGGAGGGATAACGAGCCGGCCCTGCGCTGGAGCTGCGACGGGAGCCCCGAATACAGCCTTGAAGAAACGGAGCGTTCCGGAAGAGGTACCGATGTGATCCTCCACCTGGACAAGGATTCCAAGGATTTTGCCACCGATGAGAAAATTGAAGGTCTTTTGCATAAATACTGCCGTTTTCTCCCGGTTGAGGTGGTTTTTGGTAAGAAAAAGGACTGGAAGGACGGAAAAGAGGTGGATACAGAGGAAGATAATGTTGTCAATGAGACCAAACCCTTGTGGACCATCCCGTCTGCCGAGGTAAAGGAAGAGGATTATGCTGCCTTCTACCGCAGCCTGTACCCCGTTTCCGAGGAACCCCTGTTCAATATTCACCTGAACGTGGATTATCCCTTTAACCTGACCGGTATTCTTTACTTCCCCCGGATCAAGAACAATATCGAGATCCAGAAGAACAAGATCCAGCTTTACTGCAACCAGGTTTTTGTGACAGATTCGGTCGAAGGGATCGTACCTGAATTCCTCACCCTTCTTCATGGTGTTCTCGATTCACCCGATATTCCCCTGAATGTTTCAAGGAGCTATCTGCAGAGCGATTCAAATGTTAAGAAAATCTCAACCCATATTACCAAAAAGGTTGCCGACAGGCTGGAAGAGATCTTTAAAAACGACAGGGAACAGTTTGAGAAGAAATGGGACGATCTGAAACTGTTTATTGAATATGGGATGCTGACCGAGGAAAAGTTTTACGACAGGGCGGCTAAATTTGCACTCTTCAAAAACACCGACGGCAAATACTATACCTTCGAGGAATACGAAAATCTGATCAAAGCCGAACAGACCGACAAGAACAAGACCCTGATCTATCTTTATGCCACCGACAGTGAAAAGCAGTTCAGCTATATTGAAGCGGCCAGGGAAAAGGGTTACGATGTTCTGCTGATGGATGGACAGCTGGATCCGCATTTTATCAACCATCTTGAAAGCAAGTTGAAGGATTCCCGGTTCGCAAGGGTTGACTCTGAGATTACAGAAAAGCTAATCCAGAAGGAAGATGGCCCTGAGAGCAGTCTGTCGGCCGAGCAGAAAGCGGATCTGACACCCGTATTTAATGGCCTTCTCGAAGGAGAGGACAATTACTTCGTTTCCTTCGAGGACCTGGGCGAAAAAGCCCGTCCGGTGATTATCACCCAGAGTGAGTTTATGCGCAGGATGAAGGACATGTCAGAGATGGGAGGCGGAGCCGCTTTTTACGGTTCCCTGCCCGACAGCTATAATCTGGTAGTAAATACGACGCATCCCCTGGTCAGAAGGATTATGGAGGAGACGGAGGGCACCGTGGGTAAGAAGGTGAAAGCGATCCGGCTCGACAGGCAGAAACTGTCGGAGGAGAAAAACGGTCTTGAACAGGCCCATAAGGATATGAAGGAGGAGGAAATTCCCCAGTCCGACAAAGATAAGCTTGACGAACTTGAAACCAGGCTCCGGGAGCTGGATTCAGAGCGGACCGAATTGCTGAAAGGTTTTGGTAAGGAGAATCCGCTGGTGAAGCAACTTATCGACCTGGCACTGCTTTCCAACAATATGCTGAAAGGCGAAAAACTTGCCAGGTTTGTTAAACGCAGTATCGAAATGATCAGCTGAGCCCGGCTCAAAAGAAAAGTGCAGAAACCTCCCGCTTCAGGATGTCGATGGCAGCCTGGGTCGGGGGGTTCTTTAATTCCATAACTTTTTCCAGAATAAGTTTGCTGAGGGTGGTGCCGGTGGCCTGGGGCTTCAGTTCCTCTGCGGCATCATTGATCATTTTGACAGTCTGATTACGCGCTGTTTTCACGGCTTCCCATGCTTCAGTACTTATATAAACCTGCTGAGCCAGATTATGCTCAAATTCCTGCCTGATGGTGGAAAGCAGCTCGGCCTGTAACTGACGTGATGAGTATTCCGGCCGGTTAATCCGGAGCAGGATCGAGTCGGGCGAGATCCTTTCCAGAAAAAGGATAATACGTTCATAGGCCTGAAGACGCACAGGCAGGATCTCATCATTCATATGCATATTGAATTCATGTTTCCTCGCCTGATCCGCACTTTTTCTCCAGTTTCGGAGCAGCACCCAGGTGGTAAGAAAAACGATCAGTGCAGGAATGGTATATTTCAGAATCTCAGCGAATATCTCCATGTTGAATATTTTTGAAACTTACGTAATACAATATTAAGTAAATTATAATTAAAACCGTATTTTTGGATTCCGGAACCGTATTAATCCTTTTACATAAAAAATGCCTGTTATGGAAAAACTTTCAGCCAGAATTAATTCACTTTCTCCTTCCGAAACGATTGCAATGAATCAGAAGAGCCGGGACCTGAAGGCCAAGGGGATCGATGTGATCAACCTGAGCGTTGGTGAACCCGATTTTCCGACTCCGGATCATATAAAGGCAGGTGCAAAAAAGGCCATTGATGATAATTATTCCTTTTACCCGCCTGTTGCAGGATATCCCGATCTCCTTGAGGCTATTTCGGCCAAGTTCAGGAGGGAGAATAACCTGGAGTATGCACCATCTCAGATTGTTGTGAGCACCGGTGCCAAGCATTCACTGGCCAATGTGATGATGTGCCTTATCGATCCGGGCGATGAGGTGATCGTTCCCGCTCCATACTGGGTAAGCTACCTCGAACAGGTAAAAATGGTGGAAGGGATCAATGTGGTTATTTCTACAGATGTTGAAAATGAATTTAAACTGACACCCGAACAGCTCAGCGCCGCCATAACTCCAAAAACCAAAGCTCTCTTGCTTTGCTCACCCTCCAATCCCACCGGCAGTGTTTATACCCGGGAGGAACTGCGGGCCCTGGCCGACGTAATTGCCGCGCATGAAAATGTCTTTGTTATAGCCGACGAGATCTATGAGCATATCAACTTTATCGGAGGACATGAAAGTATTGCCCAGTTCAGCGACATTCACGACCGTGTTATAGTGATCAACGGTGTTTCAAAAGCCTATGCCATGACGGGCTGGAGGATCGGTTATATGGCCGGACCACAATGGCTTGCCAAAGCCTGCGTGAAACTGCAGGGACAGGTCACTTCAGGGGCCACCACGATAGCACAGCGCGCTGCCCTGACCGCGCTCACCGGCGACCAGTCGTGTCTGGCAGGCATGAATGAGGCCTTCCTTCGCAGGCGGGATCTTGTTCTTGACCGGCTTAACAGGGTCGAAGGGATCCGGTGCAACGTTCCCGGCGGAGCCTTTTATGTCTTCCCGGATGTCAGTGCATGGTTCGGAAAGAAATTCGGAGAACGGAAGATTGCCAATTCCTCCGATCTGGCGATGTATCTACTGGAAGAAGGGCACATTGCCACAGTGCCGGGTTCGGCATTCGGGGCAGAGGGATGCATCCGTATCTCCTATGCCAACTCCGATGAGAACCTGATGAAGGCCATGGACCGGCTAAGGGACGCTCTGGCTGCTCTGAAATAAGCCAGGTGTGGGCCAAAAGAAATAAAACAGGTCGCTTTATTCAAGCGACCTGTTTATGTAATAGGAGTAATCCTTGATCTTTGGTGTATAGTGCCGGTTGTACAACTCCGACCGGACGAAAAAGTCGGCGGTCGATCGGTTGCAGGCCGTGGGAACGTTGTAAAGCACGGTGATCCTCAGCAGGGCCTTGACATCCACATCGTGAGGCTGGGGCTGCATCGGATCCCAGAAAAAGATCATAATGTCAATCTCTCCGTCGGTAATCATTGCGCCAAGTTGCTGATCCCCACCCAGCGGGCCGCTCTTGAGTTTGATGATGTCGATGGGCTGGCCCGAATAGGCAGTCAGCGCCTCTTCCACCAGTTTTCCCGTGGTGCCGGTACAGATCAGCCTGTGTTTCACCAGACTTTCCTTGTTCTCTTTTACCCAGTCGAGCAGGTCGACTTTCCTGTTATCATGCGCCACAAGGGCAATCCGTTTTTTCTCTTCCATGCAGATTGATTTGCAAACAAAAGTAACATCTAATCCTGAATAGTCAAAAAAGCAAAAAAATGTACCTTTGTGTCGGTTTAAAATTTGGCGGGGATGCTTGAACGCAGCAGAACAAAGAAAGCGGGGAAAATTGTACAGTATTCCATGGTCCTGGTTTTTGCAGGGATCATCGTGATGATTATACTTTTTATCGGAACCTACAGGAAGATCTTTGAACCTAATATCCGGAGCGCAGAGGACTACACTTATCTGTATATCCCTACCGGCAGCAGTTTTGAAGATGTTCTCGGCTATCTGCGTTCCGACAGTCTGATCAGGGATGAAAAAAGCTTCATCTGGCTGGCCGGCAGGAAAGGCTACAAAAACCGGGTTTTACCGGGCCGTTACAGGATTTACAGGGGGATGAGCAATAATGAACTGATCAACATGCTCAGGATGGGTAGCCAGGATCCCGTGCTGGTGGTGTTTAACAGCGTGCGTACCCTGGGCGACCTTGCAGGAAAGGTAGCGCGCTATATTGAGCCCGATTCCCTTGACCTGGCCGGGTATTTTACCGACCCCGGCATCCCGGCGCTCTACGGAAAAGAAGCAAAGAATTTTACTACCCTGTTTATTCCGAACAGTTATGAACTTTACTGGACCACCACGCCGGAACAGTTTACCCGAAGGATGCAGAAAGAGTCCGAGCGTTTCTGGAAGGGCAGCAGGGATGAAAAAGCCAGGGCCATCGGGCTTACCAGGGATGAGGTCATTACCCTTGCTTCTATTGTTGATGAAGAAACCCTGCACAATGATGAGAATGCCAGGGTGGCTGGTCTGTATATGAACCGTTTGAAGGCTGGGATCCCGCTCCAGGCCGATCCCACCCTGAAGTTTGCACTGGGTGATTTCGGACGCCGCAGGATCATCAACAGTGACAAAGAGATCGATTCTCCTTACAATACCTATAAATACAGGGGTCTTCCCCCGGGACCCATCACCATCCCCTCTGTAGCTGCCATTGATGGCGTTCTGGATTACGAAAAGCATAATTACCTCTATATGTGTGCGAGGGCTGATTTCAGCGGTTACCATGCCTTTGCCCGTACCATGGAACAACACGGACAGAATGCCAGGGCTTACCAGAGGGTACTTAACCAGAAAAGGATCTATAATTAATAAAGGTTAAAAAGCGATACAGGGAAGGAGTTCCTTGTGTGATATTTTTTCATTTTTTTTACCTTTAATATTGTATTAGCTAAGCAAAACTGAAAATCTAACATGAAAAGGATCAAATTTGGTACAGACGGCTGGCGAGCCATTATAGCCGATGATTTCACCGTGGCCAATGTGGCCCGCGTGGCCCTGGCTACTGCCAACTGGCTGAACAGAAGATATACACGGCCCTCGGTTGTTGTTGGCTACGACTGCCGTTTCGGAGGACCGCTTTTTGCCGAAACTGTCGCCAGGGTTTTAGCGTTTAAAGGGGTGAAGGTTTATCTGTCGGAGGGCTTTGTCTCAACCCCCATGGTATCCCTGGGGCTGCTTAAACTACAGGCCCAGGTTGGGGTGGTCATCACTGCCAGTCATAATCCCTACAATTACAATGGCTTTAAACTGAAGGGCGCGCACGGCGGACCGCTTATGCCGGAAGATATCAAGGACATCGAAGCGCTGATCCCCGAAGAACTGGAAATCACCCTGGAAGCCATTCGCATTGATCAGCTGGTAAAAGAAGGGATGATCAGTTATCCCGACCTTGAATCCATTTATATCGAGCATGTAAGATCTGCCTTCGACCTGGCAGCCATTGCTTCCTCGGGGCTCAAACTGGCCTTCGATCCCATGTTTGGCAGCGGTCAGAAGGTGATGAAGAAACTATTACCTGCTGTTGTTTCAATTAATGACAGGCACGATCCGTTCTTCGGTTATACCTCGCCCGAACCGCTTGCACGTAATCTGAAGGACTTCAGCGCCTATCTGAAGAACAGGGCTTCGTTTGACTGCGGACTGGCCGTTGACGGTGACGCCGACCGGATCGCCCTGATGGACGGAGATGGAAATTACATCGATTCCCACCATATTA
The DNA here is from genome assembly GCA_049325415.1 of Bacteroidota bacterium. GTDB lineage: Bacteria > Bacteroidota > Bacteroidia > Bacteroidales > JBMOLL01. The sequence goes on along the minus strand of JBMOLL010000023.1, from coordinate 9,811 downwards.
TTCTTTTGCTCATTCACTATCTCGCCGGGTATAAAAAGTTGACTGGTAAGATCGTTACCGGTTTTTCATCCACGGTGAAGGTGGAAAAACTCGCCGCTCACTATGGCCTGCCCGTGCAAAGGGTATTCATCGGTTTTAAGGATATCTGCAAGGTGATGTTGCAGGAAGATGTGCTTGTAGGGGGAGAGGAGTCGGGGGGAATTGCCGTAAAGGGACATATTCCCGAACGTGACGGGATCTGGATGGGGCTTCTCATCTGGCAGTTTATGGTGGAAACCGGAAAATCCATCCGGGAACTTATTGCCGAAATCTATGCCATTACGGGATCTTTTGCTTTTGAAAGGTCGGATCTGACCCTGAACCGGGATCTCAAGTCACGGATCGTGGAAAACTGCCGGAATGGTTCATACCACTCTTTTGGTCCCTACCAGGTGACGGAGCAGGAGGAGTTCGACGGATATAAATTCCATTTCTCGGATCATGAATGGGTTATGATCAGGCCTTCAGGAACAGAACCAGTGCTGCGTACCTATGCGGAGGCCGAAACCCAGGAAAAAGCCCTGGATATCCTGAGGTGTACCTTTGAGACCATCACCGAAGCTTAAACCACCCTCACTTCCCGTTCGAGGGCGATGTCGAATTGCCTGTTGACACTTTCTGCAATTTCGAGGGAGAGTTCAAGCAGTGCTTTGCCACTCGCCTGGCCATAATTCACCAGAACAAGCGGCTGGGAAGGCCAGCATCCGGCATCGCCTTTGCGGTAGCCCTTCCAGCCACACTGCTGGATCAGCCAGGCTGCAGGCACCTTAACCGACCCGTCGGACTGGTGATACCCCGGAATCCCGGGCCAGTCGGCCAACAGTCGTTGGTAGTGTAAAGCGGGGATCACCGGGTTCTTGAAAAAACTGCCGGCATTGCCTGTGACGGCCGGGTCGGGGAGTTTCTCCCTCCGGATGGAAATGATGGTTTCCCTCAGGCTTTTCAGGTTCCTCACCGTCAGACCCTCAAACCGTTTCCTGACGTCTCCGTAATCCAGAACGTACTTCTCCTTCTTACCGAGCCGGAAGATCACCCTTGTGATGATCAGCCGGTTTCCCTCTTCCGATTTAAAGAAACTGGACCGGTAGCCGAAACGGCAGTCTTCAGAAGCAATGCTCCCGAAACGGTCCTCCGCCGGATTGTAATATTCCACCGAATGGATTATTTCTGCCGCTTCAACGCCATAAGCCCCGATATTCTGAACGGGTACAGAACCAACTGAACCGGGGATCAGAGAGAGGTTCTCAGCGCCGTACCAGGTCTGTTCCACCGCCCTTTCTACAAAACTGTCCCAGTTTTCACCTGCTCCCGCCCTAACTAAGACCTCATCCCCGCTTTCATTCAGCACCTCAAATCCCCTTATATCGGGGTGTAAAACGGTTCCTTCATAGTCTTTTGTAAACAGGGTATTGCTGCCTTCTCCCACAATCAGTAAAGGCTCGCCCTGGTAATGACGCTTAAAAAAATCGGATAGTTCCTCTTCGGTACCGGGCTCGGAGAATCGGGCTGTTTTAACCTCAAGCCCGAAAGAATTCAGGTGTTTCAGGCTCCGGTTTATTTCTGGTTCTTTCATGGGGTCTTGTCTTCGCGTAAAGATAATGAAGATCGGGGAAAATAGGCCAAAGCCTCCTTTTTTAGCCGTAAATTGCCGGCCGCCATTCCCGCACTTCGAATGGTGGATTTTCAGCGATATTATCTATCTTCGTCGGCAGGAGCGGTTTATCCGGTAATAAAATCAGATCTGCAATCCATGGCAGTCCGGAGAAAAGTCTGTATAGCGGTTATCAATGATCTGGTCACCGACCAGCGGGTGCAGCGCGTGGCCGGTACACTGGCTGAGGAAGGCTTTGAGCCTGTGCTGATCGGAAGGAAGCTGAAGCGAAGCCTGCCTGTTGGTTTGCCCTGGAAAACAAGGCGCTTCAGGATGCTTTTTACAAAAGGACCATTCTTCTATTTCTTTTATAACCTTCGTTTGTTTTTCTACCTCCTGACGGGTAAAAAGCCGGAACTGATCCTGGCCAATGATCTCGACACACTGGGGGCTGCTTTTCTTGCTTCCCGCCTTCGCGGGGTCCCGCTGCTTTACGACAGCCATGAGTATTTCACCGAAGTACCTGAACTGGTCGGAAGGGACAGTGTGAAAGCAATATGGGAAAAGATTGAAGCCGGGATTGTACCCCGACTAAAGTGGGCCATGACTGTCAGCCAACCCATAGCTTCAGCCTACCATTCCAGATATGGTACGACTTTTGAAGTGGTCAGGAATCTTCCTGTGATAAAAGAAGGATCAACCGGAGATGGCTGGAGAGCGCGCTTTCCGGGGCGGAATATCCTGCTTTACCAGGGTGCCGTCAATAAAGGAAGAGGTATTGAATTACTGGTGGATGCCATGGATCATCTGGAAGACTGTCAGTTGATTGTTGCCGGGGATGGCGACATCATGGAGCAGGTAAGAAGCCGGATTGCGAAAAACGGACTTGAAAACAGGGTTTTGCTTACCGGCAGACTGAAACCACGGGAACTCCATGACCTTACCTGCCAGGCTGATCTGGGCTTTTCCATGGAGGAGGACCTCGGGCTCAACTACAGATTTGCCCTGCCAAACAAGTTGTTTGATTATATCATGGCAGGTGTACCGGTTATTTGTTCCGGCCTGCCGGAAATGCGGGCAATAGTGGAGGATTTTGGCCTGGGGCTGGTGTATGGCGACAGGGATCCGGAACAGCTGGCTGTGCTCATCAAAGGAGCGCTTGGCAACCGGGAACTTCGGGCTACCTGGAAGACAAATCTTGAGACCGCAGCAAAGCAGCTGAACTGGGAAAGTGAGTCCTTGAAACTAAAGAACCTGTTAAGCCGGATCAGGGAAGCCGGGGAGGAAAGGCGGGATGTTTGATGAGTGGCCGCAACATTGCAGGAGATAAAACGTTTTAGAAATATAAAATCAGAAGCATATGATCAGCATCAGGAAAGTTCTTTTAATTGTTCCGGTACTCATTCTCGCTTTTTCAGCGGTATCAGAAGGACAGGTTAAATTCAGAGAGATTAAAACGAGGCAGGAGATGGAGGAGGCTATGGCCCTGTCGGACAGTCTGAAACTTCCCTTATTTGTCGATGTATATGCCACATGGTGCAGTCCGTGTAAGATGATGGACCGGGATACCTATTCGGACCGGACGATTGGAAAGCTTTTAAATACGGGCTATATCCCCCTTAAAATGGATGGGGAAACGGATTATGGCAGCATGTTCTCCTATCAGTATCAGCTGGAAGGCTATCCCTCTGCCTTTGTTTTTGCACCGGGTGGTGAACTGATGACCCGGATGGTCGGGTATATGACGCCGGAAGATCTGGCTGTAGCCCTGCGAAAAGCGAGTGAGGCGTACAATACCTATGAACTTCTTCAACCAAAATTCACGGGCGGAAACCTCAACCCGGAGGAGTACGCTTCCTATATTACCGCGCTTGTTGATCTCAGGAAGGATGAACAGGCCGAGTCTGCTGCCCTTACCTACCTATCGGGTATAGATCCGGATACGGACCTTAATGCCGACGACATCAGGGTAATAGCCAATTATGTGACACCGGGTACCCCGGTCTGGAAACAGATCCTGAAGCAGCGCGATCTGGTCAGGACCGTCCTGGATACTGCCTACAGCGATTTTATCTCCAGTGCGTTTTACCGGTCGGTACTGAATGCCATTCAGTTGAACGATCGGAGCGGTGTTGATCTCTTTACATCAGATCTTCAGTTGCTTACTGCAGGAACGGAAGTCGATGGCAGGATGATGACCGACATGGCCTATCTCCAGTTTTATTATTATACCATGGATCTGGACTCGTTATTCTCTTATATCGACAAAAACTATGCACAGGAGCGGAAAGGGGATGACAGCTGGCTTTTTACCATGGCTTCACAGCTGATTGATCTTGACCAGCAATATGCGAATCCCGAAATCCTGGAGAAAGCCCTGGAATGGTTCAATATCTGCCTTAGCCTGAATGAAAAATTTGATTATTATTTTTATTCAGGAACGTGCCATTATATGCTGGGAGATATGGACAAGAGCGTTGAATTTTTCAAAAAGGCCCGGACACTTGCCGGAAATGACAATGAGAAGGAACTTATTGAAAATGTGTTTAACGCCATCTCTGGCCAATAGGTATTTCTGTATGAGCCGATCAGCTTCCGAGGTCCTGTAATTCGTCCGATTCATAGACCCTGTAACCGTTACCGGTATTGGCGATGGTGATCATTGCCCGTGCCACGGTTTCCGTCCTGATACCCCTGAATTTTTTCAGGCGGCCCCTGAGCAGGGGAGAAAAAACAATATTAAGGCCGGCTCCGATGAACTCCCCGAAACGGAACTCATTCCGCTCTCCCAGTAAAAGGGAAGGCCTTACAATAGCCAGGTTTTTAAATGAATACTGTTTTACGCCTTCTTCCATCCTGCTTTTTGTGCGGAGATAAAAACCCTTTGCCGACTCACCGGCTCCGATGGAACTGATTACAACGAAGGTGCCAACTCCGTTCCTGGAGGCAATGGCCGCAAGGGCCACAGGCAGGTCCAGATCAACCTTGCGGAATGCTTCTTTTGAGCCGGCTTTTTTGCTGGTTGTTCCAAGGCAGCAGAACAGATGGTCACCCTGGATACGATCGGCAATTCTTTCCGGATCATCGAGCGGGTCAATGTTGATTTCCAGCGCCGGGTGTGTAATGCCGGGCGATCTTCTGGCAAAGACAACGATCCGGTCATAACGTTTTTCCTGAAGGAGTTGCCGGAGCAGCTGACTTCCCACTGCTCCGGTAGCTCCAAATAGTATTGCGGTTCCCTGCATGGTATTATTCTTCTCCCATGGAGCTGAATTCCTCGTAGCTCATCTCTTCATAGCCTTCGGGGATGTCCAGGCTGAAGGTCCCTTCTTCAGGTTCTCCCTTTTTGATCTCGGTGGCCGTGAAAACGATCCTGACCCCGCTGTTGTTGGATTCTATTTCAAGGGGTAAGCCTGGAATGTCCTGTGCGACACCGAAATAGGATACCGGCACCTTGAATTTTTCCGAGTACCATATCGTGGTAACATTTCCGGCTGCATCGGTTTGCAGGGCTTTTTTGCATTTATACTTCAGGATCTTTTTGGTTCCGGATACCAGCTCCAGGACCGGTTTCTCATCGGCAGAGCTGCCGTTATCGAGGATCTGGTCCAGAGTAGCCGGTACGGCAAAATTTGATCCGAAGGTCGACATCAGGATCAGGCCGTTTTTCCCGGTATAGTTGATAATCACCTTCATATCCATAATTAATCCAAATACAATGTCGGTACGCATCATTGAGGGATTAAAATATATGGACATACTGCTCCCTTCAAAGAATGATGCAACGGATTCTCCGTCTTCCGATTCTTCATCGGCAGAATAATCCATGGTGTAAGTGATCTGGGCGCTTTTTATCTGTCCTGACAGGATCTGAATACTGGCAGCAAACAATAGGAAAAAAATGAGTTTCTTCATGACATTGGTTTTTGGTATAAATTAAGGTTTATTCTACTTCCAAAAGTGTTTTTTCCGGGTTCTTCCCCTGATAGAGAAGGTTAACCGGTTCTTCGATGTATTCTTTTATCCGCTTGAGAAAACCAACAGAGTCTCTTCCGTCAATGATCCGGTGGTCGTAACTCAGTGCAAGGTACATCATTGGCCGGATTTCCACCTTCCCGCTGACGGCCACCGGGCGTTCGATGATATTATGCATCCCGAGAATGGCCGATTGCGGCGGGTTCAGAATAGGGGTCGACAGCATGGATCCGAAAACGCCTCCATTCGTGATGGTAAATGTTCCCCCGCTCATTTCTTCAATGGATATCCGGTTTTTTCTTGCCTTTTCGGCAAGTGCAGCTATTGCTTTTTCCAGTCCGGCGAGTCCCAGCGACTCAGCATTTCGCACCACGGGAACCATCAGTCCCTTCTCGGTCTGCACAGCTATCCCGATATCCACATATTCCGGTGATACTATTTCATCTCCTTCAAGATAGGAATTCACTGCGGGAAATTCTTTCAGTGCGGCTGCCGCAGCCATGGCAAAAAAGGACATGAAGCCCAGCTTAATCCCGTGTTTCGTGGTAAACGCTGCCTGATACTGGTTTCTCAGCTTCATGATGGCGCTCATATCGGCTTCATTGAAGGTGGTGAGCATGGCCGTCTGGTTCTTGACAGCCACCAACCTGTCGCTGAGTTTTTTCCGGAGCGGACTCATTTTATTCCTTACACTTTCTCTGGAGTTCTCCACCGCTGTAAAGGCTGCCGGGTCGGCTTGGCCCCTCGAATCTATCACTGCCTTTACATCAGCAGCGCTTAGCTTTCTTAAGCCCTGTATGACTTCTTCAATTCTTATTCCATTTTCCTCCATCATCCTCTTTGCAAGGGGGGTTGCCTTTGCTTCAGGACCGGTAGTTACCTGCATTGGTTCATCAGATTTTACAACCGTTTCGACAACTTTTTCCTGCTTCGCCGGATCGGGTTTTTTGTCCTTTGCTTCCGGAACGGCCTCTTTTTTGGTTTCAGTCGCAGGTGCGGCAACCGAGGTATCGATCGTGCAGACAACTTCCCCGACAGCTGCGGTGCCCCCTCCCTCTTTCAGGATACTGATCCTCCCTGACTGTCCTGCAATAAGGGGCAGGGTGGCTTTTTCAGATTCGACCTCGCCGATCTCCTGGTTCTTCGACACATAATCACCGTCTTTTACAAACCAGCTGGCTATCTGAACCTCTGAGATTGATTCTCCCGGGCTGGGTATTTTTATTTCAAGGATCATAGGAATAGTTTTGTATTTATCTGATCTTCTGCGATTCGAAATAGTAATGCTGTTTAAGGATCTGTTTTCTCGATGAGCCGATCACACACTGCAGCCCACAGTATTTATTCTGAAGTTCACAGGTACACTCCCTGAATATCTTGCCGATGATCTCCTGCTGAGAGATTTCGTGTAGTTTGTGCAGGCCGGTTGCCGGGCTTCCCGAGGCTTGTCTTGAAACGGGGATCACCTGGTACTTCTGAAGATAATTACGGATGTACGACCAGGCTCCCATGTTTTCTGGTTCTTCCTGTACCCAGATCGTCAGCAGGTTATTCCTGAAGCGTTTCATTATGGCCGCAATGCGTTGCTCGGGGAAGGGGTGGAGTTGTTCAATGCGGATCAGGGCAATATCCCTGGCGTTCAGCTTTTCCTTCTGCTCCAAAAGTTCGTAATAGATCTTTCCGCTGCAGAAAACCACCCTGCGCACTTCTTCCTCATCAGTATCCGGATCGTCGTAGACCGGCTGGAAACGTCCGGTCTCAAGTTCTGAAAGGGGAGAGATACATCTCGGATGCCGCAGCAGGCTTTTGGGGGTAAAAACGATCATCGGAAGCCTTGTATTGCGGTGGATCTGCATCCTGAGGGCGTGGAAAATGTTGGCCGGTGTGCTCGGAACGATAACCTGCATGTTGTTCTGGGCCGAGAGTATTAGAAAGCGCTCGATCCTGGCGCTGCTGTGTTCCGGACCCTGTCCTTCAAATCCGTGGGGAAGAAGCAGTACAAGGCCATTCATCACACCCCACTTTTCTTCCGCACTGCTGATGTACTGGTCGATGATCACCTGGGCGACATTGGCAAAATCACCGAACTGCGCTTCCCAGATATTCAGCGTCCTGGGTGAGGCCAGGGCATAACCGTATTCAAAGCCCATGACGCCATATTCGTTCAGCGGGGAGTTGTAGATATGGAAGGGCGCCTGTCCTTCACTGAGGTTTTTCAGGGGGAAATATTCTTCGCCCGTATCTTCAATCACCAGCCCGGCATGGCGGTGGGAGAAAGTTCCTCTTACACTGTCCTGGCCGCTCACCCGTACCGGTGTTCCCTCTGCAAGCAGGGTTCCGTATGCAAGCAGCTCACCCAGGGCCCAGTCGGCATAACCGCTTCCGATCAGTTTCTGCCGGTCCTCCATCAGCTTAATAGCTTTCCTGAAGAACTGCCGGTGTTCGGGAAGACTGTTTATCCTGGATGCGGTTTCCAGCAACAACTCATGGGCTACACCCGTTGCCGGGGTTTCAGCGAAATCATCATTGGTGGCATAGCGGAAACCCTTCCATTCATCTTCCAGGAACTGCTGAATGGATACTTTTTTCAGTTTCCGGGATTCAGACAGGCAGACCTCCAGCTGTTCGTCGAAGTCGCTGAAGGCTTTTTCGATCTCTTCCCGGGTAAATATCCCCTCCTCAATCAGTTTTCCGGCATATATTTCCCTTGGATCAGGATGGGCCTCGATGGCCCTGTACAGCAAGGGCTGGGTAAAACGGGGCTCATCTCCCTCGTTATGACCATACTTCCTGTACCCCAGGATGTCGATAAACACATCGGTATGAAAAAGTTGCCGGTATTCGATGGCCATTTGCATAACATGTACCAGCGCTTCCACATCGTCGCCGTTGACATGGAAAATAGGTGACTTGGTAACTTTGCCAACATCCGTACAATAGGTGGATGAGCGCGCATCCAGGTAATTTGTTGTGAACCCGACCTGGTTGTTAATTACCAGGTGTATAGTTCCGCCGGTCTGGTATCCGTTAAGCTCCGACATCTGCACAACCTCGTATACCACTCCCTGTCCGGCTATGGCGGCATCTCCGTGAATGATAACCGGAACCAGCCGGTTATTATCGCCGGCATGAAGCCTGTCGATATGCGCTCTTGCCACTCCCTCCACGATAGGTGAGGATGATTCGAGGTGTGACGGATTCGGAGGCAGGTTCAAATGGATCTCCGTTCCGTCAGCCAGCCTGATCGTATTGCTGTAGCCCAGATGGTACTTGACATCACCCAGTGTGATGCGGTCTTCGTAAGCATCCCCCTCAAATTCCTTGAAAATATTCCTGGCCGGTTTTCCCAGGACGTTCGCAAGGACATTGAGCCGGCCCCGGTGTGCCATACCGATGGTGAATTCCCTGACACCCAGTCCGGATCCGGCTTCGATCAGGTGATTCAGCGCAGGAACAAGGGTCTCTGCTCCTTCAAGGGAGAAACGCTTTTGCCCGACAAATTTCGTGTGAATGAATCTCTCAAATCCAACTGCCCTGACCAGGTTCTGAAAGATCCTTTTCTTTTCCTCCGCTGAAAAGGGCGTCCGGTTCCTGCTTCCTTCTATTCTTTTCTGAAGCCAGTCAAGCTTTTCCGGATTTCGTATGAACATGAACTCGGAGCCGATGGTCCTGCAATAGGTCTGCTGAAGGTAATCCACAATTTCCCGCAGGGTGGCTTTGCCGATCCCGATCTCCTTTCCGGCATAAAAAGGTGTATCCAGATCTGCGTCACTCAGCTCGTAGTTTTCCAGGTCGAGGGTCGGAAAATACTTTCTGCGTGTTCTTACCGGGTTGGTGGCTGTAAAAAGGTGGCCTCTTTTCCGGTAGCCGTTGATCAGGTTGATTACCCTGAACTCCTTATCAAAAGTTTCCGAAACCTCCCCGTTGAAATTTGTCCGGGCAAACTCAAAGCCTTCGAAGAATTTTGTCCACGATTCGTCCACAGATTGAGGGTCCTGCCTGTACCTTTTGTACAGTTCTTCCACGGCATGGGGCTCGAGGTTGCCCAGAAAGGAGAATTTATCCATCAAATCAATTTTGACTTTATACTATCTGCATACGGAAAATTTTCTCCCTCAGTATAAGGGCCGTGTTTTCCGTGTCGTATTTGTAGGTTTAAAAACATTCAAAGTCATCCTTTTGTTTAATAATTTTTTTGTATTATCG
>JBMOLL010000022.1:61015-113944 GCA_049325415.1 Bacteroidota bacterium | reverse complement strand
GCGCAGGGTGGGGGCATGGCGTAGGACTGTGCCAGATCGGTGCTGCGGTAATGGGCGACAGGGGATACAGTTATAAGGAGATCCTTGAGCATTATTACCCGGGTGCTGAATTGATAAAGGTCTACGACTGAGAAGGGATCCGCCTGATCCTCCTGCGGGACGGATCATTTCGGGGCGGGCGGAGAAGGGGCGTCTGAAAATTTTGAATATATTTCACAGGAAGCTAAAAACTACGCTATGGATAACAGAAAATACAGCAGGGCACAGGTTTGGAGATGGGTGCCTACACTCTATTTTGCAGAAGGGATCCCGTATGTTATTGTGGTCACACTGTCGGTGATCTTTTATAAAAGAATGGGGATTTCAAATTCCGACATCGCCCTGTATACCAGCTGGATGTATCTGCCGTGGGTGCTCAAGTTCCTCTGGAGTCCGGTAGTTGATCTTCTGAAAACAAAGCGCTTCTGGATCCTGATCATGCAGATATTTATCGGGGCAGGACTGGCAGGTGTGGCTTTCACGGTTCCGGTTCCCGATTTCTTCAAATATACACTGGCATTTTTCTGGCTAATGGCCTTCAGTTCAGCTACACACGATATTGCAGCCGATGGTTTCTACATGCTGGCACTAAACAAGAACGATCAGACCTATTTTGTCGGGATCCGCAGCACTTTTTACCGGATTGCCAGCCTCACCGGACAGGGACTGCTTGTTATTCTGGCGGGTTATTTTGAATCGAGGTCCAGCCTTCCCCCGGTCGAGGTAAAGGTGGCAGCCGTAAATGAGATCCGGTCTGAAAGTGCTTTTAACCCCGCTGAACTTTCTCTGAATGGCGATACCACAGCCACCTACTTCATGTACCAGCCGGAACTGCAGATTTCCACAGAGAAACAGCCTGCCGGTAAGGTTAAAGAGCAGCTTGCCTTTGCGGAGAACTGGAACATCAGTCATAATTTTTACGGTCACGACGAGTACAAAAAAAAGGAGAAAGAGGGATGGTGGAAGCGCCGGGTATCCCTGCCACTGACGCATTTCCTTCAGGACAGGTTCTCGGATGCCCGGAGTATAAATGAAAGCGGGCTCACCGGGAATATCGCTTATACCTGGTTCTACCTGAGCAGGAAACCTGAACCGGGAGAAACAGTGGTTCTGAATTTCACCCGTGAGACCGGTGATAAAAGCATACGACTGGTCAGAGATTACCGGTATGAGTTTACCGAGGGGAACTGGCAGGTACCGGCACTGGCGGTTTTTCAACTGGATCCGAAACTCGATAAAGCGACCTTCGCTTCTTTCAAAGGATTGTCGGGTAATATCAAATTGGCCTGGGGAACCGTATTCCTCATCATTGCCATAGTTTTCGTGGCGCTTTTCCTTTACCACCGCTGGGCCCTGCCCAGGCCGGATGCCGACCGGGCAACGGTTACAGAGGGCCAGGGTATGCTCAGGGAGTTCCTAATGACCTTTGTTTCCTTCTTCAGAAAAAAAGATATCGGGGTGATCCTGATCTTCATGCTGGTATATCGCCTTGGCGAATCTCAGCTTGTAAAACTGGCTTCGCCTTTCCTCCTTGACTCCCGCGAGGCCATGGGATTGGGGCTCACTACCGGGGACCTGGGGCTGGTCTACGGCACCATCGGGATCATCAGCCTGACCATCGGCGGGATTCTTGGCGGCATTGTGGCCTCGAAAAAAGGACTGAAATACTGGTTGTGGTGGATGGTCCTGGCCATGAACCTTCCCAACCTGGTTTACGTTTTTCTTAGTTACCTGATGCCTTCCTCGTTATGGATCATCGGCGCATCGGTAGCTGTCGAACAGTTTGGTTACGGCTTTGGTTTTACTGCCTATATGCTCTACATGATATACATCTCGGAGGGACCGCACAAAACAGCCCATTTTGCCATTGCCACGGCCCTGATGGCCTGCGGTATGATGTTCCCGGGGATGATCAGCGGCTGGCTGCAGGAGATCATCGGCTACCAGAATTTCTTTATCTGGGTGATGATCTGTACCATCCCGGCTTTTGCGATCGTTCCCTTCCTTAAAATCGATCCGGAATTCGGAAAGAAACCGGAACTTACAGATAATTAATAGATTTGAAGATATGAACCTTACATCAAAAGTTGAAAACAGGATCCTGGAGCTTTCAGGTCAGAAGGGATCAACGACGAAAATTCCCTATATAACGGTGGATAATTTTCCGAAACTCGGGTTTCTGACCGCTTTGCGCTTCCTGGAATGGGTGGGCGAGAATCCTCAGGGAGTGATCAGTCTGCCGACCGGCAAAACTCCGGAGTATTTTATTAAATGGACGAAATACCTGCTGGAGAACTGGACTTCAAAGAAGGTCACCGGGTATAAGGAGACCTATGGTCTCGAAGGAATGAAAAAGCCGGTGCTGCAGGACCTTTCCTTTGTGCAGATCGATGAATTTTACCCGATCAGCTCGAACCAGCACAACAGTTTCTACGACTATGTGAATAATTTTTATATCAAGGGATTTGGCCTTGATCCGTCCAGGGCTTTGCTGATCAACTGCGACAAAATCCCCCTGTATGACGGCCTTCATTTTAAGGAGGTTTTTCTCGATAATACCATTGACCTGTCGCTGCGCTACCGCGACGCCAAAAGCTCCCTGGAGGAAATCCAGCAAAAATCGGTATTCATGATTGATGACTGGTGTGTGCGTTATGAAAATGCCGTCAGGGAAAAAGGCGGGATCGGGTTTTTCCTTGGAGGAATCGGACCCGACGGTCACATTGCCTTTAACACCCGTGGTTCGGATCTGTACTCAACCACAAGGCTTACTCCTACCAATTTTGAAACTCAGGCACAGGCAGCCGCCGACCTTGGAGGTATCGAGATCTCTAAGAACCGGATGGTCATCACCATCGGGCTGGATACCATTACCTATAATCCGGAGGCCGTAGCCATTATTTTTGCTGCGGGCGAAGCAAAGGCGGATGTGATCAGGGATGCCCTGGAAAATGAGCCCTCCAATCTTTACCCGGCTACTGTGCTGGGCAGACTGAAAAACAGCCGTTTCTATATTACGAATGGAGCAGCGGTGAAGCTGGAAGATTCGGTAAGACAGTATTTTATATCGGGCGACTGGACCATGGAGAAAAGCGAGCGTGCCGTTATTGAATTATGCAGGCGGATCAATAAATATGCGCACCGGCTCACGATTGAAGACCTCAGGAATGATCCATATTGCAGTATGATCCCCGGTCTGAGCCTGAATACGGTAAAGGAGGTAGTGCAAAGCATCATTTCCAAGCTGGATAAAGGGTGCGCAGGTGAGGCCAATCAAATGTTCTTTCATACCGGTCCGCATCACGATGATATCATGCTGGGTATCCTTCCTCATGTTCACCGGGTCAGCAGAAATGAGACCAACAAGGCGCATTTCCTGGTGCTTACTTCCGGTTTTACCGCGGTGACAAATATCTTTATTATTAATCTGCTGAAGGATACAAAGTACTTCCTTAATGCCGGGAAGATTGAAATGGTAAACTACCCCGACTTTTTTGAAGATGGCTATAAGCACAAATGGGATAAGGATGTGTACCATTATCTGACAAAGATTGCTTCCGGCGAGCCGTCTCAGCTCCGTAGAGGTCTGTGCCACAGGCTCGTACGAGCTATTGTGGATATTTACGACATAAATTCGATAGAAGACCTGAGAAATAAGATTGATGACATTCTATCCATACTCAGAAACAGCTACGACGGAGAGAAAAATCCTCCCCATATTCAGAAACTGAAGGGCATGATGCGGGAGTTTGAAGAGGAACTGGTGTGGGCCCATTTCGGCTACCAGGTGAAAAACGTGCATCATCTGAGGCTCGGTTTTTACACGGGCGACATATTCACCGAACAACCCAGCAGGGAAAGGGATGTGGCTCCCATACTTGAACGCCTGCGGGAACTGAAACCCACCGTGATCAGTCTGGCCTTTGATCCGGAGGGCAGCGGCCCCGATACCCACTACAAGGTTCTTCAAGCCATCGCCGAAGCGGTAAGATTATGGAGCAGGGAAGAAGATACCTCGAACCTGAGGATCTGGGGTTACCGGAACGTGTGGTACCGCTTTCATCCCTCCGAAGCGAATGTCATCGTCCCCGTCTCCCTAAATGCGATGGCTGTAATGGATAATGCCTTTACCAACTGTTATCTGAGCCAGGTCGATGCTTCATTCCCCAGCTATTTATATGACGGGAAATTTTCTGAACTTGCCATCAGGATCTGGGTGGAACAATTAAAGGATATCCAGCTGGTCCTGGGCAAAGACTATTTCTACCAGAATAAAAGCCCGCGCGTAAGGACAACACATGGTCTGCTGTATTTTAAGGAAATGAATGTGGAAGAATTCCTGAACCAGGCCCGTGAGCTTGAAAAAAGCATGGAAGGGGTTCTCTGAGGTCGCAGGAACCGGATCGGGCCGGTGCCGTAACCGGCGGATCGGGAAAAAAGAAGCGAAATGAAAGTAGACAATCACATAGTACAGGAATTCATCCGTATCGTGGGTAAAGACAGGGTCGTCACCCGCGACCTGGACCTTATTGCCCTGGCGGCGGATGCCGGTTGCTATAAGAAGACCCCGCAGGTCATTGTTAAACCGGGTACGGAGGCGGAAGTTTCGGCTTTGCTGCAATGCTGCTACAGGAATAAGGTGGCGGTCAGTTTCAGGGCTGCAGGCACCAGCCTCTCCGGTCAGGCTGTTTCAGACTCCGTTCTGCTGCTTGCCGCCGGCGATACGTGGAGCAGGACCGAGATACTGGAAGGGGGAAAGGCCATCAGAACCCAGCCCGGTATCACCGGAAACAGGTTGAATATCCTCCTGAAACCTTACGGACGGCAGTTTGGGCCCGACCCGGCTTCGGTGAACTCTGCCATGGTGGGCGGCATTATTGCCAACAATGCCAGCGGAATGAGTTGCGGAATTCATGCCAACAGTTACGCGACCATCCGTTCGGCAAGACTGGTGTTCCCGGATGGCACCGTACTCGACACTTCCGATGAGAACAGTCGTAATGCATTTAAGATCAGTCACGAAGAGCTGCTGGAAAAGATAGCTGGGATTCGGGAAGAGATCCGTTCCGATAAGGAGCGGGAGAACTTTATCAGGAGGAAATACGAGATCAAGAATACCTGCGGATACGGCCTGAACTCTTTCCTGGATTATACCGATCCAATCGATATACTTCTGCACCTGATCGTAGGATCGGAAGGAACGCTCGCTTTTGTTTCAGAGGCGGTTTTTGAGACCGTGCCGCTGAAAAGTGAACGGGCTTCATCAATGATCTATTTCAAAACCCTGAAAGATGCCTGCGATGCAGTTTATCTGCTGAAAGAAGCCGGGGTGAGCGCTATCGAGCTGATGGATCGCGAAGCCTTGCGCTCGGTGGAAAACAAACCCGGAATGCCGGCCTACCTGAAGGATTTTGGTCCGGAGGTATCGGCCCTGCTCATCGACCTGCTGGCTGAATCCGACAGGGAACTCGGGGAGCTGATGGAACGTGCAATGAAGGCGCTTGGCTCGCTCGATCTGGAACGGGAGTTTACAGTTAGCAGAAAACAGCAGGAGATTCTGGAGCTCTGGAAAGTCAGGAAGGGTGTCTTTCCTTCTGTTGGAGGAATGCGTAAACCCGGAACAGCGGTGATCATTGAAGATATTGCCGTGAGGCTGGAATATCTTTCCGCTGCCGTACAGGATATCCGTTCCATGCTCGATCAGCTGGGTTATAAGGATGCGGTTATTTACGGACATGCCCTGGACGGGAACCTGCATTTTATTTTTTCCCAGGATTTCACAAAGCCGGAGGAGATCGCACAGTACAGGAACTTGATAGAAACCCTTGTCCGCTTAATTGTCGACAAATACCAGGGTTCCCTGAAAGCTGAGCATGGCACCGGCATAAACATGGCCCCCTTTGTAAAATATGAATGGGGTACGGCTCTGTACGGGCATATGGTGGCACTTAAGAATGCCTTTGATCCGTATGGGATCCTGAATCCGGGTGTGCTGATCAACGACGACCCGGAGATTTACCTGAAGAATTTCAAGCAACTGCCCGAAATTGATCCGCTTGTGGATAAGTGTATCGAATGTGGTTTTTGTGAGGTTCACTGCGTGTCGGCCGGATTGACACTGTCGGCAAGGCAGCGGATTGTTGTACAGCGGGAGCTCAGCCTGCTTGACGGATCTGTCGCCGGCAGCAAAATAGCAAAGAGGGTCAGAAAGGCATTTGTTTACGAAGGTGAGATCAGCTGTGCGGGCGATGGCCTGTGTTCCACCGGCTGTCCTCTTGACATTGACACCGGCGTATACGTGAAAAAGCTCCGTGAAGAGAAGGTCGGCTACAGAAAATCCGGTCAGAAAAGAAAACAGGTATTCGCCCGGCTGTTTGCGAAAAAATTCTCTTTTCTGAAGGAAGTCCTCCGCTTAGGGCTTGGCCTGGTAAACCTGTTCCGAAGGATACTGGGCACGGGCCTGTTTGGCCGTATCACCGCCTTCCTTCACCGGATCAGTTTCAGGAAAATCCCGCGATGGACGAAGCACATGCCCGTTGGTGCCGCTAAATTCAGGGCAGTATCTTCAAGACCGGCGAAAAGTAAAAAAGTGGTTTATTTCCCGAGTTGCATCAGCCAGGTTATGGCTCCATCGGGACTGAACCCCGAGAAAAGGTCGCTCACCGAGGTAACGGTTCAGGTACTGGAAAGGGCAGGCTACGAGGTTGTTTTTCCTGAGAATTACGGGAACATGTGCTGCGGTACTCCCTGGGAAAGCAAGGGTTATCATGATCTTGCCGATGCCAAATCCACAGAGCTTGAGAAAGCACTGCTTAAGGCAAGTAATAACGGCGAGTATCCGGTACTTTGCGATACCAGTCCCTGTATCTACAGAATGAGACGGGTGATGGACCCGCGCCTGAAAATGTTTGAACCGGTGGAATTCGCCCATGATTACCTGGTTAACACGTTGAAATTAAATAAAATATCAGGATCATACGCCTTTCATATTACCTGTTCAAGCACAAAAATGGGTCTCGGGGAGAAATTCAGGGCTGTAGCGGCCTGTTGTGTTGAGGAACCTGTATTCCCCGACGAGGTAGGCTGCTGCGGTTTTGCCGGCGACAAGGGTTTTACCCTGCCTGCACTGAATGCATGGGGACTCAGAAAACTGAAACTGGATCTGAACACGGTTAAAAAAGGGTATTCCAACAGCAGGACCTGTGAGATCGGTCTTTCCGAGAAAAGCGGTATTCATTATGAGTCCGTTATGTATTTGCTTGAAAAAGTGAGCAGTTGAAAAACTTTTATAACAATAAGTAAATATTTCATGTATCTTTGAGCGCTTTGTTTTCAAAACGTATGTATACCTGAAAACTGGGTCTATTAGAGAGTCGATAATATGGATGATATTTTTCAAAACCTGGGTGACAGGCAAACGCTGAGTCAGAAGATTGAGCGTACAATTGAAAGTGCAATCAGGGAAAAGAAACTTACGGTCGGGTCAAAACTCCCGACGGAACGCGAAATGTGCGAGTCTTTTGGCGTAAGCAGAACGGCCCTTCGTGAAGCTTTGCGGCGCCTGAGCGCCAGGGGCCTTATAAAGATCAATAAAGGAAGCGGAATGTACGTTTCCGAGATAAAGATTGAGGATGCTATCAAGTCCCTGAACCTTTATTATGATCTGAAATTTGATAAGAACCTCTTATCCCAGATTGTGGAAGTACGCAGGCTTTTTGAGCCGGAAATCGCCAGGCTGGCTGCAAAAAACAGGAAGAAGGAAGATATTATTGAACTTGAAAAAAATCTTCGTGAATTTGAAGCATGCGATCCGGATAATACCCAGAAAGAAGCAGACCTCGACAATAAATTCCATCTGAGCATTACCAAATCCAGCGGTAATCCGATCATGCAGATTACCATGGAACCTATTTATTCCCTGCTTCCCAGGATGAGGACATATATCTATGCCAATATCGAAGGCGAGAAAGATCATACCCTGAATTCCCATAAAAAGCTGCTTGCAGCTATAAAAGAGGGAGATACGGAGCTTGCTTATGATATCATGAAGAAACACCTGGATCGTACCCAGGAGATCTACGATAAATACCTCAATATTTTCTAAACATCTTCGGCTTTCCCTTGTTGTTGTATCGTTAGTGATGGAAAATAACTATGGGGAAGAAACTTTGCGATAAATCTTCATCTTTTACGAAGAAGCAGCTTGATAAAAAGCCCGCCTATTATTGTAAAAAATGCGACAGGCAAAGTCATAAGGAGAACCGGCTGTGTAAACCGAAGGCCCTCTGATCAGGCCTGGAACTGTTTGTTGGGGATTAAGATACACGCGCGGGTGTTGATTTTTTGAATTATGGAAGTGAACGACAGCATTAAAGAGCAGATTGAAAGACTGAACAGGGAACTCGCGGAGAAAAGTCCTGAGGAGGTGATTTCCGCCATTATTGATGAATATGGCGAGGGTGTTGCTCTTGCTACGAGTATGGGAGCCGAAGACCAGGTACTTACCGACATGCTTTGTAAAACCGCTAAGAATACCAGGATTTTTACTATTGATACCGGCCGCCTGTTTCCTGAAACCTACGATCTGATCTCGGAAACGAATAAAAGATACGATATCTCCATCGAGGTATTCTTTCCTGATTACCGCAAGGTAGAAGCCATGGTTAAGGAGAAAGGCATTAACCTGTTTTATGAGGCAGTTGAAAACAGGAAATTATGCTGTGGTATCCGGAAGGTGGATACCCTTAAAAGGGCCCTCAGCGGACTTGATGTCTGGATCTGTGGTCTTCGGAAGGATCAGTCTGTCGACAGATTCTATAACCGGATGATCGAGTGGGATGAGGCCAATGGCCTGATCAAGCTTAATCCCCTGATCAACTGGAGCGAAAAACAGGTCTGGGATTATATCCACAAAAACAGGGTGCCTTATAATGTGCTTCATGATAAAGGGTTCCCGAGCATTGGCTGCCAGCCCTGTACCCGTGCCGTACAACCCGGTGAGGATATCCGTGCCGGACGCTGGTGGTGGGAAGAAAGTGAGAAACGGGAATGCGGCCTGCACCGTTCCTGATCAGCTGCTGATCACCCCCGAGCCCTGCAGCTCACCTTCATGGTACCAGGCTGCAAACTGACCTGCAGCAATGGCTCTCTGAGCTTCGTCGAAAACGATGTACATCCCTGTTTCTGTCATGTGCAGTTCAGCCCATTGCAAAGGCTGCCGGTAACGTATGCGCACCTGGAACCTCCGCTGTTCCCCCGCTTTCATGGCAAGGTCGCGTCGGATCCAGTGGATCTCTTCCGTGCTGATCTTCAATCCTTTCCGGAACAATCCCGGATGATCCTGACCCTGGCCTACATACACCGTATTGCTTTGAGTATCGGTGGCGATAATGAACAGGGGCTTTTCTTTTCCCCCGACATTCAATCCCTTGCGCTGTCCGATCGTGTAGAAATGAGCCCCCTGGTGCTTGCCGGTCCATTGTCCGTCCTGCCGGCTGTATACCCAGGGACCGCACAGGACTTCCATGCCTCGGGTATTATCGCTGGCTCCCGCATAACCCGGCCAGTCAGCAGGGATCTCGAAGATATTGCCTTCTTTGGCAGCGAGTTGCTGCTGAAGGAAAACGGGCAGATGAACCTTGCCTACGAAACAGATCCCCTGGGAATCTTTCTTTTCAGCCGAAGCAAGTTTCTCCCGCCGGGCTATTGCCCTGACCTCGCTTTTATGCAGGTGACCGATCGGGAAAAGTGTCATGGCAAGCTGCTCCTGGGAAAGCTGGCAAAGAAAATACGATTGTTCCTTATTGGGATCATCTCCGGCCAGCAAACGGTATACGGGTTTGTCGTCAACCTCAATACTGTCGCTGCGACAATAATGCCCCGTTGCCACATAATCGGGGGAAAACTGACGTGTAGCCCGGATAAATTCATCGAATTTTATCTCCCTGTTGCATAGTACATCAGGATTCGGGGTTCTGCCTTTCTGGTATTCACTGAACATGTAATCAACCACACGTTGCCGGTACGGACCACTGAGGTCGACGACATGGAAAGGGATATCCAGCTTTTTTGCCACCAGTTCGGCAAAGAGCACATCTTCATCCCAGGGACAGTCGCTGTCGATCACCCCTGTTTTATCGTGCCAGTTGATCATGAATACAGCAATCACCTCGTAACCCTGTTCCTTCAACAGGTACGCGGCGACACTGGAGTCAACACCTCCCGAAAGCCCGACAACAACTCGTTTACCCACTGCTCAGTTTTGCTGCAAAAATAGTAAAATCCGGCGAAAGCGGGGCCGCACCTTGCGGAGGATATAAAAAACGGAGCATCTCGTAAGGGGGAAGTTCTTACGGGTGCTCCGTTATGCTGTTCCGATACGCCTTATTCCGGCTTCCTGTAAAAAGTGAGGGTGGGGAAGAAAATGGAGATCCCGGCCTCAAAGAACAGGCGGTGCCGGCTGTGGTGCCCGCCTCCGGCTGCGTTCCAGAGGTACTGGTACATATAGGTCAGTCTGGCATCCAGTGCAATATGTTCATTCAGAAAGTAGTTGCAGCCCGGACCGACGATAAAACCCAGTTTCTGATGGGTGGTATAGTACATGTCGTATCCGCTTCGCTCGATCCCATAGCCGGCCATTCCATACAGATAAATCTGCGGCTCTTCATCCCTCGCCAGGTAATACCTTGCCGAGGGGCCGAGGAATATATCAAGTGAACTTTCGGCGAAGTCATTTAAGCCGAGCTGTGCTTCGGTAAACACCGATCCGCCAAGGGCAAGACGGTTCTGAAGAAAGTAACCTCCTTCTGTATTGAGTCCGAGCAGGAAATAATTGTAGCCTTCTTCAGACTCGAAGCCGAAATGGAAATTGGTCATGCCGGTGAAATACACACTGCCCGAATTGAATTGGGCGGATAAGGCAGCGGTCAGGAGCAGACCGCTCATCAGGGAAAACAGTTTTCTTTTCATTGCGGGGTTAATTTGTTGTTAAAAATAGAAAATCATATAGAAGAAGCGGGTAAATGAAGCTACTTTTTTTATTATCCAAACGGATCAAAAGACTGATGATGGTTGAGGCAGGACAAAATTCTGTTTGAGGATCGGGATCTTTTAAAATATTAGTTGATATAAAATGCATACTGCTCAAGCCGGATGATCTTTTCAGTGATTAATACTGGCCTTTTACCAAAAAGATATTTTATGTTTGCTAAATGCTGAGGCAGATGCGGCACGCATCTTGTACAGGAGAAAATTTAGTAATAGCTTTAACTCAGTTTCCGGCCCGGGTGAGATCACTTGATCCCGGAGGAAACTTTATATTCACCTTTAAATTTTTCAATATGTTAAGAAAACTATTTCTGGCTGGAATGGTCCTGGTAACACTGGTGGCTTTTACCGGTTGCTCCTCTGTTTACAAGACCATGCGTGAACCCAATGTACGGGTTGAACTGAACATGGAAAATTTTGAGCTCTCCGGGCAGGTTTCTGCCGAGGCGACCTCCACGAAGATTCTTGGAATCGACTGGCAAAGGCTTATTCACAGCGAATCAGGATCGATCGAAGGATCAGCCATGGCAATCAATTTTGCTGCTATTCCGGTTGTCGGTAATTTCGTAGTGGATATGACCTCCAACTATGCGCTTTACCAGTTAATGATGAACAACCCGGGGTATGATGTGGTTTTCTATCCCCAGTTTGAGACCGTTGTTGAGAAGCCGATCATCGGTATCGGATTTTTTCAGAAAGTAACAACCGTCAAGGTTACTGCCCGTCTTGGTAAACTGAAAAAATAATTCCGGATTTTCTTACCGGAAACAGGAGGTCATTTCTGGCCTCCTGTTTTTTTTCTGTATTTTCTTCCTCTTTCACTATATTTACCTGATGTCTCCGCTTTCTGTATACAAAGCTTCAGCCGGCTCAGGGAAAACCTATTCCCTGACGCTGGAATATATCCGGATACTCCTGACCTCCGAAAGGAAACACCGTGGAATTCTGGCGGTCACCTTTACCAATAAGGCAGCGGGTGAGATGAAGGAAAGGATCCTGCGCACCCTGAGCAAGCTTTCAGCAAATGGTACCGGAGAGGAATGCAGCGAGATGTCGGACCTTATCCGCATGACCGGATTAGCAAGGGAAACCATCGCTGACCGTGCAGGCAATGAATTGTCGGCAATTCTCAATGATTATTCCTGGTTCTCCGTGGGTACCATCGACCGCTTCTTTCAGTCGGTCATACGGGCTTTTACCCGTGAGTTTGGTCTGCAGCCCGGCTTTAACCTGGAACTCGACCGCGACAAGGTTCTGAACGAATCGGTCGACCGCCTTTTCATGAAACTCACCGGCGACAGGGAGCTGCAGGACTGGCTCACCTCCTTTGCCGAAGATAATATTGAAAGAGCTGCATCATGGAACTTCTCACGGCAGATCGTCGCGCTGGGTGCGGAACTTTTCCGTGAAGAATATCAGCAGATCCTCCTGGAACAGGGTGGAAAACCCGTGACCAGGGAGGAGGTAGGGACTTTTTTCACCCGGGTGAAGGATCTTGCAGCACAGACCGAAGGAAAAATGAAGCAACGGGCTGCA
Source organism: Bacteroidota bacterium (assembly GCA_049325415.1). Classification (GTDB taxonomy): domain Bacteria; phylum Bacteroidota; class Bacteroidia; order Bacteroidales; genus JBMOLL01. The sequence continues at coordinate 101,323 of JBMOLL010000022.1, read as the reverse complement.
GAATGCCTGGCAGCCATAGCTGAAGCCGGATTGGAGCCCGAATCATTCAGCGGAGGAAAAAACAGCTCTCCGGGCCTGTATTTCAGAAAAATAGCGGATGGCACCTTCAAAGGTTTCACGGATAAAGGGCTTCGGGCCATTTCCGATCCGGAAGAGTGGATGAAAAAGGATCTTCCGGAGGAGGGAACGCAGCTGGTTATTCGTCTTCTCCAGCCTGCACTGGGCGAGATTTATTCCCTGTACCATCTTTTCAACAGTGCTTCGGAAATCATCCGGAATCTGTTTACCATGGGTATTCTTGGAGATATTGCCGACAGGATCACAGAATATACAGATGAAAAGAATATTTTCCTGCTCAACGACTCATCCCGTTTCCTGAAAGGACTGATCGGGAACAACCCGACACCGTTTATTTACGAAAAAGCCGGGAATTTCTATGATCAGATTATGCTCGACGAGTTCCAGGATACATCTGTTTTTCAGTGGGATAACTTTTTGCCGCTGCTGATCAACAGCCTCTCCTCCGGATATGACAGCCTACTTGTTGGTGATGTGAAACAATCGATCTACCGCTTCCGGAATTCCGATTGGAGGATACTCGCCGATCAGGTCGAAAAGGATTTACAGCGTTTCAGTCCGCAAATCAGGCCTTTGCTTGTGAATTTCAGGAGCCTCGAAAATATCGTTGACTTTAATAACAGCCTTTTCTCCGGCATTCCCACAAGTATACTTAAGCTCCTTCAGGAAATGCCCGAAAAGGAACCGGACGGACCGGCGGAGGAGGGATACTGGACAAGGATGATCCGGAATGCATACAGTGATGTGAAACAGGAAATCCCATCCGGGAAAAAAGGCTCCGGTGGTTATGTGGAGATGAAGGCCATTGCCGGGGAAAACAAAGAATTGTTCCGCGAAAAAGCCCTGTCGGGTGTCAGTCAGTGGATAGAGCAACTGGAGGACAGAGGCTTCAGGCCCGGCGATATCACGGTGCTCGTGCGCACAAAAAGTGAAGGTGCCGAAGTGGTTCGCTGGCTGATGGAATATGACCGCGACCGGAACCGGGAAAGAAAGTACAACTTTGATCTCATTTCCAACGAATCCCTCTTTCTGAATAATAACCAGGCAATAAGAATGCTCCTGGCCCTGCTTACTTTTATCAGGGGCTCGGCAGGGGAACTCGACCGCCTGTTGCTGAAGTATACCTGGTCTGGCATGACTTCGGCGGAGGATAAACCGCTGCACACGGTCTTTTCGTCGGCCACACCCCTGGAAGAGGTTCTGCCTGAAAGCTTCTTTGCCGATCTGGACAGGATCAGGCGCCTGCCGCTTTACGAAATGTGCGAAACTCTGATCAGTTTGTTTGAGCTGGATCGCAAAGCCGAGGATATTCCCTATATCCAGGCTTTTCTTGACAATATCCTGGATCTGCAGAAAAATGAAGCCCTGAGCCTTTATCACTTCCTCGAATACTGGAAGGAGGCCGGACCGGGCAAGGCAGTGACGGTATCTGAGAGCCAGGATGCGATCCGGGTCATGACCATTCATAAATCCAAAGGCCTGCAGTTCAGGGCTGTATTACTGCCCTTCTGTGACTGGGAGTTTCACGAAACCGGTAAAAAAGAGAGGATCATCTGGTGTTCCACTGCTTCAACACCATTCGACGGTATTCCGCTTGTTCCCCTGAAATACAGCAAAAGGCTGAGGGATACGCTGTTCAGCAAGGCCTGGTATGAGGAATGGGTCAGAGAATATGTGGATAACATGAACCTTCTTTACGTGGCTTTCACAAGAGCAGAAGAAGTGCTGATGGCGGCATTTCCTGCGGGAAAGAGCAGCGAAGGGAAGGAGAATAAGATCAACGATGCCGGCGCACTCATCCGTTCGGTCCTCCGGCCCGGTGCCGAATCTCAGTTCAATGGTTCCTTCAAGGCTGAGGGAGAAGGGGAGATATACCGTTCGGGGAGCATCCCCCCGGGAAAACAGAAAGAAAAGAAGGATAAGGAATGGACTAATTTTTCAGCCGGACCGGCGCGGCCTGAGGAAAGACTCAGGCTCAGGCTCAGAAGCCGCGATTTTCGCTTCAGCCGCGAGGGCGAAGCTCGTACGCTGGTCGACTTCGGTACCCTGATGCATGAGATCTTCAGCCGGATCAGGACACGGGAGGATGTGGACCGGGCCCTCCGGATCAGTGCCAATGAAGGACTGCTTTCCGTCAGGGAAATGGAAGAATTATCGGTGCTTATCAGGGAAAAGCTTGCTTTGCCCCGGGTGAGCGACTGGTTCATGGAAGAAGACAGGGTGCTGACAGAAAGGGACATTCTTCTGCCCGGAGATATCGTCTACCGCCCCGACAGGGTTGTGTTTAAAGAAAAGGAAATCGTGGTGGTCGATTATAAATTCGGTCATCAGGTGGCCCCATCCTACCTCAGCCAGGTAAGGAAGTACGCCAGCCTGGTTCAGCAGTTGGAGAACAAGCCCGTAAAAGCTTTTGTGTGGTATGTAGCTCTTGATCGTATCGATGAAGCCTGATGAAGTAATATATCCCTGGGGATCGCCGAGGCGATTCAATGCCTACAGCGACTATTTCCGTCGTTTGTTCGGCGAACGCGTGCAGAAAATCACGATCGATGCAGGCTTTACCTGTCCCAACCGCGATGGTTCGTGTGGTTCAGGGGGATGTACCTTTTGCGATAACCATGCCTTTAATCCTTCCTACAATACCCCCGATAAGACCGTCGTGACCCAGATTATGGAAGGAATTGATTTTCACCGGAAAAGATACAGGAAGGTGACAAAATACCTGGCTTACTTTCAGGCCTACACCAATACCTATGCATCGGTCGAAGAACTGAAGGCCCTCTATGAACCTGCCCTGACAGTTCCCGGTGTGGTCGGGATCGTGATCGGTACACGTCCCGACTGTATCAGCAGTCAGCTGCTCGACTACCTCGAAGAACTCTCTCAGCGAACCTTCCTGGTGGTGGAATACGGGATTGAATCGACCCTCGATTCCACGCTGCAGGAGGTGAACCGCGGACATGATTTTGCGACTTCCGTTAAAGCTATCAGGGAAACGGCCGCCCGTGGGATCAGAACCGGCGGACATATGATTATTGGTCTGCCCGGCGAAACGCGCGAAGACTGGCTGGAAGGGGCGGGGATCTTGTCGTCGCTGCCGCTGCACAGCATCAAATATCATCATTTGCAGATCATCAGGGGAACGGCCATGGAAAAGCAGTATGCTGCTGCTCCGGAGCGTTTTGCCTCCTTTACCATGGATTCTTACCTGCAGCTGCTGGCCGATATACTTGAAAGGCTCAACCCGGCGATAGTTGTTGAACGTATTGCTGGTGAAACCGCACCGGGCAGGCAGGTGCGGGAAGGCTGGGGCAAACGCTATGATGAGGTCGTCAGGCGTTTCGGGGAGATCCTTCAGGAACGGGATACCTGGCAGGGCAGGTTGTGGCAGGCATCCGCAAATCAAAAGACTTTACCGCATGGATAACAGGAACAAACCCTTTCTTGATCTGCTGGCTGCATCGCTTTATGAAAAGCATGGAAGGGATCTGTCCGGCTGTTGTATCGTTTTCCCGAACAGGCGGGCCGGCCTGTTTTTCCGGAAATACCTTGCCGAACGATCGGGAGAGGCGATGTGGTCACCGGCCATCATGGGGATCAGTGAATTTATTACCGGCCTGAGCGACCTGCTTCCGGCCGATCCGATCGATCTTATCTTTGAACTTTACGGACATTACACCGCCCTCGTAAATACACCCGAAACCATTGATGAATTCTGGTTCTGGGGAGAAATGATGATCACCGACTTCGATGAGATCGATAAATACAGGGTGGATGCTGCTGCTCTGTTTACCAATATCCGGGAAATCAAAGAGATAGACGATCGCTTCGGTGGCCTGGAACCCGAACAGGTGGCGTTTATCCGGCAGTTCTGGAGTTCGTTCTACTCAGGAGGAACCAGCAGTGAAAAAGAGGGTTTTATGGGGATATGGGAGATCCTCCCCCGTGTTTATAAACGATTCAGGGAGAGTCTGATGCAAAAGGGAACAGCCTACGAAGGAATGATCTACCGGGATGTGGCTGAAAATTTTTCCACCTTTCAGGACCGGTTGCAATGGAAAGAAGTGGTTTTTGCCGGGTTCAATGCCCTGAATTCCTGTGAAAAAAGAATCTTTACAGCCCTGAGGAACAATGCCAGAGCCTCTTTTTACTGGGACTATGATCTTGCATACCTGAACAACCGCCATGAAGAAGCGGGAAGGTTTATGCGGGATAATCTGAAGGAGTTTCCTCCTCCGCCTCTTCCGGAAAGCTTTGATCATTATAACGACGAAAAAGACCTCCGTATCTTCGACCTTCCCGGAGACATCCTGCAAACCCGGACGCTTGGCGGGATCCTGTCGGAATCGGGAGCCGAAAGCAGCCGTTTCAGCGATACCGCCGTGGTACTCTGCGACGAGAATCTTCTGATCCCCGTTCTGTCCTCTATACCCCCCGGAGTGGAAGAGATCAATGTAACCATGGGTTATCCCTTGCTCAGCACCCCTGTTTTTGGCCTCGCTGAAGCCCTGCTGGCACTCCAGGCCGGTATCCGTGTAAAGAACAATGCTGCAGTAAGGTTTTACCACAAGGAAGTGGAAAGCATCCTTTTTCATCAATATGTCCGCTTCCTGATCCCCGACAGGGTCAAGGATCTGAATGAAAAGATGGTGAATGGCAATATGATCTACGTGGAGCAACAGGAATTCACCTCGGAACTCGAACTGTTGATATTCAGGCAGGTAACGGATCATATCGACTTCTGTAATTATTTTTCCTCGATCTTTTCCCATATTTCCGAATTGCTTTTCTGCGATACTGAAAACCGGGTACAGGCTGAGCTGGAAAAAGAATATATTTTCATCCTGAACAGCCGGCTCAACAAACTGAGATCGCTGCTCGATGGCAGGGAGGTATCCCTCGTCGTTTTCTCAAGACTTTTCCGCAAAATGCTCCGATCGCAGCGTATGCCCTTTACCGGGGAACCGCTTGCCGGTCTGCAGGTTATGGGGATCCTGGAAACTCGGCTGCTCGACTTCCGGCATGTGATCATGCTTTCCGTAAATGAGGAGATCATGCCGGCCCCGCATCGCGCACAGTCCTTTATCCCCTGGACGATGCGCTATGCCTTTAAAATGCCTTCCAGGGAGGAACTGGATGCGATCTACGCCTACTATTTCCACCGGCTCATACAGCGGGCCGAAAAAGTTGATCTTCTGTACAACAGCTCCTCCGAAGGGATCCGAAACGGGGAGATGAGCCGTTATCTTTACCAGTTGCTCTTTAAGCGCGGAGTCCCGGTTATACGCCCGTCGGTATCCTTGCTCAGCGGGGAAACGAAGCCAGTGCTCGTGGAAAAGGGACCTGAGGTGTATGCAAGGCTGGAGGATTATCTTGTTGATGCAGGAGGAGAGGCACGGACCTATCTTTCACCTTCTGCACTCAATGCCTATATCGACTGTCCGCTTCGCTTTTATTTCCGCTATATCGCCGGGATCGGTGAGGAAGATGAGGTACTGGAGGAAGTCGATAATATCTGGTTCGGCACCCTTCTCCATGAGACCATGTGGCGCCTTTATGAAGAATGTAAAGGTGCCGATGGATCCATCGGAGCCGAATCGCTGGACGAACTGCTCCGGACCAACAGGCCTGAAATGATTCTTGAACAGGTCTTCCGGGAAAAATTCTTCAGGGGAAGGGCCAATGCCGTACCAGAGGGCAGGAACCTTATCATCTTCAGGGTGATTCTCAAGTATATCCGGAAAATTATTGCCACCGATCGCCGGCTTGCCCCGCTGGAGGAGGTGAAACTCGAACTGGCCTTCCGGAGAGAATACAATACAGGCAGTTACACGGTCCGGCTGGGCGGAAAAATCGACCGGATCGACCGGATCGGGGGCATGCTGCGAATACTCGACTATAAAACGGGTAATGCAGAAATGCGTTTTTCCTCGGTGGAGAATCTTTTCGACAGCAGTGCTGCCAACAGGAATAAAGCTGCATTTCAGACCTTTCTCTATGCATGGATTTATAACGACGAGAAGGTAACACCGGGGCTCTATGTCATCCGGAATATTTTCAGCGGCGATTTTGGCTTTCGGTTTATAACCGGCACGCACGGGGATAAACATGAGATCCTGAGCTATAGCGAAGTAGCCCCTGAGTTTGAACAGGGCCTTGACAAACTGATCCGCGAACTGTTCTCCAGGGATCTTCCTTTTTCGCAGACCAGTGAAACCGCTCATTGCCGCTCCTGTGATTTCAATAAAATATGCAGAAGGTGATTTTTGAGATTCGGCGGCAATAATTAACTTTAGTGGTCAAACACCTATCAGATGATACCAGGATATCTCTCTTTTCAGGTCGACATCAAGCACCTGAAGTTTACCTCCGATAAAGGGATAGTTTACCCGAAGACTGCCATCGTAACCTTTACCATGCCCGGGAAAATCAAGCCGGTTGTCGAACTTCTCGGCTATGTTGAGGAAGAACTGCTGTTTACATGGATCGACCAGAAACAGGCACTTCATCTTGATCATTGCTATATCAATAAGTTCTCCCTAGGCGATTACCGGACATCAAGGGGGCTGGACAAAAAGCAGTTGGTGGAAATACACGGTTTTTCGGCCCGGAATGCGTTGTTTGACTCACAGTTCACCTTCGATTTCTCCTATTCCGAATTTCCGGAAGGTGATTTTAATATTGAGGGCGCCTGGTTCAATGCCGGAAAGATCAGTTTTGACTCGGCGCATTTTTCGAATAACCTGCTGGATTTTAGCTATGTGCATTTTCCTTCCGATTTCTTCGATTTTAAGAACGTATATATTGTTTCAGCCGGAGTAACCTTTAAAAACGCCGTTTTTGGCGACGGTGACAAGGATTTTCAATATACCCAGTTTGGTAACGGGGGAGTCAACTTTACCAATACGGAGTTTTCCAATGGAGATGTCAGCTTTATCAATACTGAATTCGGATCGGGCGATACTTCATTTAAAGTCGCGCGCTTCGGAAGGGGTAAAGTCGATTTTCACTATGCCAAATTCAGTTCGGGGGATATCAGTTTCGAACGGACGGAATTCGGGGATGGAAGAGTGGATTTCAGGACTGTGGAATTCGGACACGGACGGGTCAGTTTCAACAGGGCGGTTTTCGGCGACGGTGAAGTGAGCTTTGAGGCCAGTGAAATGAATTCAGGCAAGTTTTCCTTCAAGCGCGCACTTTTCGGAAAAGGAATGATCAGTTTCGATGAGGCGGTCTTCCGGAATATCGACGTAAGTTTTGAAAGGAGCGATTTTGGCGAGGGAACAGTTTCCTTCTACAAGTCAACCTTTGGTTCCCTGTCTTTCCGCTTCTGCCATCTCGACAATTATACGGATCTGCGCCTGCTGCATTGCCGTATGATCGATATGAGCAATACCATTGTCCGAGATATCATCGACCTGAAGCCTCATGAATTTGACCTGGATGTGGAAGTCATCAGCTTTGCCGGGATGCGTCTGATCGGGCGACTTTACATCGACTGGAAATTAAATCATGTCAAAGAAATGGTCAGCCGGCAGGAAGATGCTTCCCACAGGCTGAAAGCCGAACAATACCGGATACTGAAGGAAAACTTCAATACCACCGGTCAGTATAACGATGAAGATGCGGCATATGTCGAATTCAAGCGCCATGAGGAGCGCGCCGATCTTGAAGACCAGATCAGGGGACGTCGCCTGGCGGTGATCTGGGCCTATCCGCTGCACTGGTTTAAGGTGGGACTTTTTGACAAAGCCGGTCTGTACGCCACCAGTCCGGTAAGGGTGCTTTTTACCATGCTGTTCTTCTTTACTTTTTTCAGCGTTGTTTATCTGCTGCTTATCACCTTTACAACGGCCGATATCATCCCTTCCGTGAATGATCAGCTCTCGGTGGTTTCCAAATCCTTTTACCACAGTGCCATTACTTTTCTTACCATCGGCTACGGCGACCATTATCCTTACGGAGCTATACGCTGGGTATCGGCCCTGGAAGGGTTTTCCGGGCTTTTCCTGATGTCGTATTTCACAGTGGCTTTTGTGAGGAAGATCCTCAGGTAACAGGAAAAAGCTGAAGAAGCAGGCGATTCTGGGGCAATATGCCGGATTGGAGTCACAGCCAGTTTTCAGCCTTTGCTATCATTTCCCCGTCATTGGATGGGCAAAGAGTTGTTTGAATAGTGGATGCTGAAGCCCGGTGCGTCACTCAGTTTTCCTCACTGCCGAGCAGATCGGGCCGGAGCTTCCTGGTCCTTTCCAGCGCAGTCTCGTGGCGCCACTCTTCAATACGTGCCGCATGGCCGGAAAGAAGAACCTCCGGGACCTTCCATCCCTTGTAATCGGCCGGTCGGGTATAGACCGGGGCAGATAGCAGGTTGTCCTGGAAGGAATCCGACAGCGCACTGGTCTCGTCAGAAATAGCCCCCGGAAGAAGTCTTATCACCGAATCGGCAATGACCGCTGCGGCCAGTTCACCGCCTGACAGGACATAATCTCCGATCGACAGTTCAAGGGTGATAAGGTGATCCCTCACCCGCTGATCAACCCCTTTATAATGCCCGCACAGGATGATGATATTCTTCAGGGTGGACAGCCGGTTGGCTTCCTGCTGCTGGAAAAGCCGTCCATCGGGTGAGGTATAGATAAGTTCATCATAATCCCTTTCCGATCTCAGCTTTGTAATTATTTTTTCTATCGGGGCAATCTGCATCACCATCCCCGCTTCCCCGCCAAAGGCATAATCATCGACCCGGCGGTGCTTATCGTCCGAATAATCCCTGAGCTGGTGGATCACGATTTCAGCAATTCCTTTATCGCAGGCTCTTTTAACGATCGAGTGAGCAAGCGGTGGTCCGACAATCTCCGGGAATATGGTGATGATATCTATCCTCATCTTTTTTCTTCAAAAATAAGCAATTCAGAACATGAAGCCTAATGTGGAACGAGGCCTGGCTGAAGGGGGAAGATTTTGACCGGCTTAGTGTCATCCGGCTGTTTCTGTCTGAAAGATTGACGTTTCCGTTAAGGGACGGAAAGAAATTCTTTTCACGATAAATTGAAAAATATCTTGATTTTCTGATTCTATTATGTAATTTAGTGATGAATGTAAGGTTTCTCTCTAATCCTCTTAATGCCATGAGCAGCAAAAAGGAACAAAATCCTCTGAATTCGGAAGAGCAAAAGGATCTTCTGAATGAAACTCCGGAAAACGAAAACATGGAGGTGAAAAATTCGGCCGGAGAAGAATCAACAGCCAACGAGGAAGATAATCCCGGTAAGGCCGAAGTTGAAGTGCCCGTATCTTCTCCTGAAGAAGCGTCAGAAGAAGCAGGAAAAGAAGAAGGAGACTCGCCGGAGGCAGCACCCGGAACGGATGTTCATTCCGGGGAGGAAGAAGCGGAAAACGCCTCTTTTCCGGAAGAAGATAATACGGTGGATGAACTTTCGGATGAAGATCTCGATGCTCACGGCAAAAAGGAAGAAGAGTATCCCGACTGGCAGGAGAACAGGGAGCCGGTTGAAAAGGAAAAAATCGATTACAGCCACACAGGAAGCAGCGAGCTGATCAGGATCCTTCGGGAAATGATCAGCCAGAAAGCTATTGATGAGATCAGAGACGATGTCGATCAGATCAGGGAGATCCTGGAAGCCCGACTGGCAGCTGATCTTCAGGCCAAGAAAGAACGGTTCATTGACGATGGTGGGGCTGAACTGGATTTCAAACCGGTAGAGGATCCCGTAGAAAACGAACTGAAGGAATGTCTGGCGAAATACAAAGCGCTAAAAACTGAATATTATAAGCAACTTGAGCAGGTCAAGCAGGACAACCTGGTCCTCAAACAGAACCTGCTTGAAGAGTTCAGGGTACTGATGGAGCAGCAGGAGCCCTTCGACAAGACTTTCCGGCTCTTCAAGGATCTGCAGCGGCGCTGGTTTGAGATCGGCGTTGTCCCTCAGCAGAATATGAAAGACCTGTGGGAATCCTACAATTATTTTGTTGAGAAATTCAACGACTATGTCAATATCAACAGGGAGCTGAGGGTTCTCGATCATAAGAAGAACCTGGAACTTAAAATTCAGCTCTGTGAAAAAGCCGAGGCGCTGAGTGCTGAGCCCAATGTAGTGGAAGCTTTCCGGATCCTGCAGAAATATCATAAGAAATGGAGGGAGATCGGCCCTGTGCCCCGGGAGAACAGGGATGAGATCTGGGAACGTTTCAAACAGGCAACTTCCGTTATCAACAAGATGCACCAGGAAATGCAGGTGAAGATGAGAGAATCCCTGCAGGATAATCTGGCCAAAAAAGTTGAGCTGTGTGAGAAAGTCGAGGAAATTGCCGCTATCACACCCGAAGGACATCAGGATTGGATGAAGCTGACCAACGAGATCCTGCAGCTTCAGAAGAAATGGAAATCCATCGGCTATGCCCCGAAAAAGGATAATAACCTGGTTTACCAGCGCTTCAGAAATGCCTGCGACAGGTTTTTCGATGCCAAAGCTCAGTACTACTCAAAAGCCTTTGAAGCCCAGAAAGATAATCTCGATAAAAAGATCAGGATTGTGGAAAGGGCAGAGGCGCTTCAGGACAGCAACGACTGGAAAGAAGCTACCAATGAACTGATCGACCTGCAGCACCAGTGGAAAGAGATCGGCCCCGTTCCGAGGCGCGAATCGGACCGGCTGTGGAAGAAATTCCGGGCCGCCTGCGACCGCTTCTTTGAACGAAAATCCAGTTTCTTTGAGAATATCGATGTGGCCTACCAGGATAACCTGGAAGCCAAAGAGAAAATTATCGAGGAACTGGAATCCTTCGACACCACCGGGGTCCCTGATGAAGTTTTTGAAAAGCTTAAAAGTATCCAGGAGCAATATGCCGCCATTGGTTTCGTACCTTCCGCCAAAAAGGAAGATATCCGGATCCGCTATTCCAGGGCACTTGAAAAAGTGTACAATTCGCTCGATATGGACGAGAATATGAAGAGTATGCTCAAATTCAAGAACCGGGTTCTCAATCTGCTCCAGTCGCCCAAGGGAGAATCCAAGTTTACCTTCGAGAGGGATAAGCTGATGAATAAACTCCAGCAACTGCGCAACGACATCTCCGTATGGGAAAACAACATCGGATTTTTTAAACAGTCGGAAAGTTCGGAGAATACCATTCAGAGTTTCCAGGAAAAAATTGAGGATGCCCACATCAGGATTAAAAACCTGGAAGAAAAGATCCAGATGATGGATGACCTCGAAAGTGAATACGAAGAGTAAAAAATGACGGGTTTTTTTTCCCTGCCCTTGGAAATTTATTACTTACTTTGCGCCTTAACCTCTAAACACACCGGAATTGGGAAAAACGAAGTATGTATTTGTTACCGGGGGGGTTACCTCTTCACTGGGAAAAGGTATTATTTCCGCCTCGCTGGGAAAACTGCTGCAGGCCAGGGGTTATGCAGTGACGATCCAGAAACTTGATCCGTATATTAATGTCGACCCGGGTACCCTGAACCCCTACGAACATGGCGAATGCTATGTGACCGACGATGGGGCAGAGACCGATCTTGACCTCGGCCATTATGAACGTTTCCTTGATATTCAGACTTCCCAGGCTAACAATGTTACCACCGGAAGGATCTATCAGTCGGTGATCAATAAGGAACGCCGGGGCGATTACCTGGGGAAAACCGTTCAGGTTATTCCGCATATCACCGATGAGATCAAAAGAAGGATCACCCTGCTTGGAAAAAAGGGAGATTACGACATAATTATTACCGAAGTAGGCGGTACTGTCGGCGATATCGAATCGCTGCCCTACATCGAAGCAGTCAGGCAGCTGAAATGGGACCTTGGAGCCAATAACGCCGTATTTATTCATCTGACCCTGGTGCCCTACCTGGCCTCGTCGGGAGAACTTAAAACCAAACCTACACAGCATTCTGTCAAGGTGCTGCTCGAAAACGGGATTCAACCCGATGTCCTTGTTCTTCGGACTGAGCATGAACTTACAAAGGATATCAGGAGGAAAGTGGCCCTGTTCTGCAACGTGGAACTGGAAGCCGTAATCCAGTCGATCGATGTAAGTACCATCTACGAGGTCCCCCTCAGGATGCAGGATGAGAAACTGGATGAAATCGTTCTCAAACATCTTCACCTGCCCCAGGATACCCAGCCCTTGCTGCAACCCTGGCAGGAATTTGTCAAAAGGCTGAAAAACTCTAAACAGGAAGTGAAAATTGCCCTGGTAGGCAAATATGTGGAACTGCACGACTCCTATAAGTCGATCCTTGAAGCGCTCAGCCATGCCGGAGCGGTGAACAGCGTCAGGGTGAAGGTCACCTGTCTGCATTCGGAAAAAATAAACAGGGAAAATGTGGCCGATGAACTGGGTGGTTTCCAGGGTATTGTTGTGGCTCCCGGTTTTGGCGACAGGGGGATAGAAGGCAAGATCCTGGCTGTGCAGTACGCAAGGGAGCAAAAGATCCCCTTTTTCGGGATTTGCCTGGGTCTGCAGTGCGCCGTGATTGAATTTGCCCGTAACGTGATCGGCTTCGCCGATGCCCATTCCACCGAGATGACCAATATCACGGAGCATCCCGTGATCGACCTGATGGAAGAACAAAAGGGGATCACTGAAAAAGGTGGAACGATGCGGCTTGGAGGTTATCCCTGCGAACTGAAAAAGGGCTCCCATGCCGCTGGCGCCTACAAAACCGACAGGGTCAGGGAAAGGCACCGTCACCGTTATGAATTTAATAACGACTACCTCGGCGATTTTGAATCACATGGGATGCTGGCCACCGGGATCAACCCCGACAGCGGACTGGTGGAGATCATGGAACAGCCGGATCATCCCTGGTTCGTAGGTACCCAGTTTCATCCCGAATACCGCAGCACGGCCCTGAACCCCCATCCTTTGTTCACGGCCTTCATCAGCGCTGCAAAAGAGCACCGGTAAGCGTTTTTGCTTTCTGCATGGCTCAGGCAGGGAAAGTTCTTGACTTTTTCTGCCCGTTTTCTTGTGTAAAAAACTATTTTTGTGGCTGAAAAATTAAAAATGGACTAATGGATAGAAACTCCATCATCGGACTTGTGTTAATCGGATTGATACTTGTTGGTTACAGCATATTTACCAAACCTGCCAGGGATGCCCAGATGGCCGAAAGGCACCGGCTGGATTCCATCGCCCGGGTGGAACAGGCCAGGGCTGCCGAAATTGCAGCAGAAAACAGGGTTATCGAAAATGCCCTTCCCGACTCGGTTCGGGAAGTAAACAAAGAAAGACAATACGGACTCTTTGCAGGCCTTACCGAGGGCAGTGAGAAATACTATACTCTTGAGAGTGATCTTCTTAAAATTCAGATATCCAACCTCGGTGCACGCCCACATATGGTGGAACTGAAAAAATACCAGCGCTATGATTCGCTGCCCGTGATACTTTTCAGCGGCGACTCGACCCGCTTCGACCTGCAATTCTTCGCCGACAGCAGAAGGATCAGCACCGGCGATTTTTATTTCACTCCCCTTACGGATACCACTCTGCTCTATGCTAGCGACGATTCGGTCTCGCTGACCATGAGAATGCAGATCAGTGATTCGGCTTACATCGATTATATCTATACACTGTATTCCGATAAGTATATGCTGGATTTCAATATCCGGCTTGTAGGGCTCGATGCCTACCGTACGGATAACATGCAGTTCAACTGGGACATTTACGCCTATTCCACCGAACAGGGCTACCAGAATGAAAATAACTATACCACCCTCTTTTACCGTTTTGCCGAAGGTGACGTGGAAAGTATGACCATAAGAGGGAAGAAAAGCATCAACGAGATATCTGAAACAACAAGACTGCAGTGGATCGCCTTCAAACAGCAGTTTTTCTCATCCGTACTGATCTCCAAAGACTATTTTGCAGGTGCGAAGATGACCTCGGAAAAATATGAGTCGGGCAAGTTCATCAGACATTTTTCTTCGGTCATTGACCTGCCATTTGATCGAAAAAGCGAGGTTTCCTATGCGATGAACCTTTACTTCGGCCCGAACCACTTTACCACCCTGAAGAAGTACAAGGGACTGAAACTGGAGAACCTGGTCACTGTCGGAGGATCAATGATCCGCTGGCTGAATGAGTTTGTGATCATTCCGATCTTCAACTGGCTCAGCAGGTTCATCGGTAATTACGGGATTATCATCCTCCTTCTGACTATTATACTTAAGGTGGCCCTGTTCCCGCTGACCTATCGCTCGTATAAGTCACAGGCGGTGATGAGGGTACTCAAACCACAGGTCGACGAGATCAACGCCAAATTCCCGAACCAGGCCGATGCAATGAAAAAGCAACAGGCAACCATGGATCTTTATAAAAAAGCCGGAGCCAATCCGATGGGAGGCTGTTTGCCCACCCTGCTCCAGTTGCCCATCCTGTATGCGATGTTCCGCTTCTTTCCCACATCGATCGAACTGCGCCAGGAAGGGTTCCTCTGGGTGAAGGACCTTTCAACCTACGACTCGATCCTGAATCTTCCCTTCACGATCCCGTTGTATGGCAACCATGTCAGTTTGTTTACCATCCTGATGACGGCAACAACCATCCTGTCGATGAAGATGACCAATCAAACCGCAAGCACGAACCAGATGCCGGGCATGAAGACCATGATGTATATTATGCCGGTCATGTTTATGTTTGTACTGAACAGCTTCTCGGCTGCTTTGACCTATTATTATTTCCTGGCTAACGTGATCACCATAGCCCAGAATGAGATCTTTAAGCTTTTTACCGACGAAGAGGCTATTCTTAAAAAGATCAATGCACGCAAAGCCAAGCCGGTAAAAAAATCCGGATTTCAGAAACGGCTTGAAGAGATGACAAAACAGCAACAGGCCATGATGAAGAATAAAAAGTAATTGGCGATATTGGATTTCAGGGAGACCGTTCGTTACTGCAGGTCTCCCTTTTTTTTTGAAAGTAATTAAGGTTTAATAACACTGTACAGGCAATAAAACCGGCAGGGGATCAGTTCGTGTTTGGTATAAAGATTTAAATATATGCCTCCCGAGGTAGTGAATTTTATTACGGCCAATGGTTACTGGGCCATTTTTGTGTTGGTCTTTTCCCAGGAGATCGGGCTTCCCAACCCTGTCCCCAATGAACTGGTCATGCTATTTTGCGGTTACCTGGCCTGGTCGGGGATCCTTTCCTGGCCCTACCTTGTCCTGGTTGTCTTTGCCGCTGACCTTATCGGTACATCCATACTTTACTCAGTGTTCTATCTTTCCGGGTCGTATATTATGAAGAAAAAACCAAGATGGCTGCTGATCAACCCGGCAACCATCGAACGGCTGTCGGAAAAAATCAGGAAAAAAGGGAAATGGATTATCTATCTTTTTCGGCTTACTCCTTTTATCAGGGGCTATACTTCGGTGATTTCAGGCCTCTTACAGATCAGGCCGAGAATTTTCATGCTGATTGCCTTTCTTTCGGCAGCCACCTGGAGCACCGCTTATATTTCAACGGGAAGATTGCTCGGACCCTACATAAATTATGCAGGGAAAAGCCTGGAGAATGATATCAAATACGTTATCCTGGGTTTTGTGCTGGTCCTGCTTACGCTGCTGCTCTTATCGCGCCTGTTGGGCAAAAAAGCCACACAGACCGTGGAAGCGGGTTCTGATGCTGATTAGACCGCGTTTATTTCTGTAAGCGCAGTGCAGCCATCTTGATCGCTGTTACCGCTGCTTCATCCCCTTTGTTTCCATGCTTGCCGCCTACACGGTCAAGTGCCTGCTGAAGGTCGTTGGTGGTCAGGACACCGAAAATGAAAGGAATGTCGTAATCCAGGTTCAGATCGGTAATACCCTGGGTGACACCCTGACAGATAAAGTCGAAATGCCGGGTTTCACCCTGGATCACGCAACCCAGGCAGATAACGGCATCCGGATTGTCGCGCTCGGCGATCAGCCTTGCACCAAAAGGAAGTTCAAAGGTGCCGGGAACAAGCTTGATGAATATATTTTCCTTCCTGGCTCCATATTTCTGAAGTGTGTTGACAGCACCTTCCAGCAGGGCGGAGGTGATTTGCTCGTTCCATTCGGCTACAACAATGCCAAAACGCAGGTCGGAAGCGTCGGGGATCCTGGCAGGATCATGATCCGAAAGATTTTTTAGTGATGATGCCATGAAAGTTTCTTTTAAAAAAGAGAGCCGGCACCTATGGCCGGCTTTCTGTATATTTTATGAGGAATTTTCAGTTGTTCAGCTGGGCCTCGATACGTCCGATGTATTTATTCATCTCACGGCCTTCGCTCGATTGCGGGTATTCAGCCTTGATTTTTTCATAGGTCCTGAGTGCGGCTTCCAGATCCCCCGAATGCTCATAAACCACACCGGCTTTCTTTAACAGGATCGGACTGGAAAAGTTGTTCTTGTATTTGTCGGCACCCTTTTCATAGGCTTTTACGGCATCGGCATACTCACCAAGATTCGAATAGGCGTCGCCCAGGCTTCCCATAGCTGAGGCTCCAACCAGAAGGTCTTTGGTGGAGAAGGAGGAGAGATATTCAATGGCCTTCTCATGATCTCCCAGATGTTCGTATGAAACACCGGCATAAAAATGGGCAAGTCTTGCAGCTTTGGTAAGTTTGAACTCATCCATCACATCCAGGAAACCGGGGTAGGTTCCGTATCCGTTAAGGGCCAGGTTGAAGGAGTCACGCTCGAAATAGCGCTCTGCCATGTACATGGTTGCAGCAGCCTCCTGGTTACGGGGTTTCATGACGTAACGGTTCAGGGCGATGGCTACAAAAATAACGAGGATAACACCGGTAAGGATGTAGGTCAGCAATTTCTGGTTGTCCTCAATAAATTGCTCGGAACGGGTAAGCGCCAATTCAATTCCTTCAAGATTCTTATCGGTCTGGATCTCTTTTTGATTCTTGGACATTACAGGATAATTTTATTCTTTTAAAACTTTCGCAAATGTAATTGTTTTTTGCAAAACTGGTGAAAAACTCTAAAAAAAGTTAAGCTGTGAGCCGCTTTTGAACGGGCAGTTTTTAAGGCCCTGATCCGCCGGGCGGGCAGGACCCCGGAAAGAAACCATTCCCTGCCTGTGCAAAGGGTTTTCAATAAATACGGAATCCCGTTTTCGCTGTACGGATTTAAATCCTACTTTTGCAGAAAGAACCCTTTACAATGCATTTACAGACCCTTTCACTGCTGAATTTTAAAAATTATGCGGATGCTTCCCTGCAGTTCAGTGAAAAGATCAACTGCTTTGTGGGGGAGAACGGGGTGGGAAAAACCAACCTCCTGGATGCAATCCATTATCTTGCACTCTGCAAATCGAGCTTCAATCCTGTGGATACGCAGAACATTCGCTTCGATGAGGAATTTGCTGTCATTCAGGGCGTATACAGGAAAGAGGAGAAGGAAGAGCAGATCTACTGCAGCATCCGGCGTCAGAAAAACAAGATCTTCAAGCGAAATAAAAAGGAATATCAGCGCCTGGCCGACCACATAGGGCTTTTCCCGCTGGTTATGATTTCTCCCTCTGATAGTTCGCTGATCACAGGGGGCAGCGAGGAACGACGTCGTTTTCTCAATGAGGTCATGGCCCAGTTCGACAGGAATTATCTGGAAAATGTCATTCTCTATAACCGGGCGCTTCAACAGCGAAACAGGCTTCTGAAAGACTTTGCCGTCTCGGGCTCTTTTCAGCGCGATCTTCTTGAAGTCTGGGATGAACAGCTGATCCTCTACGGCGAACCGGTCTTCAGGGCGAGAGAAGCATTTATCAGCAGCCTGTTGCCCGTATTCCGGGAAATATATGCCCATGTCTCCGGGCATAAGGAAGAAGTGGAAATGAAGTATGAATCGCCCTTGCACGAAGCAACATTTCGTGATCTGCTCGCACTTAACCTGCAAAAAGACAGGGCTCTGCAATATACCTCGGCCGGTGTGCACAAAGACGACCTGGTAATGACCCTGGGCCCGCTCCCTTTGAAAAAGATCGGCTCGCAGGGGCAGCAAAAAACGCTGCTCGTTGCGCTTAAACTGGCAGAATTTGAATATATAAGCAGGGAGAAGGGGCTGAAGCCGACACTGCTGCTCGACGATCTGTTCGATAAATTCGACCGGAACAGGGTTCGTCAGATCATTCAGCTTGTCGCCGAAAACCGGTTCGGACAGATATTTATATCCGATACCAATGAAGACCGTTTGCTGGGTATAATCCGTGAGATCCCGGTAGCCCACCGCATTTTCCGGATCAGCAGGGGAGGGACCGTTGAACAGCTTACCGACTGATTATGGAAAGGAAAGAAATACGCAAGGTAGGCAGCCTTCTCGACGAATTTGTCCGGGCCAACAAACTGGAAAAAGGGCTCGCCGAATACCGCCTTAAGAAAGCCTGGTATGAATTGCTGGGTACGGCCGTGGGGCGCAATACGGCTTCACTTTATATCCGCAACAGGAAGCTTTTTGTGAGCCTGCGTTCTTCTGTTGTACGTAACGAACTG
Source organism: Bacteroidota bacterium (assembly GCA_049325415.1). Taxonomy (GTDB): domain Bacteria; phylum Bacteroidota; class Bacteroidia; order Bacteroidales; genus JBMOLL01. Next base: position 82,739 of record JBMOLL010000022.1, on the reverse strand, counting down.
AACATGATCAGGCCACAGATCGTCAGGAAACTGAATGAGGCCTGCGGTTATGACCTGATCGATGATCTCGTGCTGAAATAATCAGAAGCGTTCGTGATCGGCAAAGAAAAAGCGGGCCTCGGCCTCCGCATTCTCATCCGAATCGGATCCGTGAACAGCATTCTGCTGAACAGAAATGGCAAAACGCTTGCGGATGGTCCCTTCCTCGGCCTTTGCCGGATCAGTCGAACCGATCAGCTTTCTGTAAGCCTCCACGGCATTGTCCTTTTTGAGGATGGCCACGACAATCGGACCGGAAACCATAAATTCAACCAGTGTATCATAAAAGGGTTTTCCCTCATGCACGGCGTAAAATTTCCTGGCTTCGATTCTGTTGAGCTGCAGCATCTTCAAAGCTGATACTGTAAAACCTGCCTCAGCAATCATGTGCAGGATGGCTCCTGTGTTGTTCATGGATACTGCCATGGGTTTAATGATCGTAAAAGTGATGTTTCCGGCCATAATTTAAATGTTTTAGATAGTACAGCGTTAACAAATATAAGCAGGAATTGTTAAGCACTGAGCTATAATTTCTATATTTGACCAGTTATTTTAACTGTTACTGTGACTGCAATGTTCGATCCTTCCGCCCTGAAAAAGATTAAAAACCTGCTTGAGCAGAAATCAGGGGTGGCGATCCTCACACATACGAATCCCGACGGAGACGCGATCGGATCCAGCCTGGCACTCGGAATCTACCTGAGAAAAGCCGGTATGGAGGTCAGTGTGATCATTCCCAATGAGGTGCCCGATTTCCTGAAATGGATGCCCGGCTGCGAAATGGTGATCGTGAACAAACACTTTCCTGAAAAAGCAGAGGAAGCACTTACCCGCGCAGGGCTGGTCTTCTGTCTCGATTTTAATGATCCTGAAAGGATCAAGGGCGCCGGTGCTGCCTTGCAGCGCTCAGAAGCACTCAAGGTGCTGATTGACCATCATGAGGGGCCTAAATCATTTACGGATATCACTGTTTCCGATACCTCAAGAGGTTCAACCGGTGAACTAATATACCTGGCAATGGGAGAACTTCTTGGATATGAGATGCTTGATCACGACATTGCTACCTGCCTGTACGTGGCCATCATGACCGATACCGGAAATTTCCGCTATTCCAGTTCCTACCCCGAAATTTTTCATATCACCGGGGAACTGATGAAATACGACATAAATAAAGAGTTGATATTCAGTAAGGTGTATGATAATTACTCGGTGCATCGTATGCGTTTGATGGGCTATTGCATCAGTGAGAAAATGGTGGTGCATCAGGAATACCGTACGGCCTATATTTCCATAACACAGGAGGAACTTAAGCATTTTAACTACCAGATCGGGGATACAGAGGGCTTTGTAAATTTACCCTTTGCCATAGCCGGGATACGGTTCACCCTGCTTTTTATTGAGAAACGGGATCATGTGAAAATATCACTCCGGTCAAAGGGCAATTTCCAGGTGAATCATTTTGCTGAAAAGCATTTTAACGGAGGTGGCCACCGGAATGCCGCAGGCGGGGAGACAGCGCTTCCCTTATCGGATGCTGTGAAGCAACTGGAGGAATTGCTTCCGCTTTACCAACAGGAACTGGAAGATTCATTTGAAGGCTGAGAAGATGAAGCGGAAAAACAAAGTATGGAGTGCGGGAGTCCTGATGCTCCTGGTCCTTGTCTCCTGCAGGACACCGGTTCAGGATCTCAGGGAAAAAGAGGAAGATCCGGTAAAGGAAAAGCTTATCAGTGCCAACCAGTACATGAGTGAGCGACACCAGGATCAGATCTCGGCCTTTGTGGAGAGGATGGGATGGTCGATGGAACAGACCTCTACCGGTCTGTGGTTCATGCTAACAAAACATGGAGATGGCAGGCCGATCGGACCGGGCGAGACCATCGAAGCCGATTATACGGTACGATTACTTGATGGAACACTTTGTTATACCGGAGGCAAGGAAAAGCCGCGAACCCTGACTCTCGGGAAAGGAGAAGTTGAAGCCGGCCTTGAGGAAGCTTTGCTGCTGATGCACCATGGGGATCAGGCGCGGATTATTATCCCGCCGCATCTGGCGCATGGAAATTTCGGCGACAGGAATAAAATACCGGGTGCCAGTGTGATTATGTATGATATTAGTGTGCACTAAAAAGATATAAAATTTCGTTTTCCCGCAACCGGGGTGTGCTCTTTTACATCCTGAAAGCATGAAAGCCGCAGCAAAGGCAAAAGGATAAATTAGTATGATTTGATAAGAAACAGGACGTTACACATGAAAAAGGAAAAACTGATCAGGATTTTACTCGTCACAGCAGGTTTTGCAGCTTTTTTTACCGGCTGCACGAGCAGCAATGATGCAGAATTAATTGCAGAAGAAAACAGGTATTTCGACTTATATATGAATTCTCACTATCCGGGCCTTGAGCCTCTGGAAAGCGGGCTGTATTATATCGAGGAGCGTGCCGGCACCGGAATGTCTCCTGATTCGGGAGATTATATCCTTATAAACTATGTTGCCAAAACCATTCCCGAAGGAACGGTTTTCGATACCTATGTCGAGTCGATCGCCGAAGAAAACGGGATCCATTACAGCGGAGTTCTATACGGTCCCCTGAAATATGCCCATGGATCGGAAATAGCCGGGCTCAGGGAAGGACTTTCTTTGATGAAGGAAGGCGGTGTCAGCACCTTCATCTTTAAAAGTGACCTTGGCTTCGGTGCCGATGGTTTCGGCTCGGTATCCGCCTATACCTCCCTGCAGTACGATATGGAACTGGTCGAGGTAATCAGGGCCAGCAATATTGAACAGCACGAAGACAGCATTATTGCCGCCATTCTTGACACGATCAGCGTCCCCTATGAAACCATCCACGACGAGGATACCGGCGCGGACATGTATTATATCGAATGGATTGCCGGTGAAGACGATTACATCGATTCTCTCGGTTTTGTTTCGTGCTATTACACGGGACGCCTTCCCGACGGCCGGGTATTTGACAGTAATGTAGGTGATTCCTCCCCCTATGAGGTCAACCTGGGTGACCAGGGAATTATTGCGGGGTGGAACCTCGGGCTTCCGCATTTCCGCTATGGAGGCACCGGTACGCTGATCATTCCGTATCAGCTGGCCTACGGGATCTATGGTATGACGGATACCAACAGCGGAAAAACGGGCATCCCACCCTACCAGACACTGATTTTTGATATCACGGTGGACCCGGCAACTAAATAACGGGACTGCCGATAAGGAACAGGGCCGGCCGCTTATGCAGTGCCGGCCTTTTTTTTCTCCATTCGCCCACGGTAAGGGTCCTTACCATTTCTTCAGGAGTAGTGAGATCGACAGCAATGGTGAGATGCAGATCTGCATGGCAGGCGGAAAGGATCTCCTCCAGGAGCTGATCATTCCTGTATGGTGCTTCAATGAAGATCTGGGTTTCCTTCGTACGTATGACCAGTTGTTCAAGGTTCTTCAGCGCTTTCTGGCGCTCCTGCCGCCCCACCGGCAGATAGCCGCAGAACCTGAACTGCTGTCCGTTCAGACCGGATGCCATAAGAGCCAGAAGGATCGAGGAGGGACCGGTAAGAGGGATTACCCGGATATCCTCCCGGTGGGCCAATGCCACAATCTGTGCTCCGGGATCTGCCACACCGGGCACGCCGGCTTCGGAAATGATCCCCATGTCAAAACCCGAATGCAGGGGGGCCAGCATAGCCGGGAGCTCCGCCTGAACGGTATGCTTGTTCAGTTCCATGAAAACCAGGTCGTCGATGACGATCCCGGGATCAATCAGACGCAGAAATCTCCTGGCAGTGCGCACGTTTTCAACGATGTAATGGCGCACCCTTCCGGTTACTTCCGGAACGGAAGCGGGGATGGTGGTCCAGGGATCTGAATGACCCAGCGTATTGGGGATCAGGTAAAGCTTTCCTTTCATATTTCACAATAAAATTAGCTAAATCTTTCCTACCTTCACCGGATAAACTGTTCAATCTTGAAAATTACCTTTCTTGGCACCGGAACTTCACAGGGGGTACCCGTCATTGGCTGCGGGTGCACGGGCTGCACTTCGGCCGATCCGATGGATAAAAGGCTTAGGTCTTCCATCCTGATCAGCGAAGGTGGTTTCAACGTGGTCATCGACACCGGACCCGATTTCCGGCAACAGATGCTGAGAGAAAAGGTGAATCACCTGGAAGCCGTAATTTTTACCCATGAGCACCGGGATCACATCGCCGGGCTCGACGACATCCGGGCCTATAACTTTATCCAGCAACAGCCCATGGATGTCTTCGCCGAGGAAAGAGTGATCAGGGCACTGAAATATGAATACGCTTACATCTTCGCGGAAAAAAAATACCCGGGGGTTCCACAGGTGAATCTGCACCCCATTGAACTGGATCCTTTCCAGGTGGGTCCACTCCGTTTTATCCCCGTCAGGATGATGCACTACCGTTTGCCGGTGCTCGGTTTCCGGATCGGCGACTTTGCCTACCTCACTGATGGGAATTATATCTCGGAAGAGGAAAAAGAAAAGCTTATCGGTGTGAAGGTGTTGGTTGTTAATGCCTTAAGAAGAGAGAAACACGTTTCGCATTTTACGGTCGGGGAGGCAGTTGACCTGATCAATGAACTCAGTCCCAGGAAGGCCTACCTCACTCATCTTTCTCACCAGATCGGCTTGCAGTCCCGGCTGAGAGAGGAACTGCCGCCGGGTATCGAGCCTGCTTACGACGGCCTCGTCCTGGAGGTATAATTCGTGAGCCGGTTAATATTTTCATTGGAGGCCAGATATACGAAGGCTGTGATCACACAGAGCACCATGAAGATGATCCCGGAAAGCAGAAAGGCCTGTGAAAGGGAATACTGGTCCTTCAGATATCCTGCAAAGGGCCCGATTACCGCAAATAAAAGCCGGATTATAAAGTTCCTCACCGACAGTACGGTTGCTCTTATATCCGATCCAGTAATACGATTGATATAATCTTTCAGCACCGGCGTTGCAAAGCCCCTGACGATATAGAAAGTGAAGAGCAGGATGAGCCCGTACACCGAGTCGGAGCCTGAAAGCGCCAGGTATCCCCCCGGAATAAGAAGGGCAATGATCCAGACCGATGCTTTCTGCCCGATTTTTTCTTCGAGCTTATAGGCGATAAAGGCACTGATGGCCACCGTAAGGTTTAAGGCAGTCCAGAGGAATCCATACCAGGTCAGGGCAATGCCTGTATGTTCGAAAAATGGCTGGGCAAACCAGGCCATGGTAAGTGTTGCTGCCCCCACAATGGAGGAAAATATAATATTTCTTCTCAGTTCACGGTTCCGGAAAAGCGCAAATTGGGTAATCCGGAGGATCTCCCGGAAATTTGCCTTGAGCAAGGGAGTCTGTCGCACAGGCTCTCTTAGTCCGATCGCCGCAGGAATGGCAATCGCGGCAACAAGGGTCTGCGCGATGTAAGGTGTGCGGAGTGAGATCAGTGCCAGCAATCCACCGGCAATTCCTGCAACGGCTTCGGCCAGGTTGCCCAGAGAAGTAATGCGTCCTTCATAGCGGGTATACTCACCCTTCCGGCCATCTTCAAGCAGCGAGTCATAAAGCAGGGCACTGTCGGCACCGGAAACAAAACTCTGACCAATACCCAGGATGACTTCTGCAATAAGAAATCCTGTGAAGCCATGGCCAAAACAATAAACCCCGAAGCCAAGAGCACCCAGTGTGACGCCCAGGGTCACTGTCTTCCGTCTTCCGATCACATCCGCCAGGTAACCGGAGGGGATTTCCATGACAACTATCGAAACGGAATAAATACCCTGCAGGATCATAATGCTTTGCATCGTCAACCCGTTCTTTTCGTAGAACGGAACCACAATGGGCATATATAACATCAGCCATTTGGCGACTTTAATAATGGATAGCCGTAAAATATTATGTCTGGCGAACATCCGGTGATTTTAGGCTCTCAAAGCTAACCAAATGATCTATATTCACCTAATGAGATATGTGAATTACATATAAATAACATATTATCAATCCGATAGGCCTGCAGGGAAAAGATCGGATTGATATTGATGGCGAATTTTTTGGCTGGTATAGCCTGATCTGACCGTCCCTTACACTTAAATTTCCGTCACTCCCCTGACGGTAATTGCTCAAAACTCTTCCGGTAAACCGTAAGGTGGTCCTTGTCAAGTTTTATAATTTCCCAGGTCTGTTCGGTAACGCCACCCCAATACGCAACAGAGATTGAGATTTCCTCGCCTGTAAGGTGCCATTCTCCGGAATAATCCGTATAGGTGACCGGCGGTGTTCCGCACCAGCCGGCATTTGCTCGCTCAGTGAACATATGATCTGTGCCGAAGGCAAATCCATAATCTTCAGGATCCAGTTTTCCTACACGCGTGTAAATTTCCAGGGTGTCATTGTTTTCCCTTTCTGCCCAGAAACCGATCAGATCCGCTTCTGTATCTCCTTTCAGCTCCTGTTCAGACCGGCAGGATAAGACCAGGAATAAAATGACAATGAGAAATGCACCTTTTTTCATTCGTGGAAACTATTATTTACTACAGGATGCATTTCGGGCCGGAAAGTTGCCTGAACACTCAAAATTTCTTTTTCTGATCCGGCAGGTGTATTTCATGCACAAGCTGGAGTATTCCTGTAAACCAGGTCCAGACTATACCGGAAATTCTACCATAACACGGTTTCTCCCTGGTGGAGTTCGTAATCCGGCCGGAATGTATCCGATTTCATGTAGCCCAGTAAGGCCCTGTAAAACTGCTGCGCCTCGGGCCGGTCGGGAAGTTGTTCCGGATCTGCCATGCAAACCAGTAATTTTCCTTTTCCATAGCGGAATTCAAACAGCAGGCCCAGCTTATGGTTTCTTTCCAGGTTGTCGATCACCTGTATGATCGGCCTGAATGCCCTGACGGTCCTGTCAAGTATGAGCGGATGAGATTCTTTCACGATCGTATACCATTGCCAGTTGGTGTGAAAATCGGTCGGGAAGTTTATAAAAACAGGATGTGAGGGATCCATTAACAGTCCCAGTGTACCCGGCGATACCGGCTTGCCGTTTGATTCGCTGATCCCCCTGAACATGCCGTAGTTCCAGAAATCAGGAGGGAACAATCCGTCTGTATACTCACCCTTCAGGTCTTCAGGGTGCGGGAATAACAGAACGCTGGCTCCTGAATTCAACATGGAAAGTATCCGGGGATCAAGCTGCCTTGCGACGATGATGCCGCTGGTATCCGCAGGTTTCGGATCAGCAGGATAAACCCAGAGCGGGTAACTGTTTTTTATTTCTGTACCTGGCAGGCTGATTTCCAGATCGAGCCGGCTTACTGTGCCAAGGTCAGACAGACCGAAACTGATTTCTATCGATTCGGATAGTTCTCCCTGTCCCGACGAAAAGAAGTCCGTGTGGCCTTCCCGGTAAATCTTTCCTCCGGGAAGTATTGCTTTCCAGTCGATCCTGGCCTTCTCCATATCCCGGTCGGAATAGTTGGCTATAAGAACTTTCGCCCTGTAGTTTTCTTCCAGTGTCCAGCAGTATTTTGGGAATTCAGCCAGGAGCACTATATCATTGCATGATTTCAGCCAGTCCTCCTGTGTAACCACATTTTTACTGTCCATAAAGGCATCCAGTATCCCTACCAGGGCCGTACCCTGTCCGGGGAAGTCCTGCAGGTCAAGCAACTGGAAACCTGCCATGCCCGGCGTACGCAGGGCTGTTTCCATTTCTGCACGATAACACAGTGCCGACCATGCGCCCGAGGCTTTGTTGAACAGACTGTCCTGGTCGGCCATGCCTGCCTGCTCAAGACGTTTCCGGAAGACCTCCAGGTTCCATGCCCGCAGAACACCGGTATATTTTTCTGTTTCCCTGAAATCGGGGAAGATCTGGTATTGGCCAGTCTCATGCCCCACCAGAGGGATAGGAAGCGAGGATACAGCAAAACTGAAGTTATAGTCTGTTGCCGGGACAACCGTGTTAAGTATCCCGCCATCCCTGGAATCCACATAAGCCTGGGCCAGTCGCGTATGGGTCAGGATCGTGTCATGGCTATAAGGTGTTCTGGCGGCAATGAAAAAATCGGAGCAGGGGCGGGGAGGAACGTATCCGCTGTTATTGTTCGAACCCATGGTATACATGGGCCGGCTGTCGTATTCCTTCAGGGCAAGGATGTTTTTTTCAACCCTGTCATGTCCGCTCCAGATCTCATTTCCATGTGAAAACAATACGAAAGAAGGGTGGTTGGCATAGCTTTTCAGGATACCGAAGCCTTCCTGTAGCAGCATTCCCGCAACGCTGTCGCTGTCCAATCCTCCCCAGAAAGGCAGTTCGGGCTGAAGATAGATCCCTTCCCGGTCGGCCGCATCAAAAGCTGCTTCCGGAGGACACCAGGAATGAAAGCGGTAATGGTTGATGCCGTAGGATTTCGCGATCCGGAAAACCTGCTGCCAGCCTTCCGTATCCATTGGCGGATGACCGGTAAGCGGGAAAACACAGGCATCATGTTTTCCCCGGAGAAAGGTATTTCTTCCGTTGATGGTAAAATGGGTTCCCTTCGTGGTAAACTCCCGCATTCCGAAAGGTGCACTCTTTACATCAGTGCCTCCGGCCACTGCTAATTCAACCCGTAATGTGTATAAAGGCTGACGGAACTCGTCCCAGTACAGCACTTTTCCTTTCATATCGTACTCCAGTTCAATAAAACTATTGAAACGGACGGTTTTGTAAACGGGGGGATAGTGTTTGGTTTTACCATCAGCGCTTCTGTCCAGGAACAACCCGATTGTGGTCTCCGTATCACGGGGTGCCTGATCGATATTCATCCTGATCCTGATCTTTTGCCCCTGCATGTCGGGGTAGACCTGCAGATCGCTGATGCGTGTCTGCGGGCTCACCTCAAGCTCCATCCTGCCCAGGATCCCATTCCAGTTTGTCTGTGTATCGTCGGAATAGATATGAACATTTCCGTAGGGAGTGTTGCGCAAACGGTTGTCAATTCTTACAGTGAGATAATGATCACCCGGTGTGAGCAAGTCGCTGAGATCAAAGGACTGCGGTGATTCGAGGAGCAGGGATTGACCCGCCTCAAGCGAATCGATCCAGATCATCGAAGGCTTTGTACGTTCAAATATCAGTTCAATGTGCTGACCCCTGAACGACTCGGGAATGCTGATCTTTTTCCTGTACCATGCCGCACCGTCGTAACGGTAAATCCTGTTCAGATGCATGGTGGTCGTATCCGTATTCAGGTAGCCCTTCCTGCTGAGATCCATGGTCCCCGGCAATGGAATGCTGTCTGAAAAATCCATGAGATACCATTTATCTGCAATACCGCTATCGGAGGGATCAGTCGAGAACAGCCACCATCCGTCCAGAGCAAGCCGGGTGCGTTCCGTTGCATTCTTATCTGTACAGGAATACAGAATAAGGAGCATACACAGTAATATTATTCTCATAATCAGCGGTTTAGATTTATTTGCACCTTGATTTTATTCTGTGCTTATCCCGGCTGTAGCCCTGGAGAGTTCGAGCGTATGCCGGAGCAGTTCTGCTCCGCCGCAGGCTCCATGCCCGGGAACGACAATCTGCGGGTCGGGGAAGCGTTTAATGATATTTTCCATTGTCGAGGAGTAGCTTTTAAGGTCTCCGTCGGCGGTGTTCCCGAGGTTTGTACTACCCATGCTTTTTACCAGGCAACCGGCAAACAGGATATTCTCCGGTTCAATCAGGATCACAATATTGTCGGTCGAATGGGCCGGTCCCGGATAGTAGCAACGGATTTCTCTTTGTCCGAAAATAATGTTTAAGGAATCTGTAAAACCCACGTCGGGAACCGGAAGCCCCTTTTGAACGGCAATTTCCCGGGTATGCTCACCCGACCATGTTTTTATTCCCTGACTTTGAAGCCAGCCAAGACCTCCCATACAGTCTTCATGCCAGTGACCGGGGATAAACCCTGTTACGCGGATGCCAATGGAGTCTGAAAGCCAGTTCGTCAGAAGCATGGTAAGGGAATCATTCCAGGGTGAATCGATCATCAGGGCTTCAGTTCCATTAACAACCAGCAGGCCGTTTGCGGGTACGTGCCTATATGAACCGGTCGACGCATAGCTGGTATGGACATAAATACCCGGTACCAGTTCACTCAGTTCAAGATCTTCAGAAATAATGACCTTTTTCTGAACCTGCGCGGGAGAAGGTCCGGCACAAAAAAGGAGACTCAAGATTACAACGGGAAATTTCCTGATGATTTTCATTATTGCAGGTTTATATCCGTAAAGATAAATCTTTATATGAAAAACGGCGGTTTACTGAGACAGGGTTGAGAGTCCGAACAGCGAAATGCATTTTCCCCGGTAAACTCAGACTCTTTTCATAGCTTTCCTGAAGGCAAAGACCGCTCCGGCAAAGAGCATAACAGCATAGGCAGTTATTATGGCCAGATCGGAAACCAGCCGGCTGTTATCCTGCCCGCTCAACAGCTTTCTGGAGGCCTCAACCGCATGGATAAATGGAAGAGAGACTGCAGCCTTTTCAAGGAAGCCACCGATCATACCCACATCCATCCATGCTCCGCATAAGAGCCCAATAGCTGTGACAAGAACCGAACCAAGGCCCGATACCTGTCCGACGGTGAGTAAGGATCCCAGGATCGTACCTATGCTGATGCAAATCGTTGAAAAGAAGAGCAGAAAGACCATGGCAGCAGCTATATTGCTGAATGTGGCGCCCATTATCATTCCTGCGGTCAGGCAGATAAGTTCCTGCGCAAGGGCCAGGGGTAGGAATGGCAGGGTATAGGCAAGGATATAATCCGAGGGTCGGAGTGGCGTCGTAAACAAACGGATCAGGAAAGAGGTTTGCCTGTCTTTTGCCAGCAGCATGGCGGAAAACATGATCATAAAGGCAAAACTGAAAACGATGATGCCCGGCGTCAGGTTCTGGGCATTGTACAGGTCGAATGAAAGCCGTTTTTCGATCGATGTGAACAGCAGTAACATCCCGATCGGCATCCCGATGCCAAGTACGATGGTAACAGGATCACGATAAACCTCCTTCAGGTTTCTTCCGGCAAGACTGGTGAAATTCATGGCTGCACCTCCTTCTCGGTTAAATTTATAAAGACTTCATCAAGGGTCGGTTCTTCGGTGGATATTTTTCGTATGGATACATTTTTACTGCGGAGCAGGTCGAAAATATGGTAATAATCCGGATCGGGTGAAACTATCTCAAGACCGGAATTTTTCAGTTCTGCTTCTATTCCCTTGTCCCTGAGCAATACGGGTAATGAATTATCAATCCCTTCACCTTCAATCCGAAGCAGATGCCCTTTGGTAAATCTGGCTTTCAGTTCTTTCGGACTACCCATCTCAATAATCTTTCCCTTATCCATAATGGCAATGTTATCGGCCAGTGAATCAGCTTCTTCCAGGTAATGGGTGGTTAAAAGGATGGTTTTTTCGCCACGGAGTTTCTCGATATATTTCCATACCGATCTGCGTGCATGCGGATCAAGTCCGAGCGTCGGCTCATCAAGGAAAATGATCTCTGGGTCCGACATCAGCGCCATCGCAATGCTCAGCCGGCGCTGCAAACCTCCGGAAAGCTTGCCGGCCCTGTCTTTACGGTTCTCGATCTCCAGTAATCCCATGAGATCATCGGCCCTGGCACGCGACTCCCTGCTGCTTAATCCGTGAACGCCCCCCATCAGGATCAGGTTCTCCCGGGAGCTCAGGTGAGTTGCAATGGCGGTTTCCTGCGGCGATACTCCGATTATCTTTTTAATATCCATGGGCTTTTCCCTTATGCTCATATCGAATAAGCGGGCATCGCCTCCGCTGGGATCCAGCAGGCAGCAGAGCATCTTAATGGTGGTGGTTTTTCCGGCACCATTTGTTCCGAGCAGGGAAAAGATCTCACCTTTGCGGATCCCGATGGTCAGATTGTCGACAGCGATCCGTGTGCCGAACTTCTTGTTAAGTCCTGTGGTACGGATGGCGTATTCAGCTTGTTTCATAGGGTGTAATTTTTCATTTTTACAGGGGATTTCAAAGTATAACGCAGCGAAAGCCCCAGCCTGACGTTAAAGCAGTGGCTAAGATATTCATTGCCCGCGATCCATCCGTCGGTCTTGTACCCGGCATCTATCCAGGGCCTTACTTTTCCTGCCTGCCATTCAAACCGGCAGGAGGCATAGCCGAGGAACTCCGGTTTACCCGTGGTAAACGACTGATCTGCAGGCTGTACTCCGGCAATTATCCTTGGGCTGACCAGGAAACTGCTACTTCCGATCTGCAGAGGGTGTTCAAACCACTCTGCTTCCAGGGCAGGGAAGCCCGACTGATAATTGCTTGCCTGATGAAATCTGAAAATCATCTTTTCACTTTTGTATTTCACGAAAACATTCAGTGAGATATCGTTTCCGAAGCTGGTCAGGTAGTCGCGGAACGAGAAATTCAGTGCAAGTGATTCATTTATTGGGATGCTCCTGACAAAAAACAGCATGGGTGACAGGAGGTTCAGAAACTGCAGTTTTCCCTGACGGGCCAGGTAATCCAGGGCCTCGCTGCTGAGATCGGTGGTCTTGATATAGCGGTCGATCCCGTTGCCGGAGGGATGAATGCCCCGTTCATCATAAGCCTCCTCCGGATTGAAAAGGTCATAAGCCCAGGCGCAGAAGTCGAAACCAATCAGATCCCGGTTGGGAATGGAGAGTTCACGACTATTCAGTTCATCGGTACGAAGATCCATTGAAGGCCTGGAACATAATTCAACATAGGAAATGGAATTCATCGTCGACAGCAGGTAGAGCATTTCATGGGAAAGCTGCTGATCATAAAAGAAATTGTTTCGCTGCAGCCTGTCGATCAGCAGATATTCCCCCTCGATTCCGGCTTCATGCATCCGAATGAAATCAACTGGCGCCTCAGCTTTAAAACGGATCAGGTCATCATCGGCGACATGATTTACACTGACCTCTTCGCTGAAAACAGGGAAGGTGTTCATGTCGTTAAAACTTCGGATACTGTGTATACCGGCCATCGAGCGGTGGAACTCTTCATGGGTCCAGCCGCTGAAGCCCGGGGCGTAGGTCAGGATGAAGTCGGCAGCGACAAGACTGATCAGGTGGGGGAAAGCATTTTTGCTGTCGTAAAACGGCTGTCCGACCCTGAATAAACGGTCAAGTCCGTAATGGGCCAGGCTGTAGAGATCGGTCGAAAGTGCCAGCGACAGCTCCATGCCTGGCATCGAATAAGCCTGAAAAAAATTAAGGGCGGAAGGCTTTCCGTCGGCAAATGCAAGTGAGGCATCTGTCTGATAGGGCAAATTGATCAGGGGAAGGGTGTTGACCAAAGTTTTTCTGATCACCGTGTCGGCAGGCTCAGCGCTTAAATGCACGGCAGGTATAAGCAGTGTAAATATCAGTATGAACAGTCTCATAATGGCAAAAAGAAAATGAAAATCGGAATCAAAGGGGAGTTGACAGGTCCGTTAAAGCAAAACTGCAAATCCTTCACTAAAGGTAAATGGATTGTTCAATAATGCCAACAGGGTCTGAAAAAAAACAGAGTACAACGTGCGGTGGATCAAAGATATCTTCTGGTCCGGGATTTATAGTCGTTGTATTCACTGCCGAACTTGCTTTCGAGAAAGCGTTCCTCTGCTTTGATGATCAGATGGTAAATGACAATGCTGTAGACACCGGCAATGATCACCGGGGGATAAAAGGTAATGACTATGGAGGCCAGGGTGAGCAGATCGAATCCCGTATACATGGGATTCCTGCTGAAACGGTAAATGCCGTGTACCTTCAGCCGGGTGTTATGGGTCGGAAGCCCGAAGCGTGTGGAACGTCCCAGGTTGATCAGGCTAAGACCTGAAATCGCTATTCCGGCTCCTGCCAGAATCAGGGCCGCCAGCCTGGTGGAAGGATAGTATTCACCCTCAAAAGGATTATGGCCGGAAAGGACAAGGGCCAGGTAGATCCAGGTGGCATATCCTGCAATTTTGCCCGAATAAAAAGGCAAAGGATGTAAAGTGGGCTTTCCGAATACTTCCATATACAGGTTTATTCCGACTTATGGGGATCTGCGTTTCTCACTGTCCCTTGCATTTCCTGCCAGGGGCAAACGGGTTATTCCGGTATATCCTGATATTGCTTCCGGTGGGCTAAAGAACAATGAATTTTCCCTGACCTTCAATATTTCCTTCACCCGAAACGCGGTAAAGATAGATACCGGGACCTTTAACAGCTCCTGATAACGGATATTCTTCACTGAATTGGGTACTGTAAATGCGTGATCCCTTGTCATCGAATACTTCCAGGCGGTACATCCTGCCTTCAATACCTCCCCTGACCCTGATCACTGAAAGTTCGCTTACCGGGTTCGGTTCAATACTGATACTGAGTGCGGTCGTTTCCTGTTCAATCCCGTTGCTGAACGAATACCAGCAGGTAGAGTAGGAGGGATTCAAGTACTCCAGGGTCTCCTCTTTCGAATAGCACAGAAGGATGAAGGCATCAGCACCGGTTTTTCCGTTATAATTATGCAGGAACCCGCTCATGCTGCCCATGGATTCTATCCATTGTTCACTTTCTGCAAAAGTGCTTCCTTCAGCTATAGGATTCAGGTGGATCTGTTTTTGGTAGCTGTCACCGATCAGGAGACTGTCGATGCCGCTGACAAAATAATCGATGCTGCTTAAGTATGGCGTATACACAACGTTATAAACATGATACACCGAAACAGTGTCGAACAACTCAACACCAAAGTCATAAATCAGTTTATCCGCATCCAGCGCCGATTTCCTGAAGTAAACCTTGTCGCCGTCTTCCCTGACATAGCCATAGGTGCTCCAGCTGCCAAGGTCTTCTTCTACCGAGCGCATAACCTTAACATAGGTCATCTCATCCATCACCTTTTCACCCCTGAACTGGAGGGCTTCGGTGCCAATGGCATAAGGGTAGTAAAAAATCAGGTTATGCCAGATTTTCGTCGTATCGATAAACCCCTGACTGTAGGTCTGGGCTGCTGCCAGCAGAATACCCAGTATTAAGAGGACTTTTTTCATTATATCAATTCGCTTTTTTCAGTTTTATTTCCTGGACCCCGGGCCAAGAGACCAATTTCTCCGATTTCCCTTATTCAGACCACTACCGGCTGCCATTCATTCCAGCAAAGATGATTATTTCGGCAGTCTGCTGTAAGAGCAGGTCGAAATTAACGCTTTTTACTTTAGTTCAAACCGGCAAAGCACAGAATATTCCAGTTTTATCTTTTCAAAATCAAATTCAGGCATGGCATTCTCTTCCGCAAAATAGCCCCTTACAACAAAGGAGTTGGCATAGTTTTCATTCTGATACGAAGAGTTAAGTTCCTGGATATAAAGAGCTTTTCCGCTTTCCTGTCCGATAGCATCCGCAAGGTATCCGGCTTTCTCATGGGCTGCCTTTATAGCAGAGATTTTTACCTCCTTCCGGTATTCGGTGATCCGGCTGTTCTCCACGCTTTCAATAGAAATATTCGAGATGCCGATCTTTTCCAACTCTATAAAGGTTCGGGCAACGGTTCCCGGATCTCTCAGGGTTAAGCGGTATTCTTTCTGTAGGATGATCTCCTTTCCCTGCAGAATGTATTTCTTAAAATCGCTGCTTATGTCTTTGATAAAAAGGTCTTTATTTATATCCACCCCCAGGCCGGTCAGTTTTTCCAGCATTTTCTTCTCCGCATCCGCCAGTGCTGTCTTATTCTTTGAATCCTGTTCGTTTATCAGGATCTTAAGGTAAAAAAGATCGGGCACTACCTCCATTTCGGCGGTCCCGGTCACTTCGATATAGGGCTGGTCAATAAAGTTCTTCGTAGTTTGTTGGGCTGGCAGAAGCACCGGAAGTAACAGTAAAAGCGGGAGGAATATTTTTTTCATTGGCTGATGTTTTTATAAATCATTGGGTATACAGCTCCTGGTAAAGGCACAGGTGCTTTAGAGGAAACGAAAATTTTCGGATCGTATTATTTTCCGGGAAGAGGAGCGGCTTCTTTTTTTACTATTCCGGTATAGAGGGATATTTCAGGATGCCGCCCCAGGCTCCTGGAGTCATGAAGCTCGAATTCCACACCTTCGGCAGGAACCCGGAAACCCGAGGCCGGTAACCATTCGGTGTAAATATACCGCTTCATTCTGCCCATCTCAAGGCCCCAGGCCAGCCTGCTTTTTGGCCTTACAGGAAAAACCGCGTAGCTGCCGGCAGGAATTTCAAATCCCGACAGTCCTTCCGGAAGGTCCTCAAATGCAGTCACGGCTTCACCGGCGACATAGGTGAAAGTTCCGGTCCCCGGGTCATAATCCATACTGATATTTATTGCGGCCCAGGGCTCTTTCAGACGACTGATGGCATTCTCTTTTTTCAGACGAACGAATTCGCTGTAAACCTTTGAAACATCCTTGTAAATATCCCTGTCACTGGTCGTTATCGGGAGTCCGACTACCAGTATCGGCTCATTCAGTTCAACTATTTCGGGCTCGGGCCTGCTCGCTCTGCCGATGAAAAGAAAGTAAAACAGGAGTATTAAAAACAGCAGTGAGGCAACAATAATGATAAAAACTTTCATGACCTGGGTATTTGTGTTGAGATACTGTTATTTACAAAGATACAAATAGGACCGGGATACAGACTTTTCTGTTGGATTTCTTTTAGTCCATGTCGTGATATTCAGCAGGGATTATATACCATTTTTTCAAGTCCGAATCCTTCGAAGGAATGTATTCATATGTTCTAAAATAGCTTTCCCACATTTCCTTTGTCCCTATATTTGAGAACTTAAATGCCTGATATATGGGAATGACCTTAGTTGAAAAGATACTTGCTGCCCATTCCGGAAAGGAAGTTGTGGTGCCCGGGGAGATTATTGATGTTGAAATTGATGCAAGAGCTGCGCGTGATTTCGGGGGAGCGAATGTGGTAAAAAATCTTGAAGATAATGCCCTCGGAGTGCACGATCCGTCAAAGACCTTTTTCACCTTTGACTGTAATCCCACGGGCTCCGATCAGAAATATGCCGCCAATCAGCATAAATGCAGGCTATATGCAAGGGAACAGGGGATCGGGATCTATGATATCGACCGGGGGATCGGGACGCACCTTCTTATGGATGAAGGCCTTGCATGGCCCGGATCCACGGCTGTTTCAACCGACTCTCATGCCAATATCCTCGGAGCCATCGGCTCATTTGGTCAGGGGATGGGTGATAAAGATATTGCAGCAGCCTGGCACAAGGGCCGGATCTGGTTCAAGGTTCCGCCGTCGGTCAGGATCGTACTGAAGGGCAAAAGGCCGGAAAACCTTTCAGCCAAGGATATCGTCCTGAATCTGTTGGGAATATACGGCGCCAATTCCCTGCTGGGTTTTTCAGTCGAGATCGATGGAGATGCCGTCAGCCGCTTGTCACTCGATGAACGGATCACCATTGCCTCCATGGCTACGGAGATGGGTGCAATTATAATCCTCATGACCCCCGATGAAGCGATTTACAGGTATTGCGAATCGAAAACGGGCCGGAAGATCGACCGGATCTTCCCTGATCCGGATGCCAGGTACGACCGCGTGGATGAGATCGACATTTCTGCATTCGCCCCGAAAGTGTCACGTCCGGGCAAACCGCATGATACTACCGCTATCCCGGTGGAGAAAGTATACATCGATTCGGCGTTTATCGGAAGTTGTACCAATGGCCGCATTGAAGATATGAGGGAGGCAGCCGCCGTACTGAAAAACAGGACCGTTGCTCCCTGGGTGGTGCTGAAGATCGTGCCTTCCACCAACGAGGTATGGGAACAGTGCCTGGAGGAAGGACTTATTCAGATTTTCAAACAGGCCGGGGCTCTGCTATCAAATGCGGGCTGCGCGGGCTGTGCAGCAGGACAGGTTGGGCAGAATGGTCCGGGAGAGGTTACCATAAGTACCGGAAACAGGAATTTTCCGGGTAAACAGGGACAGGGCGAAGTGTATCTGGCCTCACCTGCCGTGGTTGCCGCATCGGCAGTTGCCGGGTTTATTACCGAAGCGCACCGGATCCCGGAACAGGGAGCCGGGAGGATCTTTTCTGCGGGAAAAGCCGGTCAGCCCGTAGCAAAAGAAAAAAAGGCCGCAATTGACGCTCCCGTTGAAGCGACAGGCAGGGTCTGGTACATCCGGCAGGATGATATCGACACGGATATGATCTACCATAACCGCTACCTGACCGTCACCAAAACAGAAGAAATGGGGCAGTATACCTTCGATAACCTGAAAGGATATGAGGATTTTGCAAAAAAAGCAGGCAGGGGCGATATCGTCATTGCCGGAAAAAACTTCGGTGCCGGGTCCTCCAGACAGCAGGCTGTCGACTGTTTTATCTCCCTGGGCATCAGATGTGTGATCGCGGAATCCTTTGGCGCCATTTATGAGAGGAATGCCATTAATGCAGCATTCCCTATTGTTACCTGCAGCGCAATATCTGAACTGGAACTTAAGCAGGGAGACAATCTTTATATTAATTTTGAAACGGGGGAAGTGAAAAATCTGACAAATAATAAAATTGTCCGGGCTGAACCTTTCTCCGATGTGCAGATGGAAATTTATAAGAATAACGGACTATTTTAACATATTGAGTTATGAGACTGATCATTCCTGAAAGTTATGAACCGATCATCGGTCTGAAAAGAACAGAAAAAGCCATCAAAATGATCAAGGATCATTTTGAGAACGGGCTTTCCTCCGATCTCAGGCTACGGAGGGTGACTGCTCCTTTGTTCGTCCTGAAAGGCACGGGCCTGAACGATGATCTTACGGGAGTGGAACGGCCGGTAGGTTTTAAGATCCGGGAAATGCGGGATGCTGAAGCTGAGGTGGTTCAGTCGCTGGCAAAATGGAAACGCATGATGCTCCGCGACTACGATATCAAGATCGGACATGGGATTTATACCGATATGAACGCACTGCGGCCCGATGAAGAACTGGATAACCTGCATTCGATCTATGTCGACCAGTGGGACTGGGAAAAAGCCATCAGGCAGGAAGATAAGACCCTTGCCTATCTGAAGGAGAATGTCAGGAGAATTTATGAAAATTTCAAGCGTACAGAATTTAATATCTATACGTTTTATTCCAAAATCAAACCGCTGCTTCCGGATGAGATCTTTTTCATCCATTCCGAAGAACTCTATGAGCTGTATCCCGACCTTACTCCCAGGGAAAGGGAAGATCGTATCGCCGAGAAATACGGCGCTGTTTTCATTATCGGTATCGGCGGGGCACTCCCCGACGGAAAGCCGCATGACAGGCGTGCCCCCGATTATGATGACTGGACAACGGAAACGGAAAACGGGTTCAGGGGACTGAACGGGGATATCATCGTCTGGAATAAGGTGCTGCGCTGTGCCTTCGAACTTTCCTCGATGGGTATTCGTGTGGATAAGGATGAACTGGTAAGACAGCTTGAACTTACCGGCGATACCGAAAGGATGAATCTCCTTTTCCACCGCAGGCTTTTAAACGACGAACTTCCGCATGCCATAGGCGGAGGGGTCGGACAATCCAGGCTGGGTATGCTGCTGCTGCAGAAAGCCCACATCGGGGAGATCCAGTCGGCGATCTGGCCGGGCGAAATGGTCGACCATTGTCGTAAATGTAATATCCACCTGATATAGAAAACCTTATGGGTGCAACTTTTGCTGAGAAGATCTTCGGTTCTCCGGCCGGGGCTATTGTCTTCCACCGTCCGGATATTGTTCTTACACACGACAATACCGCCAGTATACGGAAGACCTTTGAAAAAATGGGCGGGCTTAGAGTCCCGGATCCCGACCAGTTGCTTGTGGTCCTGGATCACAACGCTCCTCCCACCAGTTCCAAACTGGCTACCGATTACAGGGAGATACGCGAATTTTGTGTAGATCAGGGAATTACGAAATTTTATGACGCCGGCGAAGGGATCTGTCATCAGTTAATGGCAAATCATGCCATGCCGGGAATGGTTATTGTCGGCAGCGACAGTCACACCTGTACCGCCGGAGCCTTCAATGCAATGGCAGCAGGCATCGACCGTACCGAAACAGCGGGAATCTGGCGAAGAGGGGAGACCTGGTTCCGTGTTCCCGATTCGATGAAAATAGTTCTGAAAGGAAAACTTCCTCCGGGGGTCTATGCCAAGGATCTTTCGCTCTGGATCATAGGGATGATCGGATCTGACGGAGGTAATTACCTTTCTATCGAATTTCACGGGGAAGGTGTTCAAAGTCTGTCAGTTTCCGACAGGATGACCATTGCCAACCTTGCCTCCGAGATGGGAGCAAAAAATGCAGTATTCCCGGCCGATGAGGTGCTTGAAGAGTATTACGGGCATCGGATCAGCGGCGTCTGGGCCGATCCCGATGCGGTTTATATCCGCGAACTTACGATTGACCTGGAAGAATTGTTCCCCCTGGTTGCAGCTCCTCATAATGTAGACAATATAAAAGCCTTAAGTGAGGTGGAGGGACTTGAAGTGCACGAAGGACTGATCGGAACCTGCACCAATGGCCGTATAGAGGATTTGCGCGAAGCAGCGGCTGTACTTAAAGACAATAAGATTAAGGAAGGTTTTCAGCTTCTTGTTACACCGGCCAGCAGGCAGATTTATCTTCAGGCTATCGAAGAGGGATTGATCACTACCTTTCTCAAAGCCGGGGCCAATGTGCTCAGTGCTTCCTGTGGACCCTGCCTGGGTACAGGTCAGGGCATCCCGGCCGACGGTTTTCGTGTGATTTCCACTGCCAACCGGAATTTTCTCGGTCGCATGGGAAATACGAAAAGTGAGATTTACCTTGCCTCACCCGCTGTAGTGGCAGCCAGCGCCCTGACAGGGAAAATCAGTTCTTACAGGTTTTCAGGTAAAAACACGGCCTATCCCTATGCTACTCCCCAGTCAGCAACTGTCAGCATTCCTGCAGATGAATTGCGTAAGACTGATGGAGTATGGAATTATGCCGATGTGGACAATCTGAATACCGACCAGATGTTTGCGGGCAACCTCACCTACAATGTGATGAGTTCGGATCCCGCAGCCATACTTCCTCATCTTTTTAAAGACTTCGATCCGAACTTTGCCGCACAGGTTGCTCCCGGAGACATTCTTTTTGCCGGTGAAAATTTTGGCTGTGGCAGTTCCAGGGAACATCCGGCCGTTGGACTGGCTTACGCCGGGGTGAAAGCCGTTGTGGTTAAATCGGTCAACCGGATCTTCTACCGTTCAGCCATCAACCAGGGGCTGCTGGTCATTGTTCATCCCGATGCGGTGGAGGCTTACAAACCGGGTGCCCCAGTCGGTATCCGTTTTACTGAAGGTGAAATCACCATTGGTGATCAGCTGTTCCGTTTCGAGCCACTTCCAGGTAAGTTGCTGGAAATCATCGAAAAGAAGGGGCTTATAAACTGGATCCTGGCTCAGAACAATTGATTTTTACCATTGAATCAATTTTACTATATTTGCAGCGCCGTACAGTGAGGCTGTGCAGCGCTGTATTTGAAGTTTTGGTTCCGTAGCTCAGCTGGATAGAGCAACAGCCTTCTAAGCTGTAGGTCCTGCGTTCGAGTCGCAGCGGAATCACCGGAAAGCCTGTTATGACAGGCTTTTTTGTTTTTGCGGCGGGGAGCATCGATCCTTCAATTGGACTC
>JBMOLL010000022.1:0-60915 GCA_049325415.1 Bacteroidota bacterium | reverse complement strand
TAGCTCAGTCCCGGATTTCACGGAAGCTATGCTTCCCTTGAAATCCGAGGATCCTCGGGAAAAGAGCCCATTGCAAATGGGCATTTTCCCGGGACTGGATAGAGCAACAGCCTTCTAAGCTGTAGGTTCTGCGTTCGAGTCGCAGCGGAATCACCGGAAAGCCTGTTATGACAGGCTTTTTTGTTTTCTATATCTACACGATCGGAATTCCAGCAGCCTGGAATCACTTAGTTCAACAATCTGACGAATTGATTGTTATCCTGTTGATCTAATCTAAACACTCAAAATTAATCATGAAGAAATTCTATTCAGTCATCCTTCTCCTGACCATCCTTTTTATCCGGATCAGCGATTTAAATGCACAGAAACAGGCATGGGCCCTTTACGACTCCGGGGGCAGGAAAATCAGCTATGAAAAAATGCTTTCCCGGCTTTCCGATGCTGATGTAATCCTGTTTGGTGAACAGCACGACAATGCCATTGCTCACTGGCTGGAACTGGAGGTGACCAAAGATCTGTTTGCTATTCATGGAAATAAGCTCGTTTTGGGCGCTGAAATGTTCGAGACCGATAATCAGCTGATCATGAATGAATACCTGAATGGATCATTCCCCTCTGATAAGTTTGAGGATGAAATGCGGCTTTGGAAAAATTATCGCACGGATTATAAACCACTGGTGGAGTTTGCCAGGGAAAATCATCTCTCGTTTATTGCTACTAACATCCCCAGGCGCTATGCCGGAATGGTTTTCAAACTTGGACTCGATACCCTGGCCTTCTTAAGCGAAGAAGCCAGAAGCTATTTTGTCCCGCTGCCGCTTGTGTACGATACCAGCCTGACCTGTTACAGCGCACTTTCCGGAGGTGCGCAGGGAATGATGGAAGGACACGGTTCATCTAACCTCAGGGATGCACAGGCAATAAAAGATGCCACCATGGCCTGGATAATCCTGCTCCATATGCAGGATAGCTCTGTTTTTCTTCATTTTAACGGAGCCTATCATTCCGACAACAAGGAAAGCATCGTGTATTTTTTAAGAAGGGAAATGCCCGATCTTAAAATTATGACGATAAGCACAGTCATCCTTGAAGATCCCTTGCAGGCTGAGGAGGAGATCAATGAACTTGCAGATTTTATTATCTGTGTCGACGAAGATGTTACAAGAACCTATTAATGTGCTGAAATATAAATGATTTCTTCTGGTAACAGAACCTGGAGGTACTGTTTGAATAATCCGGTAAACCAAAAAACAGGGATCGCTTGTCAAAATCAATAGCTTAAAACACAGTCAGGTATTGCAAATATTAATAAATGGTTATATTTATATGACGATTTAGGGATATGAACAGGGTGGTACTCGTCATTATTATCTTGATCTTGTTTCCGTTAACACTGTATTCACAAAAAGACAGTACGGAGATGAGCCTTGTCGATCGCTATTCACTGGATGAGCTCATCAACCTGAAAATCGTCACGGCCAGCCGCAGTGAACAAAAAATTGAGGAAATCCCTGAAAATGTTGAGATCATCACCGCGGAAGATATCCGCCTGTATGGCTACAGGGATTTGGACGAAATCCTCCAGCATATTACGGGTTTTTATAAGATTGAGGACTATTACTGGTTGGGCAGCAGTAATTATGGGGTAAGAGGATATTTCAAAACAGGTCCCTTCAGCAACGTTGCGATTCTGATAAACGGGATTAACCAGGTCAGCGACAAGTATTCCGATTATCCGGATGTGAAGATTACAGTTCCCGTGGAAGCTATTGAACGGATTGAAGTGATTAAGGGCCCCATGGCGGTTCTTTACGGGAACGGTGCCTTTTTTGGTGTGATTAACATTATTACCAACGAGAAGAATTCTGTTGCATCGAATAAAATTGTTGGTGAGCAGTCATTTCCCAACAGAAATAGAGTCACTGCCCAGTTTAGCGGTTCAGGTGAGGATTTCAACTTTAAGTTTATCAGTTCCTATGATTATTCCGCTGGACTGGATGTTCCCTATACTTCGCTGACTACAGACACCTCCTACCTGACTTATGTCGGACTTGACGCGTCATCGACCACAGCCGGTCACCTTGACCAAACGCGGTATTTTTCCGGACTCAGCCTTTATTATCGTGGTTTTAACTTCGATTTTTCCTATAACGCCAGCAACAAGGGTGTATTTGACGGTTCGCCGGTTTTCGGTAGCGGAAACAATCTGAAAACCCAGGCAGTCAATGCTTCTGTGAATTACGGCAGAAAGATAGGTAAACATGCACAACTCAGCGGTACCTATGGTTTCTTTTCTCATAACCATATACTGAACTACGAATTATTCAGGAAATACTATTACGAGATTGATGCACAATCCACGTCAGCCATTCAGGGGGAGATCAACCTGGAATACTCGCCTGTGGAAAGATTTTCTCTCACTGCTAACCTTTCAAGAAGAACAATTCTTGATCTTCTGCAGATATCCGACTTTGATTATTATGGCTTGAATTACGGGGACGGTAAAGCCGGGCTTCCCGACGGGGATCATTATTCCATTACGAGTCTGTTCCTTCAGGCCAGGTACAGGATTTTCAAACAACTTTCGCTAATTGCAGGAGGGCGGCTGGAGCACCTTGATGACTACAATATGTATGTTGCGAGGGGGGTGGTGACCGAGAATCCTGCCGATAACCGGGATCCAGGAAATCCCCTGAACCGTTACCTTATTGAATCGACATACTATCCTGATAATAAAGGATTTACATTTGTTCCGCGCCTTTCGTTGATCTATAATCCTGCCGGAAAGCACTTTATTAAGATCATGTATGGGGCTGCAAAAAAACAGCCTTCATTTTCTGAGAATTACAGGCAGCTACCGGAATCCAGGCCGGCTCTCCATTCATCCGACATTAAAACCTTTGAATTGAACTATTACAGTTATGCATTCAAGGGTTTTATTATTAATGGCAGTTTCTTCGTCAACACACTCGAGAACCTGATTGAAAACACCAATATTTATAATCCTGAAACCGGTGAATGGGACTTCTACAGTACGAATTCAGGAGGGTATTTTACCCGAGGGTTTGAGTTCAGGATCCTGCATTTCCCGGTTGACAGGGTAAGTCTTGATATCAGGGGGACTGTTCAGAAAACCACCGATCTCCGTGAGGGTTACCAGGATATCAAAGTCGCCTATTCACCAAATTTTCTCGGCTATATGAACCTGCGTTTTCAGGCATCTTCCCGGTTGTTCATATCTTCAGACCTGCGCTATATCGGAAAAATGCAGACAGCCTGGGTAACTGAATCCACACCGGTTGCTGGTCAGCGAATGGGAGAGTCAACCGGTAATATTTGGCTGCTCGGAGTTAATGTACTTTATGATAAGATCTTCGGAAAAGATATTTTTGTCAGTCTGAAATTTAACAACCTGTTGAATACGCCGGTTAGATACCCCGTTACCCGATCGAATGCCTGGATTGATAAAGGAGCACTGGGAGAAGGGTTTAATATGGCGCTAAAGCTGGGAATTAATTTTTAATATGAAGTCTCCCCGTATGATCCATCTGGCCATTCTGTGCCTGCTCTTCTGCAGGCCCGGGGTACTTTTCGGCCAGGTCAGCCAGGATCAGGTGAAGGCTTCCATGCTTTATTACCTTTGCGAATATATTGAATGGCCGGCGGAAAATCACGATTCCACCATAAGCTTTGGACTGATGGGGACCAGACCGGCATTTAATAATGAACTCGGCCTGATTGAAAAATCCCGACTGCTGAAAAACAAACCGATCAGGGTGATCAGCGTTTCACCCGATCAAATCCCCGAATCGATCCAGGTACTTGTTGTCGGAGAACAGTATTTCGACCGCATAGGAGGAATTCTCGATTTTTGCCGTGAAAACTCAATCCTCATGGTCACCGACGCCTTAAATGACAAACTCCGGTCGATGATCAACTTCTACCTGAATACCAAGGACCAGACAGTGCGTTTTGAAGTGAACCGGCAGAACCTTTTGCTTTCAGGAATTAATTACAGGGACGACATCCTGCTCTACGGCGGAAACCTTATCGACGTCAAGGAGTTGTATATGTCCCTCCAGAACAAACTTGAGGAGGAAAGCGATCGGATCGACAAGCTCACCGGTGAAATCCAGCTTAAAGACAGTGAGTTGATTTCAAAGAATGCTGAAATAATAAAACTTGTATCCACCATCAACAATCTTGATCTGGAAATTGCACAGAGTAAGAATATCCTGGAACATCTTTCCGATTCCATCCGACTGATGTCATCGGTAATGCTCATGCAAATTACTGAAATGGAACAGCGAAGTGCCGAGTTTAAAAAGCTTGAATCTGATTTTGCGAGTATGAACAAGCAGGTGCGGGAAAAGGAAGATATGATCCGAGTAAAGGAAAATGAACTGGCAAAACTTGATCTGGATATTAAGGAACGGGAGAGAATAATCGATCAGCAAAGCAGCAACCTGCAGGCCAAAGATGAGCTTATCCGTTCAAAAAACCGGACCGTTTACCTGCTCATCGCACTTGGCGTACTTGTGACCATGGTCGGCCTTCTTTTATGGAGGGCCTATCGCCAGAAGAGAAGACTGAGTTCCCACCTGGAGGAAATGGTTGAAGCCAGAACCTTCGAGTTGAAGCAAAGTGAAAGAAACTACCGCGAGATATTCAACGGAGTTGCCGATTTTATTTTTATTCTGGATGAATACGGCAACATACTCGACGCCAATGAGCCCTTGCTAAAGGCATTTGGTTACACCCGGGAGGAGGCGCGATCCATCCGGGTGGGAGAGCTCGGTAAAAATCCGGTTGAAGACATGGAAAAGAGAACCCTCGAGATCTTGCGGGAGATTAGAAGCAGTGGCCCCCAAACCTTCGACTGGGAGGCCAAAAGGAAGAACGGAGAAAGTTTCTGGACCATTGTGAGTATTGCCAGTACTACTATCGGAGATGCCGACCGTTTCCTTGCCGTTGTGAGGGATAATGATCTGAATAAGAAAAACGAGATTGAACTGGAGAAATACCGTAATCATCTGGAGTTCCTGGTGAAGGAGAAAACGGAAGATCTGGAGACTGTGAATGAGGAACTGGTAGCAACAAATGAAGAACTATACCGGAAAAACGAAATCATCAGGGAGCAAAATTCAGAATTGAAGGCGACACTGGAAAATCTTAAGGAAGCCCAGGGAAAACTCTTCCTGGCAGAAAAAATGGCATCCCTGGGTATCCTTACCGCCGGAGTGGCTCATGAGATCAATAATCCTCTGAATTACATCATGGGGGCATATGTTGGACTGGATAAGTTCTACCGGGAGAAAAGCATGGAACGGAATGAACAGACAGTCGGACTGCTTCTTGAAAGCCTGAAAACAGGACTCGACAGGGCTTCAGGCATAGTCAGGGGTCTGAATCAGTTCAGCAGGGATACGGTGAACCTCGATGAGAATTGCCAGATCAACTCCATACTCGACAACTGTATTTCAATGCTGAATAACCAGTTGAGTCACAGGATAACCTTGGAGAAACACTATACTGTTCAGGAATTGTGGGTGAAGGGAAATGTCGGCAATCTGCACCAGGTATTCCTGAATATCATCCTTAATGCTATACAGGCCATCGAAGACAAGGGAACAATTACTGTCAGGACCTCCACCAATAAAAATATGGTAATGATAGAGGTGGAAGATACCGGCTGTGGGATCAGCAGCGAACATCTGGCCCGAATCACCGATCCCTTCTTCACCACTAAAGAACCCGGCAAAGGTACCGGTCTGGGTTTGTCCATTACCTATAATATAATTCAGGAGCATGGAGGTACAATTTCCTTTGAATCCGTTCAGGGTGCCGGAACAAAAGTTAAGATCAGGTTGCCAAAATAATCAAACAAATGACTCAGAAAGCTAAAATTCTCTACATCGACGACGAACAGGTCAATCTGCTACTGTTTCAGATTAATTTCAGCGAATATTATGAGGTGCTGACCGGCTCTGATGGGAAAACCGGTCTGGAGATCCTGGAAAAAAATCCGGACATCCGGGTTGTCATCAGCGATATGAAAATGCCGGGCATGAACGGTATCGAGTTTATCCGTTCGGCAGCTCAGCGTTTTCAGGGCATCGTCTTTTATATTCTTACCGGATATGACATCAACGAAGAAATCAGTTCTGCTCTCAGTTCGGGTTTGATCTCTGGCTATTTCATGAAACCATTTAATCTCATGGAAATCCGCAATGGGATTGACACTGTGGTCGGGTGACAGTTTTTCAGGATCTTGCCGGATAAATTCATAACACGGGAATGTAACTTTTGCATAAAGAGATCCCGCGAAATTTTTTCCACGCAGGATCGTTAATAGAATATATATATAAATCAATGATACGTCTTGCCCTTCTAATCCCCTTATTTAATTTGCTGTTTTCAATAGCTCCCAATGAAAATGCCTTGCCAGGAAGCAGTCGCTTTCCATACCGGCCCAACCAACCTGATTTCAGGGTTTCGCTCCCCGATGTGCTGACGGAGGTATCGGGTATAGCATGGATTGACCCCACTACCCTGGCCTGTATTCAGGATGAAAACGGTACGATCTATACTTACGATCTGAACCGAAAAACCATAATAAAAAGCTATACATTTGGGGAACCAGGCGATTTTGAGGGCATTACCATGGCGGGAGATGTCATGTATATCCTGCGCAGTGACGGGATTATTTATGAAATCAATAATTTCCGCTCAGCAGGTATGGCTGAGAATGAATATACTCTCAGGATCTCTTCACCAAATTGTGAAGGGATCTGCTATGATAAGTCAAACAACCGGCTCCTGATTGCCTCCAAGGGAAAAAGTGCCGATAAGGATGAAAAGGAAGCGCGCGATTTGCGCTTTGTTTATGCATTCGACCTGCAGACCAAGACAATGAACCCCAAACCATTTATGTCGGTGAACCTGAACGAAGTCGAGGCCTTTGCAAGGTCGAAGGGCATCAGTCTGCCTGAGAAAAAAAGCAAAGACGGTGAGGTGCGGGAAGCTCATCTCAGACTGCGATCTTCCGAAATCGCCATTCATCCGCTTACCCGGGATATATATATTCTGTCTGCAGCCGAGTACCTGCTTTATGTGTTTTCACCGGCGGGTCGCATCTCCGATATTATTCCCCTGGATAAAGAGCTGTATCCGAAAGCCGAAGGACTGACCTTTAGCCCCGAAGGCAATATGTACATTACTAACGAGGGCGATAAGGAAGCGCCTACCTTGCTTTTTATCAGGAAAATTTAATTTCTCATCCTGACTGTTTTTGTTAATCCGGCAGATCAAAATTCTGTCCTGCCCGGTGATTGTTCTGAATTTATCTATCTTTGCAACCCGAATCTCAAAGTATTGAAAGGCAAATGATCACAGTATCAAATCTCAGTATCCAGTTTGGAAAACGAAAACTTTTCCAGGATGTAAACATGGTTTTTACCCCGGGGAACTGTTACGGGATCATCGGTGCCAACGGAGCAGGGAAATCGACCTTTCTGAAAATGCTGACCGGGGAGGTGGACAGTCTTACCGGATCTGTGAGTTTTGGCAGCGGCGAACGACTCTCCGTGCTGAAACAGGATCACTTTGCCTATGACGGGTTCAGGGTGCTCGATACCGTATTGATGGGCCATACAGAGCTCTGGAGAATTATGAAGGAAAAGGATGAGCTCTATTCAAAAACCGACTTTTCGGAAGAAGACGGGCTGAAGGCTTCCGAGCTCGAAGACCGGTTCAATGAACTCGATGGCTGGAACGCAGAAAGTGAAGCGGCTTCTCTGCTGAGCGGTCTCGGGATCAGGGAAGATCTGCATGACAAACTCCTTCGCGAACTCACCGGAAAGGAAAAAGTCAAGGTTCTGCTTGCGCAGGCACTTTTCGGTAAACCGGATAACCTTCTGCTTGATGAGCCAACCAACGACCTTGACCTGGAAACCGTCGGCTGGCTGGAAAATTATCTTTCCGAATTTTCCAACACCGTTCTGGTTGTATCCCACGACCGCCATTTTCTGGATTCTATCTGTACCCATATAATCGACATCGATTATGGAAGGGTACAGATGTTTTCAGGGAACTACACCTTCTGGTACGAGTCAAGTCAGCTGGCGCTCAGGCAAATGCAGATGCAGAACAAAAAGGCGGAGGAAAAAAGAAAGGAGTTGCAGGAATTTATATCCCGCTTCAGCGCCAATGTGGCGAAGTCGAAGCAAACCACCAGCAGGAAAAAAATGCTGGAAAAACTCAATATCGAGGAAATCAGGCCATCAACCCGGAAATACCCGGGAATTATCTTTGTACCGGGCAGGGAACCCGGAAATAATATTCTTGAGGTAAACGGCCTTACCGGATCTATGGACGGAGAAGTGCTTTTCAGCGATTTATCTTTCACGGTGAATAAGAACGATAAAATCGTTTTCCTTTCGAGGGATACAAGAGCAATGACAACCTTGTTTAAGATATTGAAAGGCCATCTGCAACCCGATACCGGCAATTTTACCTGGGGACAGACCATTGTTAAAGCCTATCTCCCCCTGGAAAATGAAGAGTTCTTTAAAAAGGATCTTTCGCTTATCGACTGGCTGGCGCAGTATTCCGAAGATACCAGTGAGTTGTATCTCAGGGGATTCCTGGGCAAAATGCTCTTCTCCGGTGAAGAAGTCTATAAAAAGGTCAATGTCCTTTCCGGCGGGGAACGGGTTCGCTGCATGATTGCCCGCATGATGATCCGGAATGCCAATGTCCTCCTGCTCGATACGCCTACCAACCACCTCGATCTGGAATCAATTCAGGCCTTTAACAATACCCTTACAAAATTTAAGGGAAATATCCTGATGTCGTCTCACGACCATGAGTTTATACAAACGGTGTGTAACCGCATTATTGAGATCGGACCCAAAGGCATAATCGATAAGCAAATGGAATACGACGATTTTATCAGCGACGAACAGTTAAAACAGAAGCGGGCCGCACTTTACCGGTAATTATCCTTATGGAGTTCTGATCCGGATTCCAGGCTCACTATCAGAACGAGAGCCAAGGAAGACACCAGACTGTCAGCAGTGTGTCGCAATAGATAGCGGATCACTGGCAAGGCATACTTTATTATTGTAAGTCGGAATCCTTTTACATTCCTTCTCCCTGGTGACTGATTTGCCGAAAAACAGATAACACCTCTGATTTTCATTTGTTTACCACATTGTTTGAAAGTTTTTTTTCTGGTGTGAGAAAACTTCAGAAATGTTATTCTGCTAACAGAAATTTTCTGTGAAAAAAGTTTTTAATCCCTTGCAAATTTCTTCAGCATTTCATTATCTTTCCGGTGTTCAGCTAAACTAACCGCTTTTATGGAGACTTATACCCCGAGTTATCCTGAAAAAGATTTTGATTTTTTGGTTAACCTGCCGGTGGGTCTGATCCTTTATGATAACACGGGCGATATTATTTCTGTAAATCCTGCGGCTGAACAAATTCTCGGACTTTCTTCTTCACATATCACAGGCTGGCCCAAAACAAAACTGCAATGGGAGGTCGTACATGAGGATCTGAGTTCTTTTAAATCAGAGGATCATCCGGCCATGGTTGCTCTGCGGACAGGTAAGAAAGTCAAGGGCGAAATTATGGGGATCCGCCGCCTTGGAGAGGAGAATATTATCTGGCTGAAAGTGGATGCCGTCCCGAAATTCCGGGAAAAAGAATCGCGACCTTTTCTAGTATATGTAATTCTTCAGGACATTACCGATTTATTTAACTCCCGCTTACTTCTTCAGCAGAGTGAGGAGAATTATAAGGTTCTGGTTGATAATATGCACTCTGCCCTGATGATTCTTCAGGACGGCCATATCCGTTACGTAAACAGAAGCCTGGAAGAAAAATCGGGCTACAAACTGGAGGAACTGCTAGGGGAATCCTTCTTATCCTTCGTGCACCCGGATGAGCGAAAGAAGGTGGAGGAATATTATAAATCCCGGCTTTCCGGCAAACAGGTTCCGGATACCTACAAGAGCAGGACACGGATTAGGGACGGAAGCTATCTGCATGTGGATGTAAGGGTTAAAGCAATCAGATTCAGGGGAAAACCGGCCGTTCTGGTGGTAATGAACGATGTCGACGCCATGGTAAAGGCAGAAGAAGCCTTGAAGGTCAGGGAGAAACATCTCAGGACGATTTATAATACCGTTGGCAATATCATTGTGGTTTTTAATGTTGGAGATGGAAACGACCTGCGCTTTACCTCGGTCAACGATGAATTTTACAGGGTCACCGGCCTGGATCCGGAAGGGGTGCTCGGCCGGCAGCTCACTGATCTTATGCCCGGACCTACGGTCAGTAGCCTGCTCGACAACTGCTGGCTCGCCATCCATGAGAAAAGGACCGTAAGATGGGAAGAACACCTGGTGCTGCCCGGTGCCGACTTCTTTGCACTGGTAGCCTTTTCTCCAGTTTTTAATGAGGCGGGTAAATGTACCTCTGTGGTAGGATCAATTCACAATATCACGGAAAGGGTAGAGGCAGAGAACCGGCTTCTTGAAAGCGAGATGAAGTTCCGGAACATGTTCGAGAATCATGTTGCGGTGAAACTTCTTCTTGATGCAAGCAGCGGGCAAATTCTCGAAGCGAATGAAGCTGCCGAGCACTTTTACGGGTGGTCGAGGGAAGAGCTTTGTTCAATGAACATTGCTGAGATTAACCAGCTGGAGGAGGATAAGATCAGGGGATACATGTCCATGGCGATTAGCGGAGATAAACGCTCATTCACCTTTCGCCACCGTTTGAAATCCGGAGAAACCAGGGATGTTGAGGTATACAGTTCGAAGATTTTATTTGAAGACCGTGAAGTGCTCTATTCTATTATAATCGATATTACAGATAAGAAAAAATACGAGGAAAGGTTAAAGCTTTACAGCACCGCCATTGAACAAAGTCCTGAAAGTATCATGATCATTGACCTGAAAGGAAATGTTGATTTTGTAAATCCAATGTTTGTGCGGACAACAGGTTACGAAAAGGAAGAAGTTATTGGCAAACCTTTGAGGCAATTTCTGGCAACACAGGACGAAAATTCATTCCTGTCCATGTGGAATACCATCAATGAAGGGAAAAACTGGTATGGAGAAATGGAAAGTGTCAGTAAAAACGGCCTTCCTTACCATGAAAAGATCAGTGCCTCATCCATCAGTGGTATCGATGGCAGGATCAGCTATTTTTTTATCGTCAGGAAAGATATCTCAGAGGAACTGAAGATCAGGGAGAGCCTGCTCGAAGCGAAGGAACAGGCAGAAGAAAGCGACCGCCTGAAATCGGCTTTCCTGGCAACTATGAGCCACGAACTGCGCACTCCGCTGAATGCAGTACTCGGCTTCAGCGATGTGATCCGTGAAAGGGCCGGCGACGAAGAGATCAGCCGCTTTGCTGATATTATCTTTAAAAGCGGTAAGGGCCTGCTCGAAATTATTGAAGATATTCTGGACCTTGCACGGATCGAACGCGACCGGATCAATGTCAGGGCTCAGCAAATGGAAATTGGCGAACTTTATAACGATCTCCGTAAACACCTGGAGGAAAATCTCCTCGAATCTGGTAAACAGGGTCAGATCCTGCCGGTATTTTCTGCTTTACCGGGGCACCTGAAACGAAAAATGACCACCGATCGGAATAAAGTAGCCCAGGTCATGATAAACCTGGTAAAAAATGCCGTGAAGTATACCGACAAGGGGGCCATAGAACTGGGCGTTGATCTGGAATCGGGAAGAGATGCCGTATTTTTTGTCAAGGATACCGGTATCGGTATTCCACGTGAGAAACAACAGGTGATCTTTGAGTTCTTCAGGCAGGGAGATGATTCCCATACGCGGAAATACGGTGGCCTTGGGATCGGTCTGGCCATCTCCAACCGCATTGCCCATGCTCTTGGAGGCCGCATCGAGCTGGAGTCGGAACCGGGAAAAGGATCCGTCTTCCGATTTGTGCTACCCGGAATTGTCGAATCCGATGGTGAATCGGGTCCTTATTCGGGTTTCCAGGTTCCGGATTTGTCCTCCGTGGAAATTTTAGCAGCCGAGGATGATCCCACCAATATGATCTACCTTGAAGAACTTATTGCCCTCTCCGGAGCCCGGCTGATCAGGGTCTTTAACGGGCAGGAAGCTGTTGAATATGTGCAGAATAAAATGCCGGATATGGTGCTTATGGACATGAAAATGCCTGTTATGGATGGTTTCGAAGCCACCAGGGTCATCAAGGCCCTTAACCGGCAATTGCCTGTGATCGCCCTTACAGCTTATGCCTATAAGAACGACAGGGACAAAGCACTCCATTGCGGGTGCGATGATGTCCTGGTTAAACCGGTAAACCGACAGCAACTCTATGACTGTATCGGGAAGATCCTCAATGGTACATTGAGTACTGTAAAAGAATAATTCTTCCCTTAATTCCTGTCATCTACTTTTTTCCTTTTAAAATACTTGTTTTTTCCTTCGAGAGTAACGCTGTCTCTTCTTCAGGAGCATAATGCTCTCTTCTGCATTTAGAAAACAAGCCGGTTAGTTCTTTGCCGTACATAAAATAAAAGAGGCTGCCCTTGCAGACAGCCTCTTAAAAACCAAACAACCATCATTTAATAAACTACCATTTGCTTAATCCGGAGGGTTTGATCACTCGAGATCTTTACCAGACAGATACCGCTGCTGCCTTCGGGAAGGGTCACTTCGATCCGGGTGTTTCCATCCAGAAGTTCTGAATGGATCAGCTGTCCCTGAATGTTGAAAATCTCAAGTTTACCGCCTTCCAAATCCAGATCCTGGAGATCGATGGTGAATCTCCCTGAATTCGGATTGGGGTAGAGGATCAGGTGATCTGCCTTTGAGGAACCTGTTGATGAAACAACTGTGTAAACACAATTGGAGATGTTTTCACAGCCGTTCAGGCTTACCCTTACAGCATAATTACCTGTTGTTGTTGCAGTATAGGAGGCCGAGGTGGCTCCGTTAATTTCTGTATTTCCATTATCGCAATCGATCCACTGGAATTCATCGCCGCCTGAAGTAACACTTAAAACACCCTGATCCTCACTGATCGTGATATCGACCGACTGAATGCTCAGATTTGTTGTGATCAGGCTGTCGCATCCGTACATGGAAAGCAGATTACTGACGTGAGTAGTGGCTTCGGAAGCCGAAGTTCCGTCGGGGAAGGTGTAACTTTCACCCGGGCAGATTGTTACGTCTTCAGTCACATTGTACGGTTCACAGTTGTACTGTGCCTTTTCCTTGGTGGTGCTGAAAAGTTCCAGGACCTGGGCTTCGGTAAGGGCAGTCTTGTACACTTCAACCTGGTCGATGGAGCCGGTAAAGTACGCAGGTGTTCCAGTAACTCCGCTTTTACCCAGCATCGGTACCTGCCCGGTTTTTACGGTTCCGGTCAGGTTATGTGAATCCTTCAGGACGCCGTTCAGGTAAATCTTTGCTGTTTCCCCGTCATAAACACCGACCACGTGGATCCATTGACCTGTGATCAGATCATCATTCGGGATTCCGGGACGTTCGGCACTTACCGTTGTTGCCGTTTTGAAACGAAGTTCCTTGTTTCCCTTGTCGGCATATATAACATACTGGTCACCGTCGGAATCATAAAGCGGTCCGTAGGCAACCGGCATCTCTACCGGAAGGTAGGTCAGTTTGGTCCATACGGATATCGTCACCTTCGAGTCGTTGATGTCGAAACTCGGAGACGACTGGAATTGTACATACTGCTTGTTGTTTCCGTTCAGAACGAGGGAGTTGCCCAGGTAGCCTTCACCAACTACGGGCAGATTGTGGGCCAGACCGTCGTTATTGTATTCAGTCAGGTCATATACAATGGTATCATTGCCGATCACAGGAAGGTCGTTCAGATCGTAGGCGGCGATCAGATCGGCAGAGAGGTTCCTGTGCACAAAGGATACTTTGAAATCGGGCAGGATTACATTGGCCGGTGTTGCCAGATCTTTTACATGATTTACCGTAAGCTGGTAAGTGGCTTCATTCATTGCCGATGTGGTGAGTAATACGGTTTTTTCATCTGAACCAAGCATCGCAGCGGAAACTGTCACTCCCTGGTCAAGTGCATAGTTTGCCACATCTTCAGCCGTTGTCCTGTCAACTTTTTCGCTGTACTCAATAATTACCTTGTCGGCTTCAACATGGGAAGTGGCATACATTATAATGGGCCGGACAATATCTTCAGCAGTGCTCACGGAAACTTCATTGCTGTAGTCCGGGCTTTTCAATCCCCTGGTATTCTTGGCTTTAACCCTGTAATAAAAGGTGGTGTTCCCCATGTTGGTCTTGTCGGTAAAAGTGTTGACATTTCCAACCGTGGTGTACAGCGTTGTTGCATCGGGTAGCAGATCTCTGTAAATCTCATAACCCATAATGTTGCTCTCGTAGTTAACCGGTTCACTCCAGGTCAGGGTGACATCGGTTCCGTTCACAGAGGATGATTCAATGCTTACATCTGAAGGATTGAGCTCAATGGCCGGAGCTTTGGTGTTCAGGTATTTATCCAACACCTCAGCTTCGCTGAGACCCCTGTTGTATACCTCTACCTGGTCCATGGATCCGGAGAAATAAATATCTGTGGTTCCGTTCCTTCCGATATAACCTGCCTGACCGGTTTTTACCGTTCCGGTAAGATTATGCGAGTCCTTCAGCATCCCGTTGAGGTAGATCCGGGCTGTGGTTCCGTCATAAACCCCGCAGATATGTATCCATTTGCCTGTTTCCAGATCCGCGTTCGGAATACCGGGCCTTTCAGCGCCGCCCGAAGTGCTGACCTTAAAACGAAGTTCACTGTTTGCGCGGTCCTCGTATAACACATACTGGTCATTATCGGAATCAAAGAGCGGTCCGTAGGCACCCGGAAGATCAACAGGGAGGTAATCGAGTTTGGTCCAGAGTGAAATGGTCACCCCGTTTCCTCCCATGTCTAGACTGCTTGAAACGGGAAGTTTTACATGGCCGTCAGTTCCGTTGAAATGGTAGCCGTAGCCCAGGATACCTTCATCTAGGCTCACTCCGTTGAGCACTGTTCCGTCGTTGTGATTGACAGTCTCATCAACCGCAAGAAGATCTGCATCAACCGCCTTGATTTCATCCATCTGGAATATAGCAACGGCATCTTCATGAATAGCCTTATGCAGGAAGACCTTGCTGACCGTAGCAATGGTATTGGGTGTGGCTGCAAGGTCTTTTACGTTTTTAACCGTCAGGAGGTAAGGCTGTTCCAGCATTTTTGAGGTGGTCAGCACCACGCTCTTCTGGTCGTCCAGCAAAACGGCTCCTGAAACAACAATCCCGTAGTTGATGGCATAGTTGGTCATGGTTTCTGCCGTTGTTTTATCAACACGCTCACTGAAACCAACCGTCACCGTGGTACTGTCGCCA
This sequence comes from Bacteroidota bacterium, assembly GCA_049325415.1. GTDB lineage: Bacteria > Bacteroidota > Bacteroidia > Bacteroidales > JBMOLL01. Next base: position 45,478 of record JBMOLL010000022.1, on the reverse strand, counting down.
AATGAGGAAATGTATACCAGGGTGGGTTTTGTTACATCGGCACCGGTAGTGACATCCAGTTCGTTCGAGTAATTCACGCTGGTCATTCCGGCCAGGTTGATGGCTCTGACCCTGTAGAAATACTGCTTCAGCTCTGTATAGGTCTGATCATTATACGTGGTTACTTTTCCAACTTTTGCGAGCAGGGTGGTGGCACCGGCAGTCTCATCCCGGTAGATCTCATATCCTGTTACGCCGCTTTCTTCATCCGTGGCGGCATCCCAGCTAAGTGTAACCAGTGTTTCACTTGCTATTGCCGCAGTGAGCACCACATCAGAAGGCGGCGTATCATCCATCAGTGCGATCATTACATCGGGGTAATCGGTGGTTATGGCATCGATCCCCATATCGATAAGGGGCTGCATCTGGGTGGCGCTGTTGATGGTCCAGGCATTGAACTTCACATTCAGGCCATGTGCGTAATCAAGAAGCTCCTGAGTAATGGCACCGCCACTCCCAACCCACTCTCCGAAGATCGCCTTCACCTGGTCGATCATGGCAGTGGTAATGGTACCGAAAAGCATGACCCTGATCGTCGGATCGGCAGCCTTGGAGGCCGTAATCTGGTTGATATTGAAGCTGGCAATGATCACCCTCGGCTCCATTTGTAATTTCTGAACCAAAGCAACTACTTTGGTAACCAGGTCGCTCTCGGATGACTTAAGTTCAATGACCACTTTGATATCCGTTCCGCTGGTTTTAGCCAGATTCAGGGCTTCGAACAGCGTAGGTACCCGCTCACCGGCGAATTTGGAACTGAACCACGATCCGGCGTCAAGCGCCTTTAGCTGGGCATAGCTCAGGTTGGATACCGATCCCGTTCCGTCGGTAGTGCGGTCGACCGTGGCATCGTGCATGATCACAAGAGAATCGTCGCTCGACATCATAACGTCGAGTTCAAAATAGTCGGCGTTAAGCTCAATGGCATTGCTGAATGCCGCAAGTGTGTTCTCCGGTGCAAGCGCCGAACCGCCCCGGTGGGCAATAACTTCCGCAGTTTGTCCATAAGCTGCGCCTGCAAAAAGTAATAACAGGTAAAGTAGTTTTTTCATTGGCTGGTGTTTTAGGAGTAATGAATAGTAAGTAGTTTTATTTAGTAATAGTTAACATACAAGCACTTAAGGGCCGGAGCTGTTCATTCACAGTATGAAGATCGTGCTCAATCCATGAAAGCAGACACTTCCCTTCCGGTATAACTGGAAATTTCAGCTACACTTCGGGTATTTTCAAAATTAACCTATTGCTATCCGGGGTTCAATCGCACGTTTGTGGTATTTTGCCCGACTGTCTGTTTATGGCTGATCATCAGGGCGAAAGAGATCTTCCCTGTAGACTTTGGAGACAACGGCTGCCTTGGTGCTGACATGCAGTTTCCGGTAAATGTTTTTGATGTGGGTGTTCACGGTATGAAAACTCAGGAAAAGGCTGTCGGCGATTTCCTGCTTGGTATGGCCTGCGACAATGAATTGCAGGATTTCCATCTCTCGCTCGGTCAGACCGTAATCCGGTTTTCTAGGCCTTGATTTTGCAAAGAAACGAAGCACCTTGTGCGCAATCCTCATGTTTAGCGGTGCCCCTCCGGCAAGCACTTCCCTGATCGAACCAACAATCTCTTCCTGCGATGAGTCTTTGAGCAGATAGCCGGATGCGCCTTCGCAAAGGGCATCAAACACCGTATCGTTATCGTCGTAAATGGTAAGGATCACAATGTGGATCTCGGGGGATAACTCCCTGAATCTCCTGATTCCCTTAATTCCGCTCATCCCCGGCAGACCGATGTCCAGGAGGATTATATCGGGAAATATACCAGACTCCATGATTTCCAGGGCCTCTTCACACGAAGGAAAGGTATGCGTGCATACAAGGCCCGGAGCATTACTGATCACCGAAGCAAGGCTTTTGCGATACTTCGAGTTATCTTCCACGAGCCAGACATCAATTGGCTCACTGATATTTACCTGCTCTTCAGTCATGAATTTCCTCTCACGGTAAATTTAGGAGTTTCTGCCCCTGGTTTTATACCACAATCGTGCTATTTTTCCAGCTCAGGCCAGATGTTTCGACAGGGGCAGACTCAACAGGAGACAGGTGCCTTTGCCAATCTCACTGGTAAGAGAGATTTCAGCCCCGATTTTCTCCGCCCGGTGGTAAATATTCTGTAACCCGCCCTGTTTCTTCGTATCAGGAATATTGAATCCTTTTCCGTTATCGCAGATCTCAAAAATCAAACAGTTTCCGCTTTTCTGAAGCCGGATGTCACAGGAACCGGCCGATGAGTGCCTTACAACATTGGTCAGGGCTTCCTTAAATATCAGGAAAATATTGCGGCGTGTCTCCAGTTGAAGACTATCCAGCTTCAACTCCTCACTTACCTGGAAGGTCCAGTTTCTTCCGGCAAGCATCGATGCTGCTCTTTCTCTCATTTTGAACACCAGGTTCTCGCCCCCGTCATTTTTAGGATTGATAAACCAGATGATATCCCTGATGGAATCAATGGTCTCATTCGTGGTTTTGTAGATATCAGTAGCCATTTCCCGCTCATTATCAGGCATCTGAACTGAGCGCATCAGTTGCTGACTGTCGACACTGATACTGCTCAGGTTACTGCCCATCTCATCATGCAGGTCCCGGGCGATATCCAGCCTGATCCTTTCAATTTCGAGAAGATGCCAGAGACGTATCCGGGCTGCGAGAATACCGATCCCGAAAATGGTAAGCAGCCCCATGATTTTTACCCACCAGCGGTTCCACCATGCAGGAAGTACCGTAATATTGAAACTGACGGGTTCACTCCAGATATCATCGGCGTTGCAGGCCTTCACAAGAAACCTGAATTCACCGTGATGTATATCGGTATAGAAAGCCGTTGTCCGGTTTCCCGATTCCACCCAGAACGGATCAATTCCCTCCAGCATGTACATGTACCGGTGTTTCTGACTCGGTGCCATATCCAGTGCTGTAAATTCCAGGGAGAAAAAGTTCTGGTCGTGGCGCAATTCAACGTTTCCGATAGCCGGGAGGGTCTGGTGAAGGGCTGTTTCTTTGTTGAAAACCTTGAAAGAGGTAATGGCAACCTGAGGTGGCACTGTATCTGTTTTTATTTCCAGCGGGTGGAAGGATACAAAACCATTGATCCCGCCGAAATACAGTGTTCCATCTCTGCCGGCATAACTGGCTCTCCAGTTAAACTGGTTGTTGACAAGGCCGTCGAGCTGGTCATAAACCCTGATATAACCTGTCTCCGGATCAAGCCTGGCCAGACCTCGCATGGTGCTGATCCAGAGTGCTGATTCACCATCTTCAAGAATCCCGAACACTACATCGTTGGGAAGTCCGTTGATTGTTGTGTAGGCAATGAAGTCACCGGTGGATTCATCCAGACGGCACAAACCGCCGCTGTGGGTGCCAAACCATAGCCGCCCCCCGCTGTCTTCAAATATTGCGATGATCTTGTTGCTCGTAATTGCAGTCTGATCGCTCGGGTCGGGCATGTAATGCTTCAGTGTTTTCTTTTCCCTGTTATAGCAATAGAGCCCTTCAAGCCAGCTGCCGATCCAGATCCTGCCACGACTGTCTTCAAAAAGGGAATTGATCGATAATTGCGGGGGAAGCTTTTCTTCAGGGTCCTGCAGATCCGGGATAAAAGGGGAGAAGGTGCCATTTTTCCGGTCGTGGATATCCAGGCCGCTGTTGGTCCCGACAAGGAACAATCCGTCATGGGTTTCCAGGATCTGCTGGATCCAGTTGGTCCGGAGCGAACCTGCCCTGCCGTCGGCATAATAGGATTTGAACCGTTCTGATTCCGGATCAAAACGGTTCAGCCCTCCGTTCATGGTGCTGATCCAGATCAGACCGTCCCTGCTGCTGTATAACGAGGTGACGTCGTCATTGCTCAGCGCGTTGGCCTTTCCGGGCTCAGCTGCGAAATGACGGATACTCCCGCTCTTTATTTCAATACGGTCGAATCCACCGCCACCATAGCCAACCCAGAGAATGTCCTGTCCGGTCATGGTAAATCCGCTCACAACCCGCCCCGTAAGGCTGGAAGGCCGAAGAGGCAAATGCCGGTACTGCCTGAACGGAAGGTAATCAGGTAGTTTGTTCAGACCGTTTTCGGTTCCTATCCAGATATTGGCTTTCTTATCTTCATAAATGCAACGGATGCGATCGAGGGTCAATGAAGCCGGGTTATCATCTTCATTCACAAAATGTTGGTACTCACAGGCACCTTCCGCAAGCTTTCTGACCATCACCAGGCCATAGTAATCATAGGAACCGATCCATATCCGACCCTTGCTGTCTCTTACTGAACAGCCGATATTATGACTGGCAAAACCCGGGTACTTTTCTTCGAGTTTATGACTGTGCCTGATGCCCCCGGTCTTGAAATCGAGAATGTTGATCCCTTTTAAAGTGCTAAGAATGAGAACAGAATCATGATCATTAAAAATATGGCGTAAGGAACCGGATTCAAGCGCATTTTCCCCGGAAAGCCCCTCATCGAGGACTTTGACGGCACGGGCACTTGGATCAAGGTAGAGCAAACCGCTGCCCCAGGTGCCGAGCCATAACCGGTTCCCGGGCCCGGTTTCAATGGCGGTCACATTCCTTGCAGGAAGATAGTGTGTTCCGGTTTTATCAGGCGACCAGCAGCTGATCAGCCCGCTTCCGGGCTGAAGGGAGAACAGACCGCCTTCCGTAGTGCCAAACCAGAGGGTCCCTTCACCGTCCTCTTCGAGACACTGAATAAAATCATCCTTTTCACCCTTTGCCCTTACGGCGATGAAACCATCGCTAGCCGAGTCGTAGCGGCATAATCCTCCTCCCCAGGTCCCAACCCAAAGAATGCCCCGCCGGTCCTCCAGCAGAGACATAACATAGTTTTCAGGCAGCGAATTGTTTTCTGCAGGATTATGCTTGTAGATCCTGAATCCCTGGCCGTCAAAGCGATTCAGTCCATCTTTGGTTGCAATCCAGAGAAAACCGTCGCGCGTCTGTAGAACCGAATTGATCGAATTGTTGGATAAACCATTATCAATGGTAATCCGCTCGAACTGAAAATTATTCTGGGTCCTGGCATTTGCAGTGAATAGCAGTAAAAGCAAAACAAACAGGTGAGGAAGAAATATTTTTCCCCTGCCTGCAAAAAGAGGACCATGGCTGTATCCGGTCTGCATGCAAACTCCTTTTACTTTATGCGAAAAGATAGACAAAATTTTGAAGAGCAACCTGTTTCCTGAAAATAAATACGCTATGATGATCTCTGAAGATATTAAGGGAGAAGGAGTAGAGCACTGTCTCCTCCGAAAGGCTAAAGGGGTAGCAATCTGGCAGCTATATGTGAGGATTGTTGTAACTTTAGACAGTTAATCCGGATTCGGTGAGTGTAAAGGAAGTCTTTGAAGAGATCAGGGAGTTCTGCATCAGTCATTCCGATGAACTGCTGATACAGAAATACTCGAGGTATTTCCGCGAGGGATTCAAAACCCGTGGACTGTCCATGGAGGCTATTGACCAAATGGTCGGAGAGCTTTCCGGAAGACCGGGTATGAGTCTGCCGTTCATTCTGGAACTGGCCCGGGAACTTATACCCGATGGCTGGTACGAAGAAGGTGCCATTGCGATGCTCCTGCTGGAGAAGCGTAAAAAGCACTTCTCCAAAGAAACCTTTCTTGAACTCGACTGGTGGTTCAGGATCGGGATGGAAAACTGGGCACATACCGATTTTATGGGAGGGCGGATAATCTGTGTTTTCCTCGAAAAAGCAATTATTTCCACTTCCGACCTATCATCCTGGCTTCAATCCGACCGCAAGTACCAGCGAAGAGTCGTGCCTGTTTCCCTGATCCGTCCAATGAAAAGCAGCGGTAAAGCAGAGCCCTGGCTTGATTTTCTGGAACCCCTGATGGCCGACAGGGAAAGGGTGGTTCATCAGGGGATGGGATGGTTTCTACGCGAAGCCTGGAAAAAAGATCCTCATCCCGTTGAAGACTTTCTCATGAAATACAGGAATACGGCTCCACGACTTATTTTCCAGTACGCCACTGAAAAAATGGAACGGGAACAACGTGATAGATACAGAAGAGATAAGGGACTCTCACGCAGACTCTGAGAAGGGAGATTTTTTACCGTCGTGATTAAAAATGGTCTATATTTGTCTGGTATTGCGTGTCCGGATCCGGAATTCTGAAGGAGAACACAATGATTAGGATCCGTACTTCTATATAGAAAAGGTATAAGGGGATAACTTAAAAAAAAAGAAATGGACCTCAGGTTTCACTCTGCAGTACTTTTTACGCAGGAGATCAGGCAGCTTAAAGAATTTTATGAAATTTTTCTGGGCCAGGTTCCTGAAGAGGACTATGGGAATTGTGTCATTTTTAAAGGTGGTTTTACGATCTGGAAACTGGAAAAAGAATATCCGGTAAGTAAAGAACTGGGTTATCGTTACGATCATCTTGGAAACCGGAATATGGAACTCTGTTTTGAAACGGATACCTTCGGAACAGTCGTGGAACATATACTTTCGGCCGATCTTCGAATCCTTCATAATGTTACCGAAGAAGAATGGGGACAGTATACCATCCGTTTTTTTGACCCCGAAGGCAACCTGGTTGAAGTCGGTGAATCTCCCAGATGCTTTGTCGGCCGGATGGCCTCTTCGGGCATGGATATCGACGCCATCGCCATGAAAACAGGCCTTGCCGAGCCGTTGGTAACCCGGCTGTTGAAAGCCTGACCTGGTTCTGAATCAATACTAAACCCGAAGAAAGCAACACCTTATGATACCCTCTTTTCAGTTTAATCCTCTGCCACTGATTATTTTTGGTCCAGGAAAAAGAGCAAACCTTCCGGCTGAAGCCCTGCGTTATGGTAAGCGGGTATTGCTCCTCACCGGTTCTACTTCCATTCATAACTCGGGCCACGGGGAAGAAATTATCTCCGGATTAAAGAACAACGGTTTTACTTTGTTCCAGGAGACTATCGCACAGGAACCTTCGCCGGAACTGGTCGACCGGATCACCGGTTTACACAGGAATAACCGGATTGAAGTGGTGATTGCAGTTGGCGGAGGAAGTGTGATGGATGCCGGGAAGGCAATTTCCGCCCTGCTACCGGTGGAACATGGGGCAAAGCGCTACCTTGAGGGAGTTGGCGACCTGGAACATCCGGGGCTGAAAGTGCCCTTCATTGCCATGCCTACCACTTCGGGGACAGGCAGCGAAATGACCAAGAACGCAGTTCTGTCGGAAGTGGGTGAGTCGGGCTTTAAAAAATCCCTGAGGCATGATAACTTCATCCCTGATACGGCGATCATCGATCCGGAAATGATGCTTTCCTGTCCGGCCGGTTTAACCGCTTCGAGTGGCATGGACACTTTTACCCAGTTGCTTGAGGCCTATCTTTCGCAGCAATCCAATCCTTTTACGGATGCTCTTGCCCTTCAGGGACTTAAACAGGTGAAAAAATACCTCATCCGGGCCTATCTCGAAGGTGATCAGAATCTGGAGGCACGGGCAGGTATGGCCCTTGCTTCAATGTTTTCGGGTATTTCACTCACACATGCCGGCCTGGGCCTTGTGCATGGTTTTGCATCACCCCTGGGCGCCTACCATAATATACCCCACGGGATCGTCTGCGGATCACTGCTGGCGCCGGTAAATGCAGCGACCATCGATAAGATTGCCGATCATCCTGATCATATGGCTTATCAGAAATATCTCGTTGTTTCAAAGGTGTTCTCCGATTTTAAATACAAGGAGGAAAAAGAATACCTGCTTGCGTTCAAGGATAAACTGGTTCATATTTCCAATGTACTGGAAATACCTTCGCTGAAGGATTATGGAGTCTCCCCTGATTCCATCGGAAGGGTAGTGGCGGAGACTTCACATAAGAATCACCCTGTGGTTTTCAACGCCGAGGAACTGGCTTCAATTCTTACAAAGCGCCTGTAGGATCTCCTATTTGGGGATCTGGATCCCGGTGTTGGAAAGGAATAGACGTATGGCAATGGCCAGCAGAATGATCCCGAAAAACTTCCTGGTAATGTGCAGTCCGTTAGGGCCAAGCACCTTGCCAAACCAACCTGTCAGCCTCAATACGAGGTAAACAATCACCATATTCAGTGTAAGCGCAATAATGATGTTAATGAACTGATACTGAGATCGCAGCGACAGAAGGGTGGTTATTGAACCAGCACCGGCAATCAGCGGAAATGCTATCGGCACAATGGATCCGCTTGTACCTGTCCCGTGTTTGAAAAGCTCAATGCCCATGACCATTTCGGTACCCATCAGCAGAAGTACGAAGGAACCGGCTATGGCAAAGGAAGAAATATCCACACCAAATAACATTAACAGAGGCTCCCCGACAAACAGGAACAACAACATGATCCCAAAAGCCACCATGGTGGTTTTTGTGGGCGAGAAATCCCCGATTTTACTTTTTATATCCAGAATAATCGGTATGGAACCGAAAATATCAATGATGGCGAAAAGCACCATGAACGAAGCCAGGATTTCAACCAGATCTATCTGCATGGAATATTAGTTTATTTTCAGGTTCTTTATATTCAGACCGTTCCGGATTCGTACCGCAGCCTGCGCCAAACTGCTCATCCGGTGCGAAAAGCCCTGCAAAGGTAGAAATTTAAAGTCATATTTCCCGCAGCAATACCGGCCTATGCTGTCGCGATGGTAAAGAAACAGTCCCATATGCATGTTTGGGAAATTTCCGCTGAATCCTCTGAATTATTTTGTAAATTGAGCTCACAAAATGCCTGTAAGATGAGAAAATCTGCCTTCTTAACCCTCACCCTCCTTTTACTCATTTCTGCTTCATGCACCTATAAGCATCCCCAGGTAAAGATCTCCGGTGAGTATAAACTCTGGCATACCCTTGTTTTTGAGTGCAAGGGGAATTACACCTCGGAGTTCGATGAGGTAAATCCCTTTCTGAATTACCGGCTGGATGTGACTTTTACAAATGGTGATTACTCCTGTGTGGTTCCGGGATATTTTGCCGGCGATGGCGATGCCGGGGAAAGTGGCGCACATTCAGGGAATATCTGGCAGGTGAAATTCACTCCCGGACTTACCGGTCACTGGACGTTTAAGGTGCTTTTTCGCAGAGGAGAGCATATCGCTGTTTCCGACAGTTCCGACTGGGGCATTCCTCAGGCGCTGGATGGTTATGAAGGAAGCTTTGATATTGGTCCGTCCGATAAGACCGGCAATGATTTCAGGGCTAAAGGGAGGATTGTCGACGGTGGAGAGCATTATATGAAATATGAAGGAACCGGAGAATACTTTATCAAAGCCGGAGCCGACAGTCCGGAAAATTTCCTTGCCTATGCCGGATTTGATCAGATTCCGGCAACTCATCGCTACGAAGCCCATGTGAAGGACTGGAAACCGGGTGATCCGGATTGGAAAAAGGGGAGGGGAAAAGGGATAATCGGTGCCATATCCTATCTCGCTTCTCAGGGCATGAATTCAGTCTATATGATCTTAATGAATGTGATGGGCGATGGGAATGATATCTGGCCCTGGAGCGATCCCTATGAACGGGCACGCTACGATATCAGCAAGCTGGCGCAATGGGACAGGGTGTTCACCTACATGGAAGAGAAAGGCGTACTGGCACACTTCGTGCTTCAGGAGACCGAAAACGAGATTCTGCTCGACCAGGGACAGAACGACAAGATCAGGAAACTGTTCTACCGTGAACTGGTTGCCCGCTTCAGTCACCACCTGGGGATAATCTGGAATCTGGGTGAGGAAAACGGGGTCGCCAGCTGGACGCCGCTGGGCCAGGATGATGGGATGAGGAAAGAAATGGCTGCCTATCTGAAGAAACTGATCCCGTATAATAGTATAATTATGATGCATACGCATGCCGATCTTGAACACCAGGAACTTATGCTCATCCCCCTGCTGGGAAATCCCGATTTCAGCGGGCCATCCCTTCAGGTCCACGCCGCGGCAGATGTCCACCAGAGGGTACTTAAATGGAGGTCTCTCTCCGAATTCAAGGGACGAAACTGGATCTGCAATTTTGATGAACTTGGTCCGGCCGATAGCGGTGTCGTTCCGGATGACAACGACCCCGATCATGACCTGGTAAGGACACAGTGCCTTTGGGGCAGCCTGATGGCAGGCGGTGGGGGTGTGGAATGGTACTTCGGATACAAATATCCGCATAACGATCTGAACTGCGAAGACTGGCGTTCAAGGGAACAGATGTGGAAACAGACGGCCATAGCCCGTCAGTTCTTTGAAGCACTTCCGCTGGAAGAAATGAAGCCCTTTGATACAATGGTCAAACCGGATAATGCTTTTTGCTTTGCCGATCCGTCAAAACTGATCGTGGTCTTCCTCCAGCCCGGAAGTAAAGAGTTTAGTCTCAAAGGGATTTACAACGATGGCGAATGGCAGGTGCTGTGGGTCAATCCGAAAGTCGGCAACAGCCTGGAAGGATCACCGGTAAATGTGAAAAACGGTCAGTGCTCACTGAAACGACCGGCTGAGATGAACCGTGGGGACCTTGTATGTAAGCTTACCCGCTCAATGTAAGTTCCTCAGCGATTCCAGCTGCCTCTTCCTGAACATATTCCCGATAACCCGGAGCATTATTTTTCGTCCCGTTAACCACGAAATGCTGGCACCGTGTTTTGTGTTGGCTGCTATCTTTTTAACGAGCCAGGGAGTTACGGTCTCCACCTCATCAGCCAGGATATTGAAGATCCGGAGAGCCGACCTGTTCAGCGGAGTATCTTCCCGTACCGGTCCTGTGAGCAGATCGGTAACCACCATTCCGGGACTTAATGTGCAGATCCCAACGGTACCGCCCCTGGCTTCAGCAATTACACTCCGGGCAAAGTAGCGGAGTGCATTCTTGGAGGTACCGTACACCGACATTCCATTCATTATCCGCCCATCCGAACCAAATCCTTCCATCAGGTAGATCATGCCTGAACCCTGTGCGGCCATACCCTGCATTACGATCCGGGTGGTAAGCATCGTTCCCTCCAGGTTCGTTCTCAGTACCGATCTGATTTGCGCCTCATCCAGTTCGGAAAAGTTCAGTGTTGCGTGGCCGGCTCCGGCATTATTTATCCATATATCAATGCGGCTCAGTGCCGAAGCCTGTTCCCATACTGTCCTTACCTGATCGGGAACAGTTATATCACATACAAAACCATTGACTTCCGCAGAGGCTGCAAGCTCGCTGAGCTTTGAAACAGCTTTTTGAACATTTTCCAGATCTCTTCCCGTAATACTCGTGCGAAATCCCTGTCTGACGAATGAGGAGGCAAGGCCAAATCCTATGCCCCTGGTTCCACCGGTGATCACAACATGCTTCATCTTTTTTTTTGTAAAAATAGACTGAAAATATGTATCGGGGGAAGCTTTTCCGATATTTTCATTATACTTTTGTTTTTATAATGACCGTTAGTCATTAAATAAATTGATGTAAAATGGGAATTGCGGAACGCAAGGAAAGAGAAAAGCAGCTCAGGAAAGCGGAAATTGTTACTGCAGCGGAAAAGATCTTTTTCTCCCGGGGGCCTGAAGAGACCACAATGGAAGATATTGCGGCGGAAGCCGAACTGAGCAAGGGGACGATCTATCTGTATTTTAAAAGCAAAGAAGATCTGCATCGTGAAGTAGCCCTCAGGGCATCGGAACGACTTATTGCCAGGGCCGCTTTCCTCGACAATAAGGAACTTTCTGCACTCGAGAAGCTTCTTGAACTGGGAAAGATCTTCATTGAATTCACAAAATCCAATCCCGGTTATCTGAAAGTCATTCTTTTCACTCGAATGCCCGACTTTGAACGAATGACGCTTTCGAAAGAGGAGATCCGGGAAGTGATCTACCGTGACTCACCGGTAAGGCTTGTATTGGATTTTGTCAGGCAGGGTGTGGAACAAAAACAGATACGCTCCGATATCAATCCCCTGATCATTGCCAACACCCTCTGGAGTCAGATGCTGGGCGTGGTACAGCTGGCTATTGTAAATAAGGGACTGCTCGAACTGGTGGATATGGACCCGGAAGTGCTTTTCCAAAGCCATCTGGAACTTGTATTAAACGGTATAAAGAAATGAAAAGGACCCATGTAAAGCTTTTGTTTCTGCTGATTCTGACAGCTAATGCAATCGGCGTTAGCGCGCAGCAGGATTACCTGGAAGAATACCTTCGGATCGGGTTGGATTCAAATCTTTCCCTGAAGCAGAAACAACTGGATTATTCAAAGAACCTGGCAGCACTTAATGAGGCGAAAGGTCTGTTCTTTCCTGAACTGAGCCTTAATGCACGCTATACGGTTGCGGAAGGGGGCAGGGTAATCGAATTTCCCGTTGGCGACCTGCTGAATCCTGTCTACAATACACTGAACCTGCTTACGGCATCAAACAGTTTTCCAACGGTAGAAAATATGGAATTCAACTTTTATCGTCCCCGCGAACAGGAGACCAAGCTGTCGGTCGTTCAGCCTTTGTTCAGCCCCGACCTGATCAGTAACTACAGGATCAGGAAGGATCTGGCCGATATTTCAGGTTGTGATATTGCGGTGTATAAACGTGAGCTGATAATGGCCATTACCACTGCCTACTATGAATTGCGAAAGGCCCAGCTCCTCCATCAGCTTGCAGATGAAACCCTCTTGCTCGTCGGCGAAAATGTTCGTGTGAGCCGCAGCCTGTTCGGGAACGACAAGGTTACCTCGGATGTTGTCTACAGATCGGAGGCCGAATACGCAAAGGTGGAAACCGGGCTCGCTTCGGTTTGCGGAATGGAAACGTCTGCCAGGGCCTATTTCAATTTTCTGTTAAACAGACCGCTCGATGCGGAGGTCCTTTTTAACGATTCCCTTGAAATGCTTATGCCGGTTACCGGACTGGTGGAACTGCAGGAGAAGGCTGTTTCCGGCAGGGAGGAATTGCAGTTGCTTGATTATTACAAAACTCTTAATGCCCATAAGCTGAATTATGAACGGGGAGGAAATCTGCCCGGGATTTATGGCGTGGTAAATTATGGGTTCCAGGGTGAAACTTACAGTTTTACAGCCGACGATGATTTTGTGCTGGCCAGTGTTGTACTCCAGTGGAATATCTTTAATGGTCTGGCGAACAGAAACAGGATTGCGCAGGTGAAAATTGACGGAGAGATCCTTGACGCCAGGATCAGCCAGTCGGAAAGTATGATTCGCCTGCAGGTTCTGAACGCATGGTCGGCCATGGATGCTGCCTGGCAGAAAGTTGAAAGTGCAAAAAAGCAGCTTGTTGCCGCAAGGAAATCCTTTAACCTTGTTGAACGAAAATATCGTGAGGGTGAATCCTCGCTGCTGGAGTATATCGATGCGCGCACAAATATGACAAATGCCGGTACGGAAATTATTATTGCCTCTACCGATTTCTATATTCAGAAAGCAGCTTTTGAAAGAGCGGCTGCAAGCATTGAACTGACAAACTACTGATAATTAAAGCCATGAAAGGAACTACACTTATATCTGCAGTACTCCTGCTTTCCATTACCTCCGGTTGTGGCCTGAAGAAGGCAGAACATGTTGAACCGGCAGCAAAGGTGCCGGTAAAAACGATCAGTGCGGAAAAACGGCCGTTCAGTATCACGGTTCATTCTGCCGGTAAACTCGCCAGCAGGGAAGAGATGAAGCTGAGTTTCAAGACGGGGGGAATTGTATCCTCCTTACCGGCCAGGGAAGGTATGACTGTGAAAAAAGGTGAGGTTCTTGCCCGGCTGAACCTGTCGGAAATCCAGGCGGGAGTAAGGCAGGCGGAGCTGGCTGTTGATAAGAGCTACAGGGATTATCAGCGGGTAAAAAACCTGTATGCCGACAGTGTTGCGACACTCGAACAGCTGCAAAACAGCCGAACAGCCTGGGAACTGGCTAAAGCACAGAAACAAATTGCCGATTTCAACCTGCAGTTTTCTACTATTTCAGCTCCTTCCGACGGAAAGGTACTGAAAGTGCTTGTTGAAGCCAATGAGATGATAGCCCCGGGCTACCCGGTATTGCTCTTTGCTTCCACCTCTGGCGACTGGGTAATCAGATCCTCCCTAACCGATAAGGATGTGATAAGGGTCGTAACCGGCGATTCGGCAAAGGTAATGCTGGACGCCTACCCGGAACATCTGTTTCCTGCGGAGGTCAGTGATATTGCTGCCATGGCCGATCCCTATACCGGGACCTATGAGGCAGAGATCCGGATTAGTTCTCCTTTGCCGGGATTTCGTTCCGGACTCATCGCTTCGGTCGACATTTTTACTGCGGGATCGGATACCCTTATCTGGATTCCGCTTTCAGCTCTCCTCGATCCGGTGGATAACAGGGGCTATGTTTATGTTGTCGGGAATGAGCGGCAACTGAAAAGAGCGGTTACGACTGCCGGTGTGTCGGCCGGTGGTATACTCATCAGGGACGGCCTGACAGCCGGTGAAATGGTCATTACGGAAGGGGCTGCTCTGCTTGGACCCGACAGCAGGATTAAAATTGTGAACTAATTCCGGGCATCCGATGAAACTACCTCGTTTATCCATTGAATACGCCTCCTTTACCTGGATGGTATTCCTGTTGCTGACTTTTTTCGGTGTGAAATCCTACTTCGAGATGCCTCGCACGGAGAACCCCGAGATCGTTGTTCCGGGCGCATCCGTTATTATCGCCATGCCCGGATCAGGACCGGTCGACCTGGAGAAACAGGTTGCTCAACCCCTGGAAGAGGCGCTGAACGAACTCGAAGACATAATCAGGATCAGTACCACGGTAAACGATGGTATTGTGGTCACCTCTGTGGAGTTTGAGTTTAACTCCGATGCCGATGCCAACTACAATTCCCTGGTTGAAAAGGTTAATTCCATTAAAAGCGAACTACCCGACGAAATTCTCCGGCTGGAAACCTGGCAGTGGAAAACGACCGATCTTTCCATGCTGCAGCTGGCGCTTATTTCCGACACTGCATCTTACAGGGATATGGAACGACAGGCTGAATTGCTCAAATCGGACCTGGAACGAAATTCATCTGTCAAAAGTGTCGATTTCCTGGCCCTGCCCGGACAGCTGGTAAAGATATCCCTCGACATGGAAAAGATGGCCCAGGTGAATACAAGCCTCCAGCAGGTTATTTCTGCCCTCCAGTCAAACAATGCCAATATTCCCGGAGGGGAGGTGAGGATTGGCGATAAAAGTCTCAATGTACGATCCTCGGGAGCATTTCTTAACCTGGATGAGATCAGGAACACTGTGGTCAATAACTATCAGGGCCGTTTGATCTATCTTGAAAATATTGCCAGTGTACATTATGATTATGAGGAAGTTACTTATCTGGCGCGTTTTGGAGGGGATTATTCTGATTCGGTCCGCTACCCTGCGCGAAGGGCTGTTTTTATCACGGTGAACCAGAAGGAGGGAAGGAATGTGCTGAAGACGGCAGCCGAACTTAAGCCTGTGATCCGGCGGTTTGAGGAACAGCTCGACCCCGCCATGAAGGTTGAGATTGCCTATGACCAGTCGGAAAGGGTAAAAGAACGGATCAGCGGTTTCATTTCAAACCTGCTTCAGGGGATCGTACTCGTCGGCCTGGTCATCTTTTTATCCCTTGGTGTAAGGTCGTCGCTTGTTGTGGTCATTGCCATCCCTCTTTCGATCATTATCGGATTGGGTATTGTTGATATGAGCGGATTCGGCCTGCAGCAGGTCTCTATTGCTGCGCTTGTGGTGGCTCTTGGCCTGCTGGTTGACAATTCCATTGTAATGGTCGAAAACATTAACCGCTTTCTCAGGCTCGGCCATAAAAGAAAAGAAGCCTCGATACTGGCGGCGTCTGAGATCGGATGGCCCGTCGTCACGGCAACACTCACCACCGTTCTTGCTTTTATCCCGCTGGCGGCCATGCCCGATAAGGCAGGGGCTTTTATTAAATCACTGCCGATAACCATTATGGGCACGCTCAGTGTATCTCTTTTGATTGCTCTGACGCTTACACCTCTTATTACCAGTCGCCTCTTCCGGGAACCCCAACCGGGTGTTCAGCAGGAGAAAGGTGTCCAACGACTGCTGAAATGGATCATCGAAAATCCCTTTAGAAAGACCATCATTTTTGCCCTCGGTCATAAACGTCTCGTCATCCTCCTGTCGGTGGGGATCCTGCTGGGAAGTGTTTTCCTGGCCCGCTTCCTGGGACTCAGTTTCTTTCCAAAGGGGGAGCAACCGGCCCTGATGGTTAGAATTAACCTGCCTGAAGGCTCAAACCTGCAGGAAACGGATAAGGCTGCCCGCTTTGTTGGCTCAGTGCTGGATACTACGAGTGAAGTAAGGCATTATACGGTAAATGTCGGGCATGGCAATCCCCAGATCTTTTACAATATCATTCCCAGGAGGTATGATCTGAAATACGCCGAGTTTTATGTGGAACTTCGTTCCTACCAGCTGGAGGCTTTTAATGATCTTCTCGAAAGGTTGAGAAAAAGCTTCAGTGATTATCCCGGTGCAAAGATCACCATCAAGGAATTTGAACAGGGTCCGCCGTTTGAAGCTCCCGTTCAGATCAATGTCACGGGAAAGAACCTGGATGAATTGAAACGAATTGCCGCCGATGTGGAAGCGATGGTAAAGGCGCAACCCGGAGCGGTCAATGTGGAGAACGAATTTATAAAGACCCGGACCGAATTGTTTTTTGACATCAACAAGGAAAAAGCCAATATGCTGGGCGTACCAGTTATTGAGATCGACAGGGCGATACGCACAGCCATAGCCGGAATCGGGGTTACCTCTTTCCGCGATGCGGAAGGCAAGGAATACCGGGTTATCGTTGAGCTCGAAAAAGACGGTGAATTTGAACTCGGCGATGTAAACCGGGTCTATGTTTCCTCACTGTCGGGCAGGCAGATCCCTCTTAGCCAGCTCGTAACCGTGAGATTTCTGCAGGCGCCCAGCACCATCAACCGCTATAATTTTGACCGAACGGCGCAAATACTTGCCGATGTTAAATCGGGGTATAGCCTTGACGATATTATGAACCCGGTAATTGCCCGGCTGGATAGCTATCCTTTTCCTTCCGGTTACGGGTATAAGATCAGAGGCGAACTGGAAGGAAGGATGCAGGCTTTTGGCGGGATGCTGAATGCCATTATCATTGCCATGATCTCCATTTTTGCAGTGCTGGTTCTCCAGTTCCGTTCCATCAGGCAGCCGCTGATTATTTTTATTGCCATTCCCTTTGCCGCAATCGGAATGATCTGGGCCCTGCTGATCACCGGCTACACCTTTTCTTTTACGGCTTTCATCGGACTGACAAGCCTCGTGGGCATCGTGGTGAACAACTCGATCATCCTGGTGGATTACACGAATAAGCTGCGGGAAACGGGTCTGGAAACAGACGAAGCACTGAGGACAGCAGCTGAAACGCGTCTGACCCCGATCCTGCTTACGGCTCTGACCACCATCGGCGGACTGCTTCCACTTACGTTGAGAGGTGGCACACTCTGGGCCCCACTGGGGTGGACAATTATCGGGGGGCTGTTTGTCTCGACCGTATTAACCCTGGTCGTGGTCCCGGTATTTTATAAGATCCTTTCCAGGTAGAAAGGTCACTGAAGAGCCTGTTTTTCGGTTTTGATGGCGCAACCTACAGCCCTGGTGGTTTCATTCTCAGGTTTTTTACCTGTATAAACTGCCATCAGGGCCTGTTCGACATAGCGCTGACCGACAAGTGAAGCATCCATGGCATTGTCGTCTATTGAACCGGTATAAGCCACGTAAAAAACACCCTTCCTGCTTGTAAGAAGGAAGACTTCCGGGGTCCGCCTGGCTCCGTATAATCCGCTCACTTTTCCATCACTGTCTTTCAGATAGCTGAACGGATAATTCCTTGCAGCTGCCCGCTCTTTCATCTTTTCCATGGAATCGTCCGGAGAAAGTTTTTCACTGTTGGGATTTATGGCAACAACCGGATAACCCTGCGAAGCATACCGGTTATGCAAAACAATCATCCGGGATTCATAGGCATCAGTGAAAGGGCAGGCATTGCTGGTAAAGATGAGGATTATGCCCTTTTCCTTGCTGAAATCATCCAGGGAAATCATGCCCCCTTTTGTGCTTTCCAGTGTAAATCCCGGAGCCGGATCACCCGGTTTGATCTGTCCATTCAGAACGACCGGAAGAAGGAGCAAAAGTATTGCGATTATGCGTTTCATTTTAATGGGATATTATTCAGACGGAAAGTTACAATGTTGCCGCTTAAAATACAATTCATCCGGAATTCGCCCATAGGGTTGTCCGGTAAGAGATTTTCACGGGATCAATACGCGGCTCATATTATTGGCGGAATTATCATCCGGATAATCTGATTAATATGTAAACATAAGAATATCAGACCATAAAACTATTTTTGTTCCGGCTTCCCGGTCCCGGATACTTCTGAAGAACAGAACTTCTTTAGTCAGGATTTAAACAATATGGAGATATATTTGTAATACTTGCTGAACATTAAATAAGGTATTATGGCTTTTACATTGAATATCGGAGATAAGGCTCCCGGCTTTTCCCTTCCGGCAACCGACGGGAAGGTTTATTCACTTGGTGATTTTTCGGATGCGAAATACCTGGTGGTTTTTTTTACTTGCAATCATTGTCCCTATGTTCTGGGATCCGATGAAGTGACAAGAAGCACAGCAATGAAGTATATGGCTGAAAATGTACGCTTTGTGGGAATAAACTCAAACAGCGAAAATACCTACAGGGAAGATGATTTTGCTCACATGGTTGAGCGGATGAAGGAATACAATTTTCCCTGGACCTATCTCAGGGATGTGAGCCAGGAAGTGGCGCTGGCCTACGGAGCACTCCGGACACCCCATTTCTTTGTATTCGGGCCGGAACGAACGTTAAAGTATACGGGAAGGGGAGTGGACAGTCCCAGGGATGCTTCAAGGATTACGGTAAATGATCTTGACCGTGTACTGGATGAACTGACCTCGGGAAAGCCGGTAAGCACAGAAGTGACCAATCCGATTGGCTGCAATGTGAAATGGGAAGGTATGGATCCCCACTGGATGCCTGCTGATGCCTGTGACCTGGTCTGATAAAAACTAGCAGTTGTAACAGTTCCGGAGTAGTTTTTTGGAGAGGTGGATCCTGCTTTTTACCGTTCCGATTGGAATTGACAGGATCCGGGAGATTTCCTTGTAGGCATATCCTGAAAGGTGCAGTTTTAACGGCTGGGAATACGACAGGGGAAGTTTCCCGACGATCGACATCAGTTCCTCCCGTTCATAGATGCGGTCGGGATTCTCATCCTGCGGAACCGGTGAGCTCACAGCCTGGTTTGACAGATCACTGTTTTCGGATATTATCTGTCTGTTGTGGCCGCTCCGGATCTGGTTGATATAGGAATTCCTCAGGATCGTGTACAGCCATGCCCTTACATGTTTGTCGCTGTGCAGGAGATTCTTGTTCTTCAGGGCCTTGTAACTGGTCTCCTGGACAAGGTCCCGGGCATCCTCCCGGTTCGATGTCAGTTGAAGCGCATAATAATAAAGCTGATTCTGCAGGTCCAGCAGATGTGCGTTAAACTTCGTTGACTGTTCAGTGTCCATGTTTCCGGTATTTAAATGAATACTTCAGAGGAAACCAACACTCCTGTGTCTGGCAATAGGATCAATCCGTTTTGCAGAACGGTTCGCTTTTCTGCAAGTTATGCAAAATAACTATTCAGGTCAAGTTCACATCTTCTTGCCCCCGGAATCAGCCTGTAATGCTCATAACCAACTGTCTGACAGGATCTCCCCCTGAATCGAAATAATGCTGGCCTTCACAGGGATCTTTCGCTCACTGTATTCCAGTGCCTGCTTCACAAGCTGAAGGAGTCCGCCGCAACAGGGTACTTCCATCATTACAACCCTGATGGTGTTGATTTTTGTTTCATCGATCAGCTGGACGAGTTTGCTGAGATAACGTTCCTTTCCGGTGTCCAGCTTTGGACAGGCAATGATCACCGAATTATTCCTGATAAACTTCCTGTGGAAATCGCCGAAGGAAAAGGCCGCACAGTCTGCTGCCAGGACCACGTCGGCATCCCGGAACCAGCTTGCGGAAGGATTGATGAGATGGAACTGAACGGGCCACTGTCTGAGTTCGCTCCCGATTTCACCGCTGAACTCTTTCCGGACCTCCTGATTTTGTTTCAGTTCTCTGGAAGCACTGCCCGGGCATCCACAGGCAGCATCTTCGTGCTGTTCTGCCATTCTGCTGATGGTAAAGGCAGTGCCGGGCTTAGGCTTTGTAAAAGTAGAAATGATCTCCCCGGCATCAAAAGTGAGAGTGCTGCTGTTCTTTTCCAGCCAGGCCAGACCTTCCCGAAGATATTCTTCCTGGCTATGGTCGGCCAGGTGCTTCAGGTGGGCCGTCACCAGGTTTTTTCCCTTCCCGGCCATTTCAGCGATAACCGCCGTCTCATTGTAGGCTTCAGCTTCTCGTCGTTCAATTTCTATCGCTCCCTCGGGACAGAAACCGATGCAGGCTCCCAGCCCGTCGCACATCAGCTCGCTCACAAGACGGGCTTTACCATCAATAAGCTGCAGGGCCCCTTCCTGACAGTTGGGTATACATAAGCCGCATCCGTTGCATAGTTCCTCATCTATTTTGATAATGTCTCTTTCCATTTTCTTTTTTTAAACAAAAATAGTCCTTGCTTTGTATATGTTTTGTACCAATTATTACGGCGTTATATGAATCCCGATGAAATAGCCGGTTTGCTTAAATATGCAATGATATTCAGCAGGATGGATGAAAAAGAGATCCTGAAACTGCTCGAAGTTGTGCCCTACCGTGTAAAAAGTTACGAAAAGGATGAAATTGTTATGGAGGCGGGCAGCCCCTGTGACTACCTGAGGGTTCTTCTGCGGGGAACAGTCAGGGGAGAGATGTTCGATTACTCGGGAAAGATCCTGAAGATTGAAGATATCTCTCCTCCCGGAATGCTGGCGCCTGCCTTTCTATTCGGGAATAAAAGACGTTGTCCGGTCACAGTAACAGCCAATGAAGCGGTAAAGATCTGGCAGATACATCGGGACGACTTTTCACACCTGCTTCAGTCCGATCTGAAAGTCCTGAATAATTATCTCGATGGGATATCCAGCCGGGCGCAATACCTGAGCGAGAAACTGAAATTTATTTCCTTTCGTTCCATCAGATCCAAACTTGCAGGCTTTCTCCTCGAAAATGCCAGGGATCGTGATAACTTCCATCTCCCGGCCACGCATCAGCAACTTTCGGAATTATTCGGGGTAACGCGACCGGCTCTTTCCCGTGAATTTTCATGGTTCAACAGTCAGGGGCTCATCAGATCCACCCGCGATGAGATTACGATACTCGACCGTAAGGGACTGGAAAGGATCGTAGGAGGGAGGTTTTTGCCGGAGAGCTAAACCGACCCTGAATATTCGCCGTTCAGGAAGAAACAAATTTCCTCCTGTTCAAACAAAAACCGGGAATATTTGAATTTTCCGCAATATTTTTTGAAATTTAGCGGGATAAATCCAAAAGTACGTCTAATCAATAATGCACAGCAAAATGAAAAACTACAAAAACCTGTTTTTATTTACTGCCGTTGCGATGGTGGCAGGTTCCTTCCTGCTTTCTTGTAACAGCAGTACAAAAAGTGAAAAGAAATCTACAGAAGACAAAGCCTGTTGTGAAGAACAGCCCTGCGCAGCCAACACCCTTTCCGACAAGGAAAAAGAACAGGGTTTTGTTTTGCTGTTTGATGGAGAAACTTCAGCCGGCTGGCGCGGATACGGCAAGGATCATTTCCCGGAAGCCTGGACCATTGAGGACGGTGCTTTGAAATGCAATGGTTCCGGTCGCGGAGAAGCCGGAGCAGTTGACGGCGGCGATATTATTTATGAAAAGCAATTTTCCAACTTCCACCTGAAACTGGAATGGAAAATTTCAGAAGGTGGGAACTCCGGTATCTTCTATCTTGGTCAGGAAAGCCCTGAGTATGATTTCATTTGGAAAACCGCTCCTGAAATGCAGGTGCTTGATAATGAAAGACATCCTGATGCAAATCTCGGGAAAGACGGTAACCGTCAGGCGGGTTCATTATATGACCTGATCCCCGCAGTTCCCCAGAATGCCAAGCCTGCCGGTGAATGGAACAGTGTTGAGATTATCTGCTATAAGGGCACGGTTGTTCACAAGCAAAACGGAGAGAATGTCCTCGAGTATCATCTCTGGACACCGGAATGGGATGAACTGGTGGCCAATTCGAAATTTCCCGGACTCAACCCGAACTGGGCTAAAGTTGCTTCAACCGGGTTTATCGGTCTTCAGGATCATGGCGATGATGTCTGGTTCCGCAGCATAAAAATCAAGGAACTTTGATTTTCTTCCTGTCATAAAAAAAGGGCCCCATTCCAGGGGCCCTTTTTATTTACGTTCTTTACAGTTATTTGTGACCGATCGGATCCGGATCACCATCGGGATCACCCGATACGTAACCGTCATAGCTTAAATGACCGTTTGTGATCAGCAAAAGCCCGGCTACATGGGGTGAAGCCATGGATGTACCAGCCAGGGTAGCATAACCACCATCCTTATAGGTCGAGAGGATGTTTACTCCAGGCGCGGCAACATCAACCGGTGTGCCGAAGTTGGAGAAGGAAGCCCAGATATCGCCTGTCTGGAATGCCGAAACCGTGTAAATATTCATATGATTGGCACTGGCCGGGGATACCAGGGTGGCATCCTGCGATTCGTTTCCGGCTGCAAGGGCAACCAGTACGCCGGCATCAGCAAGTCCAAGCACGGCATCATTCAGTGTCTGATCATACGGTCCGCCAAGACTCATATTGGCGACATCTCCGGGATTTGCGGTTGCAGCAACATAATCAATACCGGCAATGATAGCCGAATAGGTACCGCTTCCGCGTTTATCAAGAACCTTAACGGGAACCACTGTTGCATTATAGGCAACTCCGATCACGCCAATGGTATTATTCCGGGCTGCAATCGTTCCGGCAACGTGTGTTCCATGGCCATTATCGTCGTTAGCAGTAGTGGTCCTGGTAACATAGGTCCGTGCCCTAGTAATGTCGACATTCAGGTCGGGATGGTCATAATCAACACCTGTATCGATGATCCAGGCAACTTTTCCGGTTCCGTCAGCCGAGCCAACCCGGGTAATGCCCCAGGGAATCGTCTGTGAAGAGGTGGTGGTATCAACCGGAGGTGTTGGTTTTTTGTAGATCACATAGTCGGGACGTACATCTCTGACTCTGGGATCCCGCAGTAGCATGTCAACTTCTTCCGAACTCAGCTGGGCGGCAAAGCCATTCAGAACCCTGGCATAGGCCTGCAGGATCCGGCCTTCCGAAGCAGCAGCAGGGACCATCTGCGCGGCTGTGGTACGTGCCCTGGAAACGGCTTCGTCGTAATTGAGCTTTCCGGTTGACTTCAGCACACCTTCATCATTGAGCACAACGATATACTGCCCGGGGATCTGTGCCGAATATTCATCCTGAAATTCTGCAGCAGGGGGAGCCAGTTCCGTCCGTTCACAGGAATAGAGTGCAATGCCCGCAAGGAGCATTAGGGTGAGAATTTTTTTCATTGGGTTTGAGTTTTAGGTTTTACTTAAATACGATATTAAAGTACGAAAGAATCATGAAAAAACATTCTTCCGGAAGTTAAAATTCTTACCCGATGAAATTAACAACTGGTTTAATCCTCATTATGCCTGGCAAGGAAATCCTCAATATTTCCTGCAGTACGACGGATCAGCTCCTCTCTTGCTTCAACAGAAGTCCAGGCCATGTGGGGAGTGATAAGGATCTTGTCGCGGTCGTAAAGCTTTAAAAGAGGATGGTCGCTCGCCAAAGGTTCTTCTTCAAGTACATCAAGCCCGGCGGCAGCAATCAGATTCTCATTCAGAGCCCGGGCAAGGTCCTCTTCATTAACAATTCCACCCCTGCCCAGGTTAAGAAGTATGGCGCAGGGTCTCATCAGTTTGATCCGTTCATAGTTGATCAGTCCGCGCGTTGCATCTGAAAGGGGTGCATGAATGGAAACAACATCTGAACTTTTCAGGAGATCGTCGAGTTCAAAACGTTTGTAATGGATATTGTTATTTCTGCCCGTTGTGGAATAGAAAACCACCTCCATTCCGAAGGAGTCGGCTATTTTCGCCACCTGCCTGCCGATTGATCCCAGGCCGATGATTCCCATTCTTTTCCCCCGCAACTCCCAGAAAGGAACTGCATGGTGGGTGAATATGCCGCTTTTGGAATAGGCCCCGCTTTTTACATACTGATCATAGTAGGAGGGACGGTTAACAAGGTAAAGCAACATGGTAAAGCATAGCTGGGCAACGGAATCCGTTGAGTATCCGGCTACATTCTTTACCTGGATCCCCTTTTTCCGGGCATGCTGAAGATCTATGTGGTCCATCCCGGTTGCTGAAACACAGATCAACCTGAGGTCGGGAAGGCGGTCCATGGTCTCAGCCGTGATCCTGACCTTGTTGGTGATAAGGACCTCTTTCCCGCTTGCCCTCTCCAGGAGCTGGTCAGGTCGCGTAAGGTCATAGATATCCAGTTTGCCGAGTTTCTGCAGCAGCTTAATATTCTTAACCTTACCAATGGTTGCTGCATCAAGGAATACAATTTCTGTCATGTGTTCAGTCTGCTGTGTTTTTCACCCGAAATTTATTGTGAATATAAAACAAACCGCACAATTTTTGGTTCGCACCCAACTGTGATAAGAAAGAGCGCTGACAGGACCGATGGAGAATAAACTCAAAATAATAAAACGCTGGAAAATAGAATTTTATTGCAGGCGACCGGGTGTTGTAAAAACTCTTCAAAAACTGAAGTTCACAGGCCCTTCTCCCGTTTTATTTACAGAAACCCACTTTAAAACCTGAATGTATGACACCGAAAAAAAATCCGGGAGCTGACCTTGAGAAGCGACGCTCCATCCATCTTGAAACCGGACTGGTTGTTATTCTTTCCATCTCTCTGGTATGCTTCGAATGGGGTACACGACCGGAACATACCGCAACAGCCTCTCTGGCAAAAAACATTGATCCTTCAGGAGAGGAATTTATGATGCGTACCCCTCCGCCGGAAAAGAAGAAGGAACAACCAAGGCCTCCCGTTCAGCCCATTCTTGATGTGGTCCCCGATATTCAGTTTACCGATGCCGATATCTCTATGATTGATCCCGGTTCCTCAATAGCATCAGGCTTTGTTGACTGGTGGCTGGATCAGGACGGAAACGGGGCTGATGAACCGGAAATTGTCGATCCGGTGCTCAGCGGAGCCGTGCAGATCAAACCACTGTTCCCAGGAGGCGACGATCAGCTTCTGCCCTGGATCTATGCCCATATAGTCTATCCTGAAGAGGCAGCAAGGATGGGAATTCAGGGGGTGGTAAGTGCAACCTTCGTGGTGAGTAAGAGCGGAAAGGTAGTCGATGTCAGGATCATCCGGGGCGTCCATCCCGATATCGATAATGAGGTATTGCGGGTACTTAATATGCTGCCTGATTTTCGGCCGGGAATGCAAAACGGCAAACTGGTTCCGGTGCTCTACTCCATACCGATACGGTTTAAACTGATGTAATTCCCCGGATATTGCTCCGGGCTGCTGTGCCATATGGGTGAATGCCTGCTAACTATGCCAGAACACCGGCCGGCTATTCTCTCAGTATAATGGAATAGAACCGTTCTTGTCAGTCGCGGTTATACTCCAGCTTAAAAGTTTCATAATAAAAAAAGGGCGCCACAGGGCACCCTTTCTCTTTTTCTTAGTCCTTGAATCATTTTGCTGTTGCGGGATCCGGCTGAGGAACCACTACATCACCAGCACCATCCTTTGCTGAAGCAAGAGCTTCCTTAACAAGCTCATTTGCATTTTCGCAGGAATGGGTTGCACCGGCAACCACATCAATGGAATCAAACTCCGGAACAATTACAGCGTCCATGATATTCGTGTTGATCATGGGGCAGTACATTGCAGGATTGATACCTTTGATGGCGAGCATGGATGCATTGTAAGCAGAGTCTTCACTCTTCCTTTCACCATCAGCATTGAAGTAATCATAGTCAGCAGAGGTGATGACATCATCACTCAGTACAATGGTTACAAATGCTTTCCAGCCATGAGAATCCAGCGCGTCATATTCAGCCGTATAGGTTCCGTCCACGTAGGTGGTTTTACCACAGGCTGCCATTAAAACGACTGCAAGTACAAACAATAACGTTTTTTTCATAATGGTAATTTATTACATATTTACATCTGTTCAAAGATAAATAGTTACTTGTTTATATACAAGCAATGCTACTTAATTTATATAATTTATATAATTTTTAAATTGTGGTCCCTTTACAGGGGTCCGCATCTTGAACAGTGAACCTGCCAGGGGGTATTTTTCGTCTGCTTCCTTATCCCCGAAATTTCCGGCTGTGGTAATGTAAAGTATGTTTCTGTCCCTGCCTCCAAAGGCACAGGAGGTAACGTTTTTTGCGGGAACCATGATCCTTTCCATCAACCGGCCCGTAACCGGATCATAGCGGCATACAGCCGAACCGCCCCACATGGCAATCCAGAGTTTATCCTCCTCATCAATGCTCATTCCATCGGGCGATCCGAGTGTGTCGGTTACAACTATTGCCTGCCGTCCTTTCCCCAGTTCCCCGCTTGCCCGATCGTATTCATATTCCATAACGATCCGGGTAGGGGTATCAACATAATACATTTTGTCACCCTTGCTGTTCCATGCTATTCCGTTTGAGATGGTAATGCTATCGAGCATTGCTTCTGCCTGTCCTTTCTGATCAACCCGGTACAGGAACGACATCTTTTCTTCTCCGGTCAGTGACATACTGCCAACCCATAACCGGCCTTCCGGGTCACATTTGCCGTCATTGAAACGCTGGGTGGAGGTGTGACCCTCAGGTAATACAAGCAGGCTGAGTTCACCGCTTTCGGGTGTGAAGCGGTAGATGCCATCGATCAGGGCAACAATTACATGCGTTTCATCTTCGGGCACAACGGTGCCGATCATGGAAGGCATGTCATAGCTTTCTTTCTTTCCGGTTTCGGGAAAGTATTCGAATAGTTTACTGCCCGTAATATCTACGTAAAGAAGACGGTTCTGAGGGCCATCCCAGAAAGCTCCTTCACCAAGCTGACAGAGTGAGCTGTCGGCAATCTCAACTTTTGCCTCTTCCCGGGGTGTCTGTGTACAGGAAGTGGCTATCATGGCCAGTAAAATCAAGGTAATCCGTGTTTTCATAGTTTCGTGTTTACTTTCCTATCTGAGGGTTCATGTTGTGCATATAACAAAAAAAAATGATAATTGCTCATCAAAGTAGCAATTATCATTATTAAAAGATGGCCCGTTCAGGATCAGGAGACCTCTTCCTTATCCCTGTCCCAGAACACCTTCCTGTTCTCTTTCAGGGAGATTGTAGCCATGGCTGCACTGATCCCCTCCTCAAAAGCCTGGTCGATATTGCAGCTCGGTTGCTTGCCCTCCCTGATTGCATCCAGCCATTCCCGGATATGCAAATGAGTGGTATCGTATCTTTTTCCGCCCCTGTAGGTGTACAATAAACCACGGCCGGCAAAATACTGTTCGGTGGGAGAGGCGATGGCATCCACTTCTTTTCTTCCTGGGATATAAGAATAGATCGGGACCTTCGGATCGATCAGCCCGCTTTCAATTTTTTCCCGGTAACGCGTACTTTGTCCACAGGCATAAATGGTTAGATTATTACCCAGTTCCATGCTGGCGTCGTGCCCCATGATTACTTTACCCCTGTCGCGGTTGTTGGCCAGGGTGGCACTGTAAAGAAGGGTAAAATCCCGGTCGGGATATTCGAAGACGGCATTCCAGACGTCAGGCACTTCCCTGACTTCCTTCACGTAATGCTCTTTTTCTTTAAAGAAATAAACCCCTCCTGAAGAAACAGCACTTTCGGGAATTCCCATTCTCACGATCTGGTTTATGGCATCGTACTCATGGGTAAGCAGGTCGCCCGACAGGCCTGTTCCGTAATCCCACCAGCATCTCCAGCGGAAAAACCGCTCAGGACTGAAGGGATGTTTAACTTCGCAGGGATCTTCAAAGGCCCGCCAGTCGATCGTCTGTTCATTACCTTCCGGCTCAATGTCGTATACCCAGGCACCGTTGGGATCATTCCTGTTCGTGCAGACCTCTATCAGGTTAATTTTTCCCAGGACATCCTTTTCAATCGCTTCCCTGGCCTTGTTGTAACTCTCAGTTTGCCTGCCCTGGTGGCCAAGCTGGTAAATAATGCCCGCATCCTTAACGGCTTGCCTTACTGCAAAAACTTCTTCCAGGGTCCGGGTAAGACCTTTTTCAGAATAAATATGCTTACCGGCCCTTGCCGCATCAATGATGATCCTGGCATGCCAGTGGTCAGGGGTGGCAATAATGACGGCATCAATATCGTCGGCTGCCAGGAGTTCTCTGTAATCCTTGTATTTCTTAGCCTGTTTGCCAAACTTGCCATTCAGACCTTCCCGCCCGGAATTTGCCGATGCTGCCGCAGCACTTTCAACTCTTTTGTCGAACAGGTCGCATACGCCGTTGACCACAACATTCAGATCATCCTGTTCAAGGAAATCACTGTAGCGATGATCCGCATTGTTCTGTAAGGCTGCATTCTTCCAGTCCTCGAGTATGGAGGGCTGAGCAAAACCGGCTGCACGAAGCAACTGCTCACCACGAATACCGTAACCAATAATTCCGAGACGAACGGGCTCCCCGTCAAATACTTTTTTTGCCTCCGCAGGTTCGACTGAACTCAGATTCAGTATCTCACGGATATTGTTGTTGCGGTAGTGATCAAGTTTTTTCTTTTTCCACACCCCGTAGGCGAATACACCCAAAACAGGAACGGTGGCAAGACTCCTGAGCACTTCACGGCGTTCCATTTTTCTCGACCGGTCATTTCCGGTATTATCGCTGGGGATATTATTTTTTTCTTCCGGCATGATTTCTGAATTACTGAAGCGTTATTTTCTGAATATTAACCTGTCGAGGCCTATATACCATCCTGTTGGGAACAGGAGGATGACTCCCAGCGCTACCATCTCGATAAGGTTCTTGTTAACAAAAAGGTAACTGCCTTCGCTGGGTATGGCATAGCTGACGTCGATCAGTGGGGGATGGGACAGGTAGTAAAATGCCAGCATGACCATGCCACCAATGATCGAAATATTGGTAAACAACCCGAGGATCAACCCGGCACCGACAAGTGTTAGTCCCCAAACATTCAGGAAGTCTACGATCCGAAGAATATCCGGATTACCTGCCATAGTCTGGAACAGGTTCGACAGTAGCCCCTTTGAATCCATCAGGTAGCCAAGCGACGACCAGTTGGGATTCATAAGTTTGACAACCCCTTCGTACAGAAAATGCCAACCGATGACAATCCTAAGAAGGGCCAATGCAGTTAACTGACCACTGGAATATGCGTGGATTTTTGCCTCAGACATGATTTGAATTTTTCGATGTTTGTTCTTCGGAAATACGAAGTTTTCAAAAATAGCAAAAAAATATTTTTGACTTACTTAAACTTGTTTTGAATGGATATAAATTGTTTGCCCGGTTTCAGGTCCTGGGTCTTGCCGTACCAGACAAAAATCCCGTCAAGTTTCTTCGGAAGACTGATCCAGCCTTTAACTCCTCCGTTCTGGCTGAAATCCAGATCCATGGAAATAATTTCCCCATCGAAGGGCATCCGGGCAGAAATTTTTCCGAGTTGACCGGGATGGGGTTCGATTATGATTTTTTTAAAACCATAGTCACCGGGCTTTATTCCGGCAATTCCGGTAAAAAAGGCATAAATCTGGGCTGCAGACACCGACGACTGATCTTCTGCCGATGGGATATATAACCGGCCATGCTGCGGGATTTTTTGTGCCATGCCTGATTTGAGCATCGCATTCCACATATAAATGCTGAGCAAGGGAGACATATTTTCTGTGAGATCCGATTGTACGGTGCGGTCGGTCAGAAGTGCCTGCCTGTCTTTTTTAACGGCATCGGTCAGCACACTGAGGAACTGAGTATAGGCACAGAATTTTTCGGATCCGGGATAATCAGCCATCATTTCTTTTTCTTCGTTCCAGCAGAGCTGAAAGGTGGATTCCTTTAGACTGTCGGCCAGCGAAGAGTAACTGCGGGCAATTTCCTCATAGCCGAAATAATTGAATAAGCCAGAAGCCTGATCAAGCGAGAGGGCAAAGCGGAGCGTCAGTGCGGCAGAATTGCCTCTGCCGGCATTCTCGTCAAGGCCTGTGAGCTCGCTCTCGCTGATTCCGGATCTTCCGAAAGAACCTTCTTCACCGCAGCCATAGCCGATCCTGCCAACCATCCCGCTTTGCTCATCAATCCTGTACTCAAACCAGCTCAGGATATTCTGGACCGGGATAAGCATATCAAATACGAATTGCTCATCGGGAACATACCACAGATAGTCATACAACATGGCAATCCAGTCAAGCGAAGCAGTAGGGGCAATAAACGGATCGGTGTCGGGATAGCTGCCCAGCGTCAATCCCTCCGGGACGATGGAATGATAAAAATCGAGAATGCATTTCCTGCCTGCCTCCGGATTACCGGTCAGGATGTAGGATGCAAGGGCCTGTTGGCGGGCCGTTTCCGCGATCTGTCGGCCCCCGGTGGGAAAGTCTGTGAACAGATCCCCCGAATTAATTTCAGCCCTAGCTACCGACTCATTCCAGGCAGATTCCAGTTCCGGCTTATCGCATGAAAATGAGGCCTCTGACCGGGCTTTATCCCTGTTTTTCAGAACAGTGAGCGAGTGAAGTTCGGGCGGAGTTGTGCCCTTTTCTACCGAAAACCGGATATAACGGAACGGTCCGGCCGGCGGAAGCACATACTCCCTGTTCTGCCCTCCGTCTGGTACCAGGGTAAAAACAGCGCCGGGGTCTTTTTCATTAAATGCGCCGGTAATCCCTGTCTGTATTCTGATTTTACTGCCTTTGCCACCGCTCAGCACCACGACAGGCAGACCACGGAGCGTCTTTCTGCAATCCAGGACCATCTGACGAATATTCGTTCCGTCTGGCTGATCTGCAGAATGTATATTGCTTTTTCCTCCGCTTGTTTCAGCTTTATCAGTAATTATTTCCGGTTCGACAGGCACAAAGTCACCCCTTTCCTTTATGGCCGGATATAAAGCATATCCGATACGGGGAGAGCTGCCTGCCGGGGCACCATGCCTTCCCGTGAAAGGCGTCGGCCAGCCGGCATCATCAAAGCCGGCCGTTTTCCAGTTCCAGGGATAGGCACTCGCTTCGGTATCGATGGTTAAGTCGGGGACCATCCCCGAGAAAGACCCCTTTATCCCCCGAAAAAGACTGACCTTCCAGTTTCCGGGTGTGTTAAGGGTTTTAAAATCAGGATCTTCTGATTGAAGGATAAACCCATTATTATGACTCATCCAGGTTGCTGGCTCAGCATCACCGATACTGACCAGTTCTGCTGCGAGGACATTCTCTCCCGCAACAAGGTACGGTTTCAGGTCAATGCTGTTATAATACCAGTGCTGCGGATCGGAGGGTGCCGGACCGCTTAAAAGCGGCTGCCCGTTCAGATAGAGAATGAAGGGCTTTCCCGCGGTGACAAAAACCCGCATTTGGTCAGGGATATCCGCAAGGGTAAAACTGTTCCTGAAAAGGTAAAGGGCAGGTTCATATTCCGACTCTCCGGGACAGTATATCCAGCTTGCCTGCCAGGACTTTTCCCCCGATTCGGGTGAAAGATCCGTTAGTTGTGCATTGAGCTGTGATATGCAGGGGAGGAGCAGTAAAAGAATGGTACGGTATTTCATGTCAGACTGTTTCGATTGAAGTTGAATTTATCTTCCCGGGCGAAGATGCAAGAATGAAACGTTCAAAATACCTCAAAATTTCCTGTAGTTCAATGATAATGCTCCGGAAAGATGTTAATAATTCCTAATTTATTTCCTGAGAATGCTGATCGGATTCGACCTTGCCAGCCTTACCGAATGATAGAGCACGGCAATACTGCTGAATACAATAAGGATCAGCATACTGGAAACATAGATCCACCAGGGAGTGGACATCTGTTCGGCAAAATTGCGGATCCACCTGCTGATCAGGAACCAGGCCAGCGGAACTGAAAACAAGGTGGATACCAGCGAAAGGATCATGTAATACCTCAACTCCGGTAGCAGGATGGCACCCATGCTTGCCCCGTTTACCTTTTTCAGGGCGGATACGTACATTTTCCTGTCCATGAAATACCCGCTCAGGGCAAAAAGCCCCGTTCCCGCGATCAGGAGGGATATCAGTGTGAAAGCAGCCAGAAGATGTATTATGATCAGTTCGGTATTGTAAAGTTCCTGGTAAAGGTCGACTGTAAATTCATAGCGGAAAGGATAACCGGGGAAGAGCTCCTTCCAGGTATCCTCAATAATTGTAATGGCCTCAGCCGCTTCACCATTGTAGCGTACCGTAAAGCACAGAAGCCAGGTCTCCTTCGGCGAGATAATCATGGGCTGTTGCTTGACCGATGGCCCGGAAAACTGGAAATCGCTGCAGATTCCTACAATCTTGCCGGGAAATATAAAACCGGGAGGATCAAAATCAAGTTCAAAAGTGCTTCCGATCAGTGATTCCGGATCTTCATAATTAATCATCCGGGCCGCCGTCTCATTCAGGATGTAGGTGTCGGATGAATCTATTTCGGAGTAGTCCGAACGGAAATCATAGCCATAGAGCAGATCAATTTTATAGAAACGGAGAAAATTGGTGTCAACCGGAAAATAATACAGGTACTTTTCCTGGAACGACTGTCCGTCGATACTGAACCTGAAGGCATCCTGGGCTACACCGGTGGGTACCTCCATGGTCGCCGTTACTTCACTTATTTGCGGGTGAGAGGCAAGCAACTCTTTGAATATTCTGTACCTGTTCACTATGTAACGTGGCAGGTCGGGGATCTGTATGGTTGTACTGTCGGTCGACCCCATCTGATCCTCAATGGACCTTGTTGTATGTACCCTCACCATCGTCAGGTTGACCATCAGGACAAAGGTGATCACAAATTCAAGGATGATCACCAGGCGGATGAACCATGTTCTTCCCCACGATTCCTTTTTTCCAACCGGTTTATTGGAAAGATACCTTTGCGAGAGGGTAGTATAAAGCCCTCTGGTTGATATAAAGGAAGTGACAATCGTGGTCAGCAGCAGGAAAATTATGAGGAAAAAGATACCGGATACCGTGATCACCGGATCGTTAATAATATTGAAACCAAGAAAGGTGTTGGCAGGTTTCTGCAAAAGGTAAAAAAGTAATATACTTATTATCAGGGATATGGTGCCGGTTATCAGGTTGTCGCTCAAATTCTGCTTAAAAAAGTCCCGTTTTCCCGCTCCCATCTGCCACTGAATGATGTAACGGTTCATGGAAAGATGTTTCTGGCTGTAGGAAAGCAGGGTGAAATTAAACCATCCGAGAAGAAAAACCAGGATGGCGGCAATGATCAGGATCAGCAGGGAGGAATAGCTGCTGTTTGGCTGGATCTCACGTGGTTTATCCGATCTGAGGTGGATGTCGGTCAGTTTCTGTATATGGGCCCGGACAGTTTTGCCATATTCGGCATCGATATGTTCTGAAATAAACCCGGGTATTCTGTTCAGGAGTTTCTCCGTATCGCAGTTCGGGGCAAGCCTGACATATACCCAGGAGGTCCCGTCGTATTCATCCGGATTATCAAAGGAAGTCAGGGCATTGATCCTGAAATGCGAATTTTCAGGAAAATCTTCTATGATCCCGGTGACGGTATAGGTATTAAATTCGATATTGAACTGGTGGAGCAATTCGATGGCCTGATTCATCGGGTCCCTGTCACCAAAATATTTTTTTGCCGTGCTTTTGGTCAACACAATGGAATATGGTTCGGCAAGCATCAGATCAGGATTCCCCTGAAGGACCTTTACCGGAAACATTTTTAGGAAATTGCTGTCACAGGAATAGGTATACTCATCATAGAACGAGAACTCATCGATCTTCAGCACAGCCTGACGGAAAGGGGCAAGCCTTGTAAAAGCCTGGAACTCGGGAAATTCATCCGACTTTCTGATCTCATTGGGAATATCCCCGTACAGGATCCTGGCGGGGTGTACAACCGTATTTTCATCCTGCTTTTCAATGGTGAGACGGTAAATATTCTGATAACCGGGGAAACTGCGGTCGAAGCTGAAATGCCAGACCGACCAGTGAAATACTGCCAGCAGAACAGCCATTCCAAGCGACATGCCTCCGATCACAATGAGATTGTACAGGAGATTCCTCCTGAGATTCCGGAAGGCTATTGTAAAGTTAGGTCCTGACATGGCTTATAACCTGCTAAAATACGAATAAGCCATTAATATCCTAACGCATACAGGGGAATTTTGATGCTCCCCGGCTTTTTGAACCAGCAAGCCCTGAAGGTACAGGATATCAGCCTTTTTCTTCAGGAACGGCGTTTTTTCCGTCCATCAGTTCCTGCCGCCGTTTGCGGTACTCAATTACCGGTATATCCCCCTGTATCAGGTTCTCCTTGCTTCGGAAACTGCTTTTCTTCGGTTCATGGGTGATCACCACCCGGCGATCTTCATGCGCTATCCGGAGATTCATGGGCATGAACAGCCAGGTCAGCAGTTCCCGGAATGGCGGAAGTTTGATGAACTTCTGAAAAAACCGGATGTACATCAGGGTGTTTTCTTCATCTACCGGTACAAAGGCAGCGACGATCCTCATTTTTGGTGTCAGATAGTTCTGCCAGAGGTTGGGAAAGATAAACTCCAGATGCTGTTTTTCATCGCTCCCGTCGGGAAGCTCGGAAGGTTTTTTCGGAGAGGTGCCGTCGTCGTGACGGTTATAGACATACAGGTGAAACTTCTGGTTGTCGGTCCATCGCGTTTTGGGTCCGTCTACAAGTGTTTTTCCTCCTCTTCCGATGGTTTTTTTATGGATAAAGGGCAGATGCACCACGTCCAGCTGGTTTTCAATAACCCTTGAATAATGCACTGCCCAGGGGTCCTGCCGTGTCAGATAATGAAACGATCCGTCAATATTGGTGAAGTAAGCCGGATCTCCTTCCGCAGCGTTTCTTTCGCCCCAGAAGATCCAGATGAAGCCGTGCATTTCCCGGGTTTCGTATCCTTCAATGGAAAAGCGTTCAGGCACTTCAGCATTCCTGCCGTTCGCGGGAATGAGGCAACATTTTCCCTGTCCGTCGAATTGAAGGCCATGGAACGGACACTGCAGACGGCCGTCAACAACTTCTCCCAGGCTGAGCTGCACCCTGCGGTGGCTGCAACGGTCGGGCAGGCAGTGTACCTTGTTTTCCGAATCCCTCCAGAATACCAGTTTTTCTCCCATACGTACCACTCCCAAGGGGGCCTTTCTGAGTTCAGCGGATTCAAGAACAACATACCATTGATTACGTATCATCTTTATTCCTTATTATTTACAAAACTGCTCAATTCCTCCAGTGCATCCTTTCCCTCCGGTAGCAGGGTATAGAAGGATAAAAACGCATGGATCATCCCTTCATACATATGATAAGTGACCTGAACACCGGCTTCCGTCATCCTGTCGGCCAGCAGTTTTCCCTCATCCCTCAGCGGATCACACTGGGCAGTAATGATCAGGGTGGGTGGAAAATCACCTGAGAAATCAGCAAAAAGAGGGGAAACATACGGATTTTGAATATCTGCACCCGGCTGCAGGTAACTTTCCCTGACTTCTCTCATCAACTGATCTGAGAGCAAATAGGGTTCGCTGTAATGTCCAGAAAAATAGTCTCTTGAAGGATAAAGTGTGTCGGCAAAAGTGGTCGACGGGTAAATAAGAGCCAGGGAAGCAACCCGGGGTCCGCTTTCCTGCTGACTTCTCAGAACCGTAACGGCAGCAAGGTTTCCGCCGGCACTGTCACCCATGACGGAAATCATCGCGGGATCAGATCCAAGCTCCGTGGCATGGAGAGAAAGCCAGATAAGTGCGGCATAACAGTCGTTGAATCCGGCAGGAAAGGGATGTTCCGGCGCCAGTCGGTATTCCACCGACACCACAATACACCCCGATTCCCGGCTCAGTTTCTTCATCAGCATCTCATAGGATTCAATCCCTCCGTACATAAAAGCCCCGCCGTGAATAAAAAAGATCATGGGTGCAGGTTTGTTTCTGAGAGCAGCTTTCGGATAATAAATGCGAAGGGGAATACTGAGGCTGTCCTGGAAGATTGTGGTATCGGTCACAAGTTTTACCCTGGGCTCGAGCAGATTACCAAGAGTGGAAGTCAGTTTCAGGGATTTCTTCGGATTCTTGACAAACTGGTTTACGTTCTTCACAATCAAAAGTGCCTTGCGGTCGATATAGGTGCCGGGTTCAGGTGTGGCGCATTTACGGCAGTGTTTGCCTCCGTCCTTTCTCCCTGTACAGGCAGCCATGGCCATGCCGGAGAAAAAGATCAGGGTAAAGAGGAGTATGACGAATTTTTGTCTGAATTTCATAGTGCGTATTTCTGTAATCTTTATACGAAGATACAATAAACCTTCCTCCCTGGAAACTTGTCTGATATATAACAGACGGGAAAATCTTTATATTATTGAGAATTTTTTGCCCGGGAATTGCAACTGTTACATTCTTTTAATTGGCGTTTACATACCTAAAGAGTACGAAAATTGAAAAAAGTTGCAAATGTTTGACAGGAGCGCATTCATAATGTAACTTTCCCATGGTTCATTTCAGGGTGCAATGTTGAAATTTTTCAGGAACGGATTCGTGGCAATGTTTGTTTTGCTTTCAGTCCCGGAGGCCTCAGCTCAGGAAAAGGTATCCTATTTATGTCCCGATCTGGGAATTCGTTTCACCTCTGATATCCACTGGACCACTTCGACGGACCCTCTTTTTCCGGCTACTCTCACCCTTAATAATCAAAACCGGAATATGCAGGTCAGCTTCTGGAAAATCAGCGACAGCACAGGCCTTGACGATTACCTTGATCGTCTTGTTACGGGCAATGGCCTTTCGCTTTGTGAAATGCCCGATACACGGCTGCTGAATCTGAAAAGCCTTTGCCTGGTTTGTGCGTCGGGAAGAGAGAAACAATGCCCCTTCCGTTATATTTTTGCTGCTTTCCCGATGAAAAATGGGTCGCTGCTCATCAGGATCCGTTGCCCCGAAGAGTGCTACCCGGATCACATGGTCCAGGTAAATTCTATACTTAAAAGTGTGAAGATTCTGAGCTGAGGTTCCTTCAGAAACCGGTTTATGCTTCCCGCGTACCAGTCTTTCCATCCGAAGTAAATTCATGGCCCGGGATAATTTATTATCTTGGCAAAAAAGCAATTATGAAGCTCAGGATAATCCTCTTGCTGCTAATAGGTCTGACAGCCTGCACAGAGCATGGAACAGGAAGTGAGAAGATCAGTTCGTGGAAAAAGTTCAGATCAGAATTTACTGATCCTTCCGCCGGCTATAAAACAGTTCCCTTCTGGGCCTGGAACGGGGAAGTCACGGAAAAAATGATCGACAGGGAACTCGCCGATTTTAAAGCTCATGGACTTGGCGGCGTAATTGTCCATCCGCGCTACGGCATGATCACCGAGTATTTGTCAGACGATTATTTCAACCTGGTAAAATATACGGTAGAAAAAGCCGACCGGCTGGGTATGAAGGTCTGGCTCTATGATGAGAACTCCTATCCGAGCGGTTTTGCCGGGGGACATGTGCCGGCCGAAATGCCAGAATCCGTGAACGATGGCGCCATGCTGCGGCAGACCCGTCAGTCGGTCCTTCAGATGGATACTCTTGCCGGATGGCCGGTTATACTGAGAAAATCATCCGCCGGTTTTGAGGATATAAGCGCACGAAGCAAGGAATTTAGCGGTATCCCCGGAGATTACTACCTCTACGAAAGAGTTTCCTACCCGAAAAGTGGCTGGTTTGCAGGTTTTAGTTATGTTGATCTCCTGAAACCCGGGGTCACGGAGGAGTTTATCCGGCTGACGATGGAAGGTTACAAAAACTCGGTTGGACAATATTTCGGGAGAACCATTCCGGGAATTTTTACCGACGAACCTCATATTTCACCGTCAGGAAGTGGCTTGCTCATCCGCTGGACCCCCGATCTTTTCGACCGGTTCCGGCAAAGATGGGGCTATGACCTCCAGACAAGTCTGCCGCTTCTTTTTGATAATTCCGGTGATTACAGGAAGGTCAGATACGACTATTTCAAACTTCTGCTGGAATTGTTCATCGAGCGTT
The DNA here is from genome assembly GCA_049325415.1 of Bacteroidota bacterium. Taxonomy (GTDB): domain Bacteria; phylum Bacteroidota; class Bacteroidia; order Bacteroidales; genus JBMOLL01. Next base: position 7,070 of record JBMOLL010000022.1, on the reverse strand, counting down.
GGTCGCTGCCTTGGAATGCCTACGTGGAAAAGGAGAATCTTCAATGGACCGGTCATTACTGGGAACATACCTGGCCCGATCCTTACCATGGAGGCGATCATATGGCAATGGCCGCATGGCACCAGGTTCCCGGTATCGATCTGCTCTTTAATAACAGGGATGTATTTCCCGAGCAGTTTGGAAACATCCGTTCCGTAAAGGAACTGAGAAGCATTGCCAATCAGATGGGAAGAGTACGGACCCTTAGTGAAACCTATGGTGGGTCGGGCTGGGAACTATCCTTTGAGGACATGAAAGTGAACGGCGACTGGGAATATGTTCTGGGTGTAAACCTGATGAATCAGCACCTTGCTTACCAGAGCATTGTGGGCGACAGAAAGCATGATTATCCGCAGTCGTTTTCCTCCCACGAACCGTGGTGGGATGAATACAGCACCCTTGCGATGTATTTTGCGAGGCTTTCCGTGGCTCTTTCCTCGGGCAGACAGGTGAACCATATCCTCGTCATCGAGCCTACATCCACTGCCTGGATGTATGCAGGAGGACCCGATCAGCAGGAAAAACTGAACAGACTGAACTCCGGTTTCGGCAGATTGCTTGAAACACTGGAAGCCGCGCAGGTGGAATATGATCTTGGAAGCGAAGAGATTATTCAGCGCTTCGGGAAAACAGGAGAGGGGCTGCTGGAGGTCGGGGAATGCAGCTATAATCTGGTGATCCTCCCCGAAGGACTTGAAAATCTTTCCTCGGGAACCGGTAAACTGCTCGGGACCTATCTGGAGTCGGGCGGTGATCTTGTCTCCCTGGGGCCCTTACCGGCTTATTGCGATGGCAGCCTGAGTTATGAATTTACCGACTGGCAGAAATTCTCCGGGGAAAATCTGCTACTGCTGAACGGAACACCCGATCCGAGGCTGAATGAACTGACACCCAGCGAAGAGTTTTCCGTTGTGGAAAGTGATGGCGGTCCGGTTTTTCATCACCGGCGGGAACTGAACGAGGGTCAGATCCTTTTTCTCGTCAATACCGACAGGGAAAATGCAGCATCCACCCGCTGGAATATGATTGGGAAGGACCTGCTTTTGCTCGATCCCATGACGGGCAGAATAAGCACCTATCCCTGTGTTCAGAGCGACAATACACTGAGTTTCTCGGTGAATCTCCCTCCGTCGGCATCCCTTCTTTTATTTGTTTCCGATCATGAGATCCGCAGAAAGGATCAGCCGGAGACGGGCGCAGATAACTTTACACAGGAAGCTGCCCTGGCAGGCTTTGTTGTCAGCCCGGGAAGCGGCAATATGCTGCCGCTGGATTATTGCATCATCACCAGTGAATCGGTCAGGAACGACACCTGCTTTTATTACGATGCCGCACGTAAAATTTATAATGAATACGGCTTCGCCCAGAATCCTTGGAGCTCTTCCATTCAGTTCAGAAAAGAGATCCTCGATCTTAATAAATTCGGGAAGGGAACCGGTTTCACTGCAAGCTATCTTTTCCGGGTCGATTCAAGTCTTTCAGGAAATGCCTCCGTGAGGATGGCTCTTGAACAACCCTGGTTTTATTCGGTATGCATCAACGATCAGGAGATCGAAGCCATAAAGGGCGAACACTGGATTGATGAAGGGATCGGCGTTTTTGACCTGAGCGGAAAGCTTGTTCCGGGCGAAAACCGTTTTACCATAAAGGTTGAACCCATGAACCTGCTCTGTGAAGTGGCCCCGGTGATTCTGCTGGGTGATTTTTCCGTCAATCCGTCAGAAGAGGGTTGGGTCCTGTCGGCAGCACATCCGTTGCAGACTGGCTCATGGAAGGATCAGGGCTATCCATTCTATTCGGGCTATGTTGATTATTCGGTCACGATGATCTGCTCCCGGACAGGGAACCCGGTGAAACTTATTCCGGGCGACTGGAAAGGGACAGTAGGCGCCGTTTTTGTAAACGGTAGGGAAGCCGGACAGGTTTTTACGGATGGCGATGAAGTCAGACTGGATCCTTTCCTGGAGAAGGGATCCAATGTGATCACCCTCAGGATATACGGAAGCCTGAAAAATATCTTCGGGCCTTTCCATCTCAACCCTACCAGGGGATTTGCGAGCCCGTGGGATTTCCGGAAAGCACCGGATCATCAGCCTCCCGCCAGCGAGTATGACCTGCTTGATTATGGCCTTTATACTCCGTTCAGAGTGGTAGTGGCATCTTCCTGATCATTCAGTCTCTTTTCCTGAGGATATCCATGGCCGTCATGTATCCGCTGTAAATGGCTCCTGAGAAGCCCCCTCCGAACTTGCCCCAGGCCGAAGCGATGTGCAGGTTCTTTACAGAATTTACTGCAGGGATCTTCCGGCCCGGATGCTGGGCAAAGCCATAAACGGCACCTTCAGGATTCAGAGTATAACGTGCAACAGTCTTCGCCGTACCAACCTCTACATATTCAACGGCTTCACGGAAACCGGGTATCAGCTGATCGAGCCTGTCGGTGAATATTTCCTGGATCTCCTGTTTCTTTGCCTTATAGGAGGCATGGTCTAAATTTTGCCAGTCCTCCAGATAATCAATACAACAAACCCCGCCTACACCCTTGCCCTCGGGCGCCAGGCCCGAATCCAGCTGGCTGTAATCGACAAAGGTGAAACTGCGTTTGCTGTAATCACCATGGTTATTGGAAAGAATATCCCGCTGGCTCCTGACCGATTCGTCGAAAATAAAGGTTGAATAGTAGGAATACCCGATTTCAGACAGGGGTTTATTAAAGCCATAATATACCGTAAGGAGGGAAGCCCCTGGAATATTTGTCCCGATTTCTTCGTGCAGTGCTTCACGGTGCCGGCCTTCCAGAACGCTTTCCAGCCAGGGGAGTGAAGCATTGACAATGATCTCCTTACCGGCTGCCTTTATCGCTACTTCGTCATGTCCGATCCTCGGACTGAAATAGACACAGGCTACCCGGTCATCCTCCATCCTGAATCCCGTAACGGTATGGTTGAGAATGACACGACCCCCATTACTGTTGATTACACAGGAAAGGGCGTTTGACAGTTCCTGAGATCCCCCTTTAATAAAACTGCCACCTCCGGTAAAATAACTGCCTTCCGCTACTGAAAAATAAGTCATTGAAAGTGAATAGGGGTCATCATGAAAATAGCCAAGGTTTCCGAGCAGAACCAGTTTGAGCTCTTCGTCGCCGATGATGGAATCAAGAAAATCACCGAGCGACTGATCAGGCTTATCCCTTAATTCAACCAGGTATTTTCTGGTATTAAGCAGCCGGTCGAAATATTTTTCAATGCCTGCTCTTTCGGCGGGGAAGGTTGCGGTCAAACGCCTTATGGCTTCCTCCGGGTCGTGAGGCATAACCAGGTCGGTCCGGCCGTTTACAAAGCGGTAAAATTCCGGCACTTTCAGAAAACTCACCTTTTCAAATACTCCCAGGTCATTGAATATCTTGTTTTTCAGGTCTTTGGGATGAAGTCCGTCCATCTCGTGAAGACCAACTTCCATGGTAAACTGTTTCCTTTTAAAGGTGGTGGCACAACCTCCCGGTCGGTCATGTTGTTCAATTAACAGAACTTTTTTGCCTTCTCTTGCCAGTTTGGCTCCTGCGGTCAGGCCTCCGAGTCCTCCGCCCACTATTATGACATCATATTCCATTTGCTCTATGCTGTTTAATTTTTATCATTCAGTAATTACCCTGTAACTTATTCTCCGGCTATCGGGTATCTTTTAAAAGGTTTCTTACGATCGAAAAGGTAACGGTAGGTTATATAGTGCTTTACCGAGACACTTCCAACCGAGAGGAATACTTTCCTCATTTTTGGATTGAAGTCACCTACCCACGAAAATTCAATTTCCTCATAATGGGATTTTCTTTTAAATACCTGCTGCAGGTTCCAGATGATCGCGGCTTCCACACCCAGGCCCTGGAAGTCAGGCACAACGCCCATCAATACACCCCTTGCCCGGGTCATTGTTTTATTGGCTTTCAGCCACAGGAACCGGATGGCCGAAATGGGATCCAGCCGGCCATTGATGTGATGCAGCAACTGATTAACATCGGGGTACATCAGGTAGATGGCGATGGGCCTGTCGTGGTTGTAGGCTATCCAGATGAATTCCTCTTCAATAATGGCTTTAGCTTTTAAAAGGGTTCTTCGGATATATTCGGGTTTCAGCGGCTTAAAATCGGCTTTGAAGGTGGCCCAGGCAATATTGAAAACTTCTGCGAAATCGTTGATCTGCCGGTCCATTTTCTTCCACTCAAAGTGTTCGAAACGGTAATCAGGTTTCTTTGCCACCCATTCGGCAATTTTGGCAAAACGGGGCGGGAGCCCGGCTTTCAGGTCAAGGTGAAAGCCCTCCTGCCGGTAGTATACCTGGAAGCCGTAGTTTTCAAACAACTGCTGATAGTACGGATGGTTATAGGCGATTTCATACGAGGGGTGGGTAAATCCATCGACCAGCAGGCCCCAGTACTTATCGGTTTCGCCGAAGTTGATCGGGCCATCCATCGCCTCCATCCCGTTTGCCTTCAGCCATTCACGTGAGGCATCAAAAAGGAGGTTCGCTGCTTCCTGGGAATTGATGCACTCGAAAAAGCCCATTCCGCCCGTGGGCTGGTCATAGCTGTCGGCCATGTTGTAGTTTATAAAGGCTGCAACCCTGCCGGCAAGTTTGCCATCGTCGTCTCTCAGTACCCAGCGGACGGCTTTGCCATGACCGAAGAAACTGTTCATCGAGGGATCAAAAACAGCCTCAATCTCACGGTCAAAGGGGCATACCCAAACCGGGTCGTTTTTATAGAGTTTTCGTGGTACATCCAGGAATGCCTTCCTGTCGCGGGAGTTTTTAACTTCTTGAAGAATCATGGGGTGACGGAGTGTTTTTACCGTTTCTTAAAAATAAGACATTTTCATGCGATTGCAAAACACTTGTGCCGGCACATGAAAAAAACATGGTTTCCTTCAGCCGGTTCAGGGAATCCATTAAATTTGTTCCGGGCACTTTATATTTTAAAAAACAAAACTATGGCTGCAATTAACAGAAGATCATTTCTTGAACGGACGGCATTGCTTGGTGCTGCCGGGATGACTGTTCCGAGCTTACTGATGGGGGAAAACGCAAAGACAAATCTGCCTGCGGCTCCCTTTAACAGGAAAAACGGCATTTCACTGGCCGAATGGGCGCTGGTGGATGAGATCTTTGCAGGGAAATGGAAGAACCTGGATTTTCCTCGCATTGCCAGGGAGGACTTCGGTCTGGGAGGGATTGAATTTGTCAATACACTGTTTGAGGTGCCCACTGCCGAATACCTCGCTCAGCTAAAAAGGAATGCTGAAGATCATGGCGTCGAAATGATCCTGATTATGGTCGACGCCGAAGGCGATCCCTGTGCCGGGGATAAAAAGGACCGGGAGCAGTTTGCTGTCAATCACAGAAAATGGGTGGATATAGCTGCTTTTCTGGGTTGCCATGCCATCCGGACAAATTGCAGGGGAAATGAAAAAAGCGATCCGGAAGATGCTCTCAAATGGGCCGCCGACTCCTACGGGAAACTGCTGGAATACTCCATACCGGCTAATATCAGTGTTTTGATCGAAAATCACGGTGGCTTTTCCAACGACGCCGAATGGATGGTCAAGTTGATGAAGAAGGTCGATAATCTTTACTTCGGCAGCTACCCCGACTGGCGTGAACCCGACCGGAAATTTGATAATTATAACTACCTGGAAAAAATGCTTCCCTGGGCCCATGGGATGTCGTACCGAAACCAGCCCACGGAAGAACTGTCGGCAAAAATGATCCGTTTATGCCTGGAGAACGGCTACAGCGGTTGGTTTGGTATCGAATCGAGCGGGAGGGAAGCCATAATGGAAGGTAAACGTATCCTCGAAAAATACCTGGCCATCACTGCCTCTGATAAATAAGAGCGGGCCCGGCTCCACTCAGATCCCCTGCTTTACGTATATGGATTCCAGGAGGTCATTGTATTTCACCTTCAGGTAACTCCTTTTCAGTTTTAGCGTTGGGGAGAGTTCTCCGGTGTTGGGTGACCAGTCGTCGGCAACCAGCCTGATACGTAATATTTTCTCGGGTTCACTGAGCCGTTTGTTGATGCGGTTCACTTCATCCCTGAAATATTGCTGAACCTCCGGGATACAGATCTGCTGGTCCTGGCTTCCATCGGGAAGTCCGCGTTCACGGCAGTAATCCTTTATGAAGGCAGGGCCGGGTACAATGATCGCACTGGCAAATTTCTCATGCTCACCGACAACCATCACCTGTTCCACTCCCTGTACCTCTTTGATCTGGTTCTCAATGACCTGCGGAGCAATGAACTTACCGTTGGAGAGCTTGAATATTTCCTTCTTCCTGTCGGTGACCTTCAGGAACAATCCGTCCTCAATCTCGCCGATATCACCGGTGTGGAACCAGCCCTCGCTGTCAATTGCCTGCCGGGTCATTTCTTCATCCTTGTAGTACCCCAGCATGACATTGTCGCCGCGGCAAAGAATCTCACCATCATCGGCAATTTTCATTTCCACTCCCTTGATCAGGGCTCCAACCGAACCCAGCCTAACCAGCGGTTTTTCCTGCCGGTTGATGGTGATGATCGGCGAAGTTTCCGTTAAGCCGTACATATTCAATATTTTAACACCGGCTGCCCAGAAGATCCTTTCCAGCCTGGGTTGAAGACTGGCACCGCCGCAGCCTACCAGCCGGGCTTTTCCACCGAGTGCTGCCCTCCATTTACTGAAGATGAGTTTGTCGGCTATCCTGTGCTTGATCCCATACCAGATCCCGTTTGCACCAAAAGGCTCATATCTCAGGCCCAGTTCGACCGCCCAGAAAAATAGTTTTTTCTTAAAGCCCGTCAGTTTGTTGCCATTGGCAATGATTGTGTCAAATACCTTTTCAAGGATCCTGGGCACGGCATCAAAGCCATTGGCCTCCAGTTCTTTCATGTTTTTGGCGATCGTACCCATGCTTTCCGCATAATAGATGGTCGATCCGCTGTGCTGGGTCTGGTAGTTGCCCATGCGCCCCCCTACATGACAGAGAGGCAATATACT
>JBMOLL010000021.1:0-2473 GCA_049325415.1 Bacteroidota bacterium | reverse complement strand
AGCTTGGAAACGGTCCGGCAGATAAAATTGTGAGGATGCTCAAGGAGAGCGATGAGATCCACATTATTATCGGAACACGGATCAATATTGCACACCAGGATCCGAATCTGCCCGTTGACCTGGAGATTCGACGCACCGTGGCAAAACGGATGGCACGACTGCTGGAGGAAAAATTCCTGAAAGAAGTCTCCATTTCCTATATCTGAAAGCATTTCAGCCGGATGCATGTTAAATACCGTCAACAGGCTATCTGTTTTTAAACAATCGCGAGTTTTAACTGTATTTATATTTGGCATATTTATTGCAAAACTCATCATCACGAATTTTTTACCAACCAGACTGACAAGTTGTCGGAACAGAGATATGTGAGGTACATTATGAACAGTACATTTGAAAAGAGGATTAAAGAGTTGTTTACACCACTGGATGAAGACACCGAGTTTATCCCCCTGATATCTGAAGAAGAAGAGGATGATCTGCTGAATATGAACATCCCCGATCTTCTCCCCATTTTACCCATGCGCAACACGGTATTGTTCCCCGGAGTGGTCATTCCGATCACCGTAGGCAGGGACAAATCACTCAAACTTGTACAGGAGGTATACCGGAAAAACAAGATACTTGGTGCAATTGCCCAGCTGGATCCCGATGTGGATGAACCGGGACTGGAGGATCTGCACAAAATCGGTACGGTGGCCCAGATCCTGAAGATCCTTGAAATGCCCGATGGTTCGACCTCGGTGATCATACAGGGAAAGAAACGTTTCGCCATTGACGACCTGATCACCGTAAAGCCCTATTATATCGCACGCATTACCCCGATGGAGGACCTGAAAGAGGATCTTGATGAAGCCCGTGCCGTAGCTGCTGCCCTTAAAGACCTTGCCATCAAGGTAATCAAGCTGTCGTCGAACATCCCCACAGAGGCCACCTTTGCAGTGAAGAATATTGAAAGCCCCTCGTTCCTGATCAATTTTCTTGCCTCGAACAGTGAACTGAAGATGGAGGATAAGCAAAAGCTCCTGGAGACCGACAGCGTTGCCAAAAGGGGGATGAGCCTGCTTGAGCACCTGTCAAGAGAGGTTCAGATGCTGGAACTGAAGAACGATATCCAGTCGAAGGTAAAGTCGGATCTCGACCAGCAGCAGAGGGAATTCCTTCTCCATCAGCAGATGAAGACCATTCAGGACGAACTGGGTGGGAATCCCCTGGAAAAAGAAATCCAGGAATACCGGGAAAAAGCCCGGGGTAAGAAATGGAACAAGGAAACCGAATCGGCATTTTTCAAGGAACTCGATAAATTGCAGCGACTCAACCCGGCCACGGGAGAGTATTCCGTACAGACAAATTACATACAAACCCTGCTGGAACTGCCCTGGAATGAATACACCAAAGACAATTTCAATCTCCGGCGGGCAAGCAGGATTCTTGAAAAGGACCATTTCGGACTTGAGAAAGTTAAAGAACGTATTCTGGAACACCTGGCAGTTCTGAAACTGAAAGGCGACATGAAATCGCCGATCCTTTGTCTGGTGGGCCCTCCGGGAGTCGGAAAAACCTCCCTGGGCAAATCGGTCGCCGAAGCGCTTGACAGGAACTATGTCAGAATGTCACTCGGGGGCCTGCACGATGAAGCAGAGATCAGGGGGCACCGGAAGACCTATATCGGAGCCATGCCGGGGAGGATCATTCTGAACCTGAAAAAAGCAAAATCATCCAACCCTGTTTTCATCCTTGACGAGATCGACAAGGTGGGCAGGGATGCCCACGGTGATCCGGCTTCCGCCCTGCTGGAAGTGCTGGATCCTGAACAGAACACCTCCTTTCACGACAACTTCCTTGAACTGGAGTACGATCTTTCCAGGGTACTTTTCATTGCCACGGCAAATACTACTTCGGGAATTCACCCGGCCCTGCTCGACAGGATGGAGGTGATCGACGTGTCGGGTTACATTATCGAAGAAAAGACGGAAATCGCCCGGAGGCATCTTATACCCAAACAACTGGAGAACCATGGACTGAAAAAAGAAGACCTGGTACTGGGCAAAAAGATCCTGGCTTACATTGTAGAGCATTACACCCGCGAGTCGGGTGTCAGGCAACTGGATAAACAGATCTCCAAGATTGCCAGGGTCACTGCACGCCATCTCGCCTTTGATGAGGAATACAACCATGAGCCTTCCGTGGAAGACATTCACAGTATTCTCGGGGCGCCTAAGATTGTAAGGGAACTCTACAGCGGGAACCAGTTTGCCGGTGTAGTGACCGGACTTGCATGGACCGCCACCGGCGGAGAGATCCTGTTTGTGGAAACTTCCCTGAGCAAGGGTGACGGTAAACTGACGCTTACCGGGAATCTGGGCGATGTGATGAAAGAGTCGGCCGTTATTGCACTCGAGTACCTGAAATCGCATGCTTCCGTGATCGGAATATCACCGGAACTCTTCCGGAAATGGAATATTCACATCCACGT
>JBMOLL010000020.1:0-21159 GCA_049325415.1 Bacteroidota bacterium | reverse complement strand
AAGAGTGAGGAGTGAGGAGTGAGGAGTGAAGAGTGAGGAGTGAGGAGTGAGGAGTGAGGAGTGAGGAGTGAGGAGTGAGGAGTGAAGAGTGAGGAGTGAGGAGTGAAGCTTATGGTCGCTGTCGAAAGACCGTATAAGGTTTAACCATTAGCTGAAGGATCTCACCGACAGGCTCAGATACCGCTCAGCTTCCATCGGACGGAATAAAAGCAGATCTGATTTATACGCAACATGTTCTGACAGTTAATCTGTTTTCGTCCGGAAAGCCTGCCGGCTCTTATTTCAGGGGCTTCGATAAAGGCTCATCGGATACGACCGGTACAGCAGGACCTGATTTTGCAAACAGCGGTGCAATAAGGCTTTTAATCTCTGCCAGTTTCCTTGAATAGAGCAGCGCACCTACAACACACAGGATCCCGCCTGCCATCATTGTATACGGAGCTCCGATGGATTTTGCCAGTGAACCGGCAATAATACTCCCAAATGGTGCTGTGCCCATAAAAGCCATGGTATAGAAACTCATGACACGACCTCGTTTATCATCCTCAACCACGGTCTGAAGGATCGTATTGCTCAGGGCCATCTGAAGCATCATCCCGAGTCCGATAAATATCATGAGCCCCATCGAAAGGCTGAAACTGCGGCTGAAGGAAAAAAGGACGAGCCCCAGGCCGAATACAACAGCGGCAACCGGAATGAGTCTTTCAAGGCCGTAGGCATCCTTTTTTGAAGCCAGGAAAAAGGCTCCCGTCAGCGCGCCGAAACCCGAGGCCCCCATCAGAAAGCCAAAAGTATGGGCACCGCCGTGAAGGACATCCTTTGCAATAACCGGCATCAGAACCGTATAGGGCATACCTACCAGGCTTACCAGTGCAAGGAGGAGGATAATATAACGTATCGGAGGAAAGCCATAGGCATAGCGGAAACCTTCTTTCAGTTCAGAGATTACTTTTATCTTTTTGCTGCGTCTTGCATGTGGCTTCACCTTCATCAGCAAGAGGGAGGTAATGACAAAAACGTAACTGATCCCGTTTGCAAGGAAACACACACCCTCTCCGGCAAAGGCAATTACCATTCCGGCTATCGACGGACCGAGCAGCCGGGCACCGTTAACCATCGACGAATTGAGGGCAATCGCATTGCCAATATCCTCCTTTTTCCCGACCAGCTCGATCACGAACGACTGCCGGGCCGGCACATCAAACGCATTAACAATACCCAGGAAAATACTCAGAATTACAATCATCCAAATGGTGATGGATCCTGTAAAAAAAAGGATGGCCAGCACAAGCGCCTGGATCATGGCCAGAACCTGGGTGGCCACCAGCAGCCTGTATTTGTTCCAGCGGTCTGTGAGGACTCCGGCAAAGGGTGCTATCAGGAAGGTCGGGATCTGGCCGGCAAAACCCACCACACCCAGAAGAAAAGCATCATTCGTAAGGTGATAAACCAGCCAGGGCGTCGCTATCCGCTGGATCCAGGTCCCGATGAGCGATAAACTCTGCCCGCCGAAAAAAAGCCTGTAATTACGGTATCCGAAAGAACGGAACATCAGGCGTAAACCCTCTGCCCCCGGCTTCCTCAGTTTCTTACCCGTCATTTCTCACGCTTGTTATCTGATATAATGGAGCAAAATTACCGCTTCTCCGACTATTCTGTTCCACACTCCCAAGGAATATTTTCAGGCAGCAGTCTTTCGCCGGATCATCTGTCCTTGCCCATAACACGGTAATGAAGCTGCACCAGTCCTGTGTCAAAGCTTTTCGCTGAAACCAATTCGAGATCCTGTTCAGGGCGACCATCGCGGAAAAGGCGGATCCCGTCGCCGGTCAGGACCGGAACGACAGAAATAATCAACTCATCAAACAGTTTTTCATCCAGCAAAAGGTTCACAATCTCTGCTCCGCCGTCGCAGAAAAGATCTTTTCCGGGTTGATTTTTCAACTCTGTGATCAAATCTTTCAGCCCGCCGGAATAAAAGTGTACCCCTTCCGATGAAATCCGGTTTGTACGACTGATCACATAAACCGTTTTTCCACTGCCGGGGTATCCACCGATCTTCTCCACAACCCAGTCATAGGTCCGCCGGCCGATGATCACGGTATCGACGGATTGCATAAACCGCATGTAACCATAATCCTCCCCTTCCTTTTGCACCCTGTCGAGAAAACTGAGATCATCGCCGGGTTTGGCGATATATCCGTCGAGTGATACTGCGATATAAAGTATCAATTGTCGCTTTTTCATAGCATTCACATTTACCATACGAAGGTAATAACAAGCAACCGGCAAAATAGATTCAGAAAAATGAGGGTTTCCGAATTAGCAAGGACTAGTTGATCTGAATATCCCCATGGCCGCGGTATTCGCAGTTTTCTCCAAGGATCTTGTAATAAATCCTGACGATTTCCCCCTGTAAATCGAAGTCTCTGAAATTGATTAACAGGCACCCCGGAACAGAGTCAAGGGAGATTAGCACTTCGAAATTACTTTTGACGATCCTGATGGCTGTCCGGGTGCTGTCCGAAGAAGGCAGGTTAACATGTAACACTTCTGTGCAAGGATTTGGATATGCTGAAACAATAAAATGAGGGCTGTTCTCACAGATATCTTCAAAACCTTCCTCAAACAGGTTATTCTCCCGCCGGTTCCAGTCATCTGTCAGATTCCAGTCGGAAGGATCGGAGGATAAAATTTCTCCGTCAATATTGGTTTCAGTTATCCCCGTAAAGGTGAGGCCAGGGAATATGTCATCGCAGGAAATATAAAGGATGAAGGATAAAACGAATACGAACAGGCTTTTTTTCATCTTTACGATTTAATAGTAATACTTTGTAAGTTAACAAATAACAGTAAAGGAACAAAATCCGGCAGTAATACAACTGCCTGAAAATAGCTCTGGTTCAGCCCGGGGTACTGATTCGCTTAACGGGTCACAACAATCTTACTACCGGTAGTTTTATCTCCTGTTCGGGCAAGGATAAAATATACCCCTGCTTTCAGATACCCTGGATCCAGGTTGAAACGCCTGTCAGAAGTATTGATATCCGCCATGATTTTGCCGTCCATAGCCAGGATCGCGATCCTCGCGGGTTCATTATGGCTCTCCGGCAAAGAAATAATAAACTCTCCTCCTGAATCCTGAAATACATTCAGCTCCGGACCTGTCTGACTGCCGGAAATGAGCGTACCATTGCAGGAATTCGCCTCACGCGGTGTGGGAACCTGCATCAATACCCATCCGGATCCGCAGCGGCCAAAGCTCACATCATCGTCAAGCGGGGGGAAGGTGATGGAATCAATAAGGGTGGTACCATCGGGCTGGAACAGGCCGACAAACTCCCCGTTGGAAGCCGACAATTTAAAGTTGGTATGGAAAGGTCCCTCGCCTTCCTCATCATCGGCCCAAAGAAGGAAATAGCCTTTCGCGGGAAGGAGGGTGGAAGGATCGCCGGTCGGAATAGCCCATGAGTCCACATTATCCTTCAAAACCAGCCCCCCGATCTCCACACTGAAATCATTCGGATTGTACAATTCGATCCAGTCCTCATAATCGCCTGCATTATCGGTGAGGGTGGAATTATTTGCTGCCTGTATTTCATTCAGGACAATCTGTGCCTGGCTGAGTAAGGCGACCATAAGCAGGGAAAAAAAGCAAAGGATTTTCATTTCGGGCAAGTTTATTTTGAGGGTTTTAATAGCTTATCAGATAGGCTGAAAAGAATGAAAGGGTGAAATTAAATCCGGCATGCACAAGAATACTCATTTCCAAGCCGTATTTCCGGTAGAGAAAGCCCAGGAGCAGCCCGATCGGGAAGATCTGCGCCATTTTCACCCATACGGGTTCTAAGGAAATATAATGACCAAAGGTCCAGACTGCTGAGCTTATGACAATCGCTGCAAGGTAGCTGTGCCTGAACCTGAAAGTCCTGGCCAGAAAGTTCTGTATGCCGTGCCTGAAAAAGATCTCCTCCACCATGGCAATGATCGTTAAACTGAGAACGGCGGAAAACTCCATTTTTCCGGGTTCTGGAATATCACCCGGTCCAAGTCTTTCAAGAATATAGGAAGATGCCGAGGGATTTGTAAGCTTAAAAAGCACAATACTGAATCCGACACACAGGGCTACCGACCCCAGGGCCACCACAACATAAACAGGAACCGACCATGTATAGTGCCGGTCTTTGTTGCTGACGAGCCTGCGGATCAGCGGCAGACTTCTGAAACCAAGGTCGCGCAACACCATCATGCCGGCTGCAATATACATTACAATGCTGAATATTGTAAAGATCTCGTTGATCACCAGCAAACCGAGCGATTCATCGGGAAAGTCCTTCACAGTTGCCAGCACAAGCAATTCGCCGAAAAAGTATATCAGTGAAAACATGACACCGTAAAGGATATAATGCTTTCTCCTCGGTTCAGAGAAAAAAATAATCATGGACCAGACCAGGAATACAATTCTGATCAGGATTAAGGTGATGTTAACTGCTGTAATCATTTCAGCAACAACCTATTATAGTTTCTTTCACGGGTCTGCACAGATAAACAGCTCAGGTTTATCCGGCAGGCTAAGCTGTGCTGCCTGGCCCCGGGTTATCCGACTCAGACAGCAGCCTCACCACAAAGGTTTCAGCAGCTTTATCTGCGGGTATGTCATGAACAGGACTGGGAGCTATTCCGAAGATAAGGAAAATCTCCTGCAGGACAAGCGGACCTGTAAAATAAATAGTCGCAGAAATTTCTTTTCAGGGCCGGCGTTCAGTAGCGGTTACGGCTGGATATCTCCTCCCTGGACTTCCTGATCTTTTTCCGCACCACTGAATCCGGATAACCAAGAGTGATCAGCAGCGGAACCCGTTTCCCCTTTCCGATCCCGAGGATCTTTTTCACCTCCCCTTCCTTAAACCATCCGAGGATGCAGGTTCCAAGGCCCAGTTCGGCAGCCTGGAGGCAGAAATGGCTGGTCACTATCCCGATATCCATCAGGGAATAATCCTTGTTTTTAATTGCACTGCCGATATTGGAAAGAGGATTCATTTTTTCCAGCACAACGGCAACGATGACCGGTGCCTGATGTGCAAAACGATTTAATCCCAGATCGTTGGCGCTTGTAGCCATCTTTTCCTTCAGAAGCGGATCATCCACCACCACCAGCTTCCAGGGCTGGGAGTTATTGGCTGAAGGAGCCATGCGTGCCGCCTCAAGGCACTGTTCAATCTTTTCTTCCTCAACCGGTTTACCGGAATACTTCCGGGTACTCTGCCGTACCCTGATCAGTTCTGAAAAATCCATAGTGCCCAAGGTTTTTCAAATTCTTACTTTGTACTGACAGCGGCCTGATCTTTTACGAACCTGATATTCCGGATGAAAAAGGTCTTGCCGTCAAAATTATCCACTCCCCTGAAAAAGAGCGGTGAAATTAGATTCTGCAGGCCATTTGCCTTTCCCGGTTCCGACAGGGGAATTTCATAACTCTTCCAGTCATTCTGCACGGAATACTTTTCTCCCGGACCAAAAGTCACAAAACTTTCGCTTTGCCCTCCCAGCGCCACGGAAGTGGTTCTGAAACCCAACTCAAACCGCGAACGGGTATCCCCCTTTATTTCAAAGATCATTTTCCCTCCTGTAAATAATGAAAGATTCTCGCCCTTTCCGGAACGGAAATCGGCTGCGCCACCCCACCATGGCCCGGGGCCGGTCGTAACTTCAATGACATTATCCTTTGCTACTTTAAACCCGCAGCTTCCGTCCCAGGCCACAAGATCAATCGCAGCAGAAGGCAGGGTAAAACTGCTCTTCCCCGCCTTCACCCTTCCGTCACCGAGTAAAACATAGAGATCCTCTGTGACTTCCTCCCCAATGGCCCGGTTCGTATTTAGCGAGGTAAGCTCCCGGATGCCTGCTTCCCTGACCAGCGGAGGATGCAGAACACTGCTCATCAGTTCTGTGCTATCCCCTCCGAAGGTTTTTGTGACGGGAAACCCATCTCTTGATAGACCTGCCAGTTTCCCGTCATCAACCAGGTTCCAGACAACCAGCTTGGCCTGTCCCTCACCGGTGAATAAACCGAAATGGTTCTCGGAGCCGGCCAGATTGCTTCCATCCTTCCATTTTTCATCGAAGGCTTCGAAGAAAAAGCAGGTAATGCCTTTGCTGCTGGTCCACTCCCGGATCAGTTCATAATACCTGCTTTGCTTATATTCATCCGCTGCCCTGGATCCGCCCGGACCGAAGGCATTCACTGCCATGGTCGACCAACCGGTTTCCCCGATATGGAATTCTTTCTCCAGTCCGAGTCCTGAAACATAGTTAACCACTGAGTTATACTGTCCGACTGCAAAGTCTTTTGCCCTGAGCATGGCCTGATCGGTTTTCTGCTGGTCGCTCAGCCCTTCCTCGCTTTCCGGTACGTTCCAGAAAGATGGATGGTAATAGGTTTCATGGTACGGATAGGTATGCAGGGAAATATAATCAACGGCTTCCACCAGTTCAGCAAGTGCCGGTGTCCGATAAGCCTCTCCTCCCCCCCAGGCTTCATAGTTATCGGAAGAGGTAATCCAGATTTTGTCTGACAGCCTTCCCTGCTTTTTCAGGTCCTGCAGATGCTTCACCCAGCGCAGGATCACTTCCGGATCCACATAATAGCCCGAGGCCCAGTGGATCATGGCTTCATTCCCCACAGCAATAACCTTTACGATATCGGGATAGCGACGCGCCAGCTCAACAGCTGCTGATATTTCAGCACTATTATTGATCTCATTCCCCCTGGTATGATCGGGAGTTCCGGTCCATGCCCCGGCACATTCTATCCAGGTACCGAGCATCACATACATGGTAAAAGCCGGATCCTCCTTCTTCAGTTCCCTGATGGCTTGCAGCAAACGTGCTGCATGCGGGTACTGCTGGGTGTTGTAGGTACGTACAAACCTGATCCCTGCAGCTTCGAGTATTTTGAGATCTTCACGGATCTGTTCCACGGTCGGGACCGAATCGCGGGTACTTTGCCGGTATCCCCCATAGCAGACTGCCGGATAGGATGGGTTTCCGAGTATTTCGGAAGCCGGTAAATTCTTTTGCTCATTCCTCATGCAGGCAGGCAAAAGTAAGATCAGGGCAAGCAGAAACAAAAGTGAGCGCATATCTTAAGGTGCTTTATCAGAACCGGGGAGTCCGGATCTCCTCAAAGATAGCAAATTGAACGATTCCAGGACGTACCATTTGCCCACAGGTTTACAGGAAAACAACCAGCCAGTCTCCGGCAAATTAAAAAACTTGCCGGAAACTGGCTTGAATCATTCTTTTTCTGTCACCTCTTCCGCAGAGGTCCTATTTTCCCGTAATGGTCATTTCGAGTTTGGTGCTCATGGGAATTTCCATTCCGCCCGGCATCTGTTCTGAGTCGGCAACACTGACCGAACCACTGATGTTCTGCTGAATATCCGATTCTATGATCCAACCGGTTTTCCGGTCAATCTTCATCGCAGAGCTCATCGTGCCAGTCAGTTTGTAGCTCATGGGAATACCTGCCATACCTGCCTGTGCTTCCGTCGTATCCGACACAATGGTAGCTTCACCGTTGATGAGATAATATCCACCCTTAACATCCATAAGTTCATAAACCGATTCCATTGTTGCATTGAATCCGGTGGTCATCTGAGTGGATATATTCCATTTATCTCCCTTTTTTACAGGCACATACGGGAAAAATGCTGCTGTCATGCCCAGGTTGTTCTGCAGGGCCGATTCTCCATACGACTGTTCCAGTTGTTCAAAGATCTGTTGTTTTTCTTCAGGCGACAGTTGAGGAAACTGATCGAACATCGAAGCAAACATTTCTTCGATCCCGGTTACTTCCATGATCCTACCGGAGGTCGTCATCTTAATTCCGAAGGGTTTGCCAACAAGGGCCTTCATGACCATAGAGAAGACATCTTCTTCATCATCCTTTGCTGTGCTGAATTCCATCTCCATAAAGGGCATCTGCATTTTCATGCTCAGGCTGTCGTAGCTGACGACCATGGTATAGACCGAATCAATCAGCTCTTTGACCTTGTAGGAGATCTGTCCGGAAATGGTAAGCGTGATTTCCATATCCTGTCCGCCATAGCTTTGCTGGATAGTGCTGATGCCGACTGTTTTGAGGATATAGGTCTCCCCAGGGGCCAGTTTCAATTCTATTTTCTGTTTTCCTCCGGTGCATGAAACAAGAAACGCAAGGGGGAGGATGAGATAAAGGAGTTTTTTCATATAATTTAAATTAAGATTCTTCTGGTCAATATATTACGGTCTGAACCCGAAATGACACCAAATACAGCTCTCCCATTCATATAAAAACATTTATGAAAAATCTTAAAAAGAAGAACTAATAGGGACAACTTCACAGAGCCAGCACTAAAAACAAGACAGAAGTCTCATTTTAAATGTCCGGCAGAAGCCGTCTTCATTAACTTCCCGGTTCATCTGTATGGCAAGTTAGAACAAATTTTTCTGTTATCAATATAGAGGCTGTTGGGTTCATGTTCTTATACACCCAAATTCATTGGAGCCGAAAATATTGCCTGTCCCGACCACTCGGGGAGGCGAACTATTTGAATTAGTTGGGATAAAATAATAAAGTCATTAAACAGAAATGCCCTTTCTATGTTTTATTATCATGTACCAAAATCCCAATCCATGAAGATCTTACTCGCACTGACGGCATTTCTCATTACCTCCGGGATGTTTTTGTTGCCCCATATAAATAATAAGATTCCAGGTCATTCACCCAGGGAATCTTTTGAAATGTATTGTGCTGGCTGCCATGGCTTTAACATGGAAAGATTTCCGGGTAAAACCTATGAACAGAATACTTCACCTGAATACCTGGGTAAAATGATCAGGGAAGGAATTCCGGAACTGGGTATGCCCTCCTTTCGCAAGACCTTTACGGATGAAGAGACTGCAGATCTGGTAGCATATCTTACTGGTGAGCTACGGCAACAGAAGCCGGAAGTATCAACGGTTCATTTTCCCGCTATCATCAATAGTCTTCGCCAGGACTTCAGGCTTGATACAGTGCTTACAGGGCTGGATGTGCCCTGGTCCCTTCTGTTTCTTCCTGACGGCGATCTTCTTGTAGCTGAGCGAAGCGGACAGATATTCAGGTTCAGGGATGGAAAATTTGCCGCTATTATCGAAGGCCTACCGCCGGTTTTTGCAAAGGGTCAGGGAGGCCTGTTCGATATGATCCTGCATCCGGATTACAAAAATAACGGCTGGATCTACCTTAGTTACGCCAAAATCTCCCCTGATGATCCCGGAGAAGGAAACACGGCGGTCATGAGGGCCAGGTTAAAAAATGACCGGCTTGCAGATCAGCAGATCATTTTTACAGCCACTCCATACAGCGAAAAGACCTATCACTTCGGTGGAAGAATGGTCTTTGACAACACCGGACACCTTTACATTACCATTGGGGACCGGGGCAGACAAAGTGATGCTCAGTTGCTATCGACCTTCAGCGGAAAAGTTCACCGTTTGAATGATGATGGAAGTATCCCTGCTGACAATCCGTTCTATGGTCAAGCGGGTGCGATCCCTTCTACTTATACCTACGGACATCGGAACCCTCAGGGATTGTTTTACAACAAGGAATCTGGAGAACTTTGGGCGAATGAGCATGGTCCAAGAGGAGGTGATGAACTAAATCTGATCCGGAAAGGCAGGAACTATGGCTGGCCGGCTATTACATATGGAATAAACTATGATGGTACGATTATCACAGCGGATACAGCACTGCCCGGAATGGAACAACCTGTTCACCAGTGGACTCCATCCATCGCACCAGGCAGCCTTTATCAGATTCCTGAAGGACGATATACTTTCTGGAAAGATGATTTCTTAAGCGGTTCACTGAGTTTTCGATATCTTGAACGAACCCGCATCAAGGGAGGAAAAACAATTGAAACAGAAAAACTGCTGGATGGAATCGGTAGGATAAGGTATGTAACCGTCGGGCCTGACGGGCTTATTTACCTGACTGTGGAAAAACCGGGGGCTGTATTCCGGCTCCTCCCCATAGAACAACAGGAATACTAAGAAGACCGGATTGATATGCCTTTCAGGATCAATTCCGGGAAAATAATGAGGTCAGTCTTTGCAATCCCGCTCCTCATCATTGTTTTCCTTCCGGTAAACGCAGCATTTTTCGTTCATTCTGCTGATTCAACACGAAAAGATACCCTGGCGGGAACCATTTTACTGCCCGATTTAACCATATCCGCTATCATGACCGGAGAAGGAGCATGGAAGATGTCTGGCGCCCTTACAGTCATCGATCACCAGACGCTGTCGGCTTATTCAGTAAATGACCTGCCTGACCTTCTGAATATGGTACCGGGGATTACAGCGCAGGAAGGCAGTTCAGGTACCCAGAGAATCCTTATCAGAGGTATTGGAAGCAGATCTGCGTATGGGACAAACAGGATCAGGACTTATTATGGCCAGATTCCACTTACAAATGCAGATGGCGTCTCAGCCCTTGATGAACCAGATGAGTGGCTGACAGGAAATACGGAGATCATACGTGGCCCCGTTTCGGCACTTTACGGATCAGGTCTGGGAGGTGCGGTGGTTTTCAGTCCGGGCAGGGATACGGCCCGGTTATTCAGAATTATGTCGGATGCCGGTTCATTCGGGTTATTCAGAACCGGAGCTGTTCTGAACCTCGGATGGCAGAATAATCATTATTTCACCGGAGGAATGGTCCGTAAGCAGGACAATGGATTCAGGGAGAATAGTGCTTCAAGACATCTTACCGGACATTTGAACTGGAGATATAACGGCGAACGACTGAAGGCAGACCTGCTGCTGTTAGGCAGTACTTTTTATGCAATGATCCCCAGCAGCATAACACTTGAACAGTACCTCAGTGATCCGGGAATAGCTGCGCCAAACTGGAAATCGGCCGGAGGGTATGAAGAAAACCGGAAGCTACTGGCAGGAGTGACCATAAGTTATGACCTTTCCAGACATTGGACAACACGACTTACACTATACGGAAATCATCATACAGGCTTTGAACACCGCCCATTCAATGATCTCGCTGACAGTTCCTCCATGGCTGGATTCCGGTTCCTTACTGAAGCAGGCACACAGCACTCAGTATTCCAAACGGGATTTGAAATCTATTCGGAATGGTATAATGCCTGGTATTTTGAATCGGGAAGCCTTACATTTCAGAATCCCCTGGGAAGCAATCTGCAGGAAAGAACACACCGGAACTTTTTTGCATGGTGGAAGTATCGCCAGGCTGAACGGATAGTTTTCACTGCGGGACTTAATCTGAATATCTTAACGTACCAGATGAACTTAGATGATCAGCCCGCGTATCAATTTACATACAAACCCATTTTTTCGCCCCGGGCCGGATTGAACTACCGGCTGGGAACTGCCAATTTCCTATATTTCTCAACCGGACACGGTCTTTCCCACCCAAGCACCGAAGAGACACTCAATCCGCCTGGTATCCTAAACCCGGCACTCAAACCTGAACAAGGCTGGACAGTAGAAACTGGGATACGTGGATCGTTCAGAAAGATCATCAGTTATTATGAGCTCACTGCATATATAATCAGACTTAGTGATCAACTGTTAACCAAAAGACTGGATGAGGCCACATTTTATGGCATAAACGGAGGGAGCTCCCGCCTGTCCGGATTTGAAGCCAGTATGTCCGGGTCAATCTGGGAATCGGGTGACGGAAGATCAGACCTTGTTCTTTCAGTTAATGGTTGGTTGTCAAAAAATCGCTTTATTTTCTTTGAAGATGATGGTCAGAATTTCTCCGGCAACTACCTGCCCGGAATACCGGACTATTCGATTCGAACCGATCTTCGCGCAAATATCATG
The DNA here is from genome assembly GCA_049325415.1 of Bacteroidota bacterium. Lineage (GTDB taxonomy): Bacteria > Bacteroidota > Bacteroidia > Bacteroidales > JBMOLL01. The sequence goes on along the minus strand of JBMOLL010000020.1, from coordinate 9,267 downwards.
GAAAACTCACGGATTACAGTATCTGCGATGGGCTGGGGAAGCCAGTGGCTTGATGATCAGAATACAGGGCGCACAGATCCCTGGCTAAGAACGGATATTAAAATTGGAAAAGTAATGGATTTTAAGGGCCCGATCAATCTTCACCTTGAAGCTGGTGTTGAGAATCTTTTTAACCTCCGGTACGTATCAATGATCCTCCCAAACGCTCCTTCATTCGGAGGACTGCCTCCAAGATATTATTATCCCGGAAAGCCACGATTTGTTTTCCTCAGATTGGAAGCGGAATTTGAAACATACCGACCTGAAAACCAATCCACATTTCATAGCCGATAGGATTTTCAGCAAAGGCTGTTTCAGCTATTTCACTTCAATAACAAAGCCGCCGAAGGCTTTCATCCTGATTTCCGCTGCTTCTTTCAGATCCTTTTCTTCATAAATCAAAGTTCCGTCGTCCTGGCTGTCGCTAAGGATCATTCCTGTCGTATTACCCTGCAGGAAACCGGGGTCAATATCTATGATCCTTTCCCGGTTCTCGCCGTTGATCCCGGCGAGGTACCAGCTGTTACCCGACCTGCGGGCCAGGACCACAAATTTCCCGGGGTAGCCGTCGATAAACTTAAGCTCATCCCAGCTGACGGGCAGATCGCGAAGAAAATCCCTGATAAAAGCGGGCTGAGCAGCCAGGCCTTCCGGCGATTCGGCCATGTGCTGTATCCCGGAAAGGAAGATTACTGCCAAAGCCGCTTCAAAACCTCCGGTTGTTCGCCGCTGAATTCCGGGAATACCCGAAAAGTTGACCGGCGTGAAATCCATCGGGTCAAACAGGTTTCGCGTAAAAGGGATCGTTGTGCAATGCACGGGTTGCTGGTCGGCATTTTCCTGTGCAAAAGTCACAAACTCCTCTCCCCGGATAGCCTCCATGCTCACCAGGTTGGGCCAGGTGCGGGCCCAGCCCCGCGGGTAAGTGGATCCGTGAAAATTTACCGCCAGGTTATGGGCTGCCGCATCGCTTAGGATGTCGGTATAATACTGCATCATCGACTGGCCGTCGCCACCGAAGAAATCGACCTTGATGCCGGCAATCCCCATTTCCTGAAGCCTTCCGAATTCTTCCATTCTGAGTTCATGAGTGAGTAAACGGCTGTGCGGGGAGTAAAATGTAACGGTATTCCAGTCGCCGGCGGAGTTGTACCAGAGCAAAAGCTTTACCTTCCTTTCTGCTCCGTATGCCGCCAGTTCCTTCATCCGGTCGTAACCGATGGTCCGGTCCCAGTTGACATCGACAAGGCAATACTTCCAGTTCATCGAAGCAGCAAAATCGATATACTTCTTCTGCATATCATAGTTGATGGAGCCATCCTTATAAATGATCCAGCTCCAGGAAGCTCTTCCGGGCATCAGCCAGGAAGAAACATCATAGCGTGCCGGCGGGGCGAGATCAGTACCCAGGGTCGATTCGCAAAGTGTGGCCAGGTTATCCGCCACAGCAATTACTCTCCAGGGAGTAGTCCACGGCAGTTTTGATTCGGGAAGAACGGGTTCTCCCTTACGGCCTTCAGTGGCCTGGGGAAACTGTATCCGATAATTCCCTCCGGGGGAATAACGGCCGAGCCGTGATCCGCAATAGCTGCCATCCACCGCCGTTTCGGTCACGCTGATCCAGAAGGTACCGGAATTGAAAAGGGCCGGCAATACCCATCCGGCATCGAATGGAGCCTCTGTTCCCACCGGAATTTCCTGCTCGTAGAACTCTTCATAGGAAGGTTGCGTCCTTTCCCAGCCGGTTTTGGAATCGGGACAATGCTGCATCCAGGCTTTGGCTGACGGATCAAGGTGAAAGGAGCTTGTTTCCTCGCTGATCCGGTAAAGATCATCCCCCTCCCCCGGAAAAAAATACCGGAAGGCCACGCCGTCATCCGAAACCTGGAAAATAATATCCATTCGCCGGTCATTTTCCGACGACAGATGAAAAATCTGCCTGGTGGCCCTGTAACTGCATTCTTTCCGCTTCCCGTGCAAAAGCACATAATCATCGCTCACCGCTTCCGGGCCGGATACAGAATCCAGTTTCAGCTGACGGGAAAAATCCTCATCGTCGCGCACAAGCCCGAGTGCAGAAGGCAGCAGTAACTCCGAACCGGAATAAAACACTGAGTAGACCGGCCGGCCCTCCTCCGCTATCCGGAATAACACCGAGATCTTTTCTCCCGGTGCATCTATACGGTATTCTTTCTTGCTGCAGCCCGAAAGCACGGGAACAAGCACTGCAAATGCCAGAAATAAGTGATGGCTGATTTTCATTCCGATTATTTTAGGTTATGGTTAATTTAGTTTCTGCTCACTTTTTCACTTCCCGGAAAGGCCTGCTTTCCTCCAGCAAGTTAACAATTTCCCTTTCATCCATGGCATAATCATAGATGCCTGCCGAAGATATCAACCCGGAAAAGTGCTCCCCTGTGTCGGAAGCCCCGATAATAATCTGTGCACGCTCTACCGCCGAAGCCAGTGTCATCACCTGGGCATTGTCGATCTTCCCATCGACCCAAATCTTCTCCGCGACCCCGTCAAAGGTCAGTACGATATGATGCCATTCCCCTTCGGCAGGGACCTGGCGGTAGGCCATATCAAAATGCGGATCGAGGTGGGCAGCAGCCCCGTAATTACTGCGGTTATAGAACAAGGCATTGTAAGAGTTGGCCAGGTAAAAGGCAGTGCGGTCACACCAGGATACAAGGCACTCTCCCTCCCTGTCCACAACCGGGTTTTTGACCCAGGCAGCAATGGTAAAGGCCCCGTTCCATTCCAGGGAGCGCGGAACTGGAATTCCGCTGAGCACGAGGGCTCCCCGTTCAAAATCGAGCGCGGTGATCCCCTTTTCCTCATCCCTGACCACACGGACCTCTCCTTTTTTTACAAATGATCCGCCGGCGAGCCCCTGGTTAGGCAGTGTACTGAGTTTTTCTCCCGGTTTAAGTTTTCCTGCATCGAATCCGGCAAGCATCTTTCCGCTTGAAGGGATCCCAGGTCCCTCTTCAGAGGGCCTGTTTACCAGATTCAGGGGGATATCAAACAGGGATCCGTAGACCTCGATCCCCCAAACTGCTGCATAAAGGCCAGTCTTTTCTGCAGCCAGCACCGTCAGTCTCAGGTAACGCGCCTGCAACTTTTGATCATCGATCATCGGGCTTCCCGGAATGCAGTTCCCGGTGCGGTCGGCAAAAAGCTGCCAGTCCTTCCCGTCGACAGAATAGTCGAGACGGTAGCGATAATAATAGGAGGAAAACTCAAAACGGGTAAGTATCCTTTCCACTGGTTTTACCGCACCCAGATCAACGATCAGTTCCTGGGGGAAAGTGTTGTCGGCAGCTTTCCAGAGGGTGGCATTATTGCGGTCGGTGGCGTAGCCGGGCAGGTAGGAATGTTTTATTCCCGGTAGGTCAAGCTCATAAAAACCTGAAGCCCTCACCGGTGCTTCAAATGCAAGATCCGCCGGCATTTCATCCGGCACCACGGCGGCGATCCCGCGGTGTGAAGGGATCACGGCACGGATCGTGGTGTCGTTCTCAAAGATCAGGCTGTCAATGCAGACCTGCCGGGCCATTCCTCCCCGCGTCATTGGATAATCGTGCCGGTGATAAACCATGTAGTAGTCGTCCCCGTTTTTCAATACCGAATGATGGCCCGGACCGTGTACCGACTTATCGCTGTTCGTACTCAGAATGGGATTATTGCTTCCGGGACTGAACGGCCCGTAGGGATTTTCCGACCAGGCATAACGAACATTGTAGGTTTCATCATGGCAGGAAGCCCCGGAATACATCAGGAAATATATGCCGTTCCTCTTCATCATATAGGCGGCTTCAAACGGACCGGGCGTCTGTTCGAGTGGAATATTTGCCGCGGCAAAAACCGTGTCCATCGTTTCGTTGTCGAGCCGGCCCACGGCATACCCCCCGTTGTAATGGACCCAGGTTCCCCAGTAGCCATAAATCAATCCATCGTCATCCCTGAAAAACTGGGCATCCAGGGAGGGAAAACCCCGGCGCGGATAACTATCCGGAATAACGGGAAGATCTTCATCGCTCAGTTTCGACCACGGACCCACTGGCGAATCCGACACATATCCATAGATCTTACATCCGGCCTGACAATTGCCAAAATAGAGGTAAAAGCGCCCGTCGCCTCCCTGAAGAATATCCGGAGCCCAGAAATTCCGGAGGTTAACGGCAGAAAGCGATGGCACATCCATGATATAGTTATACCAGTTACGCAGGTCACGGCTGTACCAGACCGTCGGGGCACCCGATCCCAGCATTTCATTATCGGTGGTAGCATAGATATAATACAGATCACCAAACCTGACAATGGTCGGGTCGGCAAACCAGCCCGGAAGAACAGGATTCCCGGCACCGGGGGAGTTGAACAGAACGGGATCCTGGCTGCTCAGACCAGCCAGGGGAGCAAAAAGAATGGCAAGGGCAAACAATGTTTTTTTCATTCCGGATCGATTTCAGGTTAGCTGCGGTTATTCCGGTATTCCGGGTTCCCGCAGCAGACAAGATCAGAAATTTTTTCCTCCGGCCCGGGGAATATCTGGTCAAAATACAGGGAAATACTGCAGATGATCTGCAAAAAATCGTCATGATCCATGAAACAGAAAAGCCGGGAGAGCCGCACCGCTGTTTCCCGGAACGCCCTGTTAATAACACCCTTCATAGCCCGGTTGATTCGATCTGACTCTTTATTAAATTTATCCTGTGGAAGATCCGCCATAAACCGTAAATCGTCTGCGACGTATGAAAAAAAACAATTCTGCTTTCGTCCGGTTCCGTGAGAACCTGGAACTGCTTCATGTGAGCAAACCTTCCGAAACTCCGGCAGAACGGGTAAAATCGGTCGATGCGCTCCGGGGCTTCGACATGTTCTGGATCATGGGAGGCGATGCCATGTTCTCCGGACTCGATTACATATTCAATAACCGGATCAGTGCCTTTCTCCGCACACAGATGGATCATGTGGAATGGACCGGCTTTCATTTTTACGACATCATCATGCCGTTGTTCCTTTTCCTGGTAGGTGTTTCGCTGGTCTACTCATTTCGTAAAAGACTCGGATCGGGGGCGGGACATGGATCTATCTGGAAACATACGATTAAACGGGTGTTGATCCTCTGGATCCTTGGAATGGCAGTTCAGGGCAACCTCTTCACATACGACATCGAACAATTTCAGCTTTACTCCAACACCCTGCAGGCCATTGCCAGCGGTTACCTGATCGCCACGATCCTGGTCCTTTACCTGCCGGTTTTCTACCAGATAGTTGCCACGGCCGGACTCATGCTGGCCTACTGGGCCATTGCCGCTCTCATCCCGGTAAACGGCAGCACTGCCGGGGCCTGGGAAATGTCGACGAATGTTCCCCTGCTGTTTGATCATATGATCCTCGGCCGCTTCGACGACGGACTCCAGTATTCCTGGATCATTTCCAGCCTGAATTTCGGGGCCACCACCATGCTGGGGGTATTCTGCGGCTACCTGCTGCAATCAAAAAACTCCAGGCTGAAAAAGCTGAGATCACTGCTTATTCTGGGCGCTGCCCTGATCGCCGTATCACTGGTCTGGGACCTCTGGCAGCCCATTATCAAGAAGATCTGGACCAGTTCCTTCGTACTTTTTTCCGGCGGGATCTGCATCCTTATGCTGGCACTTTTTTACTATGTCATTGATATCCTTGAGGTGCGCAGGGGGACCAGATGGCTGATTGTACTAGGTTCAAACGCCATCTTCGGCTACGTGGCCTGGCACCTCTTTTCCTGGTCCTTTATCGGGGTTGCCAGAGTTTTCTGGGCAGGATTCATCAGCTACATTCCGCAATGGGAGGCCAGCCTCTCCTTCCTGGGAGGCTTCCTGGTAATCTATTTGCTAATGAGTTATATGTACAGGAATAAGACGTTTATTAAGATATAGTGAAGAGTGATGAGTGATGAGTGAAGAGTGACGAGTGATGCCCTCCTTCGCTAAAGCTATGGAGGACGGAGGGTGACACGAGACGGGTGACGCGAGACGGGTGACACTAAAAAACAACAAATTTTCAAAGTGTCAGTTTTTCGAGGATCCCTGCTTACTAATGAAGAACGCTCACCCAGATGGGAACAAATATGGCCACAAAGGCAGCAACTGATAGTTGCCAGAAATAATTGGTTATGGCCATCCCCGTTACAATGAGCAAGGCCTCATCCGTGCGGGCTTCAATTCTCCCCTTCGACATGGTCCCCGCATAACTGACGAGCGGGCCCTGATCATCCAGGATCAGCCATTTGGTGTTCCAGGCATTCTCATATTTCCACATAAATGTTCTTCCTTCAAGACTGATGGTTGCCCTGTTCATCCAGTTTCCGTATACAATCTGCCCGATTACGCGCATATCTTCCTTTTCAATGATCTCCGTTTGCTGTTTTAAAAACCCGGTGGTTCTGAAAAGAAAGGATCTGCCCTTAAAAGTGCCTTCCGACCATTTTGAAAATGATTTTTCATGGATACTGCCAACCAGCTCGCCATTGGAGTAGATCCCGCAGGTATTTGAAAAGAGCCCTCTTTTCCAGGTAAAAGTATTGGCCATGCTTAATGATGTTTATTCCATGAAGATATAAAAAGTCCGGGGAAAATTTGCACTTTCCCTGTCATGTAACCAGGAGCAGGGCTACAGATCCATTTCAACCGGCAGCTCCCCGGCGGCTTCAACGAAAATCCTGATATCATTCAGGCCGATCTTTCCCCTGAAATATTCCCTTTCCCTGTTCAGCTCATTGATCGCTTCATGCAATTCCTCCGGATCAGATTCCGCCACTTTCCGGACACAGCCCCTGCCCAGATCCGCCAGCATGCGGACAAATAAGGGCCCGGCCCATTTTATGCGTGACAGATCGGTAAGCATGGCCAGATCAAGCACTTCGCCGGCTCCGATTCCCGTCGACCCGGCCAGGCGCCTCCGTTGCTCACCGGTAAGCACCAGCGGGTAAAGTTTTTCCGTCGTAGAAAGCCCCATCCTTCCGAGAATTTCAACAGTTTCCTGCGAAATCCCGTACAAATCGGAGAGTCGTACGGGTTTTGGAAGCATACTTTTAAGTTCCCTGAGCAAAATCGTGAGATAGCCGTCGCTGAAACATTCTTCCTCCGTCAATTCAGCAAAACGTTTTTTATTTTTCAGGAGGTTCATCAATTCCTGAACGTTTGTTATTCCCGCTTCACGGAAACGGTCGAAACGTTCTTCAGTCCTGTCCTTCAGCACCCTTCTTCCGGGTGAGAGTGACACATTCAGAAGTTTTGCCCTGTAAGCCTCCAGAGTAATTTCCGACAAATCGATATAATAGCCCATGCAGTGGTATAAAGTGGCTAAACCAGTCCGGGGACCGGTTTAGCGCTGATTTTTAAAGCGGTCGTACGGGCACACAGATCTCGACCAGGAACTTCCCGTCTTTCGGCTCTTCCGGGTAGATCTCGAAACAGGGCTTGTCGTCGGGCTGGTATCCGCTTGCAGGAAACCATTCCCCATACACCCAGTCCCAGGCTTCCATGAATCCGTCGGCATCCACCTCAAAGCGGGCAATGACATACTTTGCCGCCTCCAGGTCCATTCTGCCGATTTCACCGTCGACCCGGGTTCCCTTCGGAACGGTCAGGCACACACTCATTCTCAGCTTGTCGTCGTCGGTGACTTTCGGATCGTCGTGATAAATGACCAGGAAACTGATCTCCGCCTGCTCCATAAGTCCCCGGGCTCCTGCCCAGGTACAGATCTGTCCCCAGAGCTTTTCAAAGAGTTTCGAGTCGCCCTTGTAGGGGCCCACGTGCCTGACATAGGCCAGGGTCATTTCAGGAAGGTTCTTTACCTCCACACCAAGGTTTGTTTTCATTGTTGTCCTCCATTTAATTGTTTTACGTTCAGGACAAAGGTAGGGGGAAGGCTTGGTGTCGTCTTGCCGGGAATTGCTGTCGGTTTGACTCAGATTGCTATGCTGTCGCCGGTAGCTGGTTGGTGACAGCCCGAAACACTTGCTGAAATTCCTTGAGAAAACGGAAAGATCGGTGAAGCCGCACCTTGCGGCGATCTCCGAAATATTGTCGCGCTGATGATAAAGCAGCTGGGCTGCTGCTTTTTGCAGTCGAACGCGGAGTATAAACTGGAATGGACTTTCTCCCATGTGGGCATGGAAAATCCGGTTGAAATGATATTTGGAGAAAAGGGATACCCCTGCCAGCTCATCGAGGGTGAAGGGCTTATCAAGGTTCTTTTCAATATAATCGAGGGTCCGGTTTATGCGGGAGCTGTATTCGATGTTTTGCTGCCTGTGGTCGTTCATTCTGTTAAGGGCTTGCGGGTTTTACAGTAGGGACTGAAAGTTAGCATGGAGCGGGGAATAATGCAAACCGGAAATTAAAGGGATACCGGAGGATGGTCCGGGCCCTGCCCTTCAACGGATTGTCAGGCGATCCTGCTATTCAAATTCCCCTTCTGACCGGGAAGTGAATACTGCTTATTTCTTTAAAAACTTACCGCAAAGTTTCTTACCGCTGATCCTGTCGGAAAGGACGGCCAGGTAAAGTCCGGCCGGGAGCATACTTACATCAGTCTGTGACCCGTCAAATTCCCGGATAAGTACCTGAGATCCGTCGGCAGAGTAAACAGAAAGAACCCCTGAAACCGGGTAATGCTGGAAATGCAGGTTAAGGAAGGATCCTGCAGGGTTCGGAAAAAATTCAAGGTCCTCCTTTACACTGCCATCCGTTCCTCCATTAAGTTCACTGTCATCACTTACTTCCCCGAAGGTCAGGCCATTCTTGGTATATCCCTCAAGAATAACCCGATAGCCCTGTTCAAATACCGTATGATAAATATACATCAATCCAATCCCGTTGACATACAACTCACTGTGCTCTGCCAGAAACTGATCGGGGAGGTACGGTCCCCCATTTTCCCTGCGAAACAGCGTTCCGGAATTAAATTCACCACCTGCAAATTTTCCGGGAATACCATTAATCAGCGTATCCTTAACAAATCCATACAAGGGACCTTCTTCATCAATGGTCATTAAGACCGTGTCACGACAGGTATTCTGCAAGGCTCCAGCTGAGTCGACATAAACCAATTCACCGGATATTGTCTCATACAGATCATCTGTCTGTATGCTTTCAAAAATCCTGTAACTGTGCTGGAGACCGGTATAGAAATAGATCAGTGAATCGGACCTGTATTCCCTTCCGTCAATGG
>JBMOLL010000019.1:0-21371 GCA_049325415.1 Bacteroidota bacterium | reverse complement strand
GGCTATTTTGTACTTTCATCCCAGGGATTTTGTGCAACACCAATTTAGGTGAAAGTTCCTTGGCTGTAGAACTTTAGTTATTAAAGTTTTACAGCCTTTTTTAACATAATCCTGCGGATTTTAGGAACTATCGGGACAATGAACCGCCTTACGACTCAAAGGATCCCAACGACTCCAATGATCCTATATCCTACGGAACCCATCAGACCATCCTATTCAAAACTGCCCAGCAGGATCTCCAGGATCTTCACGCCGGCATCGGCTACCGGTGTTCCGGGTCCGAAAATGGCGACCACACCGGCTTTGTAAAGAAAATCATAATCCTGATGGGGGATTACGCCTCCCACGATGACCATGATATCCTCACGTCCGAGTTTTTTCAGTTCGGCAATAACCTGGGGAACAAGGGTTTTATGACCGGCTGCCAGGGAGGAAACCCCCAGCACATGGACATCATTTTCCACGGCCTGCCGGGCTGCTTCAGCCGGGGTCTGGAACAGGGGTCCCACATCCACATCAAAGCCCATATCGGCATAGCCTGTTGAAACCACCTTGGCTCCGCGGTCGTGCCCGTCCTGTCCCATCTTGGCGATCATGATACGGGGCTGACGGCCTTCCTTTTCGGCGAAGCGCTGAGCCAGTTCCCTGGCTTTGCTGAAGCTGGTGTTCTCCTCCGACTCGGAAGAGTAGACACCGGAAATCGATCGGATCACTGCTTTATATCTTCCTGAAACTTTTTCAATAGCCTGTGAGATCTCACCCAGTGTGGCTCTTACCCTGGCCGCCTCAACCGACAGCTCAAGGAGGTTCCCTTCCCCGGTTTCGGCGCAACGGGTAATGGCCTCAAGCGCACTGCGGACGGCCTCACCGTCACGTTCCGAACGGAGTTTTCTCAGGCGTTCGATCTGTGCAATACGTACGGCACTGTTATCAACTTCCAGGATATCGATCGGGTCTTCTTTTTCGAGCCGGTACTTGTTCACCCCGACGATGGTATCCCTGCCGCTGTCGATCCGTGCCTGCTTCCTCGCGGCAGCTTCCTCAATACGCATCTTGGGAATGCCGGTCTCAATGGCTCTGGTCATTCCGCCAAGTTCTTCGATCTCCTCGATGAGTTTCCATGCCCGGTGCGCCAGTTCATGGGTAAGCCGTTCCACATAGTAGGAGCCGCCCCAGGGATCGGTCGATTTGCATATATCCGTCTCTTCCTGGAGATAGATCTGCGTGTTCCGTGCGATCCTGGCCGAAAAGTCGGTTGGCAAAGCAATGGCTTCATCGAGCGCATTGGTATGCAGCGACTGGGTATGCCCCAGCGCAGCGGCCATGGCTTCGATGCAGGTCCGGGCGACGTTATTGAACGGATCCTGCTCGGTGAGGCTCCAGCCCGAAGTCTGCGAATGGGTGCGGAGCGCCATCGACTTGGGATTTTTGGGATTGAAGCCACTGACGATCTTCGCCCAAAGCATGCGGGCAGCCCTCATTTTGGCGATCTCCATAAAATGGTTCATCCCTACTGCCCAGAAAAAGGAGAGACGGGGGGCAAAAGCATCGATATCGATCCCGGCATTCACTCCCGTGCGTAGATATTCCAGCCCGTCGGCCAGGGTATAGGCCAGCTCAATGTCGGCGGTGGCACCGGCTTCCTGCATGTGATAGCCCGAGATACTGATGCTGTTGAATCTGGGCATTTTCTGCGAGGTGTACTCAAAAATATCTGCAATGATCCGCATCGACATCTCCGGGGGATAAATATAGGTATTCCTCACCATAAATTCCTTGAGAATATCGTTCTGGATCGTCCCGCTGAGTTGCTCCAGCGTGGCACCCTGTTCCAGTCCTGCAACGATGTAAAAGGCCATGACCGGCAATACGGCACCGTTCATGGTCATGGACACCGACATCTTGTTGAGCGGGATCTGGTCGAAAAGGATCTTCATATCCAGGACCGAGTCGATGGCCACACCGGCCTTTCCGACATCGCCTACCACCCGTTCATGATCGGAATCATAGCCGCGGTGCGTGGCCAGGTCAAAGGCCACCGATAAACCTTTCTGTCCGGCAGCCAGGTTGCGGCGGTAAAAGGCATTGGATTCCTCGGCGGTGGAGAAACCGGCATACTGGCGGATGGTCCAGGGCTGCATGGCGTACATGGCCGAATAGGGCCCGCGCAGGAAAGGCGGCATGCCTGCACCGAATCCGGTGTGCTCCAGTCCTTCCAGGTCGGCTTCGCTATAAACCGGCTTAACGGCAATCTTCTCCGGGGTCTGCCAGAGCTGATCTTCTGGAACCGACAGTTCTTTGGTTTCCTTTACTTCCTGTTTGTAGGATATTTTACTGAAATCAGGTCTCATGCGAACATTTTTATCATTTTCCCCTGGTGTTTCCTGGTGACTTTGTGACTTTGTGGCTATCTCTTCGCCACTAAGACACCAGGGCACAAAGGTTCACAAAGCATTCTCTTTTAACTAAATTCCGTTCAACTTCTGGAAAAGCGCCAGCTCAGTCAGTATATCGCTTTTCATATGGATGAAGTAGCGGATACCGATGGCCTTCAGCTGTTCAATGCTTTCGGCCGGGTTTCCGGCCACAACCAGGATACTGTAATCGCTCAGGTCGTCATGAACCGGCGGGACAATTTCGGGATATTCCTCATCGGAGCTGCAGATGACGACAATATCGGCCATCACCTTCCGGGTATAATCAAAGCCCTCCTCAAGACTTTTGAACCCCGGCGGGTCAATAATCTCAAATCCGGCGCAGGCGAAGAAGTTGCCGGCAAACTGCGCCCTGGCAGTCATCCACACGGGATTTCCATATTTAAAGAGAAGTACCTTCGGCCTTTTGCCGCTTTTCTCGGTCTTTAGACGTAGTTCCTCAAATCCGGCGGCAGCCCGGAACCGCTTCAGGGGACGGATCATGGGATTGGCCGGTAAATCGGGCGCTAACTGCGGCGTAAACTTACTGATGATCATCTCCCGGAAATCGGGGTATTGATTGGTTCCCACCAATGTATCCCGCCTGGAGGCAATCCGTTCTTTTTTTCGGGCCAGACTTTTTTCAATCTCTTCCTGGATAAACTCCCGCTTCAGGGCTTCCAGGTATCCGCCCCTGGCCTCCACCTCCCTGAACAGTTCCCAGGCCTTACCGGCGATGGCATCGGTAATGGATTCGATGAAATAGGAACCGGCAGCCGGGTCAATCACCTTATCAAAAAAGGCTTCTTCCTTGAGAATGATCTGCGTGTTCCTGGCTACGCGGCTTCCGAGGTCACCGGGCTGCCCGTAAGGCTGATCAAAGGAAACCGTGCTGATGGCATCTGCCCCCCCGAGTGCTGCCGACATGGTTTCCGTAGTGGCCCTCAACATATTGACGTAGGGATCATACAGGGTTTTGTTCCATGTTGCCCCCGTTGAATGAATAAACATTCCGGATTGCTCTTCCGGAAGTCCCCATGCTTTGCAGACAGTGGCCCAAAGCAGGCGGGCCGCCCTGAGTCTTGCTATTTCAAGGAAAAAATTGGGACCTGTCGCGAAGTTGAAGGCTATGTTCCTTACCGTGACCTCCGGCTTTATCCCGCGCTCTTCCATCCTGGCGATATATTCGTTGGCCATGGCAAGGGCAAAGGCCAGTTCCTGGGTCAGACTGCTGCCGGCATTCTGGAAAATGGCGGCATAGATATCGATCACCTTCAGCCCCGGACTGCCTGCTGCCACTTCTTTCAGGGAAGCGGCCAGTTTGTCGAGAGCCATGTCAAGATCCTCGGAGAGAAGGCCTCGTTCCGTCAGCTCTCCCAGGGGTCGTACTCCGAGAGAACCACTGAGTTCATCGGGTTTTACACCCTGCAGCGCTGACAGGCTCTTCAGCCAGGTATATAATTCCTTATGCGGGTGATAACCAAAAAAATGAAGGGGTACACACTGTACATAGACATCCTGCAAAAGCCGGTAAAAATCATCTTTTTCCACCGAAGTACCCTGGGCAAAGATGATCCCGATACTGGTTGCACCCCGTTCCAGGGCATCCAGGATCCGCCGGTTGGCTTCCTTCGGGTCGTTGTTATAGGATATATTCTGTCGGATATCCCAGTCGTTGCTCCGGGTTTTATTTCCCCTCACATAGGGGAACCTGCCCGGGGAAGCAGCCAGGTGATCCAGACCGGCCAGGTTTTCAGTATGATAGACCGGGTCAACCCCGAATCCTTCCCCGGTCGGCCAGACCAGTTTCTTTTCATAATCAGCCCCTTTGAGATCAGCTATGATCTTTGCTTTCCACTCTTCCAGCGTTACGGGGGAAAACTGCCCGAACAAGCTGTTTACTTTCTCGTCATGCATAACGTATGTTTAGACGTTCACAGGGGTACAAAGTAACGGAAATTCCCGGGAATTGTTTTATGATATTGGTCAGGGTTGGGAGGAGAGGTGACGTGTAGGGGCTGATGGGTGACAAAAAAAAAAACACAGAGACACGGAGTTCACAGAGTGGCACGAAGTTGCTTTCTCTACGGGGGAAGCGGGAAAACGGGGGAAGCGGGGGAAGCGGGGAAAATGGGGAAACGGGGAAGCGGGGGGAACGGGGGAAACGTCACACCTGCATTTTACATTTTGCATTTTGTATTTTACATTTTACATTTTGCTTTACAACTTCTCCGTGCCCCGCAGTGAGTTCCGGTTAAATCATCTTAGATGGATCCACCCAGGCATCAAACTCCTCCGAAGTGAGGAAACCGAGGGCCAGGGCCGCTTCCTTCAGCGTGGTGTGTTCCTTGTGCGCCTTTTTGGCGATCTGGGCCGCTTTCTCATATCCGATGTGGGTATTAAGGGCAGTGACCAGCATCAACGAGTTATTCAGGTTCTGCGTGATCCTGGTCTGGTTGGGCTCGATCCCCACGGCCAGGTTATCGTTGAAGGAAACCGCTGCATCGCCCAGCAGGCGGGCCGACTCCAGGAAATTCCGGATCATCATCGGCTTGAAGACATTGAGTTCGAAATGCCCGTTGCTCCCGCCGATATTGATCGCCACGTCGTTGCCCAGCACCTGGGCGCAGACCATGGTCAGGGCTTCTGTCTGGGTCGGGTTCACCTTACCCGGCATAATCGAGGAGCCCGGTTCGTTCTCGGGGATCAGGATCTCGCCGATACCACAGCGGGGACCAGAAGCCAGCATCCGGATATCGTTGGCGATTTTCATGAGGCTGACGGCCACGGTCTTCAGCGCTCCATGCGCTTCCACAATGGCATCATGGGCGGCCAGTCCTTCAAACTTATTGGTTCCGGTAACAAAAGGAAGCCCGGTATATTTTGCGATATTAGCGGCTACCAGTTCGGAATAACCTTTCGGGGTGTTGATCCCGGTACCGACGGCGGTGCCTCCGAGAGCCAGCTCGGCCAGGTGCTCATAGGTGTTCTTAATGGCTTTTATTCCATGTTCAATCTGGGACACATAGCCCGAGAACTCCTGCCCCAGCGTCAGCGGGGTGGCATCCATCCAATGCGTCCGGCCGATCTTGACAATCGGCATGAAGGCCTCCGATTTTTTCTTCAGCGTATCCTTCAGCTTTTCCAGTCCCGGGATAGTGGTTTCCACCAGCATCCGGTAGGCGGCAATATGCATGGCCGTGGGGAAGGTATCGTTGGACGACTGCGACTTGTTGACGTCGTCGTTGGGATGGATCATGGTTTTTCCCTCTCCCAGCTTATTTCCCTGCAGCACATGGGCACGGTTGGCAATCACTTCGTTCACATTCATGTTCGACTGGGTACCCGAACCGGTCTGCCAGACCACCAGCGGGAACTGGTCGTCGAGCGTTCCGGAAAGGATCTCATCACAAACCTTCATGATCAGTCCGGCTTTCTCGGCAGAAAGCACCCCGAGCTCCCTGTTGGTCTCCGCTGCTGCCTTTTTCAGATAGGCAAAAGCCATAATGATCTCTCCGGGCATTTTCCCGTCGCCGATCTTAAAATTCTCACGGGAACGCTGAGTCTGTGCTCCCCAGTACTTATAGGCAGGTACCTTTACCTCGCCCATGGTGTCTTTTTCAATCCGGTAGTTCATGAGTCAGTGTTTTTTGTAAAGGTAAAAAATCACACATATCTGACGTATGGATGAAGGGAGATGTTTGGATGTTTTAGAAAAGGTTAAGCCAGCCGTCGCTGAAGCTATGGCTGACAGAGGTTAAGTCAGCCGCCGCTGAAGCTATGGCTGACAGGGATTGAACGGGGACAATTCAATGATCTTTCTTATCCTCAACCTTATCCTTAACCTTATCCTTAACCTTATCCTTATTAATCGTCCACTGCTGCCTCAACGAGCACCTTGAATTTA
The DNA here is from genome assembly GCA_049325415.1 of Bacteroidota bacterium. Lineage (GTDB taxonomy): Bacteria > Bacteroidota > Bacteroidia > Bacteroidales > JBMOLL01. The sequence continues at coordinate 15,050 of JBMOLL010000019.1, read as the reverse complement.
CCGTAGGTGTCATCGTTCACCGGTCCCTGGGTCTGTTTCATCAGGATACCGATAAGCTGTTCCTCCGGATCGGCGAAATACTGGGTGTTGAAATAGCCGCCCCAGCTGAAGGTGCCGGTACTTCCCATGCCGCCTTTCTGCACGCCCTTCGGCGTCACGACCGAGAAAGCAAGACCGTAATAGGAATCCGGATCCGGTCCCCAGAAATCCCCGATCTGGTTACTCATCATGGTTTTGATAGTGGTCCGGCTCAGGAGCCGGGTATTGTTGTAGGCGCCGTTATTCAGGTACATCTGGAGAAACATGGCATAATCCACCGCGGTGCCGGAGAGTCCCGCACCTCCCGCGAAATAACTTCTTGCCCCTTTAACCGGATAATCGGGATCGTAAAAATCAACGGGGTAGCGTACCCAGTTCCCTTCCTGCTTATACTGAACAGACACCAGTCTGCCTGCCCTGTCGTCGGGGAGGTAAAACCAGGTGTCCTCCATGCCGATCGGGTCAAAGATCCGTTCTTTCAGAAAACGGTCGAAAGGCATTCCCGAAACCAGTTCAACCAGGTAGCCCAGGACATCCAGTCCCTCGCTGTAATAATACCCTTCCCCGGGATTGAAATGCAGCGGCAGTTTCGCCAGTTTTTTGATGTTTTCACCCAGCTGAATGGGTTCGGTCGTAAAAGCGTCAATAATGCCGGCTTTGGCGTAGATCTTCCTGAACCTTGCATCGCCGTCGATAGCTCCGTAACCCAGGCCGGAGGTATGACTCAGTAACTGCCGGATAGTGATTTCGCGGGTGGCAGGAACAGTGGTATAGGAACTGTCGCTTTCATTAAACGTATCCAGCACCACCGGATCCTTAAATTCGGGAATATACCTGGAAATGGGATCGTCCAGCCCGAAGCGGCCTTCCTCCCAGAGCATCATCACGGCAGTGGAAGTAATCGCCTTGGTCTGGGATGCGATACGGAAGATAGCATCCCTTGTCATCTCCCTTCCGGTGCTGTTGTCGGCCATTCCAAAAGCCCTGTAATAAACGATTTTCCCATTTCGGGCCACCAGGGCCACTGCTCCCGGAATTTTTCCCTGATCAACGGCCTGTTGCAGAAGGGTATCGATCCTGCTGAGCCGTTCCGCCGACATTCCGGCAGCGCCTGGGAATCCCGGCTGAAGGGCAGGAGCAAACTCACGGTCTCCGCCCAGATTACAGGCCTGTAACAAAAAGACCGACAGAATCAGAATAAGTAACCTATTCATATGTAATAATTTAAGAGTTAGTCGTAATGGCAAGTTAAGAAAAAAACCTGTCTCTGCTGCCATTTTTCACCCGCTTGTTTTTCCTGTTTCTGGGGATAAGCGAATTTTTCCCAAAAAAGCCTCAGGCTTCCTTTCTGCTCACTATTCCCCCGTACCAGGCAATCACGGCAAAGGCCACCGCCGGCACCCAGTAAGCCAGGATAATGCTTCCCGACTGGTCGGAAACGATCCCCTGTATCTGGGTCAGGAACGCCGCTCCTGCAATGGCCATCACCATACCGGCCCCTCCGAGCTTGGTATCGTCACCCAGGCCACGGATACCCAGACTGTAGATGGTCGGGAACATAAGCGACATACAGAAAGAAATGCCAACCAGGGCATATACCCCCGCAAAGCCATTGCCATAGACCACGATCATGCATAGCGCAAAGGCCAGAACTGCAAAAAAAGTGAGCAATTTCCTGGGTTTGATAAACTTCATCAGGAAGGTGGAAAGAAAACGTCCGAGTACAAAAAGGATCAGCGACAGGATGTAATAGGTGGCCCCGGCCTGTTCGGCGGTTCGCGGCAGGAGAATATCCAGGCCCACACTGTCAGTAAAGCGATAGAACATCGCTGCAACCGGTTCCACTCCCCTGAGGGCCGAGATCACACTGCTTGTATCCGGTTCATTTCCCAGTGCAGCGATCAGCTGGTCGAACTGCAGCCGCTGCATCACATAGCGAATGACAAACGACCATACGGCAATCTGAGCACCCACATAAAAGAACTGGGCCGTCACACCCCATTTGTAATTGCGGTTTTTCATCAGCCGGCGGAGGGTTCCGCGGAAATCGATCTTTTTCTCATCCTCCTTCAAAGCCGGCATACGGGTAAACAGGATGGCCAGCAGGATGACGAGCATCACCAGTCCGATCGACACATAAGCCATCGTGACCGCGTGGAGTTCATGTCCCTGGATGCGGCTCAGTTCGGCCGGCGGTAGAGCCAGACGCTCCGTTTCCGTCATTTTATTCAACTGTGACAGGATGAAAACCTGGCTGATGACCACGCCGGCAATCGATCCGAAGGGATTGAACGACTGGGCGAAATTCAGCCTGCGGGTGGCTGTTTCTTCCGGACCGATGGCGCAGACATAGGAATTTGCCGAGGTCTCCAGCACCGACAGCCCGGCGAAAAGAATGAAAATGGCCGCCAGGTACATAAAAAAACTCAGGTTGATACTGCTTTCCGAGGTCAGCATGGCCGGGTAGAACATAAAGGCTCCCAGGGCATACAGACCCAGGCCCAGCAATACACCGGATTTGTAGGTAAAGCGCTTGATAAACAATGCACCCGGCAGGGCAAAGAACCCGTAACCCAGCAGGTAACAGACGACCTGGATCCAGGCAGTCTTCGTATCGGACAGGCTCATGATGCGCTTGAAGGCGGCCAGCATCGTATCGGTGAGGTTATTGGGGATCCCCCAGGCAAAAAACAGGGTTGTCAGGAGAATAAAAGGGAAAATAATGTTACGGGGGATGATCACCTGTTTCGTCATAATGCGGAAAGGGTTTCAGGGTAAAAAAATAGGGTTTAATATTTCCGGTCCGAAACCGAAAACAGCTCGTATTATACGGTCAAGATCTTTTTCTTCGCCGCTAAAGTGCATCACGACCTGGGTGTGCTGCTGACTTTCACCCGGCAGCAGTTCCAGGGCCGGCGACGAACATTCCAGTTCGCAGAAGGGGCCCATGATGCGGCCGTCCTCCAGCGGACCGTCGTTGTAGGCATTGATCACATCGCCGTGGTAGGGATCGTCCTGCGGCCCCCAGACGGAATTCACATACGGCCCTTTCTTTTCCGGTGGGAGGATCTTTACCACGGTCAGGATTCTTTTCTCCGGATCATAGCAACCACAGATCCCCTGTGAACGGCTCTCCGACAGCCCGATCTTGCTGCGCAGCGCGCCATCGGCCCGGAACCGGATCATGCCTTTCCCGGTTATCAAGCGGTCACCGGGTACCTTCACGAAGTACTCATCATTCACCACCTCACCCTCTCCCCACTCATTATAGGGAATGTAGATAAAGGTGGAGGAGGATACCCTGAGCATGCTGGACATCCAGAGCGAAACGAGCCCGCGATCGCGGGTCCACGGTCCGGTACCCCGGTTGGTCAGTATATTGTCGGAGCGATAGGCCACACACTGAACAGCGTCCGGCAGTCCGACGAATATCATTTCCGAAAGATCGTTCCTGTTCAGCAGACTGATGTTCCTGCCGAGCTGAAGCGGAAAAGCCTGTCCGGCCGCATTGAATACCGTCGACCGGAGGCGAAGACTGATATTCTGGTCCCTGGCCGAAACCACTTCGAAGGCTTCACGGTCGACCGCAGCCGGCACCACCCAGTTCTCATAGACCTGTTCGCGGTCTTTCCCGAAGAACAGGGAGAACGGACCACCCTCCGGCCCCAGCCACAGCCGTTCCTCTCCCCCGAAATTATTGAACTGGGGTGAACGCACGCCCCGGCGGATGAAATCGTGGTTGATCCACCCGAAGCCAGGTCCTTCATCGCCCGAGGCTGTGGAAGTCATCACCCGGCCCTGCATGGAGGGGACCACGATAAGTGCGGCATTTTCTTCCGCATTTTTCAGTTCGAGCACCTCAGCCCCCTGTTCGAGAAGGAAGTTGCGCTCCGACCGGTAAGTGGGATAGTCCGGCATAAAATTGCGTTGATTCCGCTGCCTGTTGACAGCTCCTGAAAAGTAAGCACAATTCGCGGTTTAAACAACAGGAAAAATAATAACAGATCGTTTAAAAAGACCTGAAGATAATCCCTGGGGTTATTTAAAACCTTTTCTGGTTGTCCTGTCAAATGGAAATTCTAACCATTAGTGTCTGGGTAAAAAGGAGAGATCCGTACCACTTCGGAGGACTTTTCTGTTCAACTATTGACCGGTGCTGTTTATATCACTAACTTTCATATCAGAAATCAGATTTTGAATAAAAATCAGTTGTCTAAAGCTGGGGAGTAGTTCTGGTTCAAATATTGAAAAAATGAGAAATCTAAAAAAAATACTTTGGGCTTTATTTATTATAATCTGCATTAAGTTAGTTTCATGTGACTATCCATTTGAAGATATAGCACTTGAATATGTTAAGTGTCCATGTATTGAAAAAATGGATTTCATTAATGAAAACATGATGGACAGTATTCTGATTCTGGATTCTACAAAAGTTTCTTTTGAAGAAATGAAGGTTATTGCAAAAAAAGAAACAGAAATTTCGTTCATCAGCTACAATCCTTTATCTGAAAATGCATTCCTATATTTTGACAGTGGCATAGATGATAATTCGCCATCATATGGACGTATTTGCAATTTCCCTTTTAAAATTGTTAACGGATGGGAAATTACCTCGAGTGGCGTATTTGTCAAAGTAAAGGTTGATGTTTATGAAAGCTGTTTCGAAGATTTTCCTTTTAGCATAACTTCACCTTGTTATGATATTGTAATTAAATCATTTAAAAAATATACCGAATAAATCCTATATGCATAAAAAACCCCGTTGTAATTATGGGGGATCACAAATAGTAATAAAGGAATGGCTTTTAATTATTAACTTCCTCATGAAAGTAAAAATTTCAACGCGAATATTTATTTTCCCGCTTGTTGCCTGTTTAGCAATATCCTGTGATAAAATTGGAAACCTGGATAACGAAATTGCCCTGGAATACATAAAATGTAGCTGCGAATATGGAAGAACTTTTTTTGGAGAAATCTCGGCTGATACTATCCTTCTTTTTAATGCTAGTAAAACTAGTTATGAGGATATGATAACCATTTCTAGCAAAAATGGTATCTCAGAGTTTGTTGCGTTTTATACAGATTCAAGTACAACAAAATATTATAAAATAATGGGTGAAGTAACTAATGTAGGATTCATCTGTAATTTTCCTGATATTATTGAAGAATGGAATATTAACAAAAACGGAAAATATATTTCCTTTTCAGCAGATTGTTATCAAACTTGTCATGAAGTAATTATTGTTGGTTTTTATGCTTATATGGATCTTGTATTAACCACTTTAAAAATTTAGCAAATGAATTCAGAATAGCTTTACTAACTCTCATAATGGTTGTGAGCTAAAGGGAGTTTACAAAAATTGAATTCTGTTCTTGTGATGATCCAATAAATGGACCTGACAGGTTACTTTATAAATGCTTAGAGGCAAAAGCAAGGTCGAAAGTGTTGAGAATAATTATATGATATATGATGGCCAAGAAGGTTTTCTTATTTAATGCGGAAGGGCCCGATGCATGGTCTGCATTTTATGACTTTCAGGGAAATGAGTTGTGTTTATAGGGCTAGTTTTATTTCCATGTACCGATTTTGAAGAGAAAAATACCTATAAAGAAGTTCTATGGACAAACATTTGAAAAAATGCTCCTGTAAGTTGTAATAGTCAGTATCTGACCTGAAAACAGAGATATTTTCACCGACCATTTACCGAAGGTATAAAACCTTAGCAGCCGTACCACAGGATGGCACATTTTCCTATCTTTACCTCTGTTTAAAAATGATCAAGGTATGAAACGATTAAGTACAGCCCTGCTCCTGTTGCTCTCCCTCTCCCTGCTCTCAGCCCAGGAAACCCGTGAAGTGACCAGCGATCCCTATACCGGGGAAGAGATCCTTTATGGCAAGGTAAGCATTCAGGATTTCATGGATCCGCCATACGCCGACTGGTATAACCGGGAGTTTGAAAGCTACCTCCCCGATCCCACGGTAATGGATGTGCTTGACAGGGAGGTCCTCGGCACCTGGTATGTCACTATCGTACTGGGCACCTGGTGCAGCGACAGCCAGCGGGAGTTCCCCCGCTTCATGAAGATCTGGGAGATGCTCGGTCTGAGCGAAGCTCAGCTTACCATTATCGCGGTGAACACGAAGAAAGAAGCCCCGTTCCAGCTGACGGAAGGCCTCAATATCGAACGGGTCCCGACCTTTATCTTCAACCAGTGCAACATGGAACTGGGCCGGGTGGTGGAGAGTCCCGCCGAATCGCTTGAGAAGGAGTTGTTCCGGGTCCTCTACGAATACTGACCATGAAATGCTATCCCTTCATTTCGGGATACCTTACTGTACCGGCAGAGGTGATGCTCCGTTCGGGCAGCCGGCTTTCCGGCCCGCTGACCCTTGCCGCCCGGTCGCTTCTCGTGGAACATGAAGGGCGCCGGATCCTGATCGACCCCGGCCTCAGTCCGCTCATCCCCCCCGAACAGCAGGAAGCCTACGGCATCTCTTTCCCCGCGGATCTTTCCGGCCTGCCAGCAGTCACCGGCTTATCCCCCGAGACCATTACGGATGTGATCCTCACCCACCTGCATTTCGATCATACCGCCGGGGCCATCAGCCTGGAAAACCGCCGACCGGTCAAACGCTATCCCTTTGCCCGCTACCACCTGCCCCGCGTACACACCTCCTACTGCCGGGAACCGGATCCCTCCGAAGCGGATGTCCTGTTCTGGAAGTGGACCAAATTTATGGAGATCAGCTGGCTGGAGGACTGGGACGAGCCCTGGATGCGTTTTGAGTTTGTAAACGGTCATACCCCCGGCATGGCTATACCCATTATCCCCTGCCAGGGTTTCGACCTGGTGTACGGCACCGACCTGATCCCCATGCACCAGTTTACCAGGAATACGGTCAGCAGCGGGTACGACCTCGACCCCGGCATGGCCCTGGAAGAGAAGAACCGCTTTCTCCGTTCCGTGAAGCGGCCGGCCGTGATCATCCTTTACCATGACCCTGGGCTGGAATATGTCACCTGGCCGGAAGCTGCCGTCGGCCCCGAAAAGATCGGGAAGGTGCTGGTTATCTGAGTACCTGATCCCTTTTAAACCCTTCTTTCACAGCCTCACTCGTCGGCTCCGCCCTGGCCTTCGTACAGGTTGAGGGGAGAATCTAGGTCGACGGCAATAACAGTGGTTTTTTCGTCACACAGCTCAGCCGGCAGATCAACGAGCACCACGGGCGGAATCCCCATCCAGGCCGCACCGCCGTTCAGCGTGTACTTCAGTTCCTGCTCACTCCCGACTACCCGGATCCGGTTGATCTTGTTTTTGATGCCTTTAATGGCAACGGCTGTCTTGGGATCATCGAACTGGTAACAATAGAGCGTTTTACGGTCCTTCGACAGCGTGGTGGGTCCGTAAAAATGTCCGTAAGGGATCCCCCGTACCGTTCCGTAAATCGCTTCGGCATGTTTTTTTGTCCACCGGCCCAGCTCCCGGAGAATTCCAACCTGTTCGGGGGTAAAGGTCCCGTCTTCCATAGGCCCCGCATCCAGCAGCAGGTTGCCTCCCTGGCCGATGCATTCGGCAAAGACATGGATGATATAATCGACCGTTTTCTGATTGGTATCGCTCTGCCGGTAGCCCCACGAATCGTTGATGGTCATACAAAGCTCCCAGTTCCCATCAGGTCCGCTGATCGGCACGCCCTGTTCCGGTGTGAGGTAATCGCCGTAGCCCTGCATACGGGCATTCAGTATGGCCTCGGGATTGGCAGCCAGCAGCATCTCCCTGAGCTCCTTCATTTTCCACTGCTCGGCGGTACGGGTCCAGTCGCCGTCGAACCACCACAGATCGGGATGCACCAGTTCCTGGACTTCCATGATCTGACCGTTCCGGAAACGGATGAACTCTTCCCAGCGTTCCGGATCCTCCCTGCCCGACTCCGGAAAATCCCATTTGTTCGTGTCCTTATGTTCGGGATCACCGGCAGAGAATACTGTGGCGTAATCGGGGTTTGACCAGTCGAGATGCGAGAAATAGACCCCCACCTTCAGCCCCTTTTTCCGCAGGGCTTCGGCATAGGGCGTAATGATATCGCGCTTTGCCGGGGCGCCCTTCACCGAACTGAGCTCGTTGAAACGGGTATCCCAGAGAGCAAACCCGTCGTGGTGCTTGGAAGTCAGCACCACGTACTTTGCGCCGGCTTCCGCGAACAGATCCGCCCAGGCATCCGCATCGAACTTCGAGGCGGTGAAGCCCTTTGCCTGTGCCATGTACTCCTCATAGGGGATCTGGTTATTGTGGATGGGCCAGGATTCCACCGTACCGTTCACGGCATAGATCCCGTAATGAATAAAGATGCCCAGTTTGGCATCCCGGAACCATTGCATTTTGGCGGCATCAGCCGGAGTATTCACCCCGGCTTCGGGAGAGGTGCAGGAAAGCAGGATGCTCATCAGCAGCAGGACGGACTTTTTCATATTTCTGTTTATTGGGTGATTGAGTTTGAAAATATAATGGATTTATCCCTGATCTGCAAACCGGATACTGTAGCCTGGTTTTATTGGATCCGTGCTGTGAAGCGGTACGCGCCCGGCTTCAGCCGGCAGGAAGCCCGCGGGCAGCGACAGGATGAAGCTATGCCGTTAATTTTATGGCTTGCGTTCGCGGCAGTCATCACATTTCACTATTTTTATCCTATGAAAATCCACTTTATTGCCATCGGTGGTGCGGTGATGCACAACCTGGCCATCGCCCTGCACCTGAAGGGTTACGAAGTGACTGGCTCCGACGATGAGATCTTCGAGCCTTCGGCGGGCCGGCTGGCAGCCCACGGGCTGTTGCCTCCGGCTCCGGGCTGGGACCCGGGAAAAATCACGCCGGCCCTTGATGCCGTCATCCTCGGGATGCACGCCCGAGCCGATAACCCGGAGCTCCTCAGGGCGCAGGAACTGGGCGTAAAGATCTATTCCTTTCCCGAATACCTGTACGAGCAGAGCAAGGATAAGACGAGGGTGGTGATCGGCGGGAGCCACGGCAAGACCACCCTCACCTCGATGATCATGCACATCCTCCGGTCGGCCGGTGCCGATTTCGATTACATGGTCGGCGCCCAGATCGAAGGTTTTGATACGATGGTAAGGGTAACGGCCGCTGCCCCGGTTATGATCCTCGAAGGCGACGAGTACCTCACCTCTCCCCTCGACCCGACCCCCAAGTTCCACTGGTACCGGCCGCATATCGCCCTGCTGACGGGGATCGCGTGGGATCATATCAATGTCTTCCCGACCTTTGAACAGTATGTGGAGCAGTTCCGGATCTTCCTGCAGAAGGTGGAGACCGGGGGACGGCTTTATTATTTCGGGGGAGATGAACAGCTGGAGAGGCTTGCAAAAGAAGCGGGGAGCCGCGTAGAATGCAGTCCTTACAGGGAGCATCCTTACCTGACGGAGGACCGTACCTGGTTGCTCAGGGAAGGCGGCCGCCAGGTGGATGTCCCGCTTTTTGGCGCCCACAACATGCAGAATATCATGGGTGCGCTCATGGTGTGCAGGGAACTGGGGATCAGCGAAGAGGATTTTTACCGGCATATCGGTTCCTTCCGCGGAGCAGCCCGCCGGCAGCAGTTACTGGCGGCTGCGAACGGGTCGGAGGTCTATCTCGATTTCGCCCATGCGCCCTCCAAGGTCGTATCGACAGTGAAAGCTTTCCGTGAAAAAGCCGGACAGAGACCGCTGGTAGCCTGCCTGGAACTGCATACCTTCAGCAGCCTGAATGCAGACTTCCTTCCGCAGTACCGCGGAAGCATGGATGCTGCCGACCGGGCGCTGGTCTATTTCGATCCGCATACCGTGGAGCACAAAAAGCTGCCGGCCCTCGACGAGGAACAGGTGAAAAAGGCCTTCGGACGAAAGGACCTCACAGTTGTGACCAGTGCTGAGGAGGTATCCGCCTTCCTCCTATCCAATAAGAAGCAAAACAGTATATTCCTGCTGATGAGTTCAGGTCATTTTTCCGGGACCGATCTTACGGCTCTTGCCGGTCAGCTAACCGAATAAGCTATCAAATATGAAAAAAGAAATCCTGTACATTATCGCCTTGTTCAGGCGCCTGTACGTCAGCATTCTGGGCATCAAGGAAGGCACCGACACCGAAGCGGTGATCGAGGGGATCAAGAAGGATATCGGATTCCGCGGGCACACGGCCTGGATCCTGATGTTCTCGATCATCATTGCCTCGATCGGACTGAACATCAATTCCACGGCGGTCATCATAGGCGCCATGCTGATCTCCCCGCTGATGGGTCCGATCCTGGGCATCGGGCTGGCTGTGGGCACAAATGATCTGGAGACCCTGATCCGGGCGCTGAAGAACCTGGGAATCGCCGTTTCGCTGGCGCTGATCACCTCCACCTTTTACTTCCTGCTCTCCCCGCTCGATGTAGCGCAGTCGGAGCTGATCGCCCGCACGCGGCCGACCATCCTGGATGTGATGGTGGCGCTCTTCGGAGGTTTTGCCGGGATCGTGGCCGGTTCGCGAAAGGAGAAGAGCAACGTGATCCCCGGCGTAGCCATTGCCACGGCCCTCATGCCGCCCCTCTGCACGGCAGGTTACGGGCTGGCCACATTGCAGATGGACTTTTTCCTCGGAGCCTTTTACCTGTTTTTCATCAACTCGGTATTCATTGCCCTCTCGACCTATCTCGTGGTGCGTTATCTCCGCTTTCCCATGCTCCGGACTATTGAGGAAAGGAAGCAAAAGAAATACCGCAGGATCTTTGCTATTTTCCTCCTGGTGACCATCATTCCCAGCGGGATCATTTTTTACCAGGTCATCCAGGAGACCCGTTTCAAGGCAGCTGCCGAGAATTACATCAGTAAGGCTACGATTTTCGAAGGCACGGAACTGATCAGTTACAAGACGGTATACAGTGACACACTCTCGCGGATCGATCTTTATTTTATCGGGAAGCCGGTCGACCGGGAGAAAGCGTTCTACCTCACCGACCGTCTGTCGGATTTTGGCCTGGCCGGGAAAAAAGGTTTTCGGATTACCCGGAAGACAGAGGTGGTCATCCACCAGGAGCAGAGCGATCCTGCTGATCTGGATCAGCGTTTCGCCCGTATGAATGCCGACCTGCGGGTGGGGATCCTGGAGGATCTGTACACGAAGAACGAGCAGGTTATCAGGGACAAAGATCTGAGGATCAAACTTCTTGAAGACGAGGTGCTGTATCTGCGGAGGCAGGACACGATCCCTTTCCGGCAGATCGACAGGGAGATGAAGTACCAGTTCTCATCGGTGGAATCCTATGCCTTTGGCCGGACGATAGGGATCAGGCAGGTCAGCGATTCGGTGGTATACGATACCATCCCGACCTTCATCCTGAGTTTCAGGAACGAACTCGGAGCAGCTGCGCGCAGGAGTGAGGGGCAGAAGGTGGAGGCCTGGCTGAGGGTGCGCCTGGCCGACGAGCGGATCCGGGCCATCACCGATTAGGATAGGGCTTAAGCGCTCAACTACTCATAAACAGGCCCTTTGCAGAGGCCGGGATGAATATTTTCAAAATTTTTTATAAAACCTTTTGCACGAATTATTTTTCCATTATATTTGCACACCCAAAACAGTGATGGCTGTTTTGCCCTTACGGTCCGTTCGTCTAGGGGTTAGGACGCCAGGTTTTCATCCTGGTAACAGGGGTTCGATTCCCCTACGGACTGCCTCCGCCCACCGAAGCTTTAGCGAAGGTGGGCTTTTTTATTTCGTCTCCTTGCATTAATTTTTGGTAGGGGAATCAAACGCTCCCCTGCAGGCTGGCTCCTCCCTAAAACAGTCCACCGGACTGTTTCTTTACGGTCGGCCCTCCTACGGACTGCGCCGCCCTCCGAAGCTTTAGCGAAGGTGGGCTTTTCTTTTCTAAACACCTGACTTTCTTTCGCGGTTTTCCAATTTTTATTTCGCCACTGTTTCACCGTTGAACTTTAAATGTTTCACCTATGGCTGACAATTTATCCGTGCGTTTCAAACTAATTCATACCCAACTAATGATGATGAAATTTCATATATTTACGATGCTACAGGTACCAAATGGTTGAAAAGTTTTGTCCAGGGATCTGTTACAACCAATACCATGTATGCGGGTTCTTTCATATATAATTGCACAAACGGTTCCAACTTCCTGTTAGATTATATCCTGAATAGTGAGGGGATGGTTGATATGAATAGCGATGTTTTAGTTACATATGACTATTTTTTGAAGGATCATCTAGGGAATACAAGGGTCACTTTTAACAATAACGGAGTAGTCGATCAACGATTTGATTATTATCCCTTTGGCATGACTATGGCCAATTCATGGAGCAGTGAGAACAAGTATCGTTACAATGGGAAAGAGATCCAGGATGGACTGCTTGATGGGGTAAATTTGGATTGGTATGATTACGGGGCAAGAATGTATGACTCTCAACTTGGAAGGTGGCATGTACAAGATCCACTGATTAAGTGGGCAAGCTCTCCTTATAGTTACTGTCATAATAATCCTTTAGCCTATATAGATATATTTGGAATGGATCCATTTACAATTAATGGAGAAGAGGTTGGGGCTGATGGGTTAACCAATTCACAATGGATAGAGGCTTCAAGACCTAATACTAGTGATCAGGTAGCAAGATACTATCGGAAATTAAACCAACAATTAGAGCGTAAAGCAAGTAAAAATAATGAGAGTTCAGTTTATCAGGATGCAATAGGATATTATTATTGGGATGAGAAAGGTTGGAGTGAAAATATTTTTACATTAGAAATCGATGGGATTGTCTACCTTGTAAAGGTAGGTTCAGCGGGCGTTACTGCTTGGAAGGAATATCTTTCCGCAAATGGGGATAGTTGGTGGAGTGAAGCTTGGAATAGTGATATTGCAAGAGGAATTATCCCAGATTATGTACATGTTGGTTTTGGTTTCTCGGGAATTGCTGGTTGTGGTGCAAGTCAAAGTTTTGAACTTAACTGGGTATTACGCGGTAAACAAGCATCTTTTAAACCAATTCTTACTACAACTGTCACAACGGGAGCAGGTTACCAAGTTGACTTTACATTTAATATTGGTGGGTCCATTTATACTGGACCAGTAAGTCAGATTAAAAGAGACTTTTTAAAAACAAGTATTTTAGAAGGTAAATCTGGGGTTTTTGCTACAGGAGGAGGTAGTGTATTAGGAAAAATAGGATTGACAGGAACTTGGACTCCAACAAGTACAGGTTATGGATTATCTCAGAACGAAGTCAACATCGGAATTGGATTAACACCTGGACCTAATATAGCAGGAGGTGCAAGTAATACCTATATTTTAAAGGATTGGTATTAAATCGTACATTCTAAAATTTAGATAGCAATGAATTTTAAGTTTAAAGATGGAATAATGCAAGGCATCTTAATATTATTGGGTTTTATACTCTTATTGTCTTTTGCGGAATATCAGTCAAGGAGAATAAAACGTGAAGCAAAAAGTGATTTTGCTGTTTTTAACAGCAAGAGACTGGATGGTAAGATTATAAAAGTAAGCTATAGTTCGGGGCTCATGTATTTTATCCTAGATAATACAGATGAGGAGTACTCCTTTTCGCCTATTGAAGCAGAATCTAATAAGGATAAATTATTTTATATAACTGCAGCTCCTGGAGATAGCATCTTTAAAATGTCTTTTAGCGACACTCTACTATTAATACATAAAGGTCAAAAATACTATTACACGTTTTATAAATACTAGATGAAATTTTTGAGGAGGATTTGCTTAATTCTTTTTATGAGCAATTGTATGCAAAATAAATCTATTGACAAAGCCAAGGAAGATTCGGAATGTTTAATTGAAAAAAAATAGCACTAGAGAAAGCAAATGATGCCTTTCCCAGCAAATCCCAAAGAAAAACTGGAATATTCCGTTGCAATCTTGCAACAACCGCCCCGTAATTGCCTATTGGATAGTTGATTAATACAATTAAAGAAATTTACTATAGTCCTGGCAATAAACCATAACTCAGAAATTCTGTTCTATTGCTCTTTAAAATCTGGTTATCAATTATTTGGAAAAACCGGTGGCACTGACCACTTGGCGCCGGAATAATGCTCCTGACGCAAGCATCAGTTAATCAATAGGATAAGATGGCCAACAAAAATCGGCTTAACATGGTCAACTGGTCCGGTTTTTCCAAACACAAAACCGCTCGGGCTTTTTATCTCTTTGTTAATATGTCAAATAATTTTTCGTTGATATAGTAATTTCCGGTTCCCAATTTTTCCTTCATAAGCATTTTATCCTCCGCAAGTTTATTCAGATAGTTTGCTGCTGTTAGCCTTGAAACACCCAGATCATTTACAACGAATTCAATCTTTGTATATGGATGCTTAAATAAATTATTAAGCAAATCCTGACTGTAAAATTTATAATTGTCTCTAAGTCTGTGTTTATACTCAAGCATTAATTCCTTAATCCTGGCAATTAATTCTATTGTTTCCTTTGAGGTTTGCTCAACTCCTTTTAGCATAAACAAAATCCATTCTTCCCATAAATTCTCTTCTCTGACTTTTTGCAGAAATCTGTAATAGTCAGGTTTATTATTTATTATATAATTACTCATATAAAGAATCGGCAAGGTTTGAAGTTTCTCTAAAATCAGGTACAGAATATTTATTATCCTTCCGGTCCTGCCATTCCCGTCATAAAAAGGATGAATACTCTCAAACTGAAAATGAATGATTGCCATTTTAATCAAGGGGTCACAATCCTGTATTTCCGAATCATTTATGTATCGCTCAAGATTTGCCATAAATCTCATTATTTCCTCATAATCCTGTGGGGGAGTATAAATTGTCTCACCTGTTGCTGTATTTTTCAATGCAGTTCCCGGCAATTTTCTATACCCGGCATTATTGTCCTCTAATACTTCCTGAATCTGCAAAATACTATTATTGGTCAGCATTCCGGTTGTTGTAATTAACTCAAATCCCTTTTTAAGCGCTGA
>JBMOLL010000018.1:0-21390 GCA_049325415.1 Bacteroidota bacterium | reverse complement strand
CCCTTGTATTCAATAAGTTCACCTCCCCTAACCAGAATCAGGGGATTATTGGCACCGGAAAACTGGAGTTCATCTTTTGCCGGATCGATCACCACAAGGGCAAGGTCCATCCCGTCGTTTGCCTGGGAGTCCTCATCGCGGTGCGAAAGGGCCGTAATAATGGATTTCCGCAGCCGGTTCAGAATTTCATCCGAATCCTTGACGCGGTCTTTGTTAACAATTTCGTTCAGGAAAGTTAAGCCCAGCATGCTCATGAAAGCTCCGGGCACTCCATGACCTGTACAATCTGCAGCACAGGCAACAATGAGTCCGTCTATCCTTTCCACCCAGTAAAAATCGCCACTGACGATATCCCTGGGCCTGAAAAGGATAAAATGATCATTAAGGGTTTTCTTCAGGGTTTTAATTCCCGGAAGCGCAGCCTGCTGAATCCTTTTGGCATAAAGGATGGAATCGGTGATTTCCTTGTTCTGGAAGGCAATCTGGTCGCGTTGCTTTTCCACGTAGTTTTTCTGTTCCTGGATCTCATCCCGCTGTGCCTCAATCTCCACCTTCTGATCTTCGATTTCCCTGGTTCTTTCCCTTACTTTTTCTTCCAGTATCCTTTTTTCTTTAATCAGTTGCCTTTCCCTGATTTTTATGATCCAGACGACCAGAACTATGCCGATTATTACATAAATAGCTATAAACCAGAATGTTTTCCAGAACGGAGGTTTAACCTGAAAGGTAAAGGTCAGTGGCTGAGGATTAGTTGCACCGTCGAGATTTGAAGAGAGCAATTTGAAAGTATAGGTCCCGTTGGGAAGCTTTTTATACTCCACTTCCCGGTCGCCCGAAGGCTTTGACCAGTCATCATCGTAGCCTTCGAGTTTATACCAGAACCTGTTCTTTGATGGATTGGTATAATGAATCCCGGTAAACCGGAAAGAGAGAGAATTCCTGTTATAAGGGAGTACCAGGTCGATGGGAAGACCTGATTCATCGATACCATCGGAATAAAGATCAAGATCCGAACTCTTTCCGTTTATCATTGGCGGATAAAGAATGAGCCCGGGTGGTTGCGCATCACGTATATTGTTCCTAACCCTGTATTGAATGATCCCGTTATTGGTTCCAATCCAGAGATCACCGTTGCTCATCCTGCTTACTGCCCTGCTGTTTGTTTCAATAGGAGTAAAGCCTTCAACAAAACCATAGTAGTCGATTTTTTTGCTATGGATCCCGAGAGTATTTATCCCTTTTTCGTTCCCGATCCAGAGCTCCTCCTTATTTTCAAATTCAACAAAATAAATCGTGTTTGAGATGAGCCCGTCTTCTATGGAATAGCTCATGACGCGGTATCCCGATCCCGGGGAGATCATGGCCAGGCCATCGAGGGTCGCCACCCATACATTGCCATCCTCGTCATGGGCAAGGTCGATACAGGTGCTGCTTCGCAAACCATCTTTTCCTGTCAGATTCCTCACCAGTTTGCCACTTGCCGTGAAAACAGATATTCCTCCCTCCGTAGCACACCAGAGCCTGTTATCCACCCATTCAAGTGCGTTGATCTGCTCATTGACAAGCCCGCTTTCAGATCCGTAATGTTCGAAACGCTTTCCATCATAACATACAAGTCCCGAATCGGTGCCGCACCAGAGGGAGTTGTCGGGCAAAAACTGGAGACTGTAGATTATGGTACTTTTCAGGCCTTCCCGGTGACCGAAATGGCGGTAAGACCTGCCATCAAAACAATAGAGTCCGAAATCAGTACCGATCCAGATCCGGTGATCCTGATCTTCAGCAAAGCACAAAGGAATCGGACTTTCATTTTCCCAGCTAAGTTTACTGTAACCGATATCTCCTCCCGGATTTTTAAAAATTACAAAGCCCATCGCACCCGCCCACAATCTGTCGCGCGAATCGATAAATACAGAGTTAATAGCATTATCGGGAAGTCCCATTTCGGTATCGAATAATTCAAAGATTACCCGCCCGTATTTCGTAAGTCCTGAATAGGTTCCCAGCCAGATATTGCCATTCGCATCCTCAAACATATCAAAGACCAGATCCTGCAAGAGATTGGATTTATGGGTAATATGCTGGAATTCACCGTCCTGATAAATCCACACGCCTTCACCCGGGGTCATTATCCAGATTCGGCCCTGACGATCTTCCATTAGTTTCATGGGAACGGGAGGCGTTTCCATCTCCGGATTCTTGTTTATGAACCGGTCTCCTTCCCAGGCATAAATACCCCTGGAATAGGTCCCGCACCAGAGCGTTCCGTTCCGGTCTTCCATCAGGGAAAGGACAATATTGTCCTTGAGGCCGTAGCTGCTGCCGATCCACTCTTCCTCCCTGCCCTTTACCCTCAGGATACTCGATTCCTGGGTAGCATACCAGAGAGTTCCGTCGGTGGTCTGAAGTATGTCGCGGATGATCAGCTCGCCGTATTTTTTTTCAAAGCCCCTGGGTGTTGAGAAAACTGTTAACCCGGGAAAAGTCGCCACATAAACATTGCCCTGACGGTCGCAGTACATATCGATAACCTCATTGCTATAGAGGGCATTCTCTTTTGTATAGCTGATAATCGTATCCGGAAGGATGACAGAAATGCCATAAGCTGTCTGAACCCAGATATTGCCTGAAAGATCGGACAGGAGGTGATCGACCCTGTTATCTACCAGACCATTTTCCTGGGTAAAACTGATAAAAGAAGTCCCGTCGTATACTGCGACTCCTCCTTCTGTGCCTATCCATATCCTGCCATCTTTTCCAAGCAGCAGACAGTTGATATAGTTATCGGGCAGACCATCGGCGGTCGTATAAGACACAAATTCATAGCCGTCATAGCGGGCTACACCCACCTGAGATCCGAACCAGAGATAACCTTGTCTGTCCTGGATAATCGATGAGATCGAATTCTGAGGCAGGCCATTCTGAACCGTAAAATTATCCAATGGAAGCTTCTGACCGGGAAGCCGGGCCATCAGAAGGCTTAAACAGATAAGCAAGAGCAGCTTTTTCATCCAAACAGTCATAAGTGCAGAAAGAGATTCAATTTAGCTCCCTTTTTTCAGATTAGCAAAACAGTCAGACCATACGGCCGCCGGATTGCAGAAAAAACCACTAATTATACGAAACTACGAAAACTAAGTTGCACTTATCATGGCGATTTCGCCGCAAAAAAAATATTAACCAAATTTTAACAACAAAGGTCAGTGCGCCCTTGATTTCAGCACGGCTGCCACAGTTCTGAGGTCAAAGCCCTTTGCTGAAAGAAGTACGAGGAGGTGGTAAAGCAGGTCGGCTGCTTCATTGAGAAAAAGGTCATCCATATCGCGCATGGATTCCACCACCAATTCTACAGCTTCCTCCCCTACTTTTTGTGCGATTTTTGGTATGCCTTCAGTAAAAAGCCTGGTTGTATACGAGCCTTCGGGTAAGTCTGCTTTTCTCTTATGTATGAGTTCCTGTAATTCAATGAGAAAATGAAGATTATTGCTGTTTACTTCGTTGAAACAGGTATCGCTGCCGGTATGGCAGACGGGTCCTCTGGGATTAACCAGGATCAGCAGGGTATCATGATCACAATCCTCCTTTATTTCGACGACATCAAGAAAATTGCCGCTTTCCTCTCCCTTTGTCCAGAGCCTTTGTCTGGTCCGGCTGTAAAAGGTTACCAGCTTTTCACTGACCGTTTTCTCATAGGCTTCGTTATTCATAAAGCCCAGCATCAGGACCTTTGCGGTCTGGTAGTCCTGAATTATCGCCGGAACAAGTCCGTTAAGCTTATTAAAATCAATCATTTTCTGATGTTTATACCGACTTCTGTTAAATAGTTCTTCAATTTCGGAACAGGTATGGTTGAAAAATGGAAAACACTGGCTGCCAGGGCAGCATCGGCTTTTCCTGTGGTAAAGACCTCTTCAAAGTGTTCCATGTTACCGGCCCCTCCGGAGGCAATTACGGGGATGGTCAGACTGTCTGATAATTTTGCCAGTGCCTCACAGGCAAAGCCCGATTTTGTGCCATCATGGTTCATGGAAGTGAACAGGATCTCTCCCGCTCCCCGTTCCTGGGCTTCATGGGCCCACGAGTAAAGCTCCAGTCCGGTGGGAATGCGACCTCCATTGATATATACAACCCAACGACCTTCTTCTTCCCTTGCATCAATGGCCACCACTACAAATTGATTGCCAAATCCTTTCGCAATTCTTTCAATCAAGCCCGGATCCCTGACTGCCGAGGAATTCACTGAAACTTTGTCGGCACCGGCTGAGAGAAGACGCACTGCATCACCGAGCTCATTGATACCGCCTCCAACCGTGAAGGGAATGTTGATCCTCGCCGCCACTTTTTCCACTAGGTCGGTAAATAGCTTCCTGCCCTCATGTGTAGCGGTAATATCCAGGTATACCAGTTCATCTGCACCTTCCGCAGCGTAGCGGGCGCCCAATTCAACAGGATCACCTACATCCTTAATGTTCAGAAAGTTAACTCCCTTAACCGTCTGACCGTCCCTGATATCCAGACAGGGTATAATTCGTTTCGCCAGCATTTTTCCTGTTTAAAATTTAAAACGCCGAAGTTCCTTCAGGGTTATTCTTCCCTCATAGAGTGCCCGCCCGACAATAACACCGGGAACAGCATTCTCTTCAAGGATTTCGATGTCCCTGACGGATCCTACTCCCCCGCTGGCAACCAGCCCCAGGCCTGGATTTTCTGCCAGCAGCCTCACATAGGTTTCTACGGCCGTTCCAGCCATCATACCATCTTTGGAAACATCGGTACATATTGTATGGCGGATCCCTTTGCCGGCAAAATACCCAACAAATTCAAAAAGGTCTTTTCCTGTGTCCTCCAGCCACCCGGCAACGGCGATCTTCCCGTCTTTAAAGTCGGCTCCGAGAATAATCCGCTCTGGACCATATGCCTCGAGCCATTCGAGGAACAGAACGGGATTCCTTGCCGCCACGCTTCCACCGGTCACCATTAAGGCACCCGACTCAAATGCGATCTTAAGGTCTTCATGGCTTTTAACCCCTCCGCCAAAATCCACGACCAGGCCCTTTAAGGCAGCAACTTTTTCCAGTATCCGGTAATTCACGATATGTGCGGCTCTTGCTCCATCGAGATCTACCATATGAATCCGGGTAAAGCCCTGATCACGCAGCATTGAAGCCATTTCCAGGGGATCCCTGTAATAAGTTATCCCGGAGGAATAATCGCCCTGTATAAGCCTAACGCACTGACCATTAAGTATATCTATCGCAGGTATTACTTTAATCATAGATCAATGAATTTTGCTAAAATCCTTGAACCCACATCACCGCTTTTCTCGGGGTGGAACTGGGTGGCAAAGAAGTTATCCTTTTGCAAAGCTGCACTGAAAGGCAGCAGGTAATTCGTTATCGCAGCTGTAGAGGAGGATAGCGGAACATAGTATGAATGAACAAAATAACAATATTCTCCCTGCATGTCTTCCGAAAACAGATCACCAGAGACCTGATCCAGACTATTCCAGCCCATATGCGGAATCTTGCCTTGCGGCGGAAATTTAAGCACCTTATCGGGAAAGACACCGATGCAAGAGGTCCGGCCTTCTTCCGACCAGCTACAGAGTAACTGCTGACCCAAACAAATACCCAGGACCGGCTGACGCAGGTTTTTAATGAGTATATCCATTCCTCTCTCCCTGAGGTAATTCATGGTTGATCCGGCCTCACCCACTCCCGGAAAAATAACTCCGTAGGCCGATTTTATCTTTTCATGATCATCGGTAATTTCCGCCTCCACCCCCAGCCTTCTGAGGGCAAAATCGAGGGAGCGGATGTTCCCGGCGTTGTATTTTATTATTACGTACTTTCTTGCAGCCATATATGCCAGCTTTTCCTGTTAAAGTACTCCTTTGGTGCTTGGCAGTTCATCAGCACCGGCTTCCGTGCCCGCAGCCTGTTTCAGCGCTTTTGAAAACGCCTTGAAAACAGCTTCCGCCAGGTGGTGTTCGTTCCTGCCTTCCGCTTTAACATTGAGATTGCAGAGTGCCGCATCGCTAAAGGACTTAAAAAAGTGAAAGAACATCTCGGTCGGGAAATCGCCGATTTTTTCCCTGTGAAACTCCACATCCCAGATCAGCCAGGGTCTTCCGCCCAGGTCAACCGCCACTGATGCCAGGGCATCGTCCATTGGCAGTGTAAAGCCATAACGGTTAATGCCCCTCTTATTCCCCAAGGCTTTCCGGAAAGCTTCACCCAGGGCCAGGGCTGTATCTTCGATTGTGTGATGTTCATCTACTTCCAGGTCACCCTTTACCCTGATTACCAGGTCCATGCTCCCATGTCGGGCCAGCTGGTCCAGCATATGATCAAAGAAACCCAGTCCGGTAGCAATATCGGAGCGACCGGTACCATCGAGTGAAAGTTCTACCTGTATTGCCGTCTCATTTGTTTGCCTTGTAACAGTTGCTTTCCTGGCCATGCTTCGCAGGAAACCACTGATCCTGTCCCAGTTATCCGAGACCAGGAGGCAGCTATGCTCATAGCCGCTTCCGGCCAGTTCAGATTTTTTCTCTTCCGGCTGGAACCAGATTGCCTTACAGCCCAGGTTTACAGCCAGCTGCAGGTCGGTGAGCCGGTCGCCGATCACCCATGAAGATTCCAGATCATAATCCCCCTGAAGATAGGAAGTCAGCATCGCCGTACCCGGTTTGCGGGTCGGTGCATTTTCTTCGGGAAGCGTGGGATCGATATGCTGGGCATCAAAAACTACCCCTTCATTCTCAAAAGCCTTGAGAAAGCTGTCATGGACCAGCCTGAAGCTTTCTTCCGGATAGGCTTCTGTTCCCAAACCGTCCTGATTGCTGACCAGGATCAGTTCAAAGGAGGTAAACCGTCTGATGGCATACATATTCCGGAACACGCCGGGAATGAACTCCAGCTTTTCGAGGGTATCGACCTGGTAAGTAACCGGTGGTTCTGTAATCAGCGTCCCATCTCTGTCGATGAAAAGTGCTTTCTTCATAGTCTCAGATAATTAAAGCGGATTCATTTCTTTCTCCAGGCGGACAAGTGCCCCGAGCAAACGATTATTCTCCTCCTCAGTCCCTACGGTAATCCGCAGGGCCCCCTCACACAAAATGATCCTGGAGCGGTCGCGGACAATTATACTATGGTCACGCAGGTACGCAAATACCCTTTCGGGCTGAGTGAATTGAACAAGCAGAAAGTTGGCTTCCGACGGCCAGACGCGAACGACCAGTTTGTTTCCTGCAAGTGCAGTCGTAAGCCGGTTGCGTTCATCAAGGATCGTTTTCACCCATCCGGCCACCCTGTCGGTGTCCTGAAGAGCCTTAATAACTGCCTCTTTAGTGAGCACCGAGATATTGTAGGGGTATTTCACCCTGTTCATCAGACCTATGATCAGGGGCGAGGCAAAAGCCATGCCCAGCCTGATCCCGGCAAGACCCCAGGCTTTGGAGAAGGTCTGCAGGATCACCAGATTCGGGAAGTGATCCAGTTCACCTATCAGGCTCTTTGCACTGCTGAAATCGATATAGGCTTCATCGAGCACAACAATACAATTACTTTCACGCACCACTTCCAGGATCGTACTACGGTCGAGCAGGTTTGCAGTGGGGTTATTGGGGGAACAAAGGAAGATGAGCCGGGTTTCATCATCACAGGCTTCAAGCAGGCGCTTCTTTTCCAGTTCAAAACCGGGGCCCAGCATGACTTCCCTGACGCCAATGTTATTGATATCTGCTGCCACGCGGTACATCCCGTAGGTTGGAACAATGGAAACCACATTCGCTTTTCCGGGCTCACAGAAGATCCGGAACAGCAGATCGATGGCCTCATCGCTCCCGTTACCGAGGAAGATCCTGGAAGGATCGGTCCCTTTCAAACCGGCCACCATCTGCTTAATCTCCTTCTGAAGGGGATCGGGGTAGCGGTTCAGCGGGGAATTAAAGGGATTCTCGTTGGCATCCAGCATCACTTCAGCCTGACCGCTGAACTCGTCGCGCGCTGATGAATACGCCTTTAGCTCCCTGATATTCGGACGAACCAGGTTAATTATATCCATACCCTTTTTCTATATACTATTTTAACCTGATCTCCACTGAATTCCTGTGTCCCTGCAAATGCTCGGCCTCGGCCATGGCCATCACGGCATGACTAATATTCAGCAATCCGTAGCGGCTTATTTCCTGAAAGCTGATCTTTTTGACAAAGTTGTCAAGGTTCAGTCCGCTGTAAGCATGCGCCCAGCCGTTGGTCGGTAGGGTATGATTGGTGCCCGAGGCATAATCTCCGGCACTTTCAGGGGTGAAATTACCCAGGAATACCGATCCGGCATTGACGATACGGGCAGCCATCTCATTGTAATTGCGACACACGATGATCAGATGCTCGGGGGCATAAAAATTGATCATATCCACCATATCCTCCTCTTCTTTTACAAGGAAGAGCTTGCTGTTAAGCAGGGATTTTACGGCTATCTCCTTCCTGGGCAGGGTCTGAAGCTGCAATTCAAGCTCGGCCTGAACATCATGGATCACTTTTTCAGAATCCGTTATCAGGATAACCTGGCTGTCGGGTCCGTGCTCCGCCTGTGCCAGAAGATCGGCAGCAACATAGGCCGGATTGCAGGACTCATCGGCGAGGATAGCAACTTCCGAAGGTCCGGCAGGTATATCAATGGCTACCTTATCCCGGCTAACAATTTGTTTTGCTGCCATAACATACTGGTTTCCAGGACCGAAAATCTTATTGACTGCCGGGATCGAATCTGTCCCATAAGCCATAGCGGCAATGGCCTGAACACCTCCAACCTTGAAAACTGAGGTAATTCCCAGTTTATTGGCAATATATAGTATTCCCGGATGGATCTTTCCATCCTTTCCTGGAGGTGTGCAAAGGACAATTTCCCTGCAGCCTGCCAGACGGGCTGGAACACCCAGCATCAGGACCGTTGAAAGTAAAGGAGCAGAACCACCCGGGACATAAAGACCGACTTTCTGTATGGGCACGGTTTTCTGCCAGCATTTGACGCCGGGAGTGGTTTCGATGGCTGTCGTTTTGCAGACCTGCTGCATATGAAATTTTTCGATATTCCGCTGCGCCTCATCCAGGGCATCCTTCAGGGGCTGGTCGAGTTCAAAAGCAGCAGCTGTCAGCTCCACCTTGCTGACTGCAATCTCTTCCAGCACCACATCATCGAATTTCCTGGTAAACCGTTTCAGTGCAATATCGCCATCTTCTGCCACGGTATTAATGATACCCTGAACCGAATCAAACAATTCGGTATAATCATAAACGGGTCGTTTGAGCAATTCTGCCCACATTTCTTTCTTCGGATAACGGATAACGTTCATATTCAAAGATTTAAATCAGACGATCATTTTTTCTATCGGAACCACCAGTATACCCTGAGCACCCAGTTCGCGCAACCTGTCGATGACTTCCCAGAACTGCTTTTCACTTAGAACGGAATGTACTGAGCTCCAGCCCGGCCTGGCAAGTGGCATGACGGTGGGGCTTTTCATACCAGGGATTACCCTGATAATCTCTTCCAGTTTGTCATCAGGAGCATTAAGCAGGATATACTTGTTATTTACGGCAGCCATTACGCTGCGCATGCGGAAAATGAGGTTTTCAAGGATCATCGCCTTTTCCTGGTCCAGATGCCGGTTTGAGATCAGTACTGCTTCGGAATTCATGACCACTTCCACTTCCTTCAGTCCGTTGCTTATCAAGGTACTTCCGGAGCTAACGATATCAAATATGGCATCGGCCAGACCAATGCCGGGCGCGATCTCCACCGAACCGCTGATTACATGGATCTCAGCTCCGACTCCGGATCGTTTCAGAAATTCCGAAAGGATCCCGGGATAGGAAGTGGCAATCTTTTTCTTTTCCAGGTCGGCCGGTCCCCGGTAATCCTGGTTTTTGGGTATGGCAATCGACAGCCTGCACCGGGAGAAACCCAGTCGCTCAATAATCTGTATATTACAGGAACTTTCGGCACAGACGTTTTCCCCGACAATCCCAACATCAGCAACTCCGTCTTCCACATACTGGGGTATATCATCATCCCGGAGGAACAGAACCTCAAGCGGAAAGGTCGAACTCTGCGAAACCAGCGTTCTTGAACCATTATTCAACATTATCCCTGCTTCCCTGAGCATTTCAAGGGATTTCTCACTCAGGCGCCCATCCTTCTGTATGGCAATTCTTAGTTTGTTCATGCGGTGTAATTTAAACAAAAAAGGCTTGCAGAATGTGCAAACCTTAAAACTATTCAACAGGTTACATGCCTCTGCATCACGAAGTCCTACCCGTCGTGATGATGCAGCTGGCGTATTTCCCTGTACAATTTCATTATCTGATTTATTATGGATGCAATATTAACTATTAATTTTAAATTTTCAAGCCTGCTCCGGTAAAAATTTATAAGTAAAACCAAACTTTTGCTTATACAATGAATATAACCCCTGTCCAGAAGAGGCATTATCGAATATTTCAGATATCCTTGATCAGGACATTGGCAGGACTGTTCCGGATAGCTTCCATAATATCCTTGTTCAGCCTGGATATTTTTTCCAGGTCCTCGGAGTCGGACACAAAGAGCTGGCTTCCTCCGGCACCTTCGAGGCGTCTGACGGCTTCTTCGACAGAGATCATATTGGTATCAATGGCCGGATTAAAAGCCCGCTGCCGCGGATCATCATAGGCCAGTTCCACCAGCAGCCCGGACTTTACCAGACTGAATGTCAGCTCACTGACAAGGCGATTTGGGATGCCGAGTTTCTGACTAAGCGAGTAGGTCGACATAGGATTACCACCTTCCTGGAAATTCTTTATCACCTGCTGAAGAATGAGAAGGGTGAGCAAACGCTTATTTGAAGAGCTCAGATTAAGGGCGGCTGCTTCAAATTCATAGTTTTCGACATTCTGGTAGGCAAAGGACAGCTCCGCCCCCATTAAAACAATCAGCCAGGTCACCTGCAACCATACAAGGAACAGAGGAATAGCAGCAAAACTCCCATAGAGGGTATTGAAGCGGGTCACACCAATCTGAAAATGGATATAGGCCCACTGCACCACAATGGTAAGAGTTCCGGCAAAGATTCCCGCAATCAGTGCATTCATGAATCTGACCTTGGTATTGGGCATCACGATGTAAATAATGGTAAACAGAATCCAGATTGACACATAGGGTGTGATCTTAATCAGCAGTACCACAATCGGCTGTAAAAGCCTGAGGCTCTCAGCATAGCCCTGAATCCTTACCATCAGAGAACCAGCAATAGCTATGGCAAAAGGACTGATTATCATGATGGCCAGGTAATCGGAGAATTTCCGTACCAGCGATCTCGATTTCTTCACCTGCCAGATATCGTTGAATGACAGTTCAATATTGTTGAGGACCTGAATTACGGACCAGAACAACACCACCGAACCGATACCGGCAACCAGTCCGCCACGGGTGTTGGCCAGGAGGTTGTCCACAAGGGAGGTGATCCATTTCAGGATTTCTTCCTGACTCTGAAAGTTTTTGTTCAGAAAGGCATGCATGCGCTGTTCAAAGCCAAAACCTTTGGCAATACCAAAGCCAAGGGCAAAGATCGGAACGATCGACAGCATGGTGAAATAGGTGAGTGAGGAAGCCCGCAATGCCGCGCGGTCTTCGAAGAATCCCCTGAACGCGATTACCAGGATCCTCAGTGTCCGAATGAAGAAACTTTTTCTTTTGGAATCTTTATAAATATCGGTTAACCAGAGTTCCTCCTTCAGGAATTTCGTGATTCTTTTAAACATTGACGTATTTTATGAATACAAATATACAATTTATATGTGCCGGTAATTCACACACTATAAATCGATTACTAATCCCCCAAAAAGCCGGGGATGAACTCCGCCTGCCCCGGTGTAAGGTTAAGCTGTTCAGGCCACCCAGGTATAACCGCAATTATGGCAGCGCGAGGGTTCACGGTCTGCCAGTAAGGCAATGAGCCCCAGCGGGAAGAAACAGATTGCTATGATTATTTGCCAGGCTTTAAAACCACCACGGGTGGTCATATGCCCGCACTTTGGACAGGAAATCATTGTCATGGTAATTATAACTATTTAAGTTTATAAAATATATTATTAATATATTAAATTATATATCCAATTTATGAAGTAAAGGGATAATATTACTACTGAAAGTGTGGCGGAGAGTCTCTCCGGCTTCCATTTAAGCCCTGAACTGTAAGACAGCAGGATTATTCTTGCAACAACCTGAAAAACAAGATACAGACCCAGTAACACACTCACTTTATTGGCCGACCATGCGAGAAATACTTCCCCTCTGAACAGGTGAAGCAAACCGGTTGTTGTTCCGCAAAAAGGGCAGGCAATCCCGGTAAGTCTTTGAAAAAGGCAAAAGTGGCTTATCCCCGTAAAAAGGCCAATCAAGGTGCCTGCAAGGGCAAAGAGCAGGATCAGGAAAAGATTACTGAGCAGGACGTTCCAGTGGTAAAGCTTTTCCGGCCGAACGCCCAGGCGCCTTAAGAACAAATACGGTACAAAGGCTATTTCCATGTATTCTGAATCTATCAGCTGTTATTCAACAGGATAGCCGGACTTTGCCGGCAATTAACAGCTAAAATACAAATAAGTACGACACTCCCCTGCATATCTCTTCAAACTTTTTATCCGTGCCGGAAGGGCCCGGGAAAAGTATTTCTGACCGGATGGATTATCTTTGTTGCGAATGCAGAGCATATGAACATAACCATCCATCATTTTATTGAAGGTGCACGTGAGGCGACGGGGCTTACCGTTATTATTGATGTTTTCCGGGCTTTTTCGCTGGAATGTTACCTGACAGACCAGGGAGCCGCCGGAATTATTCCTGTAGGCGATATCAGTCAGGCATTCAGCCTGAAAGAGCAAAATCCCGACTACCTCCTGATCGGGGAAAGGAACGAACAGATCGTTCCAGGATTCGATTTCGGAAACTCTCCCTTCCAGGTTGCCGGCAGGGATTTTAGCGGTAAAACCATTGTACATACCACCAGTGCCGGAACCCAGGGCATTGTAAATGCATCTGCCGCCGACGAGATCCTTACCGGAAGTTTTGTCAATGCCGATGCGATAGTGCGGTATATCCGGCATAGCAAGCCGGCATCAGTGTCACTGGTTTGCATGGGTTATAACGGAAGGATCGAAGCGGATGAGGATACACTCTGCGCTGAATATCTGCGTAATGAACTGACAGGCAAAGCATCTGACTTCGCTGCAATGCGTGAAAAGATCCGAAGCGGCAGCGGCAGCCGGTTTTTCATCCCCGATAAACAGCATTTTGCCCCCAAAGAAGATTTTGCGCTCTGCCTGAACCTCTCGGCCTTTAATTTTGTTTTAAAAGCGGTCAGAAAAGCTGACCGGCATGAAATAGTCAAAATTGTACCGGCATGAAGTCTGTAAAGGAGCGCTACGAAAAATGGAAACAAAGGACCGTATGGCAGAAAGGCGGAGATATCGTATTCTGGGCCTTTCTGATCCTTTTATTGCTTCCCCCGACCCGAAAACCCATAGCCACAGCTGTTAACCAGCTTTTTTTGCATGTACGCAAACCTTCTGCCGTACATACCGATATGCAGCAGATATTGTCGGCATCAGACCTTCAGTTCGGATTAAGCGACAGCCAGGGTCAGCTAAGCCGTCTGCAGGAATATAAGGGGGAAGTGATCTTTCTGAACTTCTGGGCAACCTGGTGTCCGCCCTGCCGTGCTGAATTTCCAGGCATTGAAGAACTATACGCTGCCTATGGTTCGGAGGTACGCTTTATGCTTGTCACGCAGGAAGATGCGGCCACGGTGCAGTCATTCATGAATGAGAAGGCCTATCGTGCCCCTGTATATTTCCAGCAAACATCGCTACCTCCTGCCCTGGAAGTCAGTTCGATACCCACCACCTTTATAATTTCGAGGGATGGCCGGATAGCCGGAAAATTTACAGGCGCCATGGACTGGAATTCCCGGTCGACCCGCAAGATGCTGGATGAGCTGCTGGCTCAGGAAGTCTTGCGGTAATTCACCACGGCCAGGCTCAGGATCAGCACGGCGTAAATACTAAGGCTGTAAAATTCCCTGACGATGTCGTGAAAACCTGAACCTTTCAGGAGTACCATCCTGATAACACGCATAAAGTAGGCAACCGGATTTATCCGGTTAACCACCTGGGCCCAGTCGGGCATGCTTTCGACGGGTGTAAAAATCCCGCTCATCAGTATAAAGGTCACAAACACAAAAAACAGCATAAACATCAGCTGTTGCTGCGTATTGGAAACCGTGGAGAAAAACAGGCCCAGGCCCATGACCACCAGGAGGTAAACCGACGCAAAGAGGAAAAGTACCGCCAAATTACCAACGATAGGAAGGGCAAAGATGAGGCGGCCCAGCACCAGGCCGAAGGAGAGCTCAAACAGGGCGATTATCCAGAACGGGAGTAATTTTGCCAGGAGAAACTGGGATTTTTGCACCGGCGTAACATTCATCTGCTCAGAGGTCCCGATTTCCTTTTCACGTACCAGGTTTATAGCTGTGAGCATCAGACCGATCATGGTCACCAGGATTACAAGGATCCCGGGGAACATGTATATCCGGTAATTCAGCCGGGGATTATACCAGTAGGAAGGGATAATATCAAGCGCCGTTGTCATTCCTGCCTGATTCATTCCAAACCATTCGCTCCGGATTCCGGCATTAAAATCAAGGATGATCTGACTGCAATAAGCCGAAACCAGGCCTGCTTCCGTTGCATTGATGGCATTAATAACCAGCTGAACTTCAGCCCCCCCAAGAGTATAGAGATCTTTCTCAAAATCCTTTCCAACCCGAAGGATCACATCCGCCCTGTCGCGTATAAGAAGGGCTTCTGCCCTGTTCCAGTCTGCTGTCCCAGCATCCATCCTGAAAAAAGGTGATCCTTCAAATTTACTGATCATACGTTGCGAGGCCTGGGAATGATCCTCATCCACCACTACCATGTTAATATTGGTCATTTCCAGGCTGGCTGCATACACCAGCACCAGCATCTGAACCACAGGAATAACAAAGATCACCGGGATCATCAGCCGGTTCCGGAAGATCTGTGTAAACTCCTTTTTCAATAATGTCAGCAGTACACGCATACTATTCCAGCCTGATTTTGAAGCGTTTAATCGCATTAAACATAAAAAATACCGTAAATACCAACAGGATCAGTGTTTCTTTCCAGACGTAGAAGAAGCCTGTTCCTTTGAGCATAATATTCTTGATAATGATGATAAACCATCTTGCCGGCATGATTGATGAGAACCATTGAAGAACACGGGGCATATTATCAATGGGAAAGATAAAACCCGACAACAGAATGGTAGGAAGCATGAGCCCTATGAGCGAAATAATCATGGCCATCTGCTGGCTTTTTGCCACGGTTGAGATGAATACGCCCAGTGAAAGAGCAAGGGTGATGTAAAGCATGCATTCGGCCAGAAGAAGCAGAAGACTTCCGGCCATCGGGACCCTGAACACAAAATAACCCAGAATAATAATCGTGACTGCATTTATAAATGACAGAAGCACGTAGGGACTTACCTTCCCCAGAATGATCTCCATAGGCCTCAGGGGGGATACGAGCAGTGCTTCCATTGTGCCCGTTTCCTTTTCCCGTGTAATGGTAATGGAAGTCATCAATGCTGAGATCAGCATCAGTATCATGGCCATAAGGCCCGGTACAAACATATGCACCCCTTTCATTTCCTCGTTATAGTACATTCTCGGAGAGATCTCCACCTGCCACGGGAGGCCTGTTCCTCCAGCCTGTCGCAGCATCCAGCCTGAAATAATCGCCCTGGTATAGTTCGCAGCAAGCTGGGCCGTATTGGCGTTCGATGCATCAGCAATAATGTGAATAGCTGCTTTTTTCTCCCTGACCAGGCTTTCACCGAACCGCGGTCCGATTACGATGACCTCCTGTGCTGCCCCGCTCCTGAAAACTTCTTCAATATCCTTTTCAGATTCCAGGTCTTCTACCCGGATGAAATAACCGGAGGAAAAAAGTTCATGAAGCAGATTCTCCGATGATACATCGCGCGACAGATCCAGCACCCCCACTTTCACATCTTTGAGCTCATTGGTGACAACAAATCCAAAGAGGATGATCATAATAACGGGGAGTCCGAACAGGATCACGAGGGTGCGCGTATCCCTGAAGATATGCCGAAACTCTTTGATTACGAATCCAAGGAATCTTTTCATCGCCTTTAGCTGTTAAGAATAACGGCCACCATTTCTGCGGTAACCTGGGAGAAATCGTGAATATTCATTTCCGTGCCTTTCAGTTCCTCTGCCTTGTGGGTGGTTCCGACACCAATCACTTTCATACGGGCATTCCTTGCCGCTTCAATACCATAAAAAGCATCTTCAAATACAAGACAGTTCTGGGGTTTAATCCTCAGTTTACGTGAGGCTTTCAGGTAAATCTCCGGTGATGGTTTTCCATGCCGGACCCCCGAGGCATCAACAATGGCGTCAAAATACTTTCTTGTATGGGAGTTACTCAGCACAAAATCCACATTTTTTGGAGGAGCGGAAGTTGCCACGGCAAGCTTAAAGTTATATCTCTTCAGTTCATTCAGGAAATATGCCAGACCGTGAACCGGTGAAAGAACCGGCTCGTAAATCTGCCTGTAGATTGCTTCCTTCTCCTCTCCCAGTTTCACCGCCTCCTGACGCGAAACTTTTCTGCCATACAGCCTTGCCAGGATTTCCCTGTTGGTTGAACCGAACCAGCCCCGGAATTCTTCCCTGTTGAACTCAAGTCCTTTTTTAGCGCAGAATTCTCCCCAGGCTTCGAAATGGAAGGCAGCATTATCCACAATCACACCATCCATATCAAATATGACAGCCAGTTTTCTTTTTCCTCCGCCAAATGCCGATATCTTCTTCATCCTTTTAGCTATTATTAGTTGTTTTCCTGGCCAATTTGAGAAATACTTCATTCATCGTGGCTGCATGGTAGGCAGCTTTCAGACTGGCCGGCGTATCCAGTGCCTCGATTTTTCCGTCGACCATGATAGACACTCTTGAACAGTATTCTGCTTCATCCATATAATGTGTTGTTACAAATACTGTTATACCTTCATTCGCTGCTTCATTGATCAGTTCCCAGAACTGCCTGCGGGTGATCGGATCCACTCCCCCTGTCGGTTCATCAAGGAAAACCACAGCCGGGCGATGAAAAACCGCTACGGAAAACGCCAGTTTCTGACGCCATCCGAGCGGGATACTGCTGATCAGCGTATTCCTGATCCGGTTCATATCGAGCCGCTCAAGAAGCTCCTCCTCTCTTTTATTTATTTCAGCTTTCGACATGCCGTAAATACCTGCGTACAGCCTGATGTTTTCCGATACGGTCAGATCCTCGTAAAGTGAAAATTTCTGAGACATGTACCCGATGCTTCTTTTAATCTTCTCTCTTTCGCTGTAGACATTATAGCCCGCTACAGTAATCTCGCCCGATGTCGGAAAGGAAAGCCCGCACAGAATCCTGATTGCTGTTGTTTTACCCGCCCCGTTGGCTCCGAGGAAGCCAAAGATCTCCCCCTGCTCCACGCTGAAAGTCAGATGATCATTGGCGACAAAGCTTCCGAATTTTTTAACCAGGTCCTTTACTTTGATTATCTCCATAGCTTCTTCTTTCAATCGTCAATCCTGTCTTTTTGTTTGCATCAGGTTAATGAAACAATCCTCCACAGACGGCAGTACTTTCTGAAAAACAAGACCGGAATCCCATTCCCTGATCACAGAACGCATAGCCTCTTCCTGATCTTCATCACTCAGGGTTACATGCAGTTCATCGCCATACAACCAGGCATCCCGACAAAAAGGGAGCTTTCTCGTTTTGGAGAGATAGCGGTAGATACCGTGGTCATTTCTCAGGGCATAGATGGACAGACCGGAAGAGCTTACGATGTCGCCGGGGGTACTGATCAGCAGGATAGAACCCTGCTGAATGAGGGCTACACGGTCGCACAGAGCAGCTTCGTCCATATAAGGAGTTGAAACGAGGATGGTAATCCCCTCCTTCCTGATACCGTCGAGCATCTCCCAGAATTCGTGCCTTGAGACGGCATCTACTCCGGTTGTGGGTTCATCGAGAATCAATACCTCGGGTCGGTGAATAAGGGCGCAGGACAGCGCCAGCTTCTGTTTCATTCCGCCCGACAGTTTCCCTGCCTGTCTTTTCCTGAAAGGTTCAATATGCGAATAGATACCCTTGATCAGGTCATAGTTTTCCCTGACTGTGGTACCGAATACCCCCGCGTAGAATTCCAGGTTTTCCTCCACTGTCAGATCGGTGTAAAGGGAGAAACGGCCCGGCATATAGCCCAGAATCTGTCTTACAGCCTTCAGATCACTGACGACATCCTTCCCCGCCACTGTTACCCTGCCGGAATCCGGTTTTAAAAGGGTCGCCACAATCCGGAAGAGTGTGGTTTTTCCTGCACCATCGGGCCCGATCAGCCCAAAGATCTCCCCTTTCCCCACTTCCAGCGATACCGGAGAAAGTGCCTGGAATGATCCGTAGGATTTTGATATATTTTCGATGACAACTGACATGCCTATTTCCTTAATTTCAGTTCACCCGGCATACCGATCTTAATAGCTCCGTCATTTTCAACCCTTACCTTTATCGCATAAACAAGGTCGACCCTTTCTTCCTTTGTCTGGATCGTCTTCGGAGTAAATTCAGCCTCGGCAGAGATCCAGGTGATGATCCCCTTTAGCGCAATGAGAGAATCCTGCCCATCGTAAAGCACGGTGGCTTCATCGCCAATCCTGGCAGCGGCAAGTTGACTGCCGCTCAGGTAAGCCCTCAGATAGAGATGACGGAGGTCGGCAACCTTGCAAAGTGCCTGTCCGGGCACTGCAATCTCCCCTGCTTCCCTGTACCTGGTAAGAAGGGTCATCCCTTCCGGTGCATAGACCCTCGATCGGCTGATCAGATCATTTACCTGGCTAATCTGGGCCAGGAGCGAAAGTTTCTCGGCCTTCACAGCTTCCTTCTGAACCTCCTGGGCGGCAATCTGCGCCTTTAACTGCCTGATCTGTCCTTCCATATCATCAAACTGCTTTCGTGTTGCTGCACCGTCTTCCAACAG
The DNA here is from genome assembly GCA_049325415.1 of Bacteroidota bacterium. Taxonomy (GTDB): domain Bacteria; phylum Bacteroidota; class Bacteroidia; order Bacteroidales; genus JBMOLL01. The sequence goes on along the minus strand of JBMOLL010000018.1, from coordinate 2,214 downwards.
CTTGCTGACCCTTTCAAATTCCCGTTCGAGATTATGAAGTTGAATTTTCAATACATCAATCTGGGCATCAATGCTCTTCATCCGCGCAGCGATGGCAGTCAGACCGGTCTCCAACTGGTCCCTCCTGAGTACCTGGGAAGTGCTGTCGATGATCGCAAGGGGGACCTTCCCGGAGAGCAGATCACCTTCCCCGGCATTGAACTGCAGAATTCTTCCCTGCACCTCGGGGCTGATAATTAATTCATCGCTCTCAAAGTTCCCATAGGCATCGGATTCACTTTCCGAACCATTACAGGCTGCAACCAGCAGAGCCAGCAGAACGATCCACAAGCCATGAAACAGTGTTTTCTTTATTTTAACGGATAAAGACGGTCGCTTTCCTATTGTATTCATAGTATCAGAATTAAAGATTTCCATTTAAAATTAAAATATTAGCCATCGCCTGTCGCATCTGGATCCTGTGCAGCGAAGCACTGATCCGTGCTCCTGTTTCCCTGTTCAGTTCAATCAGGTAGGACGAACTGCTCAGTGTACCATTCTCGAGCTGGGAGGCGGCATTGGCACTGACCTTTTTCTGAAGGTCAAGGATATGTTCATCCAGATCGAGTGCTTTACGGTATTGTTCAACCGCAGCCAGTTCACGGCTAGTGAGCAGACTTAGCTGACGCCGGAACTGATCCTCGGCATGACTTACGATTTGCTTTTTCTGCTCAAGGATCTGCCGTTCCCGGCTGTTTTTCTTCCAGTCCCAGATATTCCATTGAAATGTCAGTCCTGCCATATAGTATGGATTGAAATCGCTGCTCAGCATGTTGTAGCCCGGGCGACCATAGCCGGCCTGACCAAAGGCGAAGAGTTTAGGCATCCGTTCGGTCTTCTTAAGGGCAATGGAGGCATCGAGCATTTGTTGCTGCATAAGGAAAAGATCAAGTTCCGGTCTTTGAATGTCCATGTTTTCGGCAAGCTCAGGATAAGGCTCATCGAGAAAAACATCACCGGAAAGGTCACAGCCCATGAGAATGCCAAGGGATGCAAGAAGTGCATTGCGCCTCGAATCCAGTTCGTTCATGGCCTGCAACAGCCTGAGGATCTCCACCCTGAGCACTGATAGATCATTCTCGGTCGATACCCCGTTTTTAACTGCGCATTCCAGGTTTTTTTCCCGCTCCTTAAGATTCTCCATGGTCAGTGCCAGGTTGCGCCGGTTTTCCTGGAGAAGAAGTATACTGAAGAACAACTGGTTCACCTGATCCTTCAGCAGGAAAAGATCCACGTCGACCTGTTTGAGTTCTATACCTGCCGAATTTTCTTCAAGTTCCTTCATTTTCCTGGTCAGGCCTCCATCATAGATCAGCTGCCTGATATCCAGTGTTATACTGTACTGATCGTGAGGTATTGCCGGAAACTCAATTGGAAAGGGAGCATTTTCAATACTGAGTTCCACCACATCCGATTGCCAGGTGGCTTTTCCGCTTAAACTCAGGGAGGGGAGCCAACCCGTACCGATGTTTTCCTGTTTCAATAAAGCGTTTTCCCTGATGACTGCTGCATCGGCAGCCCGCGGGGCGGATCGCACCGCATCGTCGAGACAACGATCGAGGGTTAGGGTATCCTGGCCCTTTGCAGACAGCAGGGCAACAGACAGGAACAGTAAAAAAGTTATGGCTCTCATCGGGTGTAATTTATAGATCGTAAAATCATACCGGGAAGAAATTCCTTCCGGCTAAGCATTGCCTGTTCAAAGGCTTTTTTATCTCCGCCAAAAAGAATCTCCGTGACAATGGGGCGGGCAGCAAATGGAAAAATAATGAGGCTCAATAGATTGATAATCAGTTGACGGGGATCCAGATTACCCATTTCCGTACCCTGGAATTCGGTATGAAATTTGTTCAGCCCCTTGTCGGCATCCACGCCCAGTTTATTGATCAGTCCCGCCATTCGCATCGGATTTGTTGATAATTCCTGCAGGACAAAAACCGGGATCTGGGGATTCTGAAGCAGCGTGTCGATCATCGTCTCGACCTTCTCCCTGACATAGTCGGAAAAGCTCTGATCGGAATTGATCAGATGCACCAGGTGAGGTACAAAAGTTTCCAGGGCATTCCGGAATACCGCTTCAAAAAGCTTATCCTTGGTCCGGAAATAATAATTCAGCAGGGTCCGGTTAATCCCGGCGGCATCGGCAATTTCCTGCATAGAAGTACCGGCTTTACC